>URBK01000005.1 GCA_900546065.1 uncultured Alistipes sp.
GTATAAAATGGTGCTCGACATCTGCCGGAAGGATTTCGCCTTCGCCGATTTCGAAGAGTGCTCGCAGTTCTTCAAGGGCCTTATCAACCTCTTCCGCCAGATGAACTATTCGGAGTGGCAGAGCGAAAAGTTCCTCGACTACAAGCGTCAGGTCGAGGAGTACGTTAACGGAAAACTCTCAAAATAAGGGCAGCTATGACAACACGAGCATTTCAGAAAGTATATACCAAGATAGACAATATCACCAAGGCCACCATCACGTTGCGCGCCACGGGCGTGGGTAACGACGAGCTGGCCACCGTCGGCGGCAAGCTGGCGCAGGTGGTGAAGATCATGGGCGAGAACGTCACGTTGCAGGTCTTCGCCGGAACGGAGGGTCTGGCCACCGACTCGGAGGTCGTCTTCCACGGCAGCTCGCCCAAGTTGCGCGTATCGGACGCTCTGGCGGGACGTTTCTTCAACGCCTACGGCGAGCCTCTGGAGGGTGGCGAGCCCATCGAGGGCGAGGAGCGCGAGATCGGCGGTCCGACGGTAAACCCCTTCAAGCGTAAGCAGCCTTCGGAGCTTATCGCTACGGGTATCGCCGGCATCGACCTGAACAATACCATCGTGTCGGGACAGAAGATCCCCTTCTTCGCCGACCCCGACCAGCCCTATAACGCCGTGATGGCCAACGTGGCGCTGCGTGCCAAGGCCGACAAGATCATTCTGGGCGGCATGGGCCTTACGAACGACGACTTCCTCTACTTCAAGCAGGTGTTCGAGAACGCCGGTGCGCTGGACCGTATCGTCTCGTTCGTGAATACGACGGACAACCCTCCCGTGGAGCGTCTGCTCGTTCCCGACATGGCGCTGACGGCGGCCGAGTATTTCGCCGTGGACAAGGGCGAGAAGGTTCTGGTGCTGCTCACCGACATGACCCTCTATGCCGATGCGCTGGCCATCGTGTCGAACCGTATGGATCAGATCCCGTCGAAGGACTCGATGCCCGGATCGCTCTATTCGGATCTAGCGAAGATATACGAGAAGGCTGTGCAGCTGCCCAACGGCGGTTCGATCACCATCATCGCCGTGACGACCCTCTCGGGCGGCGACATCACGCACGCCGTGCCCGACAATACGGGTTACATCACCGAGGGACAGCTGTTCCTGCGCAACGACTCGGATACGGGAAAGGTCATCGTCGACCCGTTCCGCTCGCTGTCGCGACTCAAGCAGCTGGTTATCGGCAAGAAGACGCGCGAGGACCACTCGCAGGTGATGAACGCCTGCGTACGTCTGTATGCCGATGCCGCAAATGCCAAGACCAAGCTCGAGAACGGATTCGACCTGTCGGATTACGACGAGCGTGCGTTGAAGTTCGCGCACGACTACTCGGAGAAGCTGCTCTCGATCGACGTCAACATGGAGATCGACCGCATGCTCGACACGGCATGGCACCTCTTTGCCGAGTACTTCTCGAAGGAGGAGGTTGCAATCAAGGCCGACCTTATTGCAAAGTATTGGAAAGCGTAACGACTTATGGCAATCAAATTTCAGTATAACAAGACTTCGCTGGGCGAGCTGGGCAAACAGCTCAAGATGCGGCAGACGGCGCTCCCTACAATCAAGAGCAAGGAGTCGGCGCTGCGCTCCGAGGTGAAGAAGGCGCGCGACACGGCGCGGGATTTCCGCCGTCGTCTCGATGCGCTGACGGCGGAGTACGACTACATGGCGGCGCTGTGGGGCGAATTTGATTGTAGCCTGCTGCGCGTGGCCGATGTCGAGCTGGCGACGCAGAAGATTGCCGGCGTACGCACTCCCGTATTGGAGGATGTGGTCTTCGAGGAGAAGGCCTACGATCTGTTTTCGTCGCCCGTATGGTATGCCGACGGCATCGATCTGCTGAAGCGGGCGGCACGTCTGGGTATAGAGTGTGAGGTCTACAATCGCAAGATGGAGCTTTTGGACTACTCGCGCCGCAAGACTACCCAGAAGGTGAATCTCTATGAAAAGGTGCAGATCCCGGGTTACGAGGATGCCATACGTAAGATCAAGCGATTTATGGAGGACGAGGAGAACCTCACGAAATCGGCTCAGAAGATTGTGAAAAACCGTCAACAACAGGCTGCGGAGGGGTCTATGCTATGATAGTTAAGATGTCGCGATACGATTTTGTGCTCTTTGCGGAGCAGAGCGACGACTTTTTGGCGCGTCTGCGCCATACGGGTCTCGTGGATATCACGGCCACGGGATGGGAACCCACGGAGCAGGATAGGCAGCTGTTGACCGATATCGAGAACTACCGCAAGGCGGTGGCGCATCTCGAGACGTTCGGTCACTCGGAGTCGATGCGCAAGGGAGCCGCTCCATACGCCGACGGCGCGCAGGCCTATGCTGCGTATGCCGATGCACAGCAGCGCAAGGCGGCACTCACGGCCGACGTGGCGCGTCTGACGAAGATGGCCGACGAGATCGAGCCGTGGGGAGAGTTCTCGGTCGATAGAGGCGCTTCGCTCTCGCGTGCAGGTGTGGTGCTGCGTTACTTTACGGCGCAACCCTCGACTTTCGATGCCTCGCAGGCCGAGTGGGGCGAGCGTTATACCCTCGCCGAGATAAACCGTACCCCGTCAACCGTATATTTTGTCGTGGCGGCGGCGCCCGACGAGGAGGTGTCGATCGACGCTCAGGAGATAAAGGCTCCGGCGATGGATTACCGCGCGGCACGTGCCGAGGCGGCCAAGGCTCAAGCTTCGATCGCCGATCTGGACGAGGTCTACTCGCGTTGTGCGGCCAGCGTGGATGCCATACGTTCCGAACTGCACGACATGACGGTGCGCATGCAGAATGTGAAGATACGCGGCACGGCCACGGAGGCTGCCGACGGCTCGCTCATCGTCATGGAGGGATGGGCCGAGAAGGAGACCTCGGCGCGTGTGGACGCCCTTCTGGAGGAGTATCCCAACGTGGTATATATCAAGGAGGATCCCACGCCGGAGGACGATACGCCCGTCAAGCTGAAGAACAACCGTTTCGCGCGCGTGTTCGAGCTTATCGGGTCGCTCTATGCACTGCCCAAGTACGGCACGCTGGATCTGACGCCCTTCTTCGCTCCGTTCTACATGCTGTTCTTCGCCATCTGTCTCAACGATGCCGGTTACGGACTTATCCTGCTGCTGACAGGTCTGCTGCTTCTGAAGAAGGGCGGCGCAAGCCTTCACCGTGCGGCATGGCTTACGATCATCTGCGGCGGTGCCACGGTGCTGTTCGGATTCTATTCGAACTCGTTCTTCGGACTCTCGATATCGAAGGTGCCGATGTTCGCCGGATTCCACTTCCTCAACTTCCAGCAGGATTTCTTCTCCATAGCGCTGGCGTTGGGCGTGGTGCAGATAATGTTGGGCCTGTTGATAAACATCTGTATGACGACACATCTGTTCGGCGTGCGTCATGCGCTCGGTACGCTCGGGTGGTTCCTGCTGATCCTCTCGTGCTGTCTGGCTTCGGGCCTGTCGATGCTCAACGAGGCGTGGGTGATCCCCGGCTTTACGATGGGCTCGCCGGCATTCCTCGCCGTGGCAGGTCTGGGCGTGGTGCTGATGCTCTTCTTCAACTCGCCCGGAAAGAACATATTCGTCAACTTCGGCTCCGGTCTGTGGAATACGTACAATAACGTCACGGGACTGTTGAGCGACGTGCTCAGTTACATACGTCTGTTCGCCATCGGTCTGTCGGGCGGTGTGCTGGCGCTGGTGTTCAACTCTCTGGCGCTGGGTATCACGGGCCTCGACGGCGACCTGTCGGCCTCACCTTGGTGGGCTGTGGCGCTGCAGGTGGTGGGCGCCTCGATCATATTGCTCATAGGTCACGGCATCAACCTCTTCATGTCGACCATATCGTCGCTGGTACACCCCATGCGACTCACCTTCGTGGAGTTCTACAAGAATGCCGGCTTCGAGATGGCAACACGCGCGTTCGAGCCGCTGCGCGAACAGGAGAAGTGATACGTATGTCAGGCTGTAATGCGACTGGAGTAAAGACTATAAAGGCAGACAAGTCATAAAAGGTATATAAGTCAGACAATGACAAATTCCGGAAGCGGGGTTTTGTAGGAAAAATGAAGTCTCGGCTTCCGTAATGCAAGGAATAAACATATAAAATTCAATAACACACAAACACAACTATGGAAAATTCAACAGCATTGGTAATGGCCTACGTGGGCGTAGCTCTCATGGTGGGTCTTGCAGGTATCGCATCGGCAGTTGGTACTTCGATCTGCGGTCAGGCGGCAGTCGGCGCCATGAAGAAGAACAGCGGCGCATTCGGTAGCTATATGGCCCTCTCGGCACTGCCGGGCTCGCAGGGTCTCTACGGCTTCGTATGTTTCTTCATGGTGACGAACATCTACAACATCATCACCCCCGAGATTACGATGCTTCAGGGTGCGGCCGTTCTGGGTATAGGTATTCTGGTCGGCATCGTGAACCTTGCCGCCGCAATCTATCAGGGCAAGGTGTGCGCCAACGGTATCGCTGCCATCGGCAACGGCCACGACGTGATGGGTAAGACGCTTATTCTGGCGGCATACCCCGAGTTGTACGCCATCCTTACCGTTGCGGCTACGTTCCTTATCGCCAGCGCCGTGGCTTAACAGTCAGGCGAGACGACGCGTTATGTGCGGCCTTCCTTGCGGAGGGCCGCACGTCGTTTGTGCAGTATGGTGCGGTTCATGTTTTTTTTGTATCTTTGCGAAAATGATAATTGGCCGTGCGGCCGAAAAACAGGATGATGATGAAGATCTTCATGGCGGCTCTGATGATGTGTGCGGGCGTGGCCTCGTGCGGATCGCGTACGACGGACCGCAGTGCGGCGCTCCCGAAGCCTGTGGAGCCCGTAATGTACGGATACAACGTAAAGGCCGTATATCCCCATTTGCGGTCGAGCTATACGCAGGGACTGCAATATGTCGACGGCGTGCTGTGGGAAGGCACGGGCGAGTGGGGCGAGTCGGTGTTGCAGCGTGTCGATCTCGAGACTGGCAAGGCCGATGTCGTGGTGCGGCTTCCGCGCCGCGAATTCGGTGAGGGCATCACGGTGCTCGGCGACAGCATATACCAGCTTACGTGGACGAACAATACGGTACACATATACAACCGTGAGGGTAAACTTCTGAAGGATGTGCACTACCCGGGTGAAGGGTGGGGACTTACATCCGACGGCGAGAAACTCTACATGTCGAACGGCTCGTCGCAGATCTATCGTATCGACCCCGACGGTTTCCGCCGTGAGGGGAGCGTAACGGTGACGCTGCGCGGCGAACCGGTCAACTATATAAACGAGCTGGAGTGGATCGACGACCGTATCTGGGCCAATGTCTACACGACCGACTATGTGATGATCATCAACCCCGAGACTGGAGTCGTGGAGGGTGTTGTGGACTTTTCGGGGCTGCTGCCGGCGGAGGATACTTTCGACGATACGGATGTATTCAACGGCATAGCATACGATGCCGCCACGGGACGTATCTTCGTCACGGGCAAGCGGTGGAACAAACTATTCGAAGTGGAGATAGTAAAACGTTGATGTGATGGACGACCTTAGACAAGCTCTCAGGGAGCATATTCTGGTTCTGGACGGTGCCGTCGGCACGGAACTTATGCGTCGCGGTGGCCGCGGCTGTCTTGAGGCCATGGTGCTCGACAACGAGGCGGCCGTGGCGGCCGTGCATGAGAGTTACCTCGATGCCGGTGCCGATATAGTTACGACCGATACGCTGTGTGCCGATGCCCTGTGTCTGGAACACCACGGACTCTCTGAGCGGTCATACGAGATAGCGCGTCGCGCGGCGGAGATCGCACGCGCCTGTGTGGAGCGTTATTCGGCCGGATCGCGACGCCGTTTTGTCGCCGGGTCGGTCGGGCCTTCGACACGTAACATCTCGTTGGCCAATGACGTTACGGAGGAGCAGCTAGGCGATGTCTACGAGACGGTTATCCGAGGGCTGTTGGACGGCGGCGTGAATCTTATACTCGTGGAGACGGTGATGGATTCGCGCAATGCGTCGATCGCCGTGGAGCGGTGCCGTCGGTTGAATGCAGAGATCCCGATAGCGGTCTCGGCCGTGCTGTCGCGTCTGGAGGGGCGTGTGGCAAACGGCGCGCCGATTGCAACATTCCTCAAGGAGCTGCCGATGGATGATATAGCTCTCGTCGGGTTCAACTGTTCGAACTCGCCGCGGGCAATGGACGCATCGCTGGAGACGTTGGCCGCGGAGTGTGACAAACCCATCGTGGCATATCCTGCGGCCGGGGAGCCTGCCGTCGGCGCCGAGGCTTTCGCCCGCGGCATGGAGGAGTCCTGCCGCAAGGGGTTGGTGAACGTCGTCGGCGGATGCTGCGGCACGACCCCGGAATACATATCACGGCTTTCGCGCATGGCGTCACGGTACGCCCCGCGCACATTCGCGCTCTGAAAGGCGAGTTGACGTAGACGTAAGGATTTACAATCGTAAGATATGGATACCATAGATTTTCGTCGCAGATTGCACAGCCATCCCGAACTCTCGTTCGAGGAGCACGGCACGGCGGCATTCATCTCTTCGGAGTTGTCGAAGGAGGGTATCGAAAACCGTCCGATAGCCTCGACGGGCGTGTTGGCACGCATCGAAGGAAGCCGCGGCAATCCGAAGCGATGTGTGGTGCTGCGTGCCGATATCGACGCGCTGCCTATATGCGAGATGACGGGCGTTGAGTGGGCCTCACAGAACAAGGGTGTCATGCACGCCTGCGGCCACGACTGCCATGCGGCCGTGCTGTACGGGGTGTTGAAGCGTTTGAAGGCCGATCCCGATTTCGAGGGCACGCTCTTCGGGCTGTTCCAGCCTGCCGAGGAGAAGGACCCGGGCGGGGCGTCGCTCGTGCTGGCCGAGAAACCGTTCGAGGGCTATGACGTTGCGGCCGTTATCGGCGAGCATGTCGATGCCGACCTCGAGGTGGGGGAGATAGGTTTCTGTCCGGGCAAATTCATGGCCTCGGCCGACGAACTGCACTTTAAGGTCAAGGGCGTAGGCGGGCATGCCGCCATGCGTGAGCGTATCAAGGATTCGGTTGTGGCGGCGGCAGATCTCATACTGCGTCTGAACCGCCTGAACAGTGACGTATGCGTCGTGTCGATAGGCCACGTCGCGGCCGACGGTGCCACCAACGTCATCCCCGAGCAGACGGTGTGCGACGGTACGATGCGTACCTTCGACGAGAACCTGCGTGCGCGCGTCAAGCAGATGATTGCACACATCGCCGAGGAGATCGAGTACAAGTACGACGTCGAGATCGAGAATGACCTGCGCAACGGCTATCCGTGCGTCGAGAATGACCGCCGTCTTACGTATGAGGCGATGATGTTGGCCGACAGCAAGGGTTTCGTGGTGAAGGATCTCGATATGCGCACCACGGCCGAGGATTTCGGCTTCTACACGCATGTATATCCCTCGCTCTTCTACCGTTTGGGCGTAGGACGCGCCTCGGGCCGTTCGCATACGGCCACATTCCTTCCCGACGAACGTGCCTTGGCCGTGGGTGAGGAGTTCATGTATGAGCTGGCACTTAATATTTTGAACAAATGAGACAGTCAAGAAGAAGAGAATCGCGCCGCGGTGACCGACAGGAGCCGCGCCGTAGTGTTTCGACACAGGACAGGGCGGGATTCATAGCCGATATGTTTCGGGAGTATCCCGAACGCAGTTTTACCCTCAAGCAGATCACGACGGCTTCGGGCGACGCCTCGCGCGAGAGCCGCTATGCCGTACGTGATATCGTCGAGGCATTGGAGCGTGACGGCATCGTGGAGCGCCGCGGCCGCGACAAGTATCAGCTTTCGACCTCGCAGCTGCCCCGTTACGAGGGCGTGGTCGACATGCTTGCGTCGGGTGCGGCCTATGTCAAGGTCGAGGAGCTGGAGAACGACATATATGTCAGCCACCACAATACGGGCCATGCGTTGGACGGTGACCGCGTCGAGGTGGCGTTGCAGCGTCAGGGCCGCGACGGGGGCCATCCCGAGGGTACTATTACGAAGGTTATCGAGCGCAGCGGAAAGCGTTATGTGGGCGTTGCGGAGGTGAGCCGTCAGGCCGTATTCGTACACCCCGACTCGCGCAAGCTGCCGATGGACATATATTTCTCGCGCAAGGACTGCCCGGGCGTCAACGACGGCGACAAGGTGGTATTCCGCATATCGGAGTGGCGCGACGAGGACCACAGTCCGCGCGGTGTGCTGATCGAGCGTCTGGGCCGCGAGGGTGACAACGACACGGAGATGCACGCCATCATGGCGGAGTTCGACCTGCCGTACAAGTTCGACGCCGACGTTGAGGGTGCCGCCGAGGCCATCCCGGGGCAGATTACGGAGAAGGATTATGCCGAGCGTCGCGATTTCCGCGGGGTGACGACCTTCACGGTCGATCCGGCCGATGCGAAGGATTTCGACGACGCGCTCTCGATCCGCAAGCTGGAGAACGGTCTCTGGGAGGTCGGTGTGCATATAGCCGACGTTACGCATTACGTACGTCCAGACTCGGTGTTGGACAATGAGGCGCGCGAGCGCGGCACGTCGGTATATCTGGTGGACCGCACGGTTCCGATGCTTCCCGAGCGTCTCTCGAACGAACTCTGCTCGCTGCGTCCGAATGAGGAGAGTCTCTGTTTCTCGGCCGTCTTCACGCTGAACGACGATGCCGAGGTGCAGGACGAGTGGTTCGGCCGCACTGTGATATATTCCGACCGCCGTTTCACATACGCCGAGGCGCAGGCGCGTATCGAGACGGGTGTCGGTGACTATGCCGAGGAGATAGGCACGCTGAACCATCTGGCGCAGACGATGCGTCAGCGCCGCTTCAAGAACGGCGCCATCAGCTTCGAGCGTGAGGAGTTCAAGTTTATCCTCGACGAGAAGGGCAAGCCTCTGGGCGTATACACCAAGGAGCAGAAGGAGTCGAACCAGATGATCGAGGAGTTCATGCTGCTGGCCAACCGCCGCGTGGCGGAGTATTGCGCCTATCGCGTGGAGGGTACGCGCCGCACGGCCCGCACGATGGTATATCGTGTGCATGACGAGCCGAACGAGGAGAAACTTACGCGTTTCCGTGAGTTTGTGCTGCGTTTCGGATATCAGTTCCGCGCCTCGAAGGGGCGCGCCGTGGCCAAGGCCATAAACCGTCTTGTCGCCGAGGTGAAGGGACGTCCCGAAGCCAACGCCATCTCGATGCTGGCGGTGCGCAGTATGGCCAAGGCATTCTATACGACCGACAATATCGGCCACTACGGACTTGCGTTCAAATACTATACGCACTTCACTTCGCCCATACGCCGTTATCCCGACATGATGGTGCACCGTCTTCTGGCGCGTTATCTTGCTGGCGGGCGTTCGGCCGACAAGAAGGTGCTCGAGGAGCAGTGTGCATACGCTTCGGATCGCGAGGTCGTGGCCGCAGAGGCCGAACGCGCCTCGATCAAGTACAAGATGGTCGAGTTCATGAAGGACAAGATCGGCCAGATGTTCAAGGGCCACGTCTCGGGTATGAGCGAGTGGGGCATATATGTCGAGTTGGAGGAGACGCATATCGAGGGTATGGCTTTCCTGCGCGACATCGATGGCGACTACTACTATTTCGACGAGGTGCGCTTCGAGGTTGTCGGCCGCAATACGGGCCGTCGTCTGACTCTGGGCGACGAGGTGTGGATACGCGTCAAGGGTGCCGACCTGCGCCGCCGGACGCTCGACTTCGAACTTATCGTTGGAAAACGCAACCGGTAGGTGATGTCCGATCTGTCGCAGATATACGAAAAGGCTCGCGCGCGGGAGATGCTCTCGCGCGAGGAGGCCTATCGCCTGTGGGAGGAGGCGCCCATAGATGAACTGGCGGCCGTAGCCGACGAGGTCCGTCGTGCTGCGGTGCCCGATCCCGAGGTCGTGACGTGGCAGATCGACCGCAATGTCAATATCACGAATGTCTGCATCTCGGGCTGCAAGTTCTGTAACTTCCACTGTCCGCCGCATAGGACCGACGAGGCTTTCATAACCACGATCGATGAGTACTGCGAGAAGATAGATCGTATGCTGGAGCTGGGGGGCGACCAGCTGCTGTTGCAGGGCGGTCTGCACCCGAAACTCGACATAACGTTTTACGAGGAGCTCTTCTCGACGCTCAAGCATCTCTATCCCAATGTGCGTTTGCACGCTCTGGGACCTCCCGAGGTGGCGCACATTGCCCGCATAAGCGGCCTTACGGTGCGTCGTACGCTGGAGCGTCTTGTGGCGGCGGGGCTTGACTCGCTGCCCGGTGCGGGTGCCGAGATCCTTGTCGAGGATGTGCGGCGGCGCATATCGCCCGCCAAGCCGAGCGCGGCGGAGTGGATCGAGGTGATGCACGAGGCCCACATGATGAATCTGCCGACCTCAGCCACGATGATGTACGGCCATGTCGAGACCCCGCGGCAAAGGATCGACCACCTGCTTGCCATACGCGATCTGCAGGCTCGCTGTCCGAAGGGAAATTACGGATTTCTGGCCTTCATCCCGTGGATATTCCGCTCGTCGGGCACGCGTCTCGAAAGCGAGGGAGTGCATACGCGCTTCTCACCATTGGAATATGTGCGTGTCATTGCCGTGAGCCGTCTCATATTGTGCAACATACGCAATGTGCAGGCGTCGTGGCTCACCGTCGGCAAGGCTACGGCGCAGCTGGCGCTGCACAGCGGCGCAAACGACATGGGCTCCATCATGATCGAGGAGAATGTGGTTTCGAGCGCCGGCGCACATAACGAGTTCGACGCCGAGGGCATACAGCGCGCCATCCGCGAGGCGGGGTTCGTGCCGCGCCTGCGCAACCAGCTCTACGAGTTGCGCGAATATCCCGTACGGCATCAGTAGCGTGCGGCCGATCGCCCGGGCGTCAATAATGGGTGGCCGGCCCGGGCGTCAATAATGTGCGGCAATCACGTGCAGGGGCAATAAAAAGTGACGGATGTGCATTAATTGATTAAAATTATTTACCTTTGCACACCGAACCCGACCGTATGTGGCGGGCGCATCGTATTGCGACAAAAATAAACAACATATACCGATTATGAAGATTACAAGAGAACAGCGTGATCAGAATATCTCGTTACTGAAGGTTCTGGTCGACGAGAAGGATTATGGCGAGGCTGTCGACAAGATGCTTCGCGACTACAAGCGCAAGGCCAACATCCCGGGATTCCGTCCGGGTATGGTCCCCATGGGCGTCATACGCAAGATGTACGGCAAGGGCGCCGTGGCCGAGCAGTCGTACCGCACCGCCTCGAACGCCGTCTTCGAGTATCTCCAGAAGGAGGGCATCGACTATGTGGGTGATGTGATCCCGTCGGAGGAGCAGGGCGATTTCGACTTCGACAACAATACCGAGCATGAGTTCATCTTCGAGATAGGCGAGGCCCCCGAGGTCAATATTGAACTCTCGGAGAAGGACGAGCTTACGTACTACAAGATAAAGATCGACGAGAAGATGCACGCGGCCTTCAAGGACAACTACCTGCGTCGTTACGGCCGTCTGGTCGATGTCGACGCCGTGGAGAAGGACGAGGCCCTGACGGTTGTACTCGACAACGGCGACATGCGCATCGAGGATGCCTACGTGGGCCTTATCTCGATGAGCGACGAGGAGCGCAAGCCGTTTATCGGCAAGAAGGTGGGTGACAAGATGGAGGTCGATGTGAACGAGCTCTACAAGACCCCTTCGCAGCGCGCCGCCGTGCTTCAGGTCAAGGAGAACGAGCTTGAGGGTGTGAATCCCAAGTTCGAGCTCGAGATCAAGCAGATCCGCCGCTTTGCAAACCCCGAACTCAACGAGGAGTTCTTCAAGATGGCCTTCCCTTCGGGTGAGGTCAAGAACGAGGCTGAGTTCGACACCTTCATCGACGGCCAGATCGAGACGGAGCTCAAGCGTGAGTCGGACTACATGTTCACCATCCGCGTGCGCAACTTCATCATGGAGAAGGCCGGTGTGAAGATGCCGGAGGAGTTCCTCAAGCGTTGGCTCTATGTGATCAACGAGGGCAAGTTCACGAAGGAGGAGATCGAGAAGGATTTCGCGGGCTTCGTCAAGATGTTCACGTGGAACTACCTGCAGAAGCACTTCATCAAGGAGGGCAATCTGAACGTAACGGCCGAGGAGGCCGAGGTCGAAGCCAAGGAGTTTGCACGTGCGCAGTTCATGCAGTACGGCATGCCGTCGGCTCCCGACGAGATGGTCGACAACTTCGCAAAGCAGATTCTGGCAAACAAGGAGCAGTCGCAGAAGATCTACGAGAAGCTCTACGAACTCAAGGTCGTCGACTACGTGAAGTCGAAGATCAAGGTCACGACCAAGACGGTGACGTCGGAGGAGTTTGCCAAACTGGCGCAAGAGGAGTAATATTTGACAAAATATTCTGGATATGGACTCTGGGCGTAATGTTTGCAGAGTCCATTTTTTGATTGTGGAGGCCGATGCGGCGCCGCATTACGGCGCGGCGGTTTCCGGACGAAAAATATTCTGATATGAGCGAATTTGAGAAATATGCACGCGGACACCGCGGCATCAGCAGCCTTGCGCTGCACGACTTCCAGTCGGTGCAGTCGGCCTACGTCTCGCCGACGATAATCGAGGAGCGACAGTTGAACGTGGCCACGATGGATGTCTTCTCGCGATTGATGATGGATCGCATCATCTTCCTCGGGGCCCCCATCTACGACGATGCGGCCAACATCATACAGGCACAGCTGCTGTTTCTCGAGTCGGTCGACCCGACGAAGGATGTGCAGATATACATCAATTCGCCGGGCGGTTCGGTGACGGCAGGTCTCGGTATCTACGATACGATGCAGCTTGTCTCGTGTGACGTGGCGACCATCTGTACGGGGCTGGCCGCGTCGATGGGGGCCGTGCTGCTTACGGCGGGCGCCGCAGGCAAGCGTTCGGCGCTGCCGCACTCGCGCGTGATGATACATCAGCCGCTGGGCGGTGTGCAGGGTCAGGCCTCGGATATAGAGATCACGGCGCGCGAAATAGCCAAGACCAAACGCGAGCTGTACGAGATTCTGGCGCACCATTCGGGTGCCGACATTGCACGTATAGAGCATGACGCCGACCGTGACTATTGGATGACGGCGGCCGAGGCCAAGGAGTACGGACTCATAGACGAAGTGCTCACCAAACGCAACAATAAGGAGTAACTATGCCTAATACACGAGGATACAAGGATAAGACGACGAATCGCGGCGGCGAGGATTGCTGCTCGTTCTGCGGCGCCAAGCGCAGTGATGTGCCCATACTGTTTCAGGGTATGGACGGCGCCAATATATGCAGCAATTGCGTCGAGCGTGCGCACGAGATGCTCGTCGAGAGCAAGGCCGTGGCGTCGGAACGCCGCGGCAAGGGGCCCCAACTGAAGATGGAGGAGCTGCTCAAGCCGCAGCAGATAAAGGAGTTTCTGGATCAGTACGTCATCGGTCAGGACGATGCCAAGCGATATATGTCGGTTGCCGTCTACAACCACTACAAGCGTCTGCTGAGCCGTGAGGCCAACGGGGGCAAGGATGTCAAGGATGGCACCGCGAAGGACGATGTGGAGATCGACAAGTCGAACATAGTGCTCGTGGGTCCCACGGGTACGGGTAAGACGCTTATGGCACGGACGATAGCCCGCCTGCTGAAGGTGCCATTCACGATCGTCGACGCCACGGTTCTCACCGAGGCGGGATATGTGGGCGAGGATGTGGAGAGCATTCTGTCGCGTCTGTTGCAGGTTGCCGACTATGATGTCGCGGCGGCCGAGAAGGGTATAGTCTTCATCGACGAGATAGACAAGATTGCGCGCAAGAGCGACAACCCGAGCATCACGCGCGACGTCTCGGGCGAGGGCGTGCAGCAGGCCCTGCTGAAGATTCTGGAGGGTACGATAGTGAATGTGCCGCCGCAGGGCGGGCGCAAGCATCCCGACCAGAAGTTCATTCAGGTCAATACGAAGGATATACTCTTCATCTGTGGCGGTGCGTTCGACGGCATCGAGAAGAAGATCGCACAGCGTCTAAATACGCGTGCCATCGGCTACGGCGTGCAGAACGGCTCGACGGTCGACCGCAACAATCTGATGAAGTACATCATGCCGCAAGACCTCAAGTCGTACGGTCTGATTCCGGAGCTGGTGGGACGTTTGCCCGTGCTGACATACATGCAGCCGCTGTCGAAACAGGCGCTGCGTTCGATTCTGACCGAGCCGCGCAATGCCATCGTAAAGCAGTACGTGCGTCTTTTCGCCATGGACGGAGTGGAGCTGCATTTCGACGAGGATGTGCTGGATTACATCGTCGACAAGGCCGATGAATACAAACTCGGGGCGCGCGGCCTGCGTTCGATATGCGAGGCCATCATGATCGACGCCATGTACGATGTGCCGTCGTCGGGGCAGAAGCGTTTCGACGTGACGCTCCCATACGCGAAAAAGAAGATCGAAGGGTCGAATTTTTTGGAGCTTAAGCGGGTAGGATAAGATTTTTTCGATTATATTTGTAAAAGGCAACGCGGTAAGCCTTAAACCGCGCGGCAGCGTGCGGGAGGAGTGATCTTCCCGTATGCATATAGGCGGGGGGGGTAAGGCGCGCCGTGCATGACGTATGCGGCGTGTCGTTTGGGAGAGGTTGTCGTACAGGCAGGCGCCGCCCCACAAAATAAAGATGCATATTTTATAATACGGAACACATATGTTTGCTAACTCTAAACTGAACAGGGCGGCCGACAATATCCGCATATTGGCGGCCTCTACGGTCGAAAAAGCCAAATCGGGACACCCGGGCGGAGCCATGGGCGGTGCTGATTTCATCAATTTGCTATATGCCGAGTTTCTGCGTTACGATCCCGAGGATCCGTCGTATCCATTTCGCGACAGGTTTTTCCTCGATCCGGGCCACATGTCGGCCATGCTTTATTCGGTGCTGATGTTGGCTGGCTTCTACACGGCCGATGACCTGAAGATGTTCCGTCAGTGGGGCAGCATCACGCCCGGACATCCCGAAGTGGATGTCATGCACGGTGTGGAGAACACCTCGGGCCCGCTGGGTCAGGGCCATGCCATGGCGCTGGGCGCAGCCATCGCCGAGCGGTTCATGGCGGCACGTTTCGGCGAGTGGATGGAGCACAAGACCTATGCCTTCATCTCGGACGGCGCCGTGCAGGAGGAGATCTCGCAGGGCGTGGGCCGTATAGCGGGACATCTGGGATTGAGTAACCTGATCATGTACTACGACTCGAACAACGTGCAGCTCTCGACCAAGGTCGACGAGGTGGACAATGAGGATGTTGCGGCCAAGTACCGCGCATGGAACTGGCACGTGATCACGGTCGATGGCAACGATGTGGAGCAGCTGCGTGCGGCTCTTGTCGAGGCCAATGCCCAGACCGAGAAGCCGACGATTATCATCGGCCACTCGGTTATGGCCAAAGGTGCCGTAGGTGCCGACGGCCGCAGTTTCGAGGGGTGTGTATCGACGCACGGACAGCCTCTGTCGGGGGCTGGAGCCGATCTGGCAGCTACCATACGCCATCTGGGCGGTGATGAGGAGGACCCCTTCAAGGTCTTCGCCGAGAGCCGCGAGATATACGAGACGCGTCGCTGCGAGTTGAAGATGTGGGCGGCGCAGCGCCGCAAGACCGAGGCGGCATGGCGTGCCGAGAACCGCGATCTGGCGCGTAAGCTGACACGGTTCCTTTCTGGCGAGATACCCGAAATAGACTACAACAAGATAGAGATGAAGCCGGATATCGCGACCCGCGCCGCTTCGTCGACGATGCTCGGAGTGTATGCCGATAAGGTGGACAACATGATCGTGGCGTCGGCCGACCTGAGCAACTCGGACAAGACGGACGGCTTCCTGAAGAAGACCAAGGCCTTCACCAAGGGTGACTTTACGGGTCAGTTCTTCCAAGCGGGCGTGTCGGAGCTGACGATGGCGTGCGTGATGAACGGCATGGCGCTGCATGGCGGCGTTATCCCCGCATGCGGAACATTCTTCGTCTTCTCGGACTACATGAAGCCGGCGGTGCGTCTGGCGGCTCTCATGCGTCTGCACGTGATATATATCTGGACGCACGACTCGTTCCGTGTGGGTGAGGACGGCCCCACGCACCAGCCCATAGAGCATGAGGCGCAGATACGCCTTATGGAGCATTTGCGCAACCATCGCGGCGAGCGTTCGATGGTCGTGCTGCGTCCGGCCGACGGTGAGGAGACCGTTGTGGCATGGCAGTATGCCCTCTCGGAGCAGCGTCCCGTGGCGTTGATCCTCTCGCGCCAGAACATAAAGAACCTTCCGGCGCTGCGCCTGAGCCGCCGCGACGAGGCCAAGCAGGCAGTAAAGGGTGCTTATACGGTTATGGATGCAGCCAAGGCGCAGGTTGTGCTTCTGGCATCGGGTTCGGAGGTAGCTACGCTCGTCGAGGGCGCCGAACTGCTGATGAAGGATGGCATCCCTGTGCGCGTTGTGAGCGTTCCGAGCGAGGGACTGTTCCGCGACCAGCCCAAATCGTATCAGGAGAGCGTCCTGCCGCGTGATGTCGTACGTTACGGCATGACGTCGGGCCTGTCGGTCAACCTGCTCGGTCTTGTGGGAGAGAACGGCCGTATCCACGGCTGCGACCACTTCGGATACTCGGCTCCGTACAAGGTGCTCGACGAGAAGTTCGGGTACAACGGCGCTACGGTATATGAGGAGGTGAAGGCTCTGATCAAGGGCTGAATGTCCGGCGGAGGCAGTCGCTCCGCCCAAGACGAAATCCGTATGTAATAAAACGATAAACCACAGATGGATAAACATATAAAACTGCACGACAAGACCTTTCGTGTAATGATTCCCGCCGAGGATATCGACGCGGCGGTTGAACGTGTGGCCGAGAGGCTGAATCATGACTATGCGGGTCGTACGCCCGTCTTCCTCGGGGTGTTGAGCGGCGCCTTCCTCTTCCTGAGCGATCTGGTGCGCAAGACCGATTTCAACAGCCAGCTGGCCTTCGTCAAGATCTCGTCGTATGAGGGGACGCAGTCTACGGGTAAGGTGCAGCAGCAGATGGGTGTCGACTTCGATATCGAGGGCCGCGATATCATCATCGTCGAGGATATCGTCGAGACGGGCCACAGCATGAACTACCTGCTGGCACACCTGCGTGCGAAGAAGCCTGCCAGCATAGCCATCTGTACGCTCTTCTTCAAGCCCGACAAGTTCCTGTACGAGTACCCGATCGACTATGCGGCCTTTTCGATAGGCAACGAGTTCATCGTGGGCTACGGACTGGACTACGACCAGCTGGGGCGTAACCTGAAGGATATATATGTCATCGACAACGAGTAGCAGCGATATTCTGGATGGCGGCCGCCGGCTGCCTCTGGTGGAGGATTTCTATACGATACAGGGCGAGGGCTACCATACGGGCAAGCCGGCATATTTCATCCGCTTGGGCGGGTGCGACGTCGGGTGCAAGTGGTGCGATGCCAAGTACACGTGGAATCCGCGCATATATCCTCCCGTAGATGTGGAGACGGTCGTGGCGCGGGCCAAGGCGTGCGCCGCGCAGTCGATCGTAATCACGGGCGGCGAGCCGCTGCTCTATCCGCTGGGGCCGCTTACGGCGCGGTTGCGCGAAGAGGGGCTGGAGATATTTCTCGAGACATCGGGTACGCACCCCTTCAGCGGCGAGTTCGACTGGGTGTGTCTCTCGCCGAAGCGTCAGCATCCGCCTCTGGACGAGGCGTTCGGACGGGCGCATGAGCTGAAGGTGATAATCGAGTCGGAGCAGGACTTCGCGTGGGCCGAGGAGAATGCGCGTCGCGTAGGGCGTTACTGCCGTCTCTACCTGCAGCCCGAGTGGAGCCGTTACGAGGCCGTTCTGCCTGCGATTGTGGAGTATGCCAAGGCGCATCCGCGTTGGAGCATATCGGTGCAGACGCATAAATTCATGCATATACCCTGACGGGCGTATGTCCGGCGGGGAGAAGGGATCAAGTGATGGACAGGAAGGTGAGTCGCAAGATATGGTTGGGCATCACGGCCGTGATATTCGTATATACGGCTGTGCTGACGGTGCGCAACCTCATCACGGTGATCAAGGTCGAGCACCGCATCGGACGTCTGGAGGATCAGCAGGAGATGTTCCGTCAGCGTATAGAGCAGGACAGCACGATGCTTGAAAGGCTGAAATATGACGAATATCTTGAGCAGTATGCCCGCGAGAAATTCCACATGCAGCGTAGCGACGAACACGTCTATATAATGGAGGATTAGTCCTGCCGTCGTAGAGGGGGAGTCGGTGCAGGCTGCGCGTGAGGGATAAGGAGTATGGAATAACAACGGGGGACGAGCCGTCGCGGTCGTCCCCCGTTTATCGTTGATGCGTCGGTGTTACAGTACGTTGCTCAGCATGGGGAATATGCGCAGCAGCGCCTCGATAACGTGGTTGCGGTTGGCGTTTTCGCGCAGTATGAGCAGCACGGTGTTGTCTCCGGCGATCGTGCCCAGAATCTCGGGACAGTCGAGGTTGTCGATGGGGACCGAGATGGCGCTCGCATATCCCGATTTGGTCTTCAGCACACCGAGGTTGCCCGAGAAGGTGAGACCCGTGATGTTGTCGGAGATGTTCGACGATATGTTAATCTCGTGGTTGGCCGTATTCGGCAGTACGTAGATGTATCCCTTGCTTTTGTGGGGGACCTTGGCGACGTTCATGAACTTCAGGTCACGCGAGAGTGTGCTCTGCGTTATCTCCACGCCGCACTCGCGCAGGCGCGTGATGAGTTCGTCCTGCGAGCCGATCAGCTCGCTGCGGATGATCTTGCGGATGGTAGCGAAACGTTGTGTTTTCTGATTCATAGCCCAATTATCAACATATTTATGCAAAAGTAACGCATATTTTTCATATTTCCAAAATAAATTGTTATTTTTGTAAACCGAATGTGTAAAAATCTTTGCAACGACAACATATCTATGCAGAATAAGAGACGAGCGGTTCTGGTATTGCAGGACGGAACCCGATACGAAGGATGGTCGTTCGGATACGAGGCTCCGGTAGCCGGCGAGGTGGTCTTCTACACCGCCATGACGGGTTATGTGGAGAGCCTGACCGACCCTTCATACAAGGGGCAGATACTTGTGCCCACATATCCCCTTATAGGGAATTACGGCGTGCCGTCGGCCGAACGCGACCAGTGGGGCATCGAGAAGTTCTACGAGTCGGACCGCATACATTGCTCGGCGTTGGTCGTATCGTACTATTCCGACGAGTACAGCCATTGGAATGCCGTGAAGAGTCTGGGCGAGTGGCTGCGCGAGCAGCATGTGCCGGCAATATACGGTGTCGATACGCGTGCCGTCACGCAGCGCCTGCGTGAGAGCGGTTCGATGTTGGGCCGCATAGAGTTCGAAGGCGAAGCCGTGCCCGAGTTCTACGACCCGAATGTGGACAACGTCGTGGCGCAGGTCTCGTCGCGTGAGCGTCGTGTCTACGGGGACGGCCCATATCGCGTGGTCGTGGTCGACTGCGGTGTCAAGTACAATATTCTGCGTTGTCTGTTGCGTCGAGGCGCAACGGTTATACGCGTGCCGTGGGACTACGACTTCTCGCAGGAGGATTATGACGGGCTTTTCCTCTCGAACGGCCCGGGCGACCCGTCGCAGTGCGGCGAGACGATCGCACACATAGCCGCGGCGTTGCAGGATGATCGCCCGATCATGGGTATATGTCTTGGCAACCAGCTTCTGGCGCGTGCGGCGGGGGCATCGACATACAAGCTCAAGTACGGCCACCGCGGCCATAACCAGCCGGTGATGGTGCCGGGTACAAACCGCTGCTTCATCACGTCGCAGAACCACGGTTTTGCCATCGACGACCGTACGCTGCCCGAGGATTGGGAGACGCTGTTCGTGAATGTCAACGACGGCACGAACGAGGGCATACGCCACCGCAGCAAGCCCTTCTTCTCGACGCAGTACCATCCCGAGGCGTCGAGCGGTCCGGTCGATACGGAGTATCTGTTCGACGAGTTCATCGAAAACATCAAGGCGTGGAAAGCCGCCAAACATTGAGTGCGTTATGAAGAAAGAGATAAACAAGGTTCTGCTCCTCGGATCGGGAGCGTTGAAGATAGGCGAGGCGGGCGAGTTCGACTATTCGGGTTCGCAGGCGCTCAAGGCCATGCACGAGGAGGGCAAGTACACGGTGCTTATAAACCCCAACATCGCTACGGTGCAGACATCGGAGGATGTGGCCGACAAGATATACTACCTTCCCGTGACGGAGGAGTTTGTCGAGAAGGTGATCGCGCAGGAGCGTCCCGACGGCATACTGCTCTCGTTCGGCGGCCAGACGGCGTTGAACTGCGGCGTGGAGCTGTATAAGAAGGGTGTTCTGGAGCGTTACGGTGTCGAGGTGCTGGGAACGCCCGTGCAGGCGATAATCGACACCGAGGACCGCAAGCTCTTCTCCGAGAAACTGGCCGAGATCGGCGTCAAGACCCCGCGTAGCATAGCCTGCTCGACGATGGAGGAGGCCAAGGCCGCAGCCCGGGAGTTGGGATTCCCGCTCATCATACGCGCCGCCTATACGTTGGGCGGTCTCGGGTCGGGCTTCTGCAAGAACGACGAGGAGCTTGAAAAGATCGTCGCCAGCGCCTTCTCATACTCGCCGCAGGTGCTTATCGAGAAGTCGCTCAAGGGTTGGAAGGAGGTCGAGTACGAGGTCGTGCGCGACTGCTATGACAACTGTATCACGGTCTGCAACATGGAGAACTTTGACCCGCTCGGAATACATACGGGCGAGAGTCTGGTCGTGGCTCCGTCGCAGACGCTTACCAACAGCGAGTACCATAAGCTTCGTGCCATCGCCATACGCATCATCCGCCACATAGGTATCGTGGGCGAGTGCAACGTGCAGTATGCTCTGGATCCCGAGTCGGAGGATTACTGTGTCATCGAGGTCAATGCCCGACTGTCGCGTTCGAGCGCCCTCGCGTCGAAGGCTACGGGTTATCCGTTGGCATTCGTGGCGGCGAAACTCGGTCTCGGATACGGCCTGCACGAGATAAAGAACTCGGTGACGAAGGTCACCTCGGCATGCTTCGAGCCGGCGTTGGATTACGTCGTCTGCAAGATCCCGCGCTGGGACCTGAACAAGTTCGACGGCGTGTCGAAGTTGCTCGGCTCGTCGATGAAGAGTGTCGGTGAGGTGATGGCCATAGGCCGCACATTCGAGGAGGCGATACAGAAGGGCCTGCGTATGGTGGGGCAGGGCAAGCATGGTTTCGTGGGCAACAAGCCCGTCGAGGTGGATATAGACTACGAGCTGGAGCACCCGACCGACAAGCGTGTATATGCCATAGCCGAGGCGTTCGAGCAGGGTTATACGATCGACCACATATATGAGCGTACGAAGATCGACCGCTGGTTCCTGCAGCGCCTATACCGCATATATCAATATAAAAACGTACTGCGCGGATATGACGGTGACGGTTCGCAGCCGCTGCCGGCGGATGTGCTGCACGAGGCCAAGAGGATGGGCTTCTCGGATTTCCAGATCGCCGAGCTGACGATGACGCGCTCGACGCTGCCGATGTTCGACCGCATGATGCACATACGCCGCCGCCGTCTGGAGGCGGGCATACGTCCGTGCGTCAAGCAGATAGATACGCTGGCGGGAGAGTATCCGGCACAGACGAACTACCTCTATCTTACATACAACGGAACAAAGAACGACATCGTCTACGAGCACGACCACCGTTCGGTCATCGTGCTGGGTTCGGGCGCCTACCGCATAGGCAGCAGCGTGGAGTTCGACTGGTGCGGTGTCAATACGCTCAAGACTCTTTCGCATGTGGGCCTGCGCTCGGTGATGATAAACTACAACCCCGAAACCGTGTCGACCGATTACGACGTCTGCGACCGGCTCTATTTCGACGAGCTGACATTCGAGCGCGTGATGGATATAATCGAGTTCGAGTCGCCTTACGGCGTTGTGGTCTCGACGGGCGGGCAGATCCCGAACAATCTGGCCATGCCGCTGCACCGTCAGGGTGTGAATATCCTCGGTACCTCGGCCGAGTCGATCGACCGTGCGGAGGATCGCGGTAAGTTCTCGTCGATGTGCGACGCTCTGGGTATCGACCAGCCGCGGTGGCGTGAGCTTACGACCATGCAGTCGATCTACGACTTCGTGGACGAGGTGGGGCTGCCCGTGCTGATACGTCCGTCGTATGTGCTCTCGGGCGCAGCGATGCATGTGGTCTACGAACGTGACGAGTTGGACCGTTATCTGGGACAGGCGGCCGAGGTGAGCTCCGACCACCCCGTCGTGGTGAGCGAGTTCATCGACCATGCCAAGGAGATCGAGATGGATGCCGTGGCGCAGAGGGGCGTGATAAAGGTCTCGGCCATAAGCGAGCATGTGGAGTTTGCCGGTGTGCATTCGGGCGATGCGACGATAGTGTTCCCCGCGCAGAGGCTCTATCTGGAGACTATCCGCCAGATCCGCCACATAGCCGAGAAGATTGCCCGCGAACTGAACATTTCGGGGCCATTCAACATACAGTTCCTCGCCAAGGACAACCACGTGAAGGTCATCGAGTGCAACCTGCGTGCCTCGCGCAGCTTCCCCTTCGTGTCGAAGATCATGAAGTTCAACTTCATCACGATGGCTACGCGCGTGATGCTGGGCCGCGCCGTCGAGTCGCACCCCAAGTCGATGTTCGACATAGATTATGTGGGTGTCAAGTCGTCGCAGTTCTCCTTTGCTCGACTGCAGAATGCCGACCCCGTGCTGAGCGTCGACATGACATCGACGGGCGAGGTGGCCTGCATAGGCGACAGCTATTACGAGGCTCTGTTGAAGAGCCTTCTGTCGGTGGGTCAGTCCATACCGAAGCACAATGTGCTTATCTCGTCGGGTCCGGCGCGCTCGAAGGTCGAGCTTCTGTCGGCGACGCAGATGCTTCTCAAGTACGGATTCAAGGTCTACGCCACGGCCGGCAGTGCCGAGTTCCTTGCGCAGCACGGCGTGAAGGATATCGAGGTTCTGGGATGGCCCGACGAGAAGGGTGCCCCAACGGTCATAGACTACATCAAGCAGAAGCGCATAGATCTGGTGATCAACATACCGAAGAACCAGACGCGCCGCGAGCTCGACAACGGTTACAAGATCCGCCGCGCGGCCATCGACTTCAACATACCGCTGCTGACGAATGCCCGCTTGGCCTCGTCGTTCATCATGGCCGTATGTCTGGTCGGCGAGAAGGGTCTCGCTATCCGAAGTTGGGGATCGTATTGACGGCGGTTGCCATCGTCGCCATCGTCGCCCTCCTCGCCGTCGTCGGCATGGTCGGCGGATGAGGCGGTGCAAAGTCTAATTAGACGAATAAAAACCCGCGCGATGGGAATGAATATGCAGCGTCGGCTGCCGGTTCATTCCCGTTTCGCATTGCGGCTTTGCCCGAAAGCGTTGCAGGGATCGTCTGATTATGCATTTTTATCCCGTTGTTATGCGATTATGCGGATATTTTCTCCGACGGGTAAATATTAAGGAATAAATATTTGCTTTTTGCGTATTAATATGCAATCTTTGCATCCACGAAACTTATACGAAACTTATAATACACAAGTGTAATAAAATTTATTGCAATGAAAATTGATGTAATGGTCGCCTCGAAAGAGCATTTGCGTTACGTGACGCAGATAAACGATGCTATCGACGAGGCTGCGAAGAGCCGTGGAACCGGTATCGCCCGCCGCACGGACGAATATATCGCCGACAAGATCAACTCGGGCAAGGCTATCATAGCCGTCAACCGCGAGGAGTTTGTCGGATTCTGCTACATAGAGTCGTGGGGACACGACGAGTTTGTGGCCAATTCGGGCCTTATCGTGCGACCCCAGTATCGAAATATGGGCGTGGCCAAGCGTATCAAGAAGGCGGCGTTCGAACTCTCGCGCAAGCGTTTCCCCAATGCCAAGATCTTCGGTCTGACGACGGGCGAGGCGGTGATGCGTATAAATACGGAGTTGGGTTATGAGCCCGTCACCTTCGCCAAGCTGACCGACGACGAGGAGTTCTGGGCCGGATGCCGCTCGTGCGTCAACTACGACGTGCTGCAGCGTACGAACATGACCAAGTGCCTCTGTACGGGTATGATCTACGATCCGGCGAAGGTTGCCAAACGCAAGGCCGCCGAGGAGGAGGCGCGCAAGGCCGAGCAGGCCAAGGCCGAAGAGACGGCAAAGGTCGAGGCTGCGAAGACGCAGGCAGAGACGCCCAAGACATCGTGGCTGGGCCGCATATTCAAGAAGGGCAAGTAGGCCGGGGCCGGACAGGCGGATAATATTGGGCCGACAGACGAATAATATTAGGAATATAAAGTAATATAGGATATGAAAAAGGTTGTATTGGCATACAGCGGCGGTCTGGATACGTCGTTCTGCGTGAAGTATCTGACCAAGGAGCTGGGATACGAGGTCTATACGGCTCTGGCCAACACGGGCGGTTTCTCGGCCGAGGAGCTGGCCGCAGTCGAGAAGCGGGCCTATGCGCTGGGCGCGAAGAAGCACGTCAACATCGACGTGACGGAGGAGTATTATTCGAAGTGCATCAAATATATGGTCTTCGGCAATGTGCTGCGTAACAAGACTTACCCCATTTCGGTAAGTTCGGAGCGTACGTTTCAGGCGCTGGCCATTGTCAACTACGCCAAGAGTATTGGCGCCGATGCCGTGGCACACGGCTCGACGGGCGCCGGTAACGATCAGGTGCGTTTCGATCTGACGTTCGAGGTATTCGCTCCGCAGATGGAGATCATAACCCCGACGCGCGATATGAAGCTCACGCGCGAGTACGAGATATCGTATCTCAAGGAGAACGGCTTCGAGGCCGACTTCACGAAGATGCAGTACTCGATCAACAAGGGCGTATGGGGCACTTCGGTCGGAGGCAAGGAGACCCTCTGCTCGGCTACGAACCTCCCCGACGAGGCCTATCCCTCGCAGCTGCAGAAGCAGGGGACCGAGTCGCTCGAGATAGAGTTCGAGTGCGGCGAGGTGGTTGCCGTGAACGGCGAGCCGATGAAGGGCGTCAAGGCGATCAACAAGATCGAGGCCATAGGTTCGGCATGGGCCATAGGCCGCGATACGCATGTGGGAGATACGCTGGTCGGCATCAAGGGCCGTGTAGGCTTTGAGGCTGCGGCGCCGATGCTTATCATCAAGTCGCATGAGCTGCTCGAGAAACACACGCTGACCAAGTGGCAGCAGTACTGGAAGGATCAGCTCGGCACGTGGTACGGAATGTTCATGCACGAGGCTATGTATTCGGAGCCCGTGATGCGCGACATCGAGAAGTTCCTCGACAACAGCCAGCGCTACGTTACGGGTAAGGTATTCTTGACGCTGCGTCCCTATACCTTCTCGCTTGTGGGCATCGAGTCGAAGCACGATCTGATGAATGCCAAGTTTGCCGAGTACGGCGAGATCAACAACGCATGGACGGCCGATGACGTGAAGGGCTTCACGAAGATACTGTCGATGCCGTTGAAGATATACCACGCCGTAAACGACGAGGAGTAGTGTGATCGCGCAGATTGCGCATTGATTTTCGGCACGACGTCCTTCGCATGTGACATGTAAGGCGTCGTGCCTGTTGTTCCGCCTCCCGGGCCGCAATATGGAGAGAGGGGTGTAAGTGTAGAGGAGACAGGCAATACGGAATAACGGAATAAATGCACGGGACAAGCAACCCAAAAGAATTTTCATCGATGATAAGAGTAGGCATAGCAGGCGGTGCGGGATATACGGCGGGCGAGTTGATCCGTCTGTTGGTGAATCATCCGCACGCCGAACTTAAATACATACAGAGCGAGTCGCACAAGGGCGAGCCGATCGGGTCGGTACACAGCGATCTGATATATTCGCCGCTGCGCTTTGCGGATATAGACTTCAATGACATCGGCGTGCTGTTCATCTGCATGGGACATGGTAATTCAGCCAAGTTCCTGAACGAGAACCCTGTCCCGTCGGGTGTCAAGATCATAGACCTGAGCAACGACTTCCGTTTGAAGGCCGATGCCGGCGAATTTGTATACGGGGCGCCCGAGCTCAACCGCGACCGTATCCGCACGAGCCGCTGCGTAGCCAACCCGGGGTGTTTCGCAACGTCGATCAATCTGGCGCTGCTGCCGCTTGCAGCGGCGGGAATGCTGCCCGAGGAGGTGACTGTTGTGGGCATTACGGGCTCGACGGGTGCGGGACAGAAACCGACGCCCGACACCCACTTCAGCAACCGCAGCGCCAACCTGTCGAACTACAAGGTCTTCACTCACCAGCATCTGGGCGAGATCGGCGAGACGGTGGCGGCGGCAGGAGGCTCGCCAGCTACGGATATCGCCTTCGTGCCCGTTCGCGGATGCCATACGCGCGGTATCCTGAGCGATGTGGTGGTGCGTCTGGATGCCTCGCCGGAGCAGGTGACGGAGATCTACAGGAGCTATTACGAGCCCCATCCCTTTGTCTGCATAAGTGACAAGCCCGTCTACATGAAGCAGGTGGTCAATACGAACTACTGTTTCCTGTCGTTGCAGATGACGGGCCGAAAGCTGCTTATAACTTCCGTCATAGACAACCTGCTGAAGGGTGCGTCGGGACAGGCCGTGCAGAACATGAATCTCATGTTCGGTCTGGACGAGTGTGAGGGGCTGCACCTGAAGGCCAATTTCTTCTAAAAAAAGCGAAAGATTATGGAACTGTTCAAAGTATATTCACTGCTCGACATGGAGCCGGTAAAGGCCCATGGGGCATATCTGTGGGATCGCAACGGTGTCGAGTATCTCGATTTCTACGGCGGCCATGCCGTCATCTCGATAGGTCACACCCATCCGCACTATGTGGAGATGATCTCGTCGCAGCTCTCGAAGATCGGGTTCTACTCGAATGCCGTCATCAACACCTTGCAGGAGGAGCTGGCGCACAAGCTGGGCGAACTGTCGGGATATGACGACTATACGCTTTTCCTCTGCAACAGCGGCGCCGAGGCCAACGAGAACGCCTTGAAGCTGGCTTCGTTCACGACGGGCCGCGAGCGTGTGCTGGCCATGCACGGAGCCTTCCACGGACGTACGAGTCTGGCCGTGGCCGTTACGGACAACCCCGCAATACAGGCTCCCGTGAACCGTACCGATAAGGTGACATTCACGCCTCTGAACGATATTGAGGCGATGCGTGCGGAGCTTCGCAGCGGCGCCTATGCAGCCGTTATCATTGAGGGTATACAGGGTGTGAGCGGCATACGTGTGGCATCGGACGACTTCCTGCGTGCCGTGCGTGAGGAGTGCGACGCCACAGGTACGATGATGATCCTCGACGAGGTTCAGTCGGGTTACGGCCGCAGCGGCCGCTTCTTCTCGCACCAGTGGGCCGGCGTGCGTCCCGACATCATATCCATGGCCAAGGGCATAGGCAACGGCTTCCCTGTGGGTGCTATAATGATCTCTCCCGTGGTTCCGGCGCGTACGGGCATGCTCGGCACCACATTCGGCGGCAGCCATCTGGCGTGCGCTGCAGCCATCGCCGTGGCCGACGTCATGAAGAGCGAGAATCTTGTGGAAAACGCCCGCGTAATGGGTGAGAAGATCGTCGCGGCGATAAAGGATGTGAGCGGCGTGTCGGATATCCGCGGCCGCGGCCTTATGATCGGTGTCGATCTGGCGGTGCCGCAGGCCGAGTTCCGCAAGGTGCTCATGTCGCACCACCACATAATGACGGGATACAGCGGCAAGAATACGCTGCGTCTGCTGCCGCCGTTGATGATCGGCGACCGCGAGGTCGAGCGTTTCGCCAAGGCGTTCCGCGCTACGGCTGCCGAGATGGGTATGTGAGGCCGCGGCTGCCGATGGGTGGCGCAGGCTGATTCTTAAACTGGAGATATTCGGATGAAGAGTATAAAGGTCATAAAGATCGGCGGCAAGCTGATCGAAAATGAAGAGGTGCTCGCTTCGCTGTGTGACGAACTGTCGTCGCTCGGCGAAGCGTTCGTATTGGTACATGGCGGCGGCGTCATGGGCTCGCATCTGGCCGGGAAGCTGGGTGTCGAGGTGAAGATGCACGAGGGCCGCCGTATAACCGACGCCGCGACGCTCGATATAGCGGTTATGGCGTATGCCGGTCTGGCGAACAAACGTGTCGTGGCGGCGTTGCAGGCGCGCGGCGTCGATGCCTGCGGCCTTTCGGGCTGTGACATGGGTGTCGTGGTGTCGCACCGCCGTCCTGTCGGCGAGATCGACTGGGGATATGTAGGCGACGTGGATCGTGTGCGGGCCGATGTGCTGGCCATGCTGCTCGATGCGGGTGTGACGCCCGTAATATCGCCCATAACCTGCTCGACGGCCGGCGAACTGCTCAATACGAATGCCGACAGCGTGGCTTCGGCCGTAGCGACGGCACTGGCCGCGAAATATGATGTCGAGCTGGTCTTCACGCTCGACAAGGCGGGCGTGCTGCTCGATGTCGACGATGACAGTTCGCTTATCGCCCGCATCACGCCCGAGACTTATGCTGCGTTGCGTGCCGAGCAGAAGATACATTCGGGCATGATTCCCAAGATCGACAATGCCTACAAGACCATCGGGGCGGGTGTACGTTCGGTGCGTATAACCTCGCCGCACGATCTTTCGGGCGGTACTGTTGTGACAAAATAAACTTTCGGAGATATGTCGCGCATGGATTTCGACTCTGCCGTGGCGTTGCTTCGACGCCTTATAGCAACCCCCTCGCCAAGCCGTGAGGAGGGTGCGGCCGCCGACATCATGGAGGCGGAGTTGAGGAGTATGGGGTACACTCCGCACCGCAATGGCAATAACGTGTGGGCGGAGGCGTGCGCGCGTGATGACTCCAAACCGACGATATTGCTCGATGCGCATATCGACACGGTGCGTCCATCGGCGGCATGGAGCCGGAATCCGTATGACGCATGTATCGAGGATGGACGTCTTTACGGTCTGGGAAGCAACGATACGGGCGGAAGTGTCGTGTCGCTGCTGGCAGCATTCGATTTTTTGGCACAGCGGCCGCAACCGTATAACCTTATATACCTCGCCTCGGCGGAGGAGGAGGTGACGGGTGCGGGCGGTGTGCGTGCCGTGCTGGGTGAATTGGGACATATCGACTTCGGCGTTGTGGGCGAGCCTACGGGGATGAATCCCGCCGTGGCGGAGAAGGGCCTTATGGTTCTGGACTGCACGGCGCACGGCCGCGCGGGGCATGCCGCGCGCAACGAGGGCGTGAATGCCATATACAAGGCTCTGTCGGATATAGAGTGGTTCCGCACGCACCGTTTCGAGCGCGTGTCGCCGCTGTTGGGGCCTGTGAAGATGACCGTTACGGGAGTGCAGGCAGGAACGCAGCACAACGTCGTTCCGGCCGAGTGCCGGTTTATGGTCGATGTGCGTGTGAATGAGCTTTATACCAACGAGGAGCTCCTCGCCGAGATACGCTGCAGCGTCGGGTGCGACGTGGTGCCGCGCTCGACACATCTCTGTTCTTCGTCTATTGATGTGTCGCATCCGGCCGTGCGGCGGCTTGTGGCATCGGGACGCAAACCTTTCGGGTCGCCTACGATGTCCAATCAGGCTGTGATGCCGTTCCGCACGGTGAAGGTGGGGCCGGGCGACAGCGCCCGCTCGCATACGGCCGACGAGTATATATGTCTGGATGAGATCCGTGAGGCGACAGGAATCTATACGGCGATGCTGGACGGAGTTGTACTGTCGGAATAATTTGATTAATTTTAACGCCGCGGGCCGCTCCTGCGGCGTCGCCGCATTTTCGGAAATAGAGATAAAACGATTATACGGATTATGAAACTTTGGGATAAGGGATACGATATCGACTCTTTTGTCGAGAGGTTCACCGTGGGGCGTGACCGCGAGTTGGACATATATCTGGCCGAGGCCGACGTTCTGGGCAATATGGCCCACATGAAGATGCTCAACTCGATAGGCCTCATATCGGATGCCGACCGGGCGGCGTTGGCGAAGGCCCTGCGGCAGATATACGACAAGGTGCGCCGCGGTGAGTTCCGCATCGAGGAGGGTGTGGAGGATGTCCACTCGCAGGTGGAGTTCCTGCTGACGGAGATGTGCGGCGATGCCGGAAAGAGAATACATACGGGCCGCTCGCGCAACGATCAGGTGATGGTCGACATAAAGCTATTCTCGCGTGCGGCGCTGGCGGCGTTGCAGCGTGAGGTGGAGTCGCTCTTTACGACGTTGATAGCCAAGGCCGAGGAGTATAAGGATGTGCTCATGCCCGGATATACGCACATGCAGATAGCCATGCCTTCGTCGTTCGGGTTGTGGCTGAGTGCCTATGCCGAGTCTCTGGCGGATGATCTGTTGCAGCTCAAGGCTGCGTATGCGCTGGTGAATACCAATCCGCTGGGATCGGGTGCCGGCTACGGGTCGTCGGTACCGCTCGACCGCAAGATGACGACGCGTCTTCTGGGTTTCGACGATCTTGCGTATAACTCGATCTACGCCCAGATGCAGCGCGGCAAGACCGAGCGTACGGTGCTTACGGCCATTGCGGCCGTGGCGGCTACGGTCGGACGCCTCGCGCAGGACGTGTGCCTCTATTCGTGTGCCAATTTCGGGTTCGTGCGTCTGCCCGATGCCTTCACTACGGGGTCGAGCATCATGCCACACAAGAAGAATCCCGATATCTTCGAACTGATCCGTGCCCGCTGCAACCGCATGCAGGCCCAGCCGTTGGAGGTTACGCTCATATCGACAAACCTGCCGTCGGGATATTTCCGCGACATGCAGCTCACAAAGGAGATATACGTTCCCGCCTTCGGGGAGATAGCCGACTGCCTGAAGATGGCGCGTATGGGTATCGAGCAGATGCAGATAAACCGCGACATACTGAGCGACGGGAAGTACAAGTATCTCTTTACTGTAGAGGATGTGAACGATGCCGTGGCGCGCGGCGTTCCCTTCCGTGACGCCTATCGTGAGGTGGGCATGCGTGTGCAGGCGGGCACGTACGAACATGACGGGCGCGAGTTGCACCATACGCACGAGGGCAGTATAGGCAACCTCTGCCTGGATGCCATCGAACGCAAGTTCGTGCGCAACAAGTTCGACACAGCGGCGGCCGACGAGGCCGAGCGGCGTCTTATGGCGGAGGATTGATCTTGAGGAGGCATGACGGAGTTCGGACTCATAGATTTTGCGGCGCGGCTCTTCTCCGATGTCGACCGTCACGGCTGGGAGGCCATAGGCGACGACTGTACGGTGATGCCGGTAGGTGACGGGGATGTCGTCGCCCTTACGACCGACATGCTGGTCGAGGGCGTGCATTTCCTGCGTGATGCCGTGACGCCACGGGAGTTGGGACGCAAGGCCCTTGCCGTAAACTTGAGCGATGTCGCTGCAATGGGTTTGCGCCCCGTGGCGACGCTCTTGTCTGTGGCCCTGCCGCACGGAACGGAGGAGCGGTGGGCGAGGGAGTTTATCGAGGGCTACTCGGATATGTCTCACAGTGAAGGTGTGGCGCTTGTGGGTGGCGATACGACATCGTCAAAGTACGGCATTGCGATAAATGTCGTAGCCATCGGCCACGGCGCCGCCTCGCATGTCAAGCGCCGTTCGGCGGCGCGTGTCGGTGACGAGATATTCGTTGCGGGTGAGTTGGGCGGCTCGGCTCTGGGCCTTGAAGATATACTTGCGGGACGTCTTGATACACCGTTGGCAGACCTCCACCGTAATCCTACGGCCCAGACGGCAGAGGGAGAGTGGCTTGGCGGCCGCAGCGAGGTGCATGCCATGATGGATCTCTCGGACGGTCTGGCGTCGGATCTGTGCCATATATTGCGTGCCTCGTCTTGCGGTGCCGAGATAAACGTCGAGGCGATCCCTGCCGTCCGTGGCGATGTGCGTGCCGCCGTGTGCGGCGGCGAGGACTATAAACTGCTGCTGACGGCCGACGCGGCATCGGGCGGGCAGTTGCGGCAGGCCTTTGGCGAGCGCTTCGGACACGAACTTTACCGCATAGGGCGTATCACCGCGTCGGGCCCGCGTATCGTATGGCGGGAAGGCGGTGTAGAGATCAATCCCGACTGGCACGGGTTTGTACACTTTTAGTGTGGGACTTTGTATGTAAGAATCAGGGGGAAACTGAAGGTTTCCTCCTTTTTTGTCACTTGCGGTGCAGAAGGTCGCGCGCGATCTTCATCACCTCGCGCATGGCCTCCATGCGTGTTGCAGCCGCGACAGCTGCATATACGGCTATGCCTGCCACGATCTTCGCCGCAAGGCGCAAAGCTACGTGCCACCCTTCGGTCCATTCACCGAGGAGCATCACCGTACCGTACATTATGGCTGTGAGGGCGGCTGCGGGCAGCAGCGCACGCACAAGCCGCAGGAGCGAGAGCGACGTATATCTGCGCGCCGCCAGAGCGTTCGCCGCAAGGTCGCACGCCGAGGATAGGGCCATGCCCCATGCTACGGCGCGTACGCTTATGGGGATCGTAACGGCGAGTATGATGGTCATGATGACCTTCTTGAGGATCTCCAGCCGCAGGATTATGGCTCCGTCGCTGCCTACCTTCATTACGTTGTATGCGACGGCCGCAACGGGATAGAAGAAGCCGGCCACGCAGAGTATGCGGAAGTATGGTACGGCCGGATGCCATGCGGGCTTGAGCAGAAGTGTGTAGATGTCCTCTGCGGTTGCGATTAGCCCCGCCATGACAGGGAAGATGACAAATGCCGTCACCATCGCCACGCGTCGGTAACCCTCGGCGAACTTGCCCCCGTCGCCAGCGATCTTCGACATGGCGGGGAAGGTGACGCTCTGTATCGACTGCATGGTCGAGGTTACGGGCATATCCTTGAGTTTCTGGGCCTGATTATAGTATCCGAGGGCGTCGCCCGAATATATCTTGCCGATGAAGAGCTGCGCCACATTGTTGTAGAGCGATGTGACCAGATCGGTCGACATGAGGCGCAGACTGTATGGAGCCATCTCGCGCAGAGATGCGGCACGCACACCTTGCGGACGCCACGGACTGCGCCACCACAGCATTGCCGCCTTGGCTGCCATCATCACCACGCGCTGTGCCGCGAGGCTCCAGACGCCGCAGCCGGCCAGAGCCATGACGATGGCTGCGATACCGCTTATGAGCGACGAGAGGAAGGTTATGGTCGAGAGCTGCGCAAAGCGGAACTCGCGTACCATGATAGTATTCTGTATGACGCATAAGGCGTTTAGCGGCAGCAGCAGATAGAGTACGGGTGCTACGGCTGCGATCTCCGGCCAGCCGTAATAGCGTGCCATGGCGGGTGCGGCGGCCGTGAGCAGGGCATATAGGACCAGCGAGGTGAGGATGTTGAAGCGGAAGACGGCCTTGTATTCGCCGTCGGAGGGCGAGGCCTTGCGTATGAGTGTTTGCGAGAATCCGCTGTCGACGACAACCTGTGCCAGCGCCGTGAATACCGTCAGTACGGCCATCACGGCGAAATCCATGGGTGCGAGCTGGTTGGCCACGACGATGCTCACCACCATCTGCAACAACATGGAGCCTATCTTCTCCGAGAGGCTCCATGCTACGCCCGAGGCGACGCGCTCGCTCAGTTGTCGGTTGGCATCCATCGTGCGGCCTGTTGTCAGCCCAGAAGGGCCTCAACGCCCAAACGGTACGAGTCCAGACCGAATCCCATGATCGAACCCTTGGCTACGGGTGCGATCATCGAGATGTGGCGGAACTCCTCGCGTGCGAGTATCGACGATATGTGTACCTCCACAACGGGTGTGATGACGGCCGAGATGGCGTCGCGCAGCGCAACGGAGGTATGGGTGTATCCGCCCGCATTCAGGACGATGCCGTCATAACGGCCGACACTGCGGTGGATGGTGTTGATGAGTTCGCCCTCGATGTTAGACTGGTAGTAATCTAACTCGACGCGGCCTTCGTAACGGTGTCGCAGCTGCGACATGTAGTCGTCGAAGGTGGTGGTGCCGTAGGTGCCTACGTCGCGCGTACCCTGAAGGTTGAGGTTCGGGCCGTTGAGTATGAGTATCTTTTTCATTGTCATTCGTATATTTTTGCTACGGTCTGGTTTTGCAGCACCCGCAGCGCATTGTGTGCCAGCGCCTGCAGTTCGTTCTCGCCCGGGAAGATCTCTATCGGGGCGATGAAACGGCAGTAGCGCGTTATGTAGTCCGTAACGCGGCTGCAATATGCTATGCCGCCAGTGAGTATCACGGCGTCGACCTCGCCTCGCAGCACCGCGGCCATCTGCCCGATGCTCTTGACGATGGTGAAACTCATAAGTTCGAGAGCCTTTGCCGCCTCGCTGTCGCCGGTTGCGGCGCGGTTGTCCAGCTCGCGCACGGAGTTGGTACCCGTGAGCGATACCAGACCCGCATGTCCGACGATGAGATGCCGCGCCTGTTCGTGCGTGTATCGTCCCGAGTAGCAGAGGTCGACCAGATCGCCCGCAGGTACAGTCCCCGCACGTTCCGGTGCGACGGGACCCTCACCGTCGAGGGCGTTGTTCACGTCGATGACGCGCCCCTTGCGGTGCGCCGCCACCGAGATGCCGCCTCCCATGTGTGCCACAACGAGATTCAGCTCCTCGTACGGGCGTCCCACACGCTCGGCATATATGCGTGCCGTGGCTTTCTGGTTGAGCGCATGAAAGACCGAACGTCGGCGGATCTGTGCCACGCCGCACATCTTGGCCACATCGATGCGCTCATCCACAACCACAGGGTCGGCAATGTAGGCCTTTACGCCGCACTGCTGCGCGATCTCGTCTGCGATTATGGCGCTCAAATTCGAGGCGTGCTGCGGCGTGCAGTGGCGCAGCTCGTCGATCATCAGTTCGTTTACTTCGTATACGCCGCTCTCTATCGGACGCAACAATCCTCCCCGGCCGATTACGGCCGAGAAGGATGTCGGGTCGATGTCGTTGTCGGCAAGTGTCGAGAGGATGATGCCCTTTCGCCACTCGACTTGGTCGGTGAGTGTTTCGAACCGCTCGATCTCGTCGGTACGGTGTGTGACGCAAAGCTCCACCACGGGCGTGCGATTGCGGTAGACGGCCATCTTGGTGGAGGTCGAACCCGTATTTATCGCCAATATGGTGAACGTGTGCAGGAGTTCGGTGCTGAAGATCAGGGCATCCTTGTCCTGCATCGGGTCCTTCGTTACTCGCGTGAAGTTTATCGCCATACGTCGTCGCTGTGTCGGTCGGTTAACGTGCGGCCAGACAGGCGAGCGCTATCGAATACTTCTTTGTGAGGGCCGTATCACCGCGTGAGGTGAGTACGCACGGAACCTTCGTTCCCATGACCATAGCGGCCAGTTCCGCTCCGGCGAAGTGCGACGCCGCCTTGAAGAAGACGTTCGCCGACTCGATGTTGGGGAAGAGCAGGCAGTCGGGGTCGCCAGCGACGCTCGAACCCTTCACCTTCTTGTGCTCGGCAACCTCCTTGTAGAGGGCTACGTCGAGCGACAGGGGACCGTCGACGATGACATTTCCCAACTGTCCGCGGTCGCCCATCTTGGCCAGAATGGCTCCTTCGGTAGATGAAGGTACCGACGGCAGCACCTGCTCCGAGGGAGCTATGCAGGCGATCTTCGGGCAGTCGATGCCCAGCAGCTTGGCCGTCTTGGCCAGATAGCCTATGAGGATGGTCTTCTGCTTGAAGTCGGGCAGCGGAATCACGGCTACGTCCGATACCGAGAGCAGGCGCTCGCGGCCCGGCATCTCGATCACGGCCACATGGCTCAACGCACCCTTGGGCGGGAAGAGACCCGCATCCTTGTTGAGGATGCCGCGCATGTACTTGTCGGTCGATACCAGACCCTTCATCAACACGTCGGCACGGCCGTTGACTACGGCCTGTACGGCGAGGTTGACACATGCCACATCGCTCGGCTCGTCGATGATGCGGAAGATATTGATGTCGATCTGCAACTCGCGGCAGGCCTGCTCGATCGTGGCCTTGTCGCCAAAGAGCGTCGCCTCGACAAGACCGTCCTTCCATGCGTTGTAGACAGCCTCGATCGTGTGCGTATCCTGACCGTAGGCTACGGCGAGACGCTTGCGTCCCCGTGCCGCTGCGGCCGTTACCAGTTCTTCAAGATGCTTTATCATGACGTTTGTGTTTTTGGGTTTCGTGTGGTTGTTATTTGAGATCCTTTGTAAGCTCGTAGGTGTCGGTGGCGATCACCAGCTCCTCGTTTGTGGCTATCGTGGCCACCTTCACGCGCGATTCGGGTGTCGAGAGTATGGCGTCGACGCCGCGCGAGGCGCGGTTGACAGCCTCGTCGATGCGTATGCCCATGAACTCCATGCCGGAACATACCCAGCTGCGCAGCTCGAACGAGTTCTCGCCCACGCCGCCCGTGAAGATCAGCAGGTCGACACCGCCCATCTCGGCGGCATACGCGCCTACGAACTTCTTGACGCGTGTGTAGTACATGTCGCGGGCGATGATGGCATTGCGGTTGCCGGCCTCGTATGCGGCGTCGATATCGCGCATGTCGCTCGATATGCCCGTCAGGCCCAATACACCCGAACGTTTGTTCATCATGGCGTTGATCTCCGAGAAACTCATACCCTCCTTCTCGCCGATGAATGTGATGGCACTGGCGTCGACGTTGCCGCAGCGCGTACCCATCACCAGACCGTCCAGAGGCGAGAAGCCCATCGACGTGTCGTATGACTTGCCGTTGAGGATTGCCGTCACCGAGCCCCCGTTGCCTATGTGGCAGGTGATGATCTTCGAGTTGTTGAAGTCGAGGCCGGCCAGCTGTGCGCCTATCTTGGCCACATACTTGTGGCTTGTGCCGTGGAAGCCGTACTTGCGTACGCGGTACTTCTCGTAGTACTCCATCGGAAGGGCATAGAGGTAGTTGGTGGCGGGTATGGTCTGGTGGAACGAGGTGTCGAATACGGTCACCTGAGGCACTCCCGGCAGAACCTTCTCGATCGAGAGCACGCCCTCCAGATTGGCGGGGTTGTGCAGCGGCGCGATGTCGAAGAGCGAGCGTATGTGCTCCTTGGCCTGCTCGTCGACGATGCAGCTGCCCTTGAAGTACTCGCCTCCGTGTGCCACGCGGTGGCCTACGGCGCGGATCTGCGACAGGTTGTCGATTACACCGTGCTGCGGGTCCGTCAGGGCCTTCAGCACGAGGCTTATGCCCGTGGTGTGGTCGGGGATGGGCATGTGCAGCTCATACTTATCCTTGCCCGTGGGCTTGTGTGTAAGGTCGCCTTCGGGCAGACCTATGCGCTCGACCAGACCTTTGGCCATCAGCTTGCTGCTGTTGCTGTCGATGTCGATCAGCTGATACTTGATCGACGAGCTTCCGCAATTGAGTACAAGTACAATCATCTCTATTTTCGTTTTTTTGGTTATTTCCGTTTTTTCGTATCCGCCCGTGCCTTCTGGTTCCTTCAGCCGCTTCAATACGGTCTTCGCCATCGTGGGTGCAGTGTCTGCCGCATTTTTATCGGCCGAGGGTGGTGGCCATCTTTGCTCCCGCGAGTGTGCCCAATGCACATACGGCCACCGTGACGATGACATAGAGCAGGGCGGCTGTATGATTCCCCGTTCTGACGAGCCGTATGAAGTCGGCCGAGAAGGTGGAGAATGTGGTGAAGCCGCCGCAGAAACCTACGCAGAGCAACCATACGGCCATCGACGAGTTGAGGGCCTCGGCCAGAAAACCGATAAGCATCGACCCGACGACGTTAACCGTGAATGTGCCTGCGGGCAGGCCGCCGACGGTAAGACCCGCAAGCCATGAATACGAGATCAAATATCGCGCCGCGGAGCCTAATGCTCCGCCTGCGGCTACGGCTATCAATTCCTTAATCATTGCAGGTCGTATCGTGTTTGCACAAACGGTTTAACAAAGATAAGAAGAAATCGATAAAAAACTATAATCACGATGAATAAAGTTTTGGCGCGGAGCCGAGTCCTCGGCAAATGGACGCGCCGCGGCCTAAATGCGGCCTGCGGTTGCCGTATTTGCGTTATATTGCGTATATTTGCAGAATGTGCGGGCGGCTGGTGTCTGCCGTCGGTGAAATGCAATATCGTAATCGAAAAATCATACATGACATGAACAGTTGTTTGTACAACACCGTGCGGTCTCTTGCGGCCGGATTGTCGGCTGCGGCCTTCGTGGCGTGCGGATCTGCCGGCGCTGCGATGGAGACGGATGTGGCGCAATACGTAAACCCGTTCATCGGTGCGAGTACGAGCACCAGTGCGGCGGGGGTATATCACGGTCTGGGCAAGACCTTCCCGGGCGCGGCCACACCTTTCGGCATGGTGCAGGTGAGCCCCAATACCATTACGGGCGGTGACAACGGCTCGGGTTACAGCTATGAGCACACTACGATCGAGGGCTTTGCCTTTACGCAGATGAGCGGCGTGGGGTGGTACGGCGATCTGGGCAACCTGCTCGTAATGCCGACGACGGGCCCTCTGCACAAGATCGCGGGGCGTGAGGACGGTTCCTTGGATGGTTACCGTTCACATTATGACAAGGCGTCGGAGCGTGCGCGTGCGGGATATTACGGCGTGCATCTGACGGACTATGACATCGAGGCCGAGAGCTCTGCAACGCCCCGTTGCGGCATCTTGCGTTTCACATTCCCCGAGAGTGACGCTGCGCGCATACAGATCGACCTTGCGCGGCGTGTTGGCGGTACGGCCGAGCGTGAGTATGTGGAGGTTGTGGACGACCGTACCATCGAGGGATGGATGCACTGCACGCCGCAGACGGGCGGCTGGGGCAACGGCGACGGCAAGGTCGACTATACGGTATATTTCCATGCTGAGTTGAGCCGTGCGATGGATAGTTTCGGTGTCTGGAGTGCCGACATTCCGGACGATTGGGTGCGCAAGCGCGACGAGGTTGTGAGCGAGGGCTATCTGGAGCGTGTTGCCGCGGCTCCCGTCATCGAGGGGTGCCGCCGCATGGAGGGCAAACATCTGGGATTCTATGCCGAGTTCGATACCGAGGCTGACGAGCAGGTAACGCTCAAGGTCGGCATATCGTTTGTCGATATGGATGGTGCGCGCCGCAACTTCGAGGCCGAGATCGCCGACAAGGATTTCGACAGCGTGGCACGTGAGGCATACGCTTCGTGGAACGATGCTCTGGGTCGGGCGCGTGTCGAGGGTGGCAGCGACGAGGATAAGGCCGTATTCTATACGGCTCTTTACCACTCGATGATCGATCCGCGTCTCTATACCGATGTCGACGGCCGGTATGTGGGCGGTGACGGCGCGGTGCACGATGCCGGCGGGGAGTTCACCAAACGCACGATATTCAGCGGCTGGGATGTATTCCGCAGCCAGATGCCGCTGCAGACGATCATCAATCCGCGTGTCGTGGACGACCTCCTCTCGTCGCTTGTGACGCTTGCCGACCAGAGCGGCCGCGAATATTTCGAACGCTGGGAGATCATGAACGCCTATTCAGGGTGCATGTTCGGCAATCCGGCGCTGTCGGTGCTTGCGGATGCCTATGCAAAGGGTATCCGCGGATATGATGTCGAGAAAGCGTACCGTTATGCCGTCAACACGTCGCAACGCTTCGGTAACGGCGATCTGGGATATACGCCCACCGACCAGTGTATCTCCTATACGTTGGAGTACGGCTATGCCGACTGGTGCGTCTCGCGTCTTGCGGCGGCGTTGGGTAAGGATGATGACGAACATACGTTTGCCATGAAGGGGCAGGCATACCGCAACATATTCGACAAGGAGAAGGGGTGGTTCCGTCCGCGCCGTGCCGACGGCAGCTGGGCCCCGTGGCCCGAAAATGCCCGCACTACCGAGTGGTACGGATGTGTCGAGTGCAACCCCTATCAGCAGGGATGGTTCGTGCCGCACGATGTCGAGGGTATGGTCGGGCTTATGGGCGGCCGCGATGCCGTTCTGGCCGACCTGAAGGAGTTCTTCGAGAAGACGCCCGAGAATATGCTCTGGAATCAATACTACAACCATGCCAATGAACCGGTGCATCTGGTTCCCTTCCTATTCAACCGCTTGGGCGAGCCGTGGATGACGCAGAAGTGGACGCGGACGATATGCCGCAACGCCTATGCCGACCGTGTCGAGGGTATTGTGGGCAATGAGGATGCGGGTCAGATGTCGGCGTGGTATGTCCTTGCCGCGGCTGGAATACACCCTGCCTGCCCGGGCGATACGCGCATGGAGATCACGAGTCCGGTGTTCGACCGTGTGGAGTTCAGTCTCGATCCGACGTACTATTCGGGAGGTGTGTTCACGGTCGTGGCGCATGACAATTCGCCCGAGAACATATACATACAGCGGGCCGAACTGAACGGGCAGCCTTTGACGGCGTCGCATATCGACTTTGCGGATATAGCGGCGGGTGGCACGCTCGATCTGTATATGGGTCCCGAACCCAATGTGGAGTGGGGCGTGGAGGATTGACGACCTCGACTTAAAGAGACGGCATCGGGCGGAAGGTCACTTCCGCCCGATGCCGTCTCTGTTATCTGGGTCGGGTCTGCCCGTCGCCCTCGATGATGTATTTGTAGGTTGTCAGCTCCGCAAGGCCCATGGGCCCGCGTGCGTGGAGTTTCTGTGTCGATATTCCGATCTCGGCGCCGAAGCCGAACTCGCCGCCGTCGGTGAACGACGTGGGCAGGTTGACATAGACGCAGGCGGCATCCACGCCGCGCGTGAAGCGGCGGGCGGCATCCTTGTCCTCGGTGATGATGGCCTCGCTGTGGCGTGACGTATATCGTTCGATATGCTGCATGGCCTCATCGATCGACCCTACCGTGCGCAGGGCCATGCGGTAGTCGAGAAACTCGGTACCGTAGGCCTCATCGGCGGCATGTTTTAGCAGGCGTGCGGGGTATGATCCTTCAAGTGCTGCATAGGCCTCGTCGTCGGCCAGAATCTCGACATTCTCGGCCGCGAGCGGCGCGCACAGATCGGCCAAATCGGCCAGACGGTCACGGTGTATGATGAGACAGTCCAGAGCGTTGCATACGCTCACGCGGCGAGTCTTGGCGTTGAGGATGATGTCGCGTCCCTTCGCCGCGTCGCCTGAGCGGTCGAAGTATATGTGTACGACACCGGCGCCCGTCTCGATGACCGGCACACGGGCGTTCTCGCGGACGAAGCGTATGAGTCCGCGGCCGCCGCGCGGGATGACCACATCGACCATGCCTTCGGCGTGCAGCAGCGCGTCGGCCGCCTCGCGGGTCGAAGGCAGAAGCGTAAAGGATGCCTCGTCGAGCCCCTCGGCGCGGAGAGTGTCGCGTATTATTGCAGCGGCCGCCTCGTTCGTACGGGCGGCGTCGGCGCCGCCCTTGACTATGGAGGCGTTGGCTGTCTTGAGGCAGAGTGCAAAGACGTCGAGCGTGACGTTGGGGCGAGCCTCGCATATTACGCCCACGACCCCGAAAGGTACTCGTACCTTGCTTATCGTCATACCGTTCGGACGGCTCCAGCTGCTCATCGTCTCACCCTGCGGAGATCCAAGTGCGGCGACATGTTCCATGCCGGCGGCGATATCCTCTATGCGGCGCGGCGTGAGCCGCAGGCGGTCGTACATAGGCTCCTCGGGAGACATGGCGGCAAGGTCCACGGCATTGGCCTCCATAAGGCGTTCGGAGTCTCTTCTGAGGGCGTCGGCGCAGCGGCGCAGCGTGCGGTCTAAAGTGTCGGTGTCGGTTGCGGCCAATGAGGTGGCGGCATGGCGTGCGGCGCGGAAGACCGCTTCGTATGACGTGTCGGAAGTTGTGTTCATTCTATGTAGAGATAATCGTAATGTATTACGGGTTTGAGTCCGCGGCGCCCCTTGTTGCGCTCGGCGGCGGCGCTGTCGCATGCCGCGCGGCCGAGACCTATGCGTCTGCCGTCGGCGGTGACTATGCGCACTATATCGTCCTTCTCGAAGGCTCCTTCAACGGCGACAACCCCTACGGGAAGTATGCTGACGCCCTTGTTGCGGGCTACGGCCTCGGCAGCGCCCTCGTTTATGACGATGGCACCCTTGGCGAAGCCCTCGCTGCTGGCGATCCAGCGCTTTATGGTCGAGGATGGGGTAGCCGAGGGTACGAACCGCGTACACGGTGCCTCGTCGGCAGAGGTGACTATGGCCGTAAGGATGCCGTCGCGGCGGCCGTTTGCGATGACTGTCTCGATACCCTCGGCCGCCGTGCGTGCCGCTACGCGGTTCTTGGTTATCATGCCGCCGCGCCCCGCCGACGAACGTTTCGTGTCGATATATCGCGTGAGGTCGGTGTGAGGCTCCACGCGGCGTATGATGTGTGAGGTGGGGTCGGCGGGCGAGCCGTCGTAGATGCCGTCGATATTGCTCAGGATGATGAGCAGGTCGGCATCCATCATGGCCGCAACGAGTCCAGACAGCTCGTCGTTGTCGGTGAACATCAGCTCGGTGACCGAGATGGCGTCGTTCTCGTTGACGATAGGTATGACGCGGCACGAGAGCATCGTCTCCATGCAGTTGCGCTGGTTGAGGTAGTCGCGGCGTGTGGAGAGACTCTCCTTCGTGGTGAGGATCTGTCCGCAGACGATGCCGTACTCGCCGAACAGGTCGTAATAGCGGTCTATGAGCCGCACCTGTCCCACGGCCGAGTATATCTGCCGCGCCGACACCTCGTCCAGCCTGCGGCCCAGATTACGCAGCAGGCCGCGCCCCGAGGCGACGGCCCCCGACGAGACCATTATTATCTCGGCGCCCGCGGCGTGCAGTGCGGCGATCTGGTCGACAAGGGCCGATATGCGCGTGGTGTCGGGCGTGCCGTTGTCGCGCGTGAGCACGTTGCTGCCGATCTTTACCACGATGCGTTTGTAGCGGAGGGTGTTGTGCATGATGTTGTTTCTTGTGTTGATTGACAATCGGCGCGGCCGCCCTCCTCGGACAGCCGCGCCGACATGTGTTACTCGGCCGGTTCGAACTTGTATCCCACGCCCTTGACCGTGACGATATGCTGTTCGCCGATCTTCTGGCGCAGCTTGCGTATGTGTACGTCGATCGTGCGGTCGCCCACGACGACCTTGTCGCCCCAGATGCGGGAGTAGATCTCCTCGCGCGTGAAGAGCTTGCCGGGCTGCGAGTGCAGCAGCTCCAGAAGGGCGAACTCCTTGCGCGGCAGCACGAGCGTCTGGTCGCCCATGCGAACCTGATAGTGCTCCTTGTCAATGACGATCGGCGTCTCGCTCTCCGTGGGGGTGATGCGTTTGAGTATGGCCCCCACGCGGCTGCGCAGGATGTTCATCTTGATGGGTTTGTTGATGAAGTCGTCGGCCCCGACGCCGTAGCTCTGCAGCTGGGTCTCCTCGCTGCCCACGGCCGAGAGGAACACGACCATGACATTCTTGAGCGAGGGGACGCTGCGTATGGCGCGGCAGGTGTCGATGCCGTCGAGTACGGGCATGAGCATATCGAGCAGAATCAGGTGGGGTTTGATCTTGAGGGCCGTTTCGAGACCCTCGGCACCGTTCTGTGCCGTGTAGACTTCGTAGCCGTCACGTTCGAGGTTGTATTTCACGAACTCGAGGATATCGGTTTCGTCGTCGATGAGCAGTATGCGGTATCCCATAGCGAATCGAATTTTCTACAAATATATGAATTTCCGCCCGAAAAAGCGGCTGCCGATCGGATAAATTGTGTATATTTGCACGATTATGTACTACGACGCGTAGTAATCATTAAATTGAGAAGCGATGGCTATTGAAAATTCCAACCGTGAGATTCGCATGGAATCGCTCAGCGAGGCTGAAGAGACGCGGAACACTGCAGCCGAAGAGATCGGCGCGAATCAGACAGAAGTCGAGGAGAATGTGACGCCGGCAACAGCCGCGTCGATGCAGACGTCGGCCGAAGAGAGTGCGTCGGCACCGTCGCAGACGTGTGCTGCGCAGGAGCCTGCCGCGGCGAGTGATGCCGCAGCCGGAGATGCCGTCGCCGAAGAGCCCGCGTCGGGTGTGGCTGAAACCGACGCAAGGAAGGATGATGATGCCGAGCCCGAATCAGCCGAGGCTGCGGAACCGGATACGGAGGAGGCTGACGAGGAGTCGTCGGATGCCGTATCGGAGGACGACCTCAGCGGCAAGAGCAAGGAGGAGCTGGTCGACATGTTTGCCCGCATGTTGGAGACCGAACCCGTGCAGACGCTGCGCAAGAGCATGGAGGCCATAAAGGTGGCCTTCTACAAGCTCCACCGTGCCGAGGTGGAGGCTGCGCGCAAGGCCTTCGAGGCTACGGCGGCCGAGGGCGAGGAGTTCGTGCCCGCGGTGGATGCGCTGGAGGTGCGGCTGAAGGATCTCTTCAAGGAGTATCGCCGTCGCCGTGACGAGTATATGGCCAATCTCGACTCGATCAAGGAGGAGAACCTCAAGGCCAAGCTGGCCATCATCGATGAGTTGAAGGAGCTGGTCAATTCGGACGAGACGCTGAACCACACCTTTGCCAAGTTCCGCGAGTTGCAGCAGCGTTGGAAGGAGATCGGCGTGGTGCCGCAGCAGAATGTCAAGGATCTGTGGGAGACCTACAACCTGCATGTGGAGAACTTCTACAACTTCATCAAGATAAACAAGGAGCTGCGCGATCTGGACCTGAAGAAGAACTACGAGCAGAAGCTCCAGTTGTGTGAGCAGGCCGAGGCGCTCATAACCGAGCCGTCGACGGTAGAGGCGTTCCACAAGCTGCAGAAACTGCATGACGAGTGGCGCGAGACGGGTCCCGTGGCCAATGAGTACAAGGATGCGCTGTGGGAGCGGTTCAAGGCTGCCTCGACGCGCATAAACAAACAGCATCAGGAGTATTTCGAGCGTATCAAGCAGGAGCAGATGAAGAACCTCGAACTGAAGACCGACCTGTGCGAGAAGACGGAAGCTCTGGTCGAGCAGCCATATTCTACGCGCAAGGAGTGGAACAAGGCGAGCGAGCGTCTGCTTGAGATACAGAAGATATGGCGTACGATAGGCTTCGCCCCCAAGAAGGACAATACGCGCATCTACGAGCGTTTCCGCGCCGCGTGCGACAAGTTCTTCGAGGCCAAGCGAGAGTTCTATGCCGGCGTTAAGAACGACATGGAGCACAACCTGCAGCTCAAGACCGAACTTTGCGAGGCGGCCGAGGCGTTGCAGGAGAGCAGCGAGTGGAAGCAGGCTACCGAGGAGCTCATCGCCCTTCAGGGCAAGTGGAGCAAGATCGGCCCCGTGCCGCGCCGCTATTCGGATCAGATATGGAAGCGTTTCCGTGCGGCGTGCGACCACTTCTTCGAGCGCAAGTCGCAGCACTTCTCGCAGGTCGAGGGCGAGCATGAGGAGAACCTCCGCCGCAAATTGGCCCTTATCGAGGAGATGCGTACGGCCGACGTTAAGGCCGGCGGCTACGATGTGATCAAGGATTTCCAGCGCCGTTGGAGCGAGATAGGATTCGTGCCCATCAAGCAGAAGGATGCCGTGCAGAAGAGCTACAAGGAGGTTGTGGATGCCATGTTCGACGCCCTGCGCGGCTCGGAGCGCGACCGTTCGATGTCGCGGTTTCGCGATCGGCTGCAGTCGATGAAGTCTTCGGGTGACAAGCGTCTGCGCAGCGAGCGTGAGCGCCTCTATAATAAGGTGCGTCAGCTGGAGCAGGACATAGCCCTGTTGGAGAACAACGTCGGGTTCTTCTCCAAGTCGAAGAACGCCGAGGCTGTCGTGGCCGACATACGCGAGAAGATCGCCGCCTCGAAGCAGCAGCTGCAGGATATGATCGAGAAGGTGCGCATGATCGACAGCCGTGCCGCCGAGGAGGCCAAGACGGATGCCGCCGACCCGAAGGAGGAGAAGCCGGCAAAGGAGAACAAGGATTAGATGCGGCAATATGCCGGGCGTATGGTCGGGTTCGTTGTGACGGGCCCGACCGTGCGGTGAATATGGATTTTGAATATTTGAATGTTGTAAGTATAAATTAGTAACTCTGATGAAATTAGACAAGCCAAAGTACATCTTCGTCACGGGAGGTGTCGCATCGTCGCTGGGAAAGGGTATCATCTCGGCGTCGGTGGCGCGGTTGCTTCAGGCCCGCGGTTATTCGGTCACGATCCAGAAACTCGACCCGTATATCAACGTCGACCCCGGCACGCTCAATCCCTATGAGCACGGCGAGTGCTACGTTACCGAGGATGGAACAGAGACCGACCTCGATCTGGGACACTACGAGCGCTTCACGTCGATAACCACCACCCATGACAACAATGTCACTACGGGCAAGATCTATCAGTGTGTCATCGAGAAGGAGCGTCGCGGCGAGTTTCTGGGCAAGACGGTGCAGGTGATCCCCCACATCACGGACGAGATCAAGCGCCGTATCCAGCTGCTCGGCACAACGAAGAAGTATGACGTCATCATCACCGAGATCGGCGGTACGGTGGGCGATATCGAGTCTCTGCCCTTCATTGAGTCGGTCCGTCAGCTCCGCAACCAGCTCGGATACCGCAACTCGGTACTCATACACCTTACGCTTATACCCTATATGGCCGCCTCGGGCGAGTTGAAGACCAAGCCTACGCAGCACTCCGTGAAGGAGCTGCAGTCGGCAGGTTTGCAGCCCGACGTGCTGGTGCTGCGTACGGAGCATCCTCTTTCGGACGAGGTGCGCCGCAAGGTGGCTCTGTTCTGTAACGTTACGCCCGACGCCGTTGTGGAGTCGATCGACGTGCCGACGATATACGAGGTGCCGCTGCGCATGCACGCCCAGCATCTGGACGAGGTGTTGCTCGCAAAGCTCGGCGTCGAGAGCCACGAGGAGCCAGACATGACCTCATGGCGTGAGTTCGTGGACAAGATCAAGCATCCGAAATACAAGGTCGAGATCGCTCTGGTGGGCAAGTACACCGAGCTGCCCGACGCCTACAAGTCGATCTGCGAGTCGTTCATACATGCGGGTGCGGCGAACAACTGCAAGGTGAAGCTCACGTATGTCAATTCGGAGAAGATAACTCCCGAGAACGTTGCCGACACGTTGGGCCGCATGGCAGGTATCGTGGTGGCTCCGGGCTTCGGCAACCGCGGCATCGAGGGCAAGATCGAGGCCGTGCGTTATGCACGCGAGAACAAGATCCCGTTCTTCGGAATATGTCTGGGTATGCAGAGCGCCGTCATAGAGTTCGCACGCAATGTTCTGGGCCTGCCAGATGCGCATTCGAGCGAGATGGAACAGGGTACGAAGAACCCCGTCATCGACCTTATGGAGGAGCAGAAGGGCATCACGGCCAAGGGCGGCACGATGCGTCTGGGCGGTTATCCGTGTGCGCTCAAGCACGGTACGCGCGTTTATGAGGCATACGGCAAGGACCTGATCGTGGAGCGTCACCGCCACCGTTACGAGTTCAACGGGGCTTATCTGCCGCAGTTTGAGGCTGCGGGCATGATCGCCGCCGGTACGAATCCCGAAACGGGCCTTGTAGAGGTTATCGAACTGAAGGATCATCCGTGGTTCGTGGGTACGCAGTACCACCCCGAGTATAAGAGTACGGTAGCTACGCCGGCGCCGCTGTTCGTATCGTTCGTACGCGCGGCGATGGAGTATGGCGCGGCGCACGGACTCGAGGAGAAGGTGGCTCAGAATCAATAGCAGGAGGCCGAGGCGGAGGGTGCAGCTGCGGCTTGGGGCATCGGACGATGATGTCGTGCAGTGGGTGTATCTCCGCGGTGACTGTATGTAACCTTCGGCGGCGTGGCCGCCAGATTAAAATATCGAATAAAACGACAGATGGATAAGAAAACTATCGTAGGAGTGTTGCTCATGTCCCTGATATTTGTGGGATATGTGATATACAGCTCCAGACAACAGGCAAAATATCAGGAGTATCTGGCAGAGGTTGCGACCGAGGAGGCGGCAGCCGCCGAGGCGGCCGGACCCGAGGTTGAGAAGGCTCAGAGCATCGAGCAGGCCGACACGACAGCAGCCGTGGACCGCGATGTGGAGATCTTCGGCGCATCGTTGGCCGCAGCACGCGACCGCGCGGCCGAGACGGTGACCATGTCGAACGACTACCTCACGGTGGAGTTCTCGACGGCGGGCGCCTCGATGCACAAGGTGACGCTGGCCGAATATACGAAGTACGCCCCGCGTGAGGAGCGTAACGAGAAGGTTGTGCTCTACGAGCCCGCACCCTCGCACATGGCGCTGGAGTTCTACATACGCAACGGCCTGAATAACGTGCCGGTGAATACCTCGGAGTATGTCTTCACGAACGAGGGCGTGACGCGCGGCGAGGGCTTCCAGAAGCTGACGATGCGTCTGGATGTGGCTCCCGAGTCGTATCTGCTCTACGAGTACGTCCTCTATGACGAGAAGGTGCCGTCGCGCGACTACCTGCTTGATTTCGACATCAAGCTGGTGAACATGGCGCAGCTGATGGCCAACCAGTCGACGGTGAATCTGTTGTGGACGGCCCGCACGTATCAGAACGAGCGCGGCTACCAGAACGAGAATATGTACACGACGGTGTCGTACCGCTTCCCGGGTGAGGAGTCTATCGAGAGCCTCTCGACGGGTGACGGAGAGAAGCAGGAGACGGTGCAGAATGCCGTCAACTGGGTCGCTTTCAAGCAGCAGTTCTTCTCGGAGGCGCTCATCGCCCCCGCGAACTTCAGCTATGCCGACGTGATGTATGTGACCGAAGCGGAGGATTCGGGATATATCAAGAACTTCTCGGCACGCATGGGACTTCCGTACGACGCGCAGACGACGCAGTACGATATGTCGATATATTGCGGTCCGAACAAATATGCCGTGCTGTCGAACGTTGTTGACGACAACGGTGACAAGATCGCTCTGGAGCGTCTGATCCCGCTGGGCGGCTGGCTTGTGGGGTGGATTAACCGCTGGATCGTGATCCCCGTGTTCGATTTTCTGAGCAAATATATAGGCAGTTTCGGACTTATTATCCTGATACTTACCGTACTTATCAAGCTGTTGATCTTCCCGCTTACCTACCGCAGCTACCTCTCGACGGCCAAGATGCGTGTCATCAAACCCGAGGTCGATGCCCTGAACGAGAAGTATCCGCGTCAGGAGGATGCCATGAAGAAGCAGCAGGCGATGATGGAACTCTACAAGAAGGCAGGCATCAACCCTCTCGGAGGATGTATCCCGCTGCTTATACAGCTGCCTATCCTGTGGGCGATGTTCCGTTTCTTCCCCGCAAGTATCGAGTTGCGCGGCGAGTCGTTCCTCTGGGCCGATGACCTGTCGGCATACGACAGCATCGTGACGCTGCCCTTCTCGATTCCGTGGTACGGCGACCATGTGAGCCTCTTCGCCCTGTTGATGAGCATAGCGTTGGTGCTGTTCTCATACTTCAGCTATCAGCAGACGGCCTCGAGCCAGCCGCAGATGGCGGGCATGCGTTTCATGATGGTCTACCTTATGCCCATCATGATGCTGTTCTTCTTCAACAGCTATGCTTCGGGTCTCTGCTACTACTATTTGCTCTCGCAGTTGATAACCATAGGCATCATGGCCGGCATCCGCCACTTCGTCGATGACGAGAAGATCCACGCGATGATCCGCCGCAATGCCGAGAAGCAGAAGAACAAGAAGAAATCGAAGTTCCAGCTCCGCTACGAGGAGCTCATGCGTCAGCAGCAGGAGCAGATGCGCCAGCAGCAGAAGGGACGCCGATAGATAAAGTATTCCATGCGAGCCGATCGGCCGACGGTGGAAAAAAGAATACGCACCGCAAACTCTCGAAAGAGTCTGCGGTGCGTATCTGTTTTGTCGGGATGCCTTGTCTCGTGTCGGGGCGGAATCGGATTATCGGTCGTATTGCTGCCGCCGCAGTGTCAGGCTCCGAGCATCTCGACAAGTTTGCGAGCCGCCTCGGTGGGGGTGGGACAGCTGTCGAGCAGCTGTATGAACCGGCTGCCTACGATGACACCCGCGGCATGTGAGGCGGCCGCCTCGTATGTGGCGCGGTTCGATATGCCGAACCCGATCATGCGGGGATTGCGCAGCGGCATGGCGGCTACGCGCTCGAAATATTCGCGCTGGCTGTCGAAGTTGTCCTTGGCGCCCGTAGTTCCCGGCGACGAGACCATGTAGATGAATCCGTTGGTGCTGCTGTCGATAAGGCGTATGCGCTCGTCGTCTGTCTCGGGCGTTATGAGCATGATCATATCCAGCCCGTAGGCATCGGCCGTAGGCTTGTATGTGGCGACATATTCGTCGTATGGCAGGTCGGGTATGATCGCCCCGTCGATGCCGCACTCCTGACAGCTGCGGCAGAATGCCTCGAATCCGTATTGCATGATGGGATTGAGATAGCCCATCAGTATGAGGGGCATATCGGTGTGGGCACGTACGTCGCGCAGCTGCGAGAAGAGGCGCCGCAGCGTCATGCCGTTGCGCAGGGCCTTCGTGGCGGCGTCCTGAATGACGGGGCCGTCGGCCATGGGGTCGCTGAAGGGTATGCCTATCTCGACCATGCGTACACCTGCGGCGTCGAGCGCCTCGAGTACGGGCAGTGTGGAGTCGAAAGTGGGGTGTCCCGCGCAGAAGTATACCGAGAGGACGGGACGGTCGGCCTCGGCGAAAAGTTTTTGTATGCGGTTCATAATCTTTGGTTTAATTCGTTGATAAATTGTCTTATTTTCTCTGCGTCCTTGAGTGCGGGTGCCGTCTCGAAGCGGCTGTTGAGGTCTATGCCCGCCATCATGGGGTGACGCAGGGCTGCTATGGTGTCAACGGCGTCGGGCCCGATGCCTCCGCTGAGGATAAATGGTAAGGGGTCGCGGTAGCGGTCGAGAAGCGACCAGTCGAATCGGCGGCCCGAGCCGCCGTAGGTTGTGCAACGTGTCTCGAAGAGAATGTAGTCACACGTGCCGGCATAGTCCGACGTGCAATTTAGATCCTCTTCCGAGGTGATAGGCGCAGCCTTGATAATAATCGTATGCGGCGGCAGGATGCGGCGCAGCGCGCGGCATACGTCGGGTGTCTCGTTTCCGTGCAGTTGTACGGCACGCAGCCCGAACTCCTCAACGCGGCGCAGAATGGTATCCGCATCGGCATCGACAAAGACTCCGGTACGTGTGGCCGCATCGGGAAGATAGTCGGGTCGGCGGCCGACATAGCGCGGAGAGGCGGGATGGAAGATGAATCCCATCATGTCGATGCCGAGCCGTTCTATTGCGCGTATATTCTGCGGATCGCGCATGCCGCATACCTTGATTATCATTGCACTTGAGCTATAAGCTGCCGCAGCGCCTGCGACGGATCTTCACACTTCATGAATGTCTCCCCGATGAGAAATCCCGCGAAGCCAGCCTCGCGCAGGCGACGTATCGTTTCTGCGGACGAGATGCCGCTCTCGGATACGAGGACACGGTCGTGCGGCAGTTTGTCGGCCATCGTGAATGATACTTCGGTGTCGGTATGGAACGTGCCGAGGTGTCGGTTGTTGACGCCGATCATGTCGGTATCGGGAAGGATATGTCCGATCTCGTCGGCGGAGTGTATCTCGAGCAGCGTCTCGAGGCCGAGAGCATGCGCCGTATCGGTCAGATGTCGGCACTCCTCGGGTGTAAGCACCGAGGCTATGAGCAGTACGGCGTCGGCTCCGGCGGCACGCGCCTCGTATATCTGGTATTCGTGTACGATGAACTCCTTGCGCAGCAGCGGCAGCGTCGTGACGGCACGCGCCGCCGTGAGGTCCGAGACCCCGCCGCCGAAGAACTCACCGTCGGTGAGTATCGACATGGCAGCCGCACCGCTGCGCTCGTATGCCGCGGCCACGTCGGCCGGATGGGCATAGCGTGCGATCCAGCCCTTCGAGGGTGAGCGGCGTTTGAATTCTGCTATGATGCCCGTAGATGAGGCCTTGAGGGCACGGCTCATCGACACGGTGGGGCGGTCGACGGCCGCGGCACGTGCCCGCATCTTCTCAAGAGGCGTGTGGGCTATGTGCAGAGCCACCTCGCGACGTTTGTGGGCAACGATTGTCTGTAAGATGTCTTCCATGGTTTTAGCTGTTGAGTGAGACGAATCGGCGGAAACATGCGGCTGCGGCGCCGCTCTCGATCGAGGCGCGTGCCGTGGCTATGCACTCCTCGATCGAGCGCAGCGGCTCGATGGCCTGTATGGCGAAGGCGGCATTTATCACGACGCACTCCTTCTGAGAACGTGTGGAGCGGTTCTCCAGAACGCTGTCGAAGATGGCGGCGGCCTTCTGCGGGGTGTCGCCCCCGTGCAGCTCCTCCTGACGGACGGTCTGCAGACCCACCTGCTGCGGCCGCAGAACCTCTTCGTATGAGGAGGTTACGATCTTGAAGCCTCCCGTGAGCGAGATCTCGTCGTAGCCGTCGAGACTTGTGACAATGGCGAAGCGCATGCCCAATCGTTTGAGTACGTTGGTGTAGAGGCGCATCTGGTTCAGGTCGGGCACGCCGAGCAGCTGGTATGCGGGCGATGCGGGGTTTACCAGCGGCCCCAGCAGGTTGAATATCGTGCGTACCTGCATGGCACGGCGAACGTCGGCCACGAACTTCATTGCCGGATTGAACAGCGGTGCGTGCAGGTAGGCTATGTTGCACTGCTCGATCGAGCGGCGCAGCCGCCCTTCGTCCGCGGTGAAGCGTACGCCGTGCTGTTCGAGTACGTTGCTGGCGCCGCTCACCGATGTGGCGCCGTAGTTGCCGTGCTTGGCCACGCGGTAGCCCGCACCCGCTACGACAAAGCATGCACAGGTCGAGATGTTGAATGTGTTTTTGCCGTCACCGCCCGTGCCGACGATGTCGACGGGTGCGTACTCCGAGAGGTCGATGCGTCGTGCCGCATCCATCAAAGCCTCGCGGAAGCCCAGAAGTTCGTCTACCGTGATGCCGCGCATGGCAAATACGGTGAGCATGGCGGCGATCTGTGCGTCGGGATAGCTCTGGCGCGTGATCTCGTACATGATGGCGCGGGTCTGGTCGGATGTCAGACGTTCGTCGCCGAAGAGTCGTTGCAATATCTGTTTCATCTCTTTTCCCTCTTTAATGGTTGATCCAGTTGCGTATGATTATGTCGCCCTGCGGCGTGAGTATCGATTCGGGGTGGAACTGCAGGCCCCGGATGTCGGCCATGCGGTGGCGCAGGGCCATGATCTGCCCCTCGTCGCTGAGGGCCGTTATCTCCAGCTCGTCGGGCAGACCCTCACGGCTGACGACCCACGAGTGGTAACGTCCTGCCTCGATGGTGCGGGGCAGCGACTCGAAAAGGTAGTCGTCGCCGAGCGATATGGGTGTCTGCACGCCGTGAAATACATGTGCGAGGTTCTCGAGGCGGGCGCCGAAGTGCTCGCCTATGGCCTGATGTCCCAGACATACGCCGAGTATGGGTTTCGTAAAGGCGAAACGCTCCAATACCTCGGGCATGTCGCCCGCCTCGGAGGGTATGCCCGGCCCGGGCGAAAGGATTATCTTGTCGCTGGCGGCTACGCGCCGCATGTCGATGTGGTCGTTGCGCATGACGTCGATACTTGCTCCCGCTGCCTCCACGGCATGGCAGAGGTTGTAGGTGAAGGAGTCGTAATTGTCTATAATGGCTATTTTCATCTTCTTGCGGTATTATTCGTGTGTCAAATCTTTTCGGCCATATCGATGGCGCGGCGCAGTGCCGCGAGCTTGTTGTTCACCTCCTGCAGCTCGGCCATGCGGTCGCTGCGGGCGACGATGCCGCCGCCGGCCTGAAACCACAGTTCGTTGTTGCGGCTGACGAAGGTGCGGATGGTGATGGCTTGGTTCAGGTCGCCGTCAAGGCCGATGAAGCCTATGCAGCCGCCGTAGGCGCCGCGGTTGTGTGGCTCGTACTCCGATATGAGCTGCATGGCCCGTACCTTCGGCGCTCCGGAGAGTGTCCCTGCGGGGAAGGTGTCGAAGAAGGCTCGTATGGAGCTGCGCCCCTCGCGCAGCGTGCCGCCGACGCGGCTTACGAGGTGGATGACGTGGCTGTAATACTGTATTTGTTTGAAAAATTCGGGTTTCACGTCGCGGCAGTTGCGTGCCAGATCGTTGCGCGCCAGATCTACCAGCATAACATGTTCGGCATTCTCCTTGGGGTCGGCCGCAAGTCGTTCCGCCGCCTCTGTGTCGGCCGTCGGGTCTCCTGTGCGGCGCGTCGTGCCGGCTATGGGGTCGATCCATGCGTGGCGCCCCTCGATGCGGCAGTGGGTCTCGGGCGAGGAGCCGAAGATGCGGAAACCGCCGAAATCGAAGTAGAAGAGATAGGGCGAAGGGTTGATGGCGCGCAGCGCGCGGTAGAGCTTGAAGTCGTCGCCCGAATAAGGCTGTATGAAGCGGCGCGAAAGTACGATCTGGAAGACGTCGCCGCGCAGGCAGTGGGCGATGCCGCGGTCGATGTTGGCAAGGTGCTCCTCGTCGGTTAGGGTGCTGCGACACTCCCCCTCGGCACGGAAGTCGTAGACGGGGAAGTTGCGGTTCGAGATGCGGCGCTCGATCTCGTCCAGCCTCGACGGCTCGTCGTCGGTGCGTATCTCGGTGAGGATCATCTCATGGTTGCGGTCATGGAAGACGACCACATATTTATATAATATATAGAGAAGGTCGGGAGCGTCGTTCTTTTCGGCGCTGCTGTCCTTGACGGCGATATGCTCGGTGTGGCGGACGATGTTGAAGGAGGTGTAACCGTACAGGCCGCAGTATTGCGCCCCCTCGCCACGCACCTCGAAGCGTGAGATGAACTCCTCGAGTGCCGTTGCGACCGTGTAGTCGTCGTTTATCGGATGCTCCTCGGATGTGTCGTCCGGAAACTCGAACCGCGCCGTACCGTGGTCTATGGCCACGGATGCTATGGGGCGGAAGGCTATGAAGGAGCGGTTGTTGTCGCTGCCGTTGTAGTCGCTGCTCTCCATCAGGGCACTCTGCGGGAAGATGTCGCGTACCTTGAGGTAAGTGGTAACCGGAGTGTGCAGATCGCCGAGCAGCTGGCGCGAAAATGCTGTATAACTGTATTTTTTCATCGTTGCATGTATTTCAGGTAGGTGTCCATATCTTTGTCTCCGCGGCCCGAGACGGTGAGCACAGCCACATCCGTCGGGCGGAAGGGTATCTTGCCCAGCGCGCCGAGCGCATGTGCCGATTCGAGTGCCGGAATTATACCCTCGAGACGTGTGAGTTCGAATGCCGCACGCAGCGCCTCATCATCCGTTATGGCCATAACGTCGGCTCGGTGCGTGGCGGCCAGATGTGCGTGCAGGGGGCCGATGCCCGGGTAGTCGAGACCTGCCGAGATCGAGTAGGGTTCGAGGATCTGTCCGTCCTCGTCCTGCATGAGCAGCGTGTGGGCGCCGTGGATGATGCCCTTGCGGCCGAGGTGTATCGTCGCGGCCGAGCGCGGCGTGTCGACACCCTCGCCTGCCGCCTCGGCTAGAACGATGTGTACGTCGGGGTCGTCCAGATAGTGGTATATGGTGCCCGCGGCATTGCTGCCGCCGCCAACGCATGCGATGAGGTAGTCGGGCGAGGTGCGTCCCTCGTGGGCGAGCAGCTGGGTGCGGATCTCGCGGCTGATGACGCTTTGCAGGCGTGCGACCATGTCGGGATATGGGTGCGGGCCTACTGTCGAGCCGATGATGTAGTATGTATCCTCGGGGTGTGTGCACCAGTCGCGTATGGCCTCGTTGGTGGCATCCTTGAGGGTCATGTTGCTCGAGGTGACGGCGCGGACATCGGCTCCGAGCATACGCATGCGCTCGACATTGACCCGCTGCCGCTCGACGTCGGTGCGTCCCATATATACCACGCACTCCATATCCATCAGCGCGCACACGGTGGCTGTGGCTACGCCGTGCTGTCCGGCGCCCGTCTCGGCGATGATGCGCCGCTTGCCCATACGGCGGGCGATGAGGATCTGGCCTATTGTGTTGTTTATCTTGTGTGCGCCCGTATGGTTCAGGTCCTCGCGCTTGAGGTATATGCGGCATCCGTATCGCTCCGACAGGCGCTTGGCCAGATATAGAGGCGAGGGACGCCCGACATAGTCGCGCAGCAGACGGTCATATTCGCGGCGGAACGATTCGCTCTGCATGATCGGTAGATAGTTCTCCTGAAGCGTCTCGACGGCGCGGCGCAGGATCTCGGGAACGTATGCGCCGCCGAAGCAGCCGTAGTAGCCTTTCGAGTCGACGTGATAGTTGTTGGTGTCCATATCGTGAATGTTTTTGCTGTTTGTTTGCGGGGTATAAAATTGAAGCGGGCCGTCGTAAGTACGACAGCCCGCTCATATCGGTTCGATTCCGCTCTTAGAGGCACACGGCGCGTTGACTTACGACTTTTTCAAGTTGCAAGCGCCACCACCATGAAATATTGTTGCGAAGCGAAATCATATTGTATCTCCTCTTTTCCTGTTTCAAAGATATGATAAAATTTTTTACGATATACCGCCCGGATATATTTTCATTGCATATTATTGCAGGCGTATATTTGTATTTTATGCGTACGGTATTGGTATATAATATTTTGTATGCTCTGGATAGCGTGTGTTTATATTCCGTTTTTTGTACCGTCCATATCCTTGTGGCCTCGGTCCAGTCTGAGGCGCTGCCTCTCATGCGAGAATCTGCTCTATGCGCTGCAGCTCGTCCGATGAGAAGTCCGGGCTGTCGAGGGCGCCGAGGCTGTCCAGAAGCTGTTCGGCCGAGCTTGCGCCGACGAGCACGCTCGTGACGCGCTTGTCGCGCAGCACCCAGCGCAGGGCCATCTGTGCGAGCGACTGTCCACGTTCCGCGGCCAAGGCGTTGAGGGCGGTGATGCGGCGCAGTTTGTCGGGCGTAATATCTTCTGGGCGGAGGCGTCCCGTAGGGCGTGCGGCACGCGAATGGGCGGGTATACCGTGCAGATATTTGTTTGTCAGCAGCCCCTGAGCCAGCGGCGAGAAGGCTATCATGCCGATACCCTGACGTTCGAGCTCCGGAAGCAGTCGCGGCTCGGTCCAGCGGTCGAACATCGAGTAGCGGGCCTGATGTATCAGGCAGGGCGTGCCGTTGCGGCGCAGAATCTCGGCGGCGCGGCGCGTGCGTTCGTCATCGTAGTTCGAGATACCGGCATAGAGTGTCTTGCCGCGGCGTACGGCATCCGAGAGCGCCTCCATGGTCTCCTCGAGCGGAGTTTCGGGATCGGGCCGGTGTGAATAGAATATATCGACATATTCGATGCCCATACGCCGCAGGCTCTGGTCGAGCGAGGCGAGCAGATATTTGCGGCTGCCCCAGTTGCCGTAGGGGCCGGGCCACATGTCATATCCCGCCTTTGTCGAGATGATGATCTCGTCGCGGTAGCGGCCGAGGCCGTCACGCAGGATGCGGCCGAAGTTCTCCTCGGCCGAGCCGTAGACGGGACCGTAGTTGTTGGCCAGATCGAAGTGTGTGACGCCGTGGTCAAAGGCCGTGAATGCCGTGCGGCTGTATACCGGGTAGTCGTCGACGCTGCCGAAATTGTGCCACAGGCCGAGCGAGAGGCGCGGCAGCAGAAGTCCGCTGCGGCCGCAGCGGGCATATTGCATCGTGTCGTAACGCGATGCCGAGGCGGTGTAGGTATCCATGGTTAAATAGGTTTATACAAAGATACGAAATGCTGCGCGCCGGGGCAAGTGTAAAGCGAGGTTTTCGGGTTGTGGCTCGCGGGCCACGCGGCATGCGGGGTTGTTTTGTGGCCTATTTGCATCTGTCTGTTGAAATTTCGGGTTATTATCGTTATATTCGTATCGTTATGTCCGGCATTCCTTGTGCCGATGCAGTGTCAGGCATATAGATAAAGTATAAAGGATATGATTCGTTTTCGATCGGGAGTGATCTCTGCGGCCGTTGCCGCACTTTTCTGTGGGGCAGTATTCGCAGGCTGCTTCCGACCGCCGATGACGTGTGACCGTGAGGCCATGTATGAGGCTATCGAGGCGTTGTGTGCCGACTCGATGGCAGGACGCCGTGCCGCCAGCGGCGGCGATTTGCGTGCGGCGCGTATGTTGGCGGGGATGATGGAGAAGGCGGGCTGCGAGCCTCTTTGGGAGGAGGCTGTCGTGCCGTTCCATCTGGAGAACACCATGAAGGCGTTGCATACGGGAAATCTCGACTTTGCGAAGAGATTTTTTGCGGGCCCGTGGCGCGACTCGACATACAATGTGGCGATGGTCATCCGCAGCGGATATCCCGACGCACCGAAAGTCGTGTTGGGGGCGCATTATGACCATATCGGGAAGCTCGTCGTGGGCGACTCCGATACGGAGGATACGCTTATGCTGCGTGGGGCCAACGACAATGCTTCGGGTGCCGTGGCCGTGACGGAGATAGCGCGCCGCCTGCGTCCCTATGCGCGCGATTTCAAGCGAGACCTTGTCCTTACGCTGTTCAGTGCCGAGGAGATGGGCCTTGTCGGGTCGCGCCTTATGGCGACGATGTTGCGCGACAGTGCGGTGAATGTGGGGTATATGGTCAACCTCGAGATGCTGGGCCGCCTGAAGGAGGATAATTTCCGCATGCACCTCTTTGTCGATGACATGGATGCGATGAAACAGATCTCCGTGCCGAACGTCGATTCTCTGTCGGTGGGCGTGGTGATGAATAACTCGGGAGCGTCGGACCATCTCTCCTTTACGGCAATGGGAATCCCCGCGGCGCTGTTTGCCACGGATGATATGGCGACGCTGCATCAGGCGACGGATACGCCCGAGAGTCTGAATATGGAGGGTATGGAGCGTGTGGTGAATTATATCATGCGTAATGTCTATGCACTGCTGACGGCCGAGAGGCTGCCGTCGCCGAACCGGACGCAGGAGGCCCAATAATATAGTGTACGCGACAATGATCGGGCGGGTGCGGATCGTGAGAGATCCGTACCCGCCCTTGTCGTTGTCGGCGGCGTATGTTTTCAGTAGTTTTTCGGCCGAAATATTTGGAGTTAATATTTTTTTGCATACATTTGTACTGTACTATTGATGTAGTACAGTGTGGCGGGTTTCCGCCTCATCCGATGGAGCGTGACAGCGGGAACTGCGCGCGGCGGCCGTGGCGGCCGACAGGAAGGCAATAGAGTAACAGTTTATGATTGAAATGAAGGATTTGTATGCGGGATACGGCCGAAAGCGCACGGTCCTGCGCGGTCTGGGCGGCACGATCGCCGAAGGCCACATCTACGGTCTGCTCGGTGCCAACGGCAGCGGCAAGACCACTCTCATGAAGACATGGGCGGGGGCGCTGTTCCCGGTATCGGGCCGTGTCGATGTCTTCGGCAGCCATCCTGCGGATCGCAAGGCCGACTTTCTGGCCTCGGCGGTATATATGCCCGACGAAATATCGTTCCCGCAGCTCTCGGTTGCGGCGTTCGAGCGGGTGTACGGGCGTTTCCGTCCCCACTTCTCGCACGAGGATTTCGGTTCCTATCTCAACGCTCTGGATTTCAGCTTCGGGGTGCGGATCGACCGCCTCTCGACGGGAAACCGCAAGAAACTATTCATCGCCTTCTCGTTGGCGAGCAATCCAGCGCTGCTGTTGATGGACGAGCCGACGAACGGTCTCGACATAGAGTCGAAGAAGGCATTCCGCCGCATTCTCGCCTCGTTCGACACGATGGGGCGCGTGGTTGTCGTATTGACGCATCAGGTGGCCGATCTGAACAATCTGCTCTCGGCGGTGGTGGTGTTGCGTGACGGAGGTATTGCCCTGAACGCCACATTCGACGCCATAACCGAGAAGCTAAGTTTCGGCGGCGCGTCCGATGCGGATGTGCTGTATGCCGACGGCCTGAAGTCGATAAGCATTAACCGCGACGGCGAATATACCGATGTGGATGTCGAGTCGCTCTATCACGCCATACACGAGAGCGAGCGTGTACGCTCGTTCATTGCCGAAAACTTTTCGGGTAACTCTTCGGAGGGCAATTCCGGAGAAATCGCGGACACAGCCGCGGGAAAGGAGGGCGTATGTTGAGAAGCATCATATCTCTGGCGGCGCGCCACTGGCGTGAACACTATTTGCGCGAGGCGCTATGTCTGTTGGCAGTTGCGGCCGTGACGGCGTTGCTCTATGCAGGCAATTTGTCTAATTCGGGTTCGGTATCGGCGGCGGGCGCGGCCAGACAGCTGGGCAATATACGATACGATATTGTCCTGTTGTGGATTGCCGTGACGGCCGTATACACCCTTGTGACTGCATTCCGCGGCTATGGCGATGCCCGCCGCTGTTATGCTACGCTGTTGCTGCCGGCGTGCATCGGGACGAAGTATGCGTGGGAGTGGCTGCGCACGATGATCATGTTCCCGCTGGCGGCGCTGGCTGTAATATGGTGTGTCGATGCGGCGGTCGTCAGGTTGATGATACACGTGCGCCCCATGTTGGCGGAGGTGGAGGAGAGTGCGTCGACGCTGTGGGATGCCGTGACGGCCGTGGGCGAGCCGCTGAATTATATACCTTACAATATATATCTTGTCGTGTGGTTCAACGCTGTGGCGATGTTAGTGCGGTCGGGCCTTCGGCCTGTCGTGGCGGTGGTGACGGCGGTGGTCGCGTTGGCGGTGGCGCTTACGTTCCCGTGGTCCACGGAGCGTACGGCGCTCTACCCGTTCGTGTGGGTGGAGATGGAACGCGGCTATGCCGTGACGTGGTCGATGCCCGTGTCGTGGTGTTCGCGCATGGCGGGCTATGCGATAAGCTATGTGTGGTATGCGGCGCTGCCGGTGGCGGTATATGTGCTGTCGTACCTGAAATTTAAGGAGAGGGAGATATAAAGTGAAATTATCGGACAACAAACCCGTATTCCTGCAGATCAAGGCATGGATCGAGGACCATATCCTGCGCGGCGAGTGGCGTGCCGGTGAGCAGCTGCCGTCGGTGCGCGAGTTGAGCGTACGCTTCGGCGTGAATGCCAACACCGTGGTGCGAACGTACGAGCGTCTGCTCTTCGACGGCTCGGTGCGGAGCGTGCGCGGCGTGGGGTTCTTCGTCGCCGACAATGCCCGTGACGCCGTGGTGGCGCGGCGCCGCGAGGAGTTTTACGCGGAGACGCTGCCCGCATTCGTCGAGCAGATGGAACTTTTGGGTGTCGACATGCAGGAGGTGGCGCGGGCCTATGAAGAGAAATTGAAAAATGAAAACAATGATGATACGAAGAACAAGCAATAGATTCGCGTTGGCGGTTGCGGCCGTCTTCGTAGTGCTGCCGGCGCTGTCGCTTACGGTGAACAGCGTGCGTGAGCAGCGGTGTGTAAAGGATGTGCTGCCACTTATGCGGCGCATATCGGACAACGACATACATGTTGTCGAGCTCACGGGCCGCAAGGCGTCGGAGGGGATGCTCTATGTCCAGAATGCGTGGCGCACGCTCAATTTGATTGAATTGAACGTCATGCCCCGTGAGATGACGATCGCGGGCGACACGCTGCGCGTGGTGCTCGACGACGAGAGCGACGTATATCAGGGTCGCATCATACTGGCCAATCTGAAGAGTGTGATCCGCAACGGAGAGACAACGATGCTGCGTGAACACTAACGTTCGCCGTACTTGAAATTTTTTCACAACCTTCTTCCCGTCGCGCCACGGTTGCCGCATGCAGTTCCCGCTTTGCCCGTAGAGGATGCGATCGAGAATGAAAACGTGTAAAAATTTCGGATATGGATACTTTCAGGAATTTGTTGAACTCGTGCCTGCGGCTTGTCGCTGCGGCGGTCTTGGCTGCAATATGCGCGGTTGCCCCGGCGGGGTGCGGCCGTGCGGCGCGACCCTCTTTGGAGTGTGATCCGGAGGCAATCTATTCTACAATCAAGACGCTATGTGCCGACTCTCTGGCAGGCCGACGCGCCGGCAGCGGCAATGATCTGCGTGCGGCGCGGCTGCTTGCGGAGAAACTCCGTGAGGCGGGGTGCGAGCCTCTGTGGCGCGAGGCTCTGGTGCCGTTCAGTATGGACGGGGCTGCCAAAAACAGAGGTATGGACAGGGTGCTGGCAGGCGAGTGGTGCGATACGTCGTATAATGTAGTGATGGTTGTGCGAAGCCGTTATCCCGATGCGGAGAAGGTGCTGCTCGGGGCGCATTACGACCATCTTGGTCTCTTCAAGGCCGACAAGGGCGTAAGACACAAGGCCGGCAACATGTTGTACGGTGCGAATGACAATGCTTCGGGTACGGCCGCCGTGGTGGAGGTAGCGCGGCTTTTGCAGCCCTATGCCGACACGTTCCGGCGTGATCTTGTGGTGGCGCTGTTCGGTGCCGAAGAGATGGGACTGGTCGGGTCGCGGCATCTGGAACGCATGCTGCGCGACAGCATGGTGACCGTAGGACACATGGTCAACCTCGAGATGCTGGGCCGCATGCGCGGCGATACCTTACTGATACAGGGCGAGGCCCTTTCACCCGTGAGTCTTGTGGCGGCGGAGGTCGGCGAGGCCGATTCGCTGCGTATTGATCTCTCGACTGGCTTCTCGATTGGCTCGGACCATTTCACCTTTGCGTCGAAGATGGTTCCCGTGTCGTTCTTCGCTACGACAGATATTTCGACCCTGCACACTGTGGACGATACGCCTGAGAGCCTCGACATGGAGGGCATGGAGCGGGCCGTGAACTACATCACGCGCTATCTATACAAGCTGTTGACTTTGGATGAACTTCCCGAATTGAGAGAGAATATATGATGCAAATGCAGAGGTGCGGATCATACGAATACGATCCGCACCTCTTTGTTTATAGCCCCTTTCGCATCGGCTGCCGCCGTGCCCACGGCATGATGCCGGCGGGCGGCTGCTGCTTCATCAGAAGGTGGCGCATGCGCTCCATATAGGGCTGCGTATGGCGGAAGAAGAGCCTGTATCCCGCGCAGAGGGCGTTCAGCCCTGCGTCGCCCGACTTGGAGGCGGCAAAGCGGTGCTTCGGGCACTCGCCGTGGCAGAGCATGCGGTATTGGCAGCGGAGGCACTCTCGCGGCAATGTATTGCGCTTGGCAAGGCCGAACTGCAACTGCCGCTCCGACCCGAAGATGTCGCGCAGAGTGTCGTGTCCGATATTTCCGAGCAGGTATTCGGGGTAGACGAAGTGGTCGCAGGGGTAGACGTCGCCGTTATGTTCGACGACAAGAGTCTCGCCGCATGTCTCGCACATGGAGCAGACGCCCGGCGGCACGTTCATATAGTTGGCCAGCGTGGCGTCGAAGAGCTGCACGAAGCATCGCCCGACATCCTCGCGCACCCATACGTCGAAGACGTCGCACATGAACTCTCCGAATGCCGCGGCAGATATCGACCACGGGGCCGGTACGGCCCCCTCGGTTGCGGGCGGCACGATGTGTGGGCGCGTGGCGCCCTGCTCCATGATGACATGTTCCGATACGGGCAGGAACTGTATGAAGTCGGTTACGGACCTCAGAAAGCGGTAAACCTCGGCTCCGCGTCCTGCGGAGCGGGCGTTGATGGTAGCGAGGATGTTGTACTCGACACCATGTCGGCGCATCATGTCGACCGTCTCCATGACGCGGTCGAAGGTACCTTTGCCGCGGCGGTGGCGGCGGAAGGCGTCATGTATGTCTTGCGGGCCGTCGAGCGAGACACCTATGAGGAAGTTGTTCGCGCGGAAGAGGTCGCACCACCGTTCGTCGACCAAAGTGCCGTTTGTCTGCAGCGTATTGACGATGCGTTTGCCTGCGGCGTATCGCTGTTGCAGCTCCATGGCGCGCACGAACCAGTCGTATCCCGCTATCAAAGGCTCGCCCCCATGCCAGACGAAGGTGACCGTATCGGCATCCGTCCCCTCTATATATTGTTGTATGTAGCGCTCCAGCAGGTCGAAATCCATGCGCGGTTCGCGCCCGCCGTATATGGCGGCCTTGTCGAGGTAGTAGCAGTAGGCGCAGTCGAGGTTGCAGGCCGAGCCTGCGGGCTTGACCATCGTGCCGAAGATACGGCGGGCGTGTCGCGCGGCCTCGCCGAAGGTGATGTATTCGCGGTTTATGGCCATCGGCGTCATTTTTGGACGGCACGCCCGAAGTTGAACAGCTCGGATGGCGTGCGCGCCGTATCCATTATCTCGTTTATGCGTGCCGTGATGTCGGGATTCTCGGCCGCGACGTTGCGGTCCTCGTGGATGTCGTCCGCAAGGTTGTAGAGTTCGAACGACGTGCGGTCATTGCCCACGTTGAGGCGTATGCCTTTCCAGTCGCCCATGCGCACGGCTTGACGGCCTCCCAGCTCGTGGAATTCCCAATAGAGATACGGGTGTTGATCCTGTTTGCCTCCAGTCCATGCCGGCAGCATCGAAATGCCGTCGGTAGTGATGGTGTCGCGGCTGCCTATAAGTTCGGCAAAGGTGGGCATGATGTCCCAGAAGGCCATAATCTGATCGCTCTTGGCACCCTCGGCTATGTGTCCCGGGTAACTTACGATGAATGGCACGCGTATGCCTCCCTCGTACATGTCGCGCTTGCAGCCGCGCAGCGGGCCGTAGCTGTGGAAGAAGTCGGGGTTGGCGCCGCCCTCACGGTGCGGGCCGTTGTCCGAGGTGAAGACTATGAGCGTATTGTCGGCTATGCCCTCCTTCTCCAGCAGCGCCATGACCTCGCCCACATATCGGTCCAGACGCGACACCATCGCCGCGAACGATGCCATCGGGTGCTCCGAGGTGCCGTAGCTGCTGCCGTGTGATACCCACGGCTTGGCGTCGGCGGGCGCATCCTTGAACTTCTCGACATAGTGCTGGTAGACCTCGTCATGGGGCAGGCACAGTTCGGCATGCGGCAGCGTGTAGGCCAAGTATGCGAAGAAGGGTCGCCCCGCCTCGGCATTCTCATGTATGAAGTCGAGAGCCTTGGTGTGGATTATATCCTGAGAGTATGTCTGGCGGCCCGGATCTACATTCTCGGGAAAGTCGACACGGCGGTCGTCATCCCACAGGTGGTCGGGATAGTAGGTGTGTGCCATACGCTGGCAGTTGTAGCCGTAGAAACGGTCAAATCCCACCTTCGAAGGTACTGATTCCGATCCCGGGTATCCGAGACCCCACTTGCCGAAGGCGCCCGTGACGTAGCCCGCATTACTGAAGAGCGTGCCGAGCGTGTATGTGCCCGCAGGCATGGGGCATTGTCCTTCGGGGTTGATCTCGTAGTTACCGCGTACGTATGTGTGGCCCGTATGCAGGCCCGTCATGAGCGATGCGCGTGACGGCGCCGAGACCGTACACCCGGCATAACACTGCGTAAGAAGCATGCCCTGTGCCGCCAAGCGTTCTATGTTGGGCGTCTCGATGAGCTGCTGCCCGTATGGTGTGATGTCGGCATAGCCGAGGTCGTCGGCCATGATATATATGACGTTGGGACGGCTCTCGGGAGCCTTCGCCGTGCCGCATGAGACGAGCGTAGCGGCCGCAGCCGTGCCGGCAAGGTATCCCGACAGGCGGAGCATGGAGGTGTGGCTCTTCATGGTTGGTGGGTATTTGACTGTTTCGGTAAGGTTTTGTATGGCCCTGCTGTCGCAGGGTTAATCGCGCTGTGCGTTTATATTTATATATGTATCCAAATATATGAATAATTCCTCAAATGTCCAACAGCCGTGAAGTCGGGTGTCGGTGCGGACGGTTGCGCGCGTGACATCGGTGCGCTCCCTGCGGGATGAAATATATGTTGCCAAAGGTCGGAAAAGAGTTTTTCGGGCGGCTTTTTGGCGGAGAATGTGGTCGATTCGACGGCGTTTTGGGGCGTTTCACCTGACGGCAAACCCCGTATCAGCACGCCAAAAGTGCTATTATTGGCCTATAGAGGAAAGTGTGGAAGTGTCTGTCGGGGCCGTGTTTTATGCAAAAACTGGGATGACAGAACTTGAAATATGCAGGTTTTATAATGATATGTTGCACATATTCAGTCTGTTGTCGCGGCGCATGGCAAGGCGGTCTGTCTGCGGCCGCGGGTGTTCTTGCGTAAGGGATATTATATTTGTATAATAAAAACTCTAAAACAAGAAAACTTTTTTGTTTTTTAAGTTTTCTTGTATACATTTGCAGCCGGAAACAATATACAACATGACGACACAACGTGAGAATATATTAGACCATGTCTGGCGGGTGATCATCACTTTGGGCATCAAGTCGGTGAGAATGGATGATGTAGCCAATATGATGGGCATGTCGAAGCGTACGCTCTACGAGATGTTCGGCGACAAGGAGGAACTACTCTATGAGAGCATAGTGCATCATCGCGAGAAGATGCACCGGGTGCTCAAGGAGCGTGCCGATGTCTGCGACAATGTTCTGGAGATGGTGTTGATATGTTTTCTCGAGATATTCAGCCGATGGGACATGTCGGAGTGGCGCCTGATGAACAATATGAAGAAGTTTTACCCCAAGATCTATGAGCGCGTGACCAAAACCTTCACCGAGCAGGGTCTGGCAGGGCTGAAGAGTATCCTCATCGAGAGCCGCAAGGAGGGTTATCTCGCCGGCAACGTCGACATAGAATTGGTGACGATGGTGTTTTTCCAGACTTCGGCCATGTTCATGCGCGAGTACAATATAATGTTGCCCGAGGGCGTTACTCGGGAGGACGCATATGGTTGCATGGCAGTCAATTTCCTGCGTGGAGTTTCGTCTCTGAAGGGGATAAAGATCATCGATGAGATCCTTTCGCGCGACGAATACCGTTATATCCGCAGCCAGCGGCTGATCGATATCATGAACGGCCGTGAACCGGGAAGCGCTACAGCTGCGGCCGCTGAGACAGATGAGAACAACAGGGAAAACATTAATAATATTATCAAACGAAGTTTATGAGACTGAGAAATCTCTTTTTTGCGCTGGCGGCGTCGATAGGCGTTGCGGCGGCGCCGGCTGGGGCGCAGGAGATGGCGGATTCGGTAGTGTCCGGTCCGTTGATGTTGACGCTCGAACAGGCGCTCGACATAGCGCTGAGCGAGAATCCGACGGTCAAGATCGCCGATCAGACCGTGGAGGTGAAGAAGTATGCCAAACGCGGCACCTATGCCGGCCTGTGGCCCGAGATCAGTGCCTCGGCCACCTACAACCGCTACATCAAGAAGCAGACGATGCACATCATGGACCAGACGATGACCGTCGGTACGAGCAATATCTATCAGGGCGGTTTCTCGGCTACGATGCCCGTGGTGAACGCACAGTTGTGGAAGTCGCTCAAGATCTCGGCCATGGATGTCGAGCTGGCCGTCGAGCAGGCGCGCGGCTCGCGAATAGACATGATCGAGCAGGTGTCGAAGGCCTTCTATCAGGTGCTTCTGGCGAAGGATTCATATACTGTATACAAGCGCGTCTACGACAACGCCGTCGAGAACCACAAGATCGTGACCAAGAAATACGAGGTGGGATCGGTCTCGGAGTATGAGTTTCTCCGCTCGAAGGTGACCGTATCGAACGCCGAGCCCGACGTGCTCAACGCCGAGAACTCGATCGTGGTGGCGCTGTGGCAGCTGAAGGCGCTGCTGGGCATGGATCTCGACATAGATATCGACTGCGCGGGATCGCTGGCCGACTACGAGTCGATGATGACCTCGCACTTCGACATGGAGTTCAACCCCGAGCGCAACAGCGAGATGAAGCAGTTGGAGATTCAGGAGCGTCAGCTGCAGAAGACGCTCGAGATGCAGCGTGCGGCCAACCTGCCGACGTTGGATATCTCGGCAAGCTACAACTTCACGGCCATGGAGGATACGTTCAAGTTCAACCAGTATACGTGGAATCCCTATTCGTATGCCACGCTGAGCCTCAATATCCCGATCTTCGCCGGCGGCAAGCGCCGTGCGGATATCCAGCAGGCGAAGCTCAACCTGAGCAACATGCAGCTTCAGCGCGAGAATACGGAGCGTACGCTTCGCACCTCGATAATGCAGTATGCGAGCAACATGCAGACCAATCTGAAGCAGTACAACTCGTCGCTGTCGAGCGTGGCTGAGGCCAAGCGGGGCTATGACATAGCCGTGAAGCGCTACGAGGTCGGTGACGGCACGCTGGTCGAGATCGACGACTCGCAGCTGGCCTACACGCAGGCCGAGCTGACGCGCAGCACGGCCATATATGACTATCTGGTCAATCAGGTGTCGCTCGAGAAGATACGCGGAACCTATATGATGGATGACGAGGCGTCGACGGCGGATGCCGAGTAGTGATGACGCCGGAAACCTAACGTAAAATAAACACGAAAGATAATAAACGGTATGAAGAGTAATGTTATCAAGGCGCTGCTTGCGTGCGGCGTTTGCATGGCGAGCGTAGCTTGCGGTTCTAAGGGCGGCAATGTCGAGCAGACGGCCGTCGAGGAGAAACCCAAAGTGACCACCGAGGTGGTGCACGTCGAGAAGGTCGATCAGATAAGCGTATTCACGGGCAATGTCGAGGGATACGCCGTGAACAACATAACGCCGCAGTCGTCGCGTCGTATATCGCGCCTGCTGGTGGACGTGGGCGACCATGTCAAGGAGGGACAGGTCGTGGCCGAGATGGACGAGTCGAGTCTGGCGCAGGCCAAGTCGCAGCTGGCTACCGACAAGGCCGCTTTCGAGCGTGCCGACGAGCTCTACAAGTTCGGCGGCGAGTCGAAGGCTACATGGGAAGCGGCCAAGAACACTTACGAGCTGTCGTTGTCGAGCTATGAGAACCTTCTAGAGAATACGACCCTTTGTTCGCCCATCGCGGGTGTGGTGACGGCACGCAATTACGACAACGGCGACATGGTCGGTTCGGAGCCTATCTTCGTCATACAGCAGATACGTCCCGTGAAGATCATTGTGAACGTCTCGGAGTCGCTCTATTCGTATGTAAAGAAGGGTATGGGCGTGGATGTGACGCTCGATGCGCTTCCCGACCGCACCTTCGAGGGCAAGGTATCACGTATAACACCTGCGGTAGACGCCTCGACGCGCACCTTCCCCGTGGAGATCATCGTGACAAACAGCGATGAGGTGGTCAAGCCCGGAATGTATGCCCGCGTTACGATGAACTACGGTTCGCGTGACAATGTGGTTGTGCCCGACCGCGCCGTTGTCAAGCAGATGGGCTCGGGCGACAGATATATATATGTATACCAGCAGGACGGTACGGTCAAGTTCCAGAAGGTGGAGCTCGGACGCCGCATGAGCGACCGCTATGAGATTACGGCGGGGCTGGCCGATGGCGACGAGATCGTGGTGAAGGGACAGAACGCCCTCAACAACGGAGTTAGTGTAGAACGTGTAAACGAATAAACGATGAATATATACAAATCAGCGGTCAACAACCCTATATCGACCATAATCGTCTTCGTGGCGATAGCGGTGATGGGCCTCTTCTCGCTTACGAGGCTGGGTGTCGATCTCATGCCCGACATCGAGACCAACGCCATCATGGTGATGACGGCCTACGGTGGCGCCAGCGCCGAGGATATAGAGAACAACGTCACCAAGCCGTTGGAGAACTCGCTCAACGGTGTGGACCACCTGAAGCATATCACGTCAGCTTCGAAGGAGAACATCTCGGTCATAACCCTTGAGTTCGAGTACGGTACCGACATCGATGTGGCGACGAACGACGTGCGAGACAAGCTTGATATGGTGACCACGCTGCCCGACGGCGTGAACACCCCCATCATATTCAAGTTCTCGACCGACATGATCCCCATCCTCATCATGGGAGTGACGGCCGAGGAGAGTATGCCGGGCCTTTACAAGATACTCGACGACCAAGTAGCGACGCCTCTGGCGCGAGTGAGCGGTGTGGGAACCGTCTCGGTGTCGGGTATTGCCCAGCGTGAGATTCAGGTCTACTGCGACCCCAACAAGCTCGAGGCATACGGCCTCTCGATCGAGACCATATCGGAGGCTATCGCCGCTGCCAACCGCAGCACCCCGGGCGGTACGTTCGACGTGGGATCGAACACCTATTCGCTGCGCGTGGATCAGGAGTTCGACGATCCGATCGAGATGCTCGACATCGTGGTGGGCCACAACGGTACGGCTCCAGTATATCTGCGCGACGTGGCCCGCGTGCAGGATACTGTCGAGGAGCGTACGCAGGAGACCTACAACAACAGCGAAAAGGGCGGTATGATCGTGGTGCAGAAGCGGTCGGGCGCCAACTCGGTGGCCGTGGCCCAAGGCGTGCAGGAGCAGCTGAAGACCATTATGCCGTCGCTGCCGTCGGATGTGGAGATATTCAAGATCGTCGACACGTCGGATAACATCATATCGACCGTCAACTCGCTGCGCGACACCATCGCCACGACCTTCCTGCTGGTGATGCTCGTGACATTCCTCTTCCTCGGACGTTGGAGGGCCACCATCATCATCGTGCTGACGATCCCCATATCGCTGCTTTCGGGTCTGGCCTATCTGCTGGCTACGGGCGAGACATTGAACATCATCTCGCTGAGTTCACTCTCGATAGCTATCGGTATGGTGGTCGATAACGCCATCGTGGTGTTGGAGAACATCACCACGCATATCGACCGCGGCTCGCGCGTGAAGCAGGCCGCCATGTTCGCCACCAAGGAGGTGGGTATCTCCGTCATGGGCGGTACGCTTACCACCATAGCCGTGTTCCTGCCCCTTACGATGGTAAGCGGTATGGCCGGCGTGCTCTTCAACTCGCTCGGCTGGATGGTAACCATCATGCTCTCCGTATCGACGGTTGCCGCCATCACCTTCACGCCGGTGCTCTGCTCGCTCATGATGAAGGAGAAGCCCACCAAGACGTGGTTCCAGAAGAGCATCGATGCCGGAATGTCGCGGTTCAACAATTTCTACGGCGGCATTCTTGACTGGTGCGTGCACCACCGCAAGACCGTCATAACAGGTGCGGTTGTTATGTTCTTCGCCATCATGGCCGGCCTCGGCCCGAAGGTCCCGACCGAGTTCTTCCCCGTGCAGGACAATGCCCGTATAGGCGTTACTATCCAGTTGCCCGCAGGTACGGCGCAGGAGATCACGCGCGAGCTGGCGCTGGAGATAAGCGACCGTTTCCGCGAGGCGTATCCCGAGATCATTACGGTGAACCTTACCGAGGGTCAGGCCGATACCGACAATACTTTCGCCTCTATGCAGGACAACGGTACGCACTATATCTCGATGAACATTTCGCTGGTGGAGAAGACCGAGCGCGAACGCTCCCTTACCGAGATCGGCGACGGCATGCGTGCCATCCTGAACGAGTATCCCGAGATACGCACCTACAACGTCAACGTGTCGGGATCGCAAGGCGGCGTTTCGGGCCAGAGTGCTGTCGATGTGGAGATTTACGGTTACGACTTCGATACGACCGACGAGTTGGCGCAGCAGGTGTCGGATATGATGCAGGCGCTGCCCATGTGCTCCGAGGTTACTATCTCGCGTGACGAATACACGCCCGAGTACCATGTCGATTTCGACCGCGAGAAACTCTCGCTCAACGGCCTCGACGTTACTACGGCCGCCATGTATCTGCGCAACCGCATAAACGGCTCGGTCAACTCGTATTACCGCGAGGACGGCGACGAGTACGACATCCGCGTGCGTTACGACCGTCAGTTCCGCGAGTCGGTTGAGGACATCGAGAACATCACCATCTACAACGCGCAGGGCAAGGGCATCAAGGTGCGCGATCTGGGTGTCGTGAAGGAGGCATATACGCCGCCTACGATCGACCGTAAGGACCGTGAGCGTTACGTGACCGTCTCGGGTGTCGTGGCCCACGGATATGCCATGGGCCAGCTCATCGAGGAGGTCGAGAAAGGTATGAGCAACATAGAGATGCCGGCGGGCTACGTATGGGACCTCGGCGGAACCTACGAGGACCAGCAGGATACGTTTGCCGACCTGATCACGCTGATGGTATTGATGGTGATTCTGGTCTACCTCATCATGGCGTCGCAGTTCGAGTCGCTCACATATCCTACGGTGATCATGTTCTCGATACCGTTCGCCCTTGTGGGTGTTATCATAGGACTGTTCCTGACCGATACGGCGATGGGTGTCATGGCCCTGTTGGGAGTGCTGATGCTCGTAGGTATCGTGGTGAACAACGGTATCGTGCTGGTGGACTATACGAATCTCTGCCGCGAACGCGGTATGGGCATATACGAAGCAGTGGTGACGGCCGGCCGCAGTCGTCTGCGCCCGATTCTGATGACGACGCTCACGACGGTGCTGGGTATGGTGCCTATGGCCGTGGGTACGGGTATCGGTTCGGAGATGTGGAATTCGCTGGGTATGTCGGTGGCATGGGGCCTGTCGTTCTCGACGCTCATCACGCTGATCCTTATCCCGACACTCTACACGACGTTCGCCGTGTTTGGCGAGAACCGCAGAAAAAGGAAAGAACTTAAATTGCAGCAATAGTTATGAAAGCGATCTTTGTAGCTTGCAACCAGTCGATATACGACGAGGTGCTCGATATAATGAACCGCATGCAGATGCGCGGTTACACGGGTTGGGAGGAGCTCATGGGGTGCGGCAGCAGGAATGGCGAGCCCCATCTGGGCAACCACGCATGGCCCACGATGAACTCGGCGCTGCTGACGGTTACCGACGACGGTAAGGTCGATGAGTTTCTCAAGAGCCTGAAGGAGCTTGACGAGGCCAATGAGATGCAGGGCTTGAGGGCATTCGTCTGGGATGTGACGGCGATGATCTGATTGCGGCGGTGTCGGGGCTTTGTGAGTGACGGAGAGGGCAGGTATGGTGCCTGCCGTGTGGCGAGGGGCGGGCTCCGCGCCGTGCGCAATATATCGATTGACGGGGAGTGCCCGCCGCATACGTGCGGCGGGCACTCCCCTTTTTGATGTTTGTTGTACTTTTTTTGCTGTCTTATGCATATTTTATATGCACTGTATAATATTCTGTTTTTTAGAGCCATATTCGGACGCGGCGGGTGCAGGGCCGAATATGGTGCGGATCGAAAGGTCGGATTTATGACTCTGACCGTCGCCGAGGTGTTGCACGGTTGTGGAAAAATGTATAAATTTGAAATAAATTTACTAATAACCTAAAACTATCTATAATGAAAAACAGAAAGCTGAGAATGGGTATGATCGGCGGCGGCAGCGATGCTTTCATCGGTGCCATACACCGTCGTGCGGCCCTTATGGAGAACGAAATCGAGCTCGTGTGCGGATGCTTCAGCGTGAAGCCCGAAATATCGATCAGCTCGGGCCGTTCGTATTATGTCCCCGACAACCGAATCTACACCACGTGGGAGGAGATGCTCGAGAAGGAGGCTGCGCTGCCCGAGGATGAGCGTATGGACTTCGTCACCATCGTTACCCCGAACCGTTTCCACTACGGGCCCGCAATGCGTGCTCTGGAGTTGGGTTTCAACGTGGTTATAGATAAACCCATGACACTGTCGCTGGAGGAGGCGCTCAAGTTGCGCGACAAGGTGCGCGAGACGGGGCTGACGTTGGCGCTGACCCATGTTTACAGCGGTTATCCCGCCGTCAAGGAGGCCAAGAAACGCATCGAGCGCGGTGATCTGGGCCGTGTGCGTCGTGTCTTTGTGGAGTACTCGCAGGGATGGCTGACGCAGCGTATCGAGCTCAAGGGCGGCAACAATGCCGTTTGGCGCAACGATCCCAAGCAGGCCGGCAAGGGCGGCTGTGTGGGTGACATCGGTACGCACGCATGGCATCTTGCGGAGTATGTAACGGGCGGTCGCGTCACGGAGCTGTGCGCCGAGTTGCAGCACGTGGCCGAGGGACGTCCCGTCGATGACGACGCATGCGCATTCCTGCACTTCGACAAGGGCTTCACGGGCCTGTTGCAGGCAACGCAGGTGGCTACCGGCGAGGAGAACAACATCCGTCTGCGCGTCTATGGCGAGAAGGGTGGTCTGGAGTGGCGCCAGATGGAGCCCAATACCCTCTATATGAAGTGGCTGGATCGTCCTACGGAGGAGGTGCGCATGGGTAACGGATACGATTACCTGACCGATTTCACCAAGCACAACACGCGTGTTCCGGGAGGTCACCCCGAAGGCTTCATCGAGTCGTTTGCCAACATCTATCGCAACTTTGCACACACGGTGCGTGCCCGTGCCGCTGGCGAGACCCCGAGTGAAGAGTGGCTCGATTTCCCGACGGTCGAGGATGGCGTTCGCGGTATGCAGTTCATCGAGACGATGGTGGCTGCGGGATACGATCGTGACAAGAAGTGGTACAAATGGATAGAGAAATAATGTTGCCTGCGATGAAAATTCACACGTGTGAACATAGTCGATTGAGGTGATGTCGGATTCGGACTGCCGGTTGCCGTTTTCGGGCGGCGCCGGCATCCTTATTATACAAAAAATATTTAATAAAATCTGTGGAATTATTTGCCGCTGCTGAAAAATTTACTACTTTTGACGTAGATTATGACACAGGATACGGACGGACAGTCTTCGAGGGAGCATGCCGTCCGGATTTCATGCGGGAGGATTCTGATTCATTGATTTTTTGATTTTGAGCGGTTTGGTTATTTGTTATGTCTAAATCTGGAAGTAAAAAGAAATTTCTGCTTGTCGGCTTGGCCGGCCTTGTCGTCGGCTTCTCGCTGATGATACTTCTCAATTCACTTTATGTCAAGAGCTCGTCGAACGAGGCTTGCATGATGTGTCACTACCATCCCGAATCGGATGCAAGCTGGAAACAGTCCATACACTACAATAACGGCAGCGGTGTCAAGACCGACTGCGTGGAGTGCCACCTCCCGCCCAAGGGATCGTTCGCGTACTTCAAGGCCAAGGCCAAGACGGGTATGAAGGACGTATGGTCGTATCTGACCAAGAAGCAGGAGGATATCGACTGGGACAGCAAGGGTGAGCTGGAATATGCCACCAAGATCGTCTACAACGAGTCGTGCAAGGAGTGCCACGTCAACCTCTTCCCGGAGGGTATTACCGACGACGGCGTGACGGCGCACCTCTACTACGAGGAGAACGAGGAGAAGCTCGACCTTCAGTGCATAAGTTGTCACCTCGATGCCGGACACTACAACCCGAACTATCAGCATGGACAGATGGCAGGTCTGCCTACGGCTACGGACGCGGCGGCCGAGATATATACCGAGGCGACGCCCGTGACCGAGTTCAAGAACTTTACAGAGACGATACCCGGCACGTCGGCATCGCTCAAGATGGTGGCCATACCGGGCGGCAGCTTCACCATGGGTAGCCCCGAGAACGAGCCTTTCCGCCGCAGCGACGAATCGCCGCAGCGCAACGTTACCGTATCGCCCTTCTTCATCGGCGAGATGGAGGTTACGTGGGATCAGTATTGGGCCTTCTACGGCGAGACCATGTCGGAGGGACGTATTTCACCTGAGGAGGTATATGCCAACAACTCGCGTGAGGATGTGGATGCCATAAGCGGCCCCACGCCGCCGTTCGGATTCCCCGATCAGGGTTGGGGTATGGGTGAGCGTCCTGCCATAACGATGACCCACTATGCTGCCGAGACCTTCTGCCAGTGGCTGTCGAAGAAGACGGGCAAGAAGTACCGTCTGCCGACGGAGGCCGAGTGGGAGTATGCGGCCCGCGGCGGCACCTCGACACCTTACTTCTTCGAGGGCAGCCCCAAGAAGTTCTCGAACGAGGGCTTCTGGAACGGACTCTTCGGTGCCGATACGGCTGTCATCAACAGCTATGTGGTCTATGTGAACAACAGCAAGAACCGTACGCAGGAGCCTGCGAAGATGAAGGCCAACCCGTTCGGATTGAAGAATATGCTGGGTAACGTCATGGAGTATTGCTCGGACTGGTATGCCGAGGATGCATACTCGCAGCTTCAGGACGGAGCCACGGATCCCAAGGGCCCGGCATCGGGTGAGGAGCATGTAGTGCGTGGCGGCCTTTACAATGAGGATGCCGCAGAGATGCGATGCGCCGCACGTGCCCACACCGAGCATGACGCTTGGTTGAAGACCGACCCGCAGAACCCCAAGAGTATATGGTGGTACTCGGATATCAAGGGTATAGGTTTCCGCGTCGTGTGCGAGGTTCCCGAAGGGGTCTCGGCACAGTAACCCCAGCGGTCGATATTGTCCCGAGGGCCTGCAACAGCGGGCGGCAGACGACAGGCGGCTGTCGAATAGGGGATAATTCGAAGGTTTGGGTCGGCAGACGATTGGCGGCTGTCGAATAGGAGAGGAGCCGAAGGTTTGGGCGGCATATGATCGGCAACTGCCGGTAGTCAAGGCTTCGAAAATCGGCGGCGATTATCTCTCGGCGAAAAGATGCGGTCGGACGCGGTGTCCGTCGGATATAATAAGATGAAGAGACTGTTTATAACACTTTAACTCTATAAAACTACTACGATTATGAGCAAGAACAAGATCAGCAGAAAGGACTTCCTGTCGTATTCTGCGCTTTTGGGCGTAACGAGCATGGTCGGATCTTCGACCCTTCTCTCGTCATGTGGCGGTGCCAAGGGCCCCGTTTATACTCCTCTGAAGCAGGCCGGAGAGTACTATATCCCCGAGTTGCCTGACAAGGCTATCGACGGCAAGGAGCTTAAGGCCGGTGTTATCGGCTGCGGCGGCCGTGGTTCGGGTGCCATTGTCGACCTTCTGACCGCTGCTAACGGCATCAAGGTGACGGCTCTGGGCGATACCTTCGCAGACCGTCTCGAGGGCTTGCGCAAGAACCTTAAGGAGCAGCATAATCAGGATGTCCCCGCCGAGAACTGCTTCATCGGCTTCGATGCATACAAGAAGGTTATCGACTCGGGTGTCGATATGGTTATCGTTGCGACGCCTCCCGTATTCCGTCCCGTACACTTCCAGTACGCTACCGAGAAGGGTGTTCACTCGTTCCTCGAGAAGCCTATTGCCGTTGATCCCAAGGGCTACCGTATGATCATGGCTACGGCAAAGCAGGCCAAGGCTAAGGGTCTGAGCGTGGTTACCGGTACGCAGCGTCACCACCAGCGTCCCTATGTAGAGGCGTTCCAGAAGATTCAGGAGGGCTATATCGGCCAGATCACCGGCGGTAACGTGTATTGGAACCAGAGCATGCTGTGGTACCGTGACCGTCAGCAGGGCTGGAGCGATATGGAGTGGATGATCCGCGACTGGGTTAACTGGAAGTGGCTCTCGGGCGACCATATCGTCGAGCAGCACGTTCACAATATCGACGTCTTCCTGTGGATGTCGGGCATGAAGCCCGTCAAGGCTACGGCATTCGGTGCACGTCACCGTCGTATCACGGGTGACCAGTACGATCAGTTCAGCGTGGACTTCGAGTTCGAGAACGGCATTCACCTGCACAGCATGTGCCGTCAGATTGACGGTTGCAGCAACAACATCGGTGAGTACATTCAGGGTACGCTCGGCTCGTGGAACAGCTACAGCAACGAGATCAAGGACCTTGCCGGCAACGTTATCTGGAAGTTCGACGAGGAGGCTGCCAAGGCTGCATTCCAGCAGCACAACCCCTACGTTCTGGAGCACGTCGACTGGGTTAACCACATCCGCAAGGGTGAGGCTCACGATGAGGCCGAGGAGTGCGCAATTTCGTGCTTGGCCGGTGTGATGGGTCGTGAGGCCGCATATACCGGAGCTACCGTAACGTGGGACGAGATCAGCGCTTCGGCTCTGGACTATATGCCCGAGAAGCTGGAGATGGGTCCCATGGATATGTCGAAGTATGTCGTACCCGTTCCGGGCAGCGGCAAATAGTCGAATCGTAAAATTGGAATAAGCAAAGGGTGGAGTGGGAGCCGATGACTCCATCTCTGCCCTTTTTGTTTCGGATAACGGCATTGTGACGGCCGCATAGATGGTTTGCGATGGGTAAGACGGAGTTTTTCGACGATGCGCTCTTCGCGCGTGTAGTGGCCGAGGCGCGTCTTTCGCCGCGGCGGAGGATGAATTACAACTTCCACCGCTCGACGGACGATGCGGTGAACCGTCTGCTCAACGCGATGCATCGGGGCAGTTATCTGCCCGTACACCGGCACCTGTCGCCCTCGCGCAGTGAGAGCTGCGTGGTGTTGCGCGGCAGCGTGGGTGTCACGATATACGACGAAGAGGGCGGTGTCGTTACGCGTCGCCGAGTCAGCGCCGACGGTGCGTGCCGCGGCTTCGATATTGAGGCGGGTGTGTGGCACGGCTTGGTGGTGTTGGAGGATGATACGGTGCTATTTGAGGTAAAGCAGGGCCCGTACGCTCCGATTACGGCCGACAATCTTGCGCCGTGGACACCCGATGCGGAGGATCGGCAGGCCGTTGCCGAGTTTATAAATGAATTGGAAACAGAATTTAAAAGATCGGATTATGAATAGAAAAGAGTTTTTACAGCGTTCGCTGGCCGGAGCTGCTACGATAGCCGTAGCGGGTGCTCCCGTGGAGCTTATGGCGGCATGCACGGCCAAGAAGGGCGGCAAGGTTGAGCTTAAGCTGTCGTTTCAGGAGGGTATAGCACCCGGAACGAGCCTGAACGAGAAACTGGATTATATGGAGAATCTGGGTGTCGTAGGTTTCGAGCCCGGAGGCGGCAATCTGGCTGCCCGCGTGAACGAGATCGAGCAGGCGCTCAAGGGCCGCAACATCAAGGTTTCGGCAATATGCGCAGGTTTCAGCGGTTTCATCTTGGCGGAGGATCCCGCAGTCAAGGCGCAGTTCGACTCGACGATGCGCGACATCATAGCCGCTGCCGGCGAGCTGGGCTCGACGGGCGTTATCATGGTGCCCGCCTTCAACGGCCAAAAGCCTTGCAAGCCCCATACGATGGAGACCCGCAATTTCCTCACCGAGCAGCTCCACGAGTTGGGCGAGTATGCGCTCAAGTGCGGAACGACGGTGATTCTGGAGCCCTTGAACCGTGGCGAGGCCTTCTATCTGCGCCTTGTGGAGGATGCCGCCGCCATCTGCCGCGACTCGAAGAGTGCGGGTGTGAAGTGTATGGGTGACTTCTGGCACATGATGGAGGAGACGTCGGACTACGCAGCCTTCATGTCTGCCGGTACGGAGTATCTGCAGCACGTACACGTAGCCAGCCGCGGCCGCCGCAGCATGCCGGGCGAGGATGGCGAGAAGGATAATTATATCGACGGAATGCGCGCCTTGAAGGAGATCGGATACCAGCACTATGTCAGCTTCGAGTGCGGCTCGCAGGGTCCCCGCGAGCAGACCGTGCCCGCCGCAGTGGCTCTGCTGCGCGAGCAGTGGAAAAAGGCCTGAAATATGAGTGCCTATGACCTTGAAATGGGGTTATAAAAGAGCTTTTCTGCGTTGTGCCTTACTATTCGTAGTGGGCACAACGTTGCAATTGGCCATAGGTGATATCGACTCCTCGTGGCTGCGGTATCCGTGGGGATTGATCCTCGCGGTTAACTATCTATACCTGTTGGTCGTAGCCTATGTGCTGCGCGACAGATGGCGTTGGTTGCGGCAGCTGGCCGATGACAAGGCCTGTATCTCGTCGCTTGCATCGTTCGGCGTGATGGTCATCATCTTCGGGCTGACGCGTCAGGATCCGCTGCGCGAGGGATGGGTCGGTGCCATGGGCTTTTCGCGCATGAGCGCGTCGTGGCCATTCAATCTGCTGCTGTTCTATTTCATGACCACGCTGGGCATACGTGTGGTCTCGGACATACACCATATTCGTCAGCGTCGCAAGGCCGCCGTATTGACGCATCTGGGAGTCTTAGTACTGCTTGTGGCGGGAGTCTTCGGCTGCGGCGATACGGTGCGGTGCATGGTGACTGCGCGAGTGGATACGCCCGTAAATATCGGCCGTGACGATGCAGGCCATGAGGTGACGCTGCCATTTGCCCTTACGCTCGAGGATTTCTCCATAGAGGAGTATCCGCCGAAACTCTATATTCTGGATACGCGCCGCGAGAGCTCCTCGCGCGAGTTCCTTTCGGTGGAGGCGGATGGCTCGGAGGCTGTGATTGACGGGTGGCGCATACGTGCCGAGCACAGTCTCGATATGGCGGGACATCTTCCGGAGGAGAGCGACTGGCGGGCCATGAAGCATATAGGCGCCGCCCCTGCGGTTTACGTCTCGGCCGAGAATATCGCCTCGGGCGAGCAGTTCCGCGGCTGGGTCAGCTGCGGCAGCCATATATTCGAACCGTCATATCTGATGCTCCCGGACGGCAAGGCCGTAGCCATGCCGCGCCGCGAGGCAAAACGATACCTCTCTCGTGTGAATATCATGGAGGAGGACGGTGTGCGGCACAATGTCGAGATCGAGGTTAACCATCCGGCGCGTGTCGGTTCGTGGCGCGTATATCAGGTCGGATATGACACCTCGAAGGGACGTTGGAGCGATACGAGTGTGCTGGAGTGCATACGTGACCCGTGGTACGGCGCGGCGCATGTGGCGTTGTGGCTGCTGCTTGTGGCGGGCGTGGTGATGTTCATAACGGCGGGCGGACGTCGCACGGGCGCAAAAAAGACCGTATGTGCGGCCGGTGACGCTGCTGTCGGCGCTGACGATATGTCGGCGGCTGGGCGTAATGATGGCGCCGCTGGCCATGGAAGTGCCGCGGGGCGTCGTCGCGGACGTAGAAAGGAGGTGAAACGATGAGTTGGGATCAACTGTTGTGGTATGGAGCCGTTGCGGCCGCGTGTTGGATAGCGGGAGCCGTTGCGGCATACAGGGCACGACGTCCGTGGGGGGCCGTTGCGGTGTCGCTCTGCGGCTCGGCCGTATTTCTGGCCTTCATCATCGGTATGTGGGTGTCGCTCGAGAGGCCGCCCATGCGTACGATGGGCGAGACGCGTCTGTGGTACTCGTTCTTCCTCTCGGTGGCGGGCGTGGCCGTATATGCACGTTGGAGGTATAAGTGGATACTATCCTTCAGCAGTGTCATGTCAATAGTCTTCGTCTGCATAAACCTCTTCAAACCCGAGATACACAACAAATCGCTCATGCCGGCACTGCAAAGCGTATGGTTCGTGCCGCATGTGATCGTATATATGTTCTCCTATGCGCTTCTGGGTGCCGTAACACTGTTCGCACTCTATCTGTGGCTGCGCTCGTCGCGCCGCGCGTCGGACGAAGAGATGGGTCTGTGCGACAATCTCGTGCGCATAGGCTGGGCATTCCTCTCGCTCGGTATGGTGATGGGGGCGTTGTGGGCCAAGCAGGCATGGGGTGACTACTGGACGTGGGACCCCAAGGAGACATGGGCTGCGGCCACATGGCTCGGATACCTGCTCTACCTGCATCTGCGGGCGGCGCGACCGAAGGACCGCAATGCCGCGTTTGCGCTTATAGTCTTCTCGTTCCTGCTGTTGCAGATGTGCTGGTACGGTATAAACTACCTTCCCGCGGCGCAGGGAGTGAGCATACACACATATTAATATCTATTTCCGTAAATGAAAAAATTCATATTGTTCCTTGCAGCTCTTGTGTCTACTGTCGGCGTGCAGGCTCAGTCGCCCGAGGAGCGGGGCGCAGCCCGCAAGGGGCAGCTTATGTTGGCCGATCCCTTCATTCTGGAGGACGACGGCTGGTTCTATATCTACGGCACGCAGGCCGAGGACGGTATCGTGGTCTATCGCTCGCGCGACCTTAAGCACTGGAGCGACCGCTGCGGCAATGCCCGCAATTCGCTGGCCCTGCACAAGGATGACGTGTGGGGAGACTTCTATTTCTGGGCGCCCGAGGTCTACAAGATTGCAGAGGGACGTTATCTGATGACATACAGTGCCGAGGAGCATATCTGTTATGCCGAGTCGGATTCGCCGTGTGGCCCCTTCGTGCAGCGTGAGCAGCGTCCATATCTGGGCGAGAACGGTATCGACTCGTCGATATTTGTCGACGATGACGGTACGCCATATATGTTCTGGGTGCGTTTCACGGCCGGAAACGTAATATGGGTAGCGGAGATGACTCCCGATATGCACAAAGTCAAGCTGGAGACGGCAAGGCGTCTGATCGACGCTCAGGAGGGTACGTGGGAGCGTATCGACGGCGTTGTCGCCGAAGGCCCGATGGTCGTCAAGCACAAGGGTAAATATTATCTGACGTACAGCTGCAACGGCTATCTGAGCCGTGATTATGCCGTCGGCGTGGCAGTTGCCGACAATGTGATGGGCCCATACAAACGTTACGAAGGCAACCCGATCCTTATCCGCCACTGCGGTTATTACGGCACGGGCCACCATGCCCTGCTTCGGACCTCGCGCGGCAAACTCTATATCGTATATCATGCCCACTATGACCATAAGAAGGTTCATCCGCGTCAGACGCTCATTGCGCCGCTGCGGTTCCGCCGCGACCGCTCGGGCGGCAAGAACTATTACCGTCTCGAGGTCTCGGACAAGATTATCGTCCCGATGGTCGAAAAGGTACATTAGCGCCGCTTGCGGCCATTTATTTGTCGTGTGACGTATATTTGATCGCAAGAAAAAAGGAGCCTCAAAACGGGCTCCTTTTTCGTTTCTGTTTAGGGAAGGTGCACTTTGTTCAAAAGTGTTAGAGTTTGTGCTGGGTGCGTTTGATCATTATATGTCGCTGCTCGGCTTTTCGGCTACACCTTCGTGTGCAAGGATTATGGTTTCGATATAAGTGTACGGATCTTTGCCGTCGCTTCCGTTATTGATACCCTTAAGCGCCTTAGGCCACGCGTTCGTAACGCTCCAACTTGTCACTACCGAGTTGTTCACGACATCGATCAGCTCCACGGTTATATTCCTGCGGACGATGTTGCTGTTGCTGCGAATATCCGAATACCATTGTGTAATCGCTTAGGGGTTGTCCGTGCGGCATAGTTTCAACGTTACGTCCGGGTCTTTGCGAAGGTCGGGCATGTGGGGCGTTTTTCTTTGTCCCGAAGGGGTGTATTCTATATGTACGTCCGAGTCAATGCCGCTCACGGCGAGGCAAAATATTGTCCCGATGTCGGGTATCGTAACTCGGAACGGAAAGCTTTGTATTCCGCTGCCCTGTTCGAAGTTCATGGCGTGTATATTTGTAAAATAGGCGCCCGCAAAGGGCGCCTCAGATCGGTGTATGTTACTTCTGACGGAAATATATCTGCATCGGCACGCCCGAGAAGTCCCAATGTTCGCGTATCTTGTTCTCGAGATAGCGGCGGTATGGCTCCTTGATATATTGCGGCAGGTTGACGAAGAAGGCAAACTGCGGCGTCGGCGTCGGCAGCTGCGTGGCGTACTTTATGCGTATGTATTTGCCCTTTGTCGAGGCGGGAGGGTAGGCCTCGATGATGGGCAGGATGTAGTCGTTGAGCTCCGAGGTGGGAATACGGCGGCGACGCGAGTTGTAGACGCGGATGGCCTGCTGCAACACCTCGAGGATACGCTGCTTGTTGAGCGCCGAGGCAAAGACGATGGGTATGTCATTGAACGGTGCGAGCTTCTTGGCAAGGAACGCTCGCCACTCCTTCATCGTATTGCTCTCCTTCTCCACAAGATCCCATTTGTTGACCACGATGACACAACCCTTGCGGTTGCGTACGATGAGGTTGTGTATGTTGAGATCCTGCGATTCGAGTCCCTGTTGTGCGTCGAGCATCAGGATGCAGACATCGGAGTTCTCGATGGCACGTATCGAACGCATCACCGAGTAGAACTCGAGATCCTCCATTTCGCGACCCTTCTTGCGCATGCCGGCCGTGTCGACCAGATAGAAGTCCATGCCGTACTTGTTGTATCGCGTGTGTATCGAATCGCGCGTGGTGCCGGCAATGTCGGTGACGATGTTGCGCTCCTCGCCCAACAAGGCATTGGTCATCGACGACTTGCCGACGTTGGGACGGCCGACGATGGTTATACGCGGCAGATCGTCCTGCTGCTCGGCCTGTGTATCTTCCGGCAGGGCGGCCAGTATGGCATCCATAAGATCACCCGTGCCGCTTCCCGACATTGAACTTATGCAGTAGGGTGCACCGAGACCCAGCGAGTGGAATTCGTGCGATAGATATATCAGATCGTAGTTGTCGACCTTGTTGCAGACGACAATCACGGGTTTTCCCGAGCGGCGCAGCACATTGGCCATCATCATGTCCAGATCGGTGATTCCGGTACCGACCTCGACCATGAAGAGTATAAGGTCTGCTTCGTCTATGGCCAGCATCACCTGACGGCGTATATCCTCTTCGAAGAGGTCGTCGCTGTTGACGGCATATCCACCCGTGTCTATTACCGAGAACTCCTTTCCGTTCCAGTCGGTTTTGCCGTAGTGGCGGTCGCGCGTGGTTCCGGCGGTGGCGTCCACAATGGCCTGACGTTGTCCGACCAGACGGTTGAAGAGAGTCGATTTGCCCACGTTGGGGCGGCCTACGATTGCTACTAAACTCATTGTAAGATCACATATTGGTGCGTGCAAAGATAAGAAAAGCAGCGCAGCGGAGCAAATTTTTTGTTATGCTCCGCCGCGCAGGCCTACGGAGTCCCGTTGTTGCCGCTCGTAGCGGCAAAGGGCGTGCCGTAATCTTGTTGTTGAGTGGTGTGTATCGTTAAGACTTTTGTTGCGTCTTATATGTGTGTATGTTTAATTCAGATAAGGTTCCAACTGGTATAACCCGTTCGTTTACTCTTCTGACTTGCGCAGGCATGTCTACTCTCACGCATTCAGGCCGTTTCTTTCAGGCAACTCCGTCCGGGCTGTTTTGTCCAGACCGTACCATTCAGACTGCTCCGTTCAAACAATTCCATTCAGCCGCTCTATTCAGCCCGTTTTGTTATGACGATCCCGTTCAGACAATCATGCCGTTTTGCTCGTGTCGGCCCGTTTGGTCTCACCCGCCTGATTTAGTTCCGTTGGGGTTCACATCTGGCCTTTCCCTATTTGCTTGTCCCTACTTGTTATTTGTCTTGTCTATTTTGTTCCTCCTGTTCCTCTTGCTCCTCTTGCTCCTCTTGTTCCTCTTGTTCCTCTCGTTCCTCTTGTTCCTCTCGTTCCTCTTGTTCCTCTTGCTCCTCCCGAGTCACTTCTTTCCCCGTTTCATGCTCTCTTTCTCATACCCTTATTCTTAGCCCTCTTCATGCCAATGTCCTGCTGGTTGCCACAAGGTTGTTAACGAGCCCTGTAGTTCTTGGGCAGAACGTTGTATTGTTTTTTGAAACAAGACGAGAAGTAAGATGGCGAGTTGAATCCTACCAGCAGGCAGATGTCCGATATCGTATACTTGTTCTGCTGCAACAGATCGGCTGCATAGGATAACCGCCGCTGACGCAGGTATTCATTCGGGTTGATGCCGTAGATTTGCTTTACGCGGCGGAACAGCGTTGAGCGGCTCATGCACATTGCCCCGGCAATGTCATCGACCGAGAGATCGACGTTGTGCATCTGCGCCGAAACGAACTCCTCAAGTCTCTGTATGAGATCCATGTCGCTCGCCGATACGGTGACTCCGACGCCTTGAGCCAATTTGTCTTGCGCCTCATCCATGTCTGCAGATGCGGCTACGCCGATGTTTGGACGGGCGGTCTCAGAATGCGAGACCGAATCTTCGGACACCAAGTCTGATGCACTCGATAAATGTGCACGCGCTCCCGTTTCCGTGTCTGGGATTGTGTCGATAATGCTCGACCCCCCCCCATTAAGATGTTCGGAATTAGAGGCGTTTGCAGATGCGGGCATGGATGTTGCCGACGTCTCCTGTGATTGGCCGACGACGTTTGACGCGATCTTCGTTTGCTGCTCGGCTGTCGTCTCACACGGTGTCGAGTCAGACATCTCGGTTTGCAATACTGTACGGTATGTTACCTCTATGGGTGACGATGTAGCAGTGTCCCGGCATGCTTCATTCGCGGCATCATCGTGAGACATGAGAGCGTGCGTTTGTCTGCTGTCTTTGATGACGATAGAATTTCGGGCTTTGTATATGCGCCTGATGTATATGGCTGCAAGAGCAAGGCATATAAATATGATCACGCCGATGATTATGGCCTTGCTTTCCGGTATGGGAATGCGTATGATGAGGGCATTGCTGCTGTCTGCAACGGGTGCAACGGCTTGAGATGCGACCGCCGGGACAATCATGTCGCTTCCGCTCTCGGCCATAGCCTCGATATTGGGATCGGCGGCATTGTCAGCCGAATAACATACCGAGATGTGTGCTACATGAAAGAGCAACACAAGGGCGGCAATGGTTAATATTGCTGACAGTCGTTTCATGGTTTTAGGTTGTCGATTCAGTACAAATATAACTGTTTTGGAAGTATTATGCAACTATTGATGCAAAATTTAAATATTTGACCAGATGAGTAGACTAATGTTTGCGACCGTAAGTATAATCTGGTACAGCCAAGACTTGTATTCTAAATACAATTTTCTGGTCACTCTACGTTGATCTGTTTCCTAGTGAGCTGCTTATAGATTTGTGTGGGTATTGCATCATGGATCTTGTACCGCTACGGGCTTGTGTTGAACTCGATGCCGGTAGATAAAAAACAGGCTGTACGATTTCGTACAGCCTGTTTTTTTATATGACGAGTATCGTCGTTTATAAGAATATTTTCAAAGTTGGCGAGAGGAACGGAGGGTGCGGATTCCCTCCGCCCAATCGCTTTCGGGATCAAACAACACTAACTTTTTGTTTATAACCCTTATGATCGAAAATATCTTTTTATCGGCGTTACTCTGCCGGAGTCTCCTCGGGAGTCTCCGGTGTCTCTTCGGGATTCTCGGGGTTTTCGGGATCCTCGGGCGTCTCTGCCACCTTGGGCGTCCATACGCACATATCCGATATAGATACGGCGCTGCCACGTCCCGATGCACCGAAGTAGAACAGCAGGTAGCGGGTATTGATTGTCGGTACGGTGAACACCCTCACGCGGTCGCTCGAACCCTCGAAGTCGAGTGTGCCGAGGTAGGTGAGATTCGTGTACTTGATGTTCTCCCTGTCGCTGTAGTCGAGCGACTCGGCTGCGTAGCACTGTACGTTGGCGAGGTCGGTTACCATGCCGTCGTTGCGGCGCCAGATCTCAACCATCGTTACGGTCTGCTCCGAACCGAGGTCGAGTGCAGCGTTGAACGGCAGCGAGGTCGGTCCGTAACCGCTGCCCCAGCAGTTCTCCCACTTGTTGCTTACGTTGCCGTCGATGGCTTGTGCGGCGGGATCGCTGTTCTGCTGCGACTCGGGAACGAATGTCATGCTGGCCTGAGGAACAACGGTTGCATAGTCGTTCAACGCCGAAGCCGAAGCGCCCGTGGCTGCAACGTCTATGCCCGGCCAGTAGTCGAAGCGTATCATTGCGTCCAGCCCGTCAGCGTTCGATTCGATGGGAACTCCGTTGAGGGTCGCGTTGCCGAACTTGACGTTGAAGTAGTAGGTTCCGTACGGAGTGCCCTCAGGCATGGTCACGTTGTAGCTGAACGAGCTTGAGCCCTGTTCGAGCGTCCTGACGTCGGCATTCTGGATGGCCTCCAGCGGGAGGGCCTTGCGAAGCACCTTGGCTTCGAGCGCGCTGCCGATGGCGGTTGACGACGTACCGTTGTCAGCCTCGACCGATGCCGACTCGAACTCGATGTCCCATCCGATGTCAAAGTTGTTCTCGAAAGGTACGCTTACGGTCATTGCCATGGTGTTGCCCTTGAACGTAGCGTCGCCGGTAACGTTGAACTGAAGCTGCGCGTCGGAGATCACCAGACGGCGGAGAATGTAGAATTTCTCGTCGTTGACGGTGGTTTCACCCTTCTGCTCGAGCTGGATGGCCACATAGTAAGCCTGGTTGGGGCTTTCCTCTGCGAGCTTAGCGATCTTCTGGCGGAGTTCAACGATGCTTTCGGGCGTGAACGTTATGTCGATGATCTCATAGCCTTGGTTGGGAGCGAAGTCCACTTCCGAGGGGATGGTGTAGTATGACGGGTCAACGAGAACGTAGTCTGCGCCGTATACAGCGAGTTCCTCCTGCGTCATGGAGCGTATCGACGTTGCGGCCTCGAGTGCGGGGTCGCCGCCTGATCGGATGATTGTGAACGACGATTTCATCTCCACACCCACGTCGAACAGCTCCATGTCAGCCGAAGGGGTGTCCTTGATGCTGACCACGCGCTTGTATTCGTCGGGGATCAGGTTGTCGAGCTCCAACTCCGAGTTGTCGCACGCAGCGAATGAGAACATTGCGGCTGCGACGATACCTGTTTTTATCAGTATATGTTTCATATTCTTTTCTTTGCTAACTGTTAATATCCGGGTGCCTGAACCATCTGCGGGTTAGAGTAGAGCTCTTGGTTGCGGATGGGGAGCAGATACATACGGTCCATCCATAAGTATGCGCCGTCTACTACGACTTCCTGGTTGAACTCCTCGATGGTGGGATCCAAGCGCTTGCTGACGAATGCGTCGAGACCGGTGCGGACGCCTGCTCCGAGGTACTGGTCGCATACTACCCAGCGGCGCAGGTCGTAGTAGCGGTGGCCCTCCATGAAGAGCTCGATTGCGCGCTCGTTGCGGACCCAGTCGCGAATGGTCTTGTCGCCCATGCAGTCTTCGCGGGTAACCTCGGGAACACCTGCGCGGGTACGGATCAAATTGAGGTTTTGGAGAGCCGTCGTAAGCTCAGCCTCGTCTCCCGTGTGCATATAGATCTCGGCGCAGCACTCCGCAAGGTTCAGATAGAGCTCCGTCAGACGGATCAGCGGTGCGGGGAACGAGTAGCTGGTTCCGCTCCAAGGCTGTGAAGCACGAGTGAAACGAGTATGAGGCGCAAAGAATTTGTCGGTCAGGTAACCGGTCTGATTCAGGTCGCGGCCGGTAGAGGTATTGTAACCGCTGCCCTCCTCGTTCTTGCTGGCGCGCAGGTTGAGGCGGAAGGGCTTGCCGTCGCTGAGCAGGGGACCGAGGTCGCAGCCGTCGAAGCTGATCCATGCGTAGAAGCGGGGCTCGCGGTTGCAGTTGAGGTTGATGATCTCGGGACGTCCGTCACGGCCTGCCGACTTGAGCCACTGGCTCTCGGGGGTAAAGTTCGGGTCGTCTGCGGGGCGCTTGCCGTTGATCGTGTAGAAGGTCTCCACCATCTGCAGCGTGGGGCTTACGCCGCTCCAGCCGCCTTCCCAACCGCCACTGTTGTTTTGTACAATATTACGCGGCTTACCGCCTCGGACTGATTCGTTGCTGTCGAAGCAGGTGAAGATATACTCCTTGTTACCCATGGGCTCGTCCGATGCGGCAACGTAACGCATCAGCATCACACGCTCGGCGAATTCCTTTTTCTTTGCGGCAATCTCCTCGTCTGTTTCACCCTGGAAATCTACGGGGATGTAGTTACCGCCATCCTCTTCATAGATGGGTACACTTCTATCCTGTGCCATCTTCAGAGCATCCTCAATCTGCATGAGCTTGCGGCCGTTTACAGCATTGGTTGCCTCCTCTATAGCCTTTTCGGTAGCCTCCTTTGCGCGGTACCACTTCTGCAGGTCGAAGGTGTAGCTTACGAGCTCTTTTCCGTAGCCCGGGGTCTCGTAGTTGGTGTTCTGCCAGTTGGGCCACGGGAACTCGCCGTTCCACAAGGGCGATGCCGCGTAGAGCAGTGCACGCGACTTAAGGGCCAATGCTGCGGCCTTGTTGCCCAGACCGTAGGTGTCGTCCTGTGCAAACCCTTCCTGAAGGTTGGGGTATGCGTCGTCGAGACGCTGGCAGATGAAGTCGACCACATAGTCGTAGTGCGAACGGCCCGGGTACTGGTCGGGTGTTATGTCCGTCTCGTAGTGGTGATCCATGACGGGGCAGGGACCGAACCAGTTGAGCAGCTTGAAGTGGTAGTATGCCTCCAAGAATGCTATGTGGGCGTAAAACTTGTTGTAGTCATCCTCGGTAAGGAAATCGGGGTGTTGACGCTCGAGCTCACGCTCGAAAAGGTGTAAGTTACCCAACTCTCCGTATACGTGGCGGAAATAGGAATCGGGCATGTTCGATGCGTTGACGGTGCAGTATGCCACGACTTGGCGGTCGTACTCCGACCATTTGTCGGGGCAGACGAACTCGTCGGTAGATGCCTCGTAGCGCGTTGTGCTAACAGGATGCTTGGATGCAACCTGAGAGTAGCAGCCTCTCAGCCATGCTTCAGTGCTGGCCTTGTCTCGCATGGCGTCTTCGAGTGAGGCGCGCTTTGCCGGCGCTACATCGAGGAAGTCGCAAGAGGCGAGCGTTGCGACCGATGCGGCTAATGCGATGGTTTTTATATATCCGAATTTCATATATATACTTGTTTTAAATGTTTGTTAGAACTTGAGCTGAACACCCAGCGTGAAGGTGCGCGACAGGGGGTATTTGTTCCATGCGAGCTCGGGGTCCCACAGCTTGAAGGGGCTCCATACCGCGATGTTGTCGCCGTTGATGTACACGCGGCCGAACTTGAACGAGTAGCCTATCTCGAGGGTCTTGAAGCGGATGAAGTTACCGTTGTGCATCCAGTATGTGCTGGATACCAAGTTGTTGGCTTGGTCGGACGAGGTCAGTCCCAGACGGGGGTACTTCGCGTTCGGGTCGGGGTTGTCCTGACGCCATGCGTCGTCGGCTATGTACTGCAGCACGTTGCGGTCGTCGTTACCGAAGATCTGGATATTGCCTGCGATGATGGTACGCTTGGCCGAACCGTTGAAGAAGACGCCCAGATCCCAGTTCTTCCACTGGAGGTTGAATCCCAGACCGTACTGTATGCGCGGCAGGTTGCCGTAGGGCGATATGACCGCCTGGTCGTTCTGGTCGACGAGGCCGTCGCCGTTCACGTCGCGGTACTTGACGTCACCCGGACGTACGGTAGAACCGAGCAGCTGCTCGGGGCTGTTGTCGATCTCCTCCTGCGAGGTGAAGAGGCCGTCGGCGATGTAGCCTTCGGTGCGGAAGCCGTCCAGAGGCTTGCCGGTCTTGATCTGCCATACAGACTCGTATGCGGGCTCATCGAGGAAGACATACTTGTTCTGCGTATAAGTGAAGTTTCCGCGGAGGCTGAGGTTCAAGTCTTTTGTGATGCGCTTGTCCCAACTTACGCTCAACTCGAAACCGTGGCTCTCGGCCTCGCCGACCTGACCCCACGGCACTGCATCCCAGTAACCGAGGATGAAGGGCCACGACGCGCGCTGCAGCATGATGCGGTCGCGCTTGTCCTTGTAGTACTCGGCCGTGATGTTCAGCTGGCGGAAGAGCGACAGGTCGATACCGAGGTTGAGCTTCTTCACGCGCTCCCAAGTTGCGCCGTCGACAGCGTAGCCAGAGATTGCGTGGCTGTTGAACGACCACTGCTGTCCTACTGCGGGACCGGTGGTGTATGAGCTGCCGCCTTGGATGTTTACTGTGTCGAAATAGAGGAAGTGGTTGCCGCCGAAGCCGTCGCTACCTACCAGACCGTACGATCCGCGGAGTTTCATGTAGTCGATGACGTTCTTGACGGGCTCCCAGAACTTTTCGTTGCTCGGCACCCAACCCAGCGATACGGCGGGGAAGAACTCGAAGCGCTCGCCCTTGGGCAGACGCTCGGTACCGTTGTAACCGAAGTTGAACTCGAACCAGTAACGCTGGTCGAAGTCGTAGGTGAAACGGCCCGAGAGACCTTGGTTGCGCTGCGGCAGCGAGTTCGCGGGCTGGAAGCTGCGCATCATGAGCATCAGCAGGCCTCCTACGCTGTGCTTGCCGAAGGTGCGGTTGTAGTTCAGTCGGGCGTCGAAATAGAAGGTGTTGTCGCCATTGGGGGTTGCCCATGACTCGGTCACGTAGTCGTTACCGGTCTCGCCGATTCTCTCCAGCTCGTAGACGTCGGGGTTGTTGATGTTCCACGAACCCTCGAGGATGCGGTAGTAGTAGGGCTTCAGGGCCTGCGTGAACGAGTTAGTCGCCCAGTTCTTCCAGTTGACCATGGCGGTCAGTTCGAGACCCTTGGTGATGAAGTCGAACTTCTGGTTGATCTTCAGCGTGGTGTTCAGCGTGTTCTCCTTCGTCGACTTGTGGTCGTCCATCATGGCGGCGTAGGGGTTGGTGCGGGTACGTGTATCCGTGAGGATCGCGTTACCGTAGCGCACGTGGCGGTCGTCCTCGCTCTGTGCGGGGAAGGTGGGCGGGAACATCACGGGGTTGGTGCGGATTACATAGTCGAACAGGTCGTCGACGCTCTCCGAAACGCCGTTGCGCTGGTAGATCTGCGCGTTCATGTGCAGGTCGATGGTCGTCGAGGGCGAGAGCTGGTACGAGATGTTGTTCTGGAAGATGTAGTCGTAGTTCTGGATCGTATTATTATATACGTAGTCCTTCGGTGCGTCCACGATACCGGTATCGTGGTTGAACTGGAGGCTCATATAGTACGATACGCGGTTACCGCCGCCGGTGATGTTGATGTTGGCGCGCTGGTTGACGTTCATGTTGCGGAACATCACATCCTGCCAGTCGACATCGGGGTATACGAGGGGGTACTGGTGGCTGCGCGTCAGGTCGATCATCTCCTGCGAGTAGCGGCCGACTGATGCGCCGCGGGCCGTCTGTGCCTCGTTGTAGAGCTCCATCCACGTGGCGCCGTCGACGAAGTCGGGCATCTTCATGGGCTGGACGAACGAGTTTTCGATAGTGACGCCCACCTTGGCACGGGTGTTGGTCTTACCTTTCTTGGTGGTGACGATCATCACGCCGTTGGCGCCGCGCACACCGTAGATGGCCGTAGCCGACGCATCCTTCAGGATGGTGAAGCTCTCGATGGTCTCGGGAGGTATGCGGTTCAGGTCGCCAGACGAAATCTCCACGTCATCCAGCAGGATAAGGGGGGTGGCGCGTCCGCCGAAGGTGCCGATACCGCGGATGTAGAACTCGGATGTCGAGCCCGGAGCTCCCGAGTTGTTCATCTGGATCACACCGGCCAGCTTACCTGCAAGGGCCGTGGTCAGCGATGATGACGAGGTGCGCAGCTGGTCGCCTTCGATAGACGTGATGGCGCCCGTGATAGAGACCTTGCGCTGAACGCCGGCACCGACGACAACGACCTCCTCGACTTGGTTGTCGCTCTCGAGCTTGACCTCGAGGTCGCTCACGCCGGTAACGTCGAGCGTAGAGGTCTTGTAACCTACGTACGAGACTTCGATCGAACCCTTCCTGCTTGAGAGGGTGATTCTGAACTCTCCGTTCGTGTCGGTCATAACAACGTTGTTGGCATTGCCTGCCTCTGTCACGTAGGCTCCTATTATGGCTTCGCCGCTGTAGGAGTCGACGACCTTACCAGAAACGGTGTGGCCGTCCTGTGCCGCAGCGGCGGGAACTTCCGCCCGTGTCTCGGCCGCATTGGCCTGACCGGTGAAGAGCATTCCCATCGCGAGCACACAGATGAGTAGTAAATTTTTTACGTTCATACAATAAAGATTAAGTTAGGTCCGTATTAGTTCGGATGGTAAAACATTGTTTTTTTGCTTTGATTGTGTTACATGTTAGCAGTAGGTTTGTTTGTCGTAAACAAAATTATATAAATTTCCATCCTTAAAATGTAAAAATTTACCCATAAAATGTAATAAATCGGTCAAAACTGCGTTGTGGGCGCTGTCTGGGCGCTGATATTGAATCTTTGGAGCGATTTGTGCAATACCTGCCGGCCGATTGCATGGCGAGAAAATGTTAGCGTATTACAATATAAAAGTAATATGGGTTTAAAACTTGCTTTTCTTTGGTGGGTGTGCTGATCCTATTGAAAATGTTAATAAAATCGTATCGCAATACCATTTATCGGTATAAATATGCCGTATGTCCGTAATACCCGTAACTGACACGTGATCAAGGTGAGTTTCGGGAGTGTCAACGAGTCTTGTAGACGCTATTCCGAAGTATGGTTTGAGCCGGTTGCGGTTCAGGCGGATAATGACCGTTTTCCTCCATACTGTGTGATTTGATCGGGCAGTTCGAAGTTATTTCAATGGCGATATCAGTCGGCGAAGGTGGTATGTCGAAGGGGCGTGTCGCAGTGCCGTATTCCGCCCGTGCGGTAAAATATTCGCCTTTACGGAGAGCAGGGAATGCTGTTTGCCGCGGAGTTCGCGATATATTTTACGCCTTACGCCTGTGCGTGCGCGGGTATTAGTGCCTGTGCGTAAGTGTGTTAGTGCGCGGCCTGATTGAGTGTGTATTCTCCGTGGACATAATCAAGTCGAAAGCAGGGTTTTCATTTGTTTGTACGCTCTCATTTTAGTACCTTTGACTTTGTTTTAGACTGGATATGCCTCGGCATAGCCGAATATTAAAAATATTTATTCCTGCTCCCGCCTTTCGCTGTCTTTTGATAAGATAGGATGCGGTTCGGCCGAGTCGAAATAAATAAACTATGTTTTTCTTTTGCCTCGGCGCTCACCTTTCGCTATCTTTGACATTTGTAAATGGCGCGGATGCACAGTGAAGAGAATTATGAGCCGTAAAATAATATGCAGAGTGGTTTTGTTGCTCGCAGCATCGGTTGTATGTATGCCCGGTGCGGTACGTGCGCAGGATTATGACGCATATTACATCTCGGGATACGATCATAAACCGTCAGCCCGTATGGAGATGGGGGTGTCGTTGGCTGTGGCATATATGGGCATATCTGGCAGCGAGGATCTTTCGCTGGCGCCGCGCCTCGGTGTGCGGGGTGCGCTGGTCATGTCGCTTTGCTGGTCGGAGCGTTATGCCCTGCAGGTGGAGCTGGCATATCTGTTCAACAAGATCCGTGCTGAGCGCGCCGCGGATGGGGGTGGTGTGACGGGCGGCCACGACGTGCGTTCGAATGTGATGGAGATACCGTTGCTCTTCTCGTTACGCGGCTTGGGACCGCTGCGGTTGAATGTCGGGCCGGTGCTGTCGCTGGCAGGGACGGGGCGATATGATTCCGCTCAGGAGCGTATCGAGTTCGGACGTCTGCGTACGACGGTGGGTTATGCCGCGGGCGTCGGTGTGCAGGTGTCACAACATTTGACGGTCGACGGACGTTTTACGGGTAATATGGGCCGTACGCTCAACTATTATGAAGGACTCGAATGCCGTAATTATGCCTATTGGGTGACGCTCGGTGTGAGTTATATGTTTTGAGAAGTATGAATCCTGAAGAGATAAACAAATTGATCCCCATAGAGGGTGTCGACACGCGCGAACTATACGGCGCACAGGACATCTACGTGGAGCAGATAAGGTCGCTGGCCCCGAAGGTGAAGATCGTGGCGCGCGGCTCGTCGCTGCGTGTGCTGGGGGCGAAGGCCGATGTGGAGGCTTTCGAGCGCAAGATGAATTCGCTCATCGACTATTATATAAAGTACCGTCACATCTCGAAGGAGGTTGTGGCGCAGGCCTTCTCGGCGGGATTGAGCGACCGTGTGGAGGCCGTGTCGGACAAGGATACCATCGTTTTCGGCAATAACGGCATCGCGGTGCGTGCGCGTACGGTCAACCAGCGGCGTCTGGTCGAGCTTTACGAGAACAACGACCTGCTCTTTGCCGTCGGGCCCGCTGGCTCTGGCAAGACATATACGGCCATAGCGCTGGCGGTGCGTGCGCTGAAGGATCGGACGGTGCGGCGCGTGATTCTGACGCGCCCGGCTGTCGAGGCTGGCGAGAAGCTGGGATTCCTGCCCGGCGACATGAAGGAGAAGCTCGACCCGTACCTGCAACCTCTGTACGATGCGCTGAACGATATGATCCCCGCGGCCAAGTTGCAGAAGTATATCGAGGAGGGGACGGTTCAGATTGCGCCGCTGGCATACATGCGCGGCCGTACGCTGGATAACGCTTTCGTCATACTGGACGAGGCGCAGAATACGACCGTGGCGCAGATCAAGATGTTCCTGACGCGTATGGGCCGTAACGCCAAGTTCATCGTCACGGGAGACGTTACGCAGATCGACCTGCCGCACAAGAGCGACAGCGGCCTGACGCGGGCGATGGAGACGCTGCGCGGTATCGAGGGTATCGGTATCGTCGAGTTTGACCGCCGCGATATCGTGCGTCACCATCTGGTGAAGTATATCGTCGAGGCTTTTGACCGTCGCGACCGCCTTGCTGAGGAGACCGAGGGGCGGCATTCCGACAGGGGCGGACACGAAGAGCCGAAACGCGGTGAGGGCCGCGATGCCGACTCGAAGAGAGATCGTGATGCGGCGCAGGACGTAGCGGCCGATAAGGGATAGCGCGCAGGAGAAATTTACGGCCGTGGGCGTCGCATCGTAATGCCGCGGCCGAGTGCATAAATTTGAAAATTTCTTAATTTAGGAATATTATGGACAGAAACCTCAAATCATTGAAACCCGAGAGCGTGTGGGCACGCTTTGCGGAGATTGTACGCATACCGCGTCCCTCGCACAGCGAGGACAAGATACGCCGTTATCTTGTTGAGTTTGCCGAGAGCCACGGCATCGAGCATTGCGTCGACGAGGCGGGCAACGTATATATGCGCAAGGAGGCTACGGCAGGCATGGAGAACCGCATGGGACTGATCATGCAGGCGCATGTCGACATGGTTGCGCAGAAGAACAAGGACAAGGAGTTCGACTTCGAGAACGACCCGATCGACGCCTATATCGACGGAGACCGCGTGACGGCCGACGGCACGACTCTGGGTGCCGATGACGGCATAGGCGTAGCGGCGGCTCTGGCTGCCATATCGAGCGATACGCTCGCCCACGGCCCTCTGGAGGCGCTCTTCACGGCGACCGAGGAGACGGGTATGGACGGGGCGTTCGGTTTAAAGCCCGGCCTGCTCAAGGGTGACATATTGCTGAACCTCGATTCGGAGACCGAAGGAGAGCTCTACGTAGGATGTGCCGGCGGTCTTGACGCCAACGTACGTCTGCCGTATAAGGCTGCGGCGGCTCCCGCATCGGGATACGCGACGCTGTGCGTGAACGTACGCGGATGCAAGGGTGGACACTCGGGAATACAGATCATCTGCCAGCGGGCAAATGCCAACCGTCTGCTGTTCCGTCTGCTGCGCCAGATCTCGCGTCTGTGTGACATGAAGCTCTGCTCGGTTGACGGCGGAGGCCTGCGCAACGCCATCCCGCGTGAGGCGGAGGCTGTCATCATGGTGCCCGACGGCGACGTTGCTAAGGTGAAGAGCACGGCAGCCGAGTTCCTTAAGACGGTTACGGCCGAGTTTGCCGGTATCGAGGACTCTATCGCGGTGGACGTAACCGATGCGAAGCCTTGTGCCGAGATCATTCCCGACGATGTTGCGGCGCGTCTTATGGCGGCGATGGTGGCCTGCCATGACGGCGTGGCCCGTATGTCGACGGCGATGGAGGGGCTCGTACAGACCTCTAACAACGTGGCGCGCGTGGTGTCTGACGGCGAGGCCGTGACGATCAATATGCTGATGCGTTCGTCGGTGCGCTCGGAGAAGGAGGCGCTGGCCGATTCGATCGACGCCGTATTCACGCTTGCGGGTGCCGAGGTGGTATTCTCGGGCGGCTATGACGGCTGGAATCCCAATATGGACTCACCCATACTGAAGACCATGATCGGCATGTATGAGCAGCTCTACGGACGTCGTCCTGCCGTGACGGCGATACATGCGGGTCTGGAGTGCGGCATCATCGGCGGCAAGTATCCTAATCTGGATATGATCTCATTCGGCCCCACGATCAACTATCCCCACTCGCCCGACGAGAACGTAGAGATCGAGTCGGTGCAGCGTTTCTATGATTTCCTGATACACACGATCGAAAACGCGCCCGAGAAATGACCCTGCGCCAGATGACAGCCGACATATCGGAGAAGTGGTTCGTCATAGTGAACCCCGTGGCCGGATCGGGCCGCGGGCTGATCGACCTTCCCAAGATATCGAAGCTCATACGCGATAACGACATACCTTACGAGCTGGTCTTTTCGCAGCACAAGCACCACCCGACGGAGCTTACCGTGCGGGCGGTGAATGCCGGTTACCGCCGCATTATCGTCATCGGCGGCGACGGCACGCTGCACGAGGTGGTCAATGGCCTCTTCATCCAGCAGACGGTCTCGCCCGACGAGGTTACCGTGTCGGTTGTGGCCGTAGGTACGGGTAACGACTGGGTGCGCATGTTCGGCATACCGTCGCACTACTCGGAGGCCATACGCGCCATACGTGAGGGCTACACCTTCCTGCAGGATGTGGGCGAGGTCTACTACAAGGAGTCGCAGTTCCCGCAGATGCGGTATATGGCCAATGTTGCGGGTGCGGGCTTCGATGCAGATGTGATACGCTGTTATCAGCACTACAAGAACAAGGGCCGCCGCGGCCGCCATCTCTATCCGCTGTCGATCCTGCGCAGTTATTTCAGGTACCGTTCTACGGGCGTGAAGGTGTGGGTCGATGACAAACTGGTGCATAACGACCTGTTGTTCAGTGTCGCCATCGGCGTATGCAAGTACAACGGCGGCGGCGTGCAGCAGCTGCCCGAGGCCGTGGCCGACGACGGTCTGCTGGACATTACGCTTATACGTCCGGTGCATTGGTGGCATGTGGTCTTCCGTCTGAAGCGTTTCTTCAACGGCAGTATCTATACGATCGGACACGTCGGGCACTATCAGGGCCGCAACGTGCGTATCGAGTCGTCGCCCGAGATGCCCGTCGAGGTCGACGGCGAGATTCTGGGCGGCACGCCTCTCGAGTTCAAGATCCGTCACCGCTGCGTGAAGGTTATCGTGAACAAGGATTTTCTGGAGGGATAACACGGCACGGAATGTCGTGCTATACTGACAAATGAACAGGCGAACCCTTTGCGGGGTTCGCCTGTTCGGTTGAAAAGGGATTTATCGTATCTGGTTACGTGGTCAATCCTCCGTGATCTCGACCTGCTCGTCCACCTCCACGACCCAGTCGAACAGATCGTTGGCGCACTGCTGCTGGAACTGTGCCAGCTGCGAGTAGTCGGACGTGTCGGCCAGAATGGCGGCGAAGAACTGGTCCATGGTCGAGTATTGTGCGTTGACCTTCTGGGCAAAGCACTGATAGAATGCCTTCTGCTGGTCGTGTGTCAGCCCTTCGGGCAGAACGCCCTGACTTACAAGATACTGGTAGGGGTAGAGGTGACGCATGTTGTGCGCATCGGCATTGAGCTCGTCGACGATGGTGGTTATGACGTAGAACTCGACGGTGTCGTTGACGGCAGGCATCTCGATGAAGGTCGTGTAGACGGGGAATGCCTCTTCGAGCGTGCCGGTCACGTCGTCGGCGAATACCACGAACTCGGGATCCGTCAGATCCTGCAGGTAGACCATCTGACGATATGCCTTCAGAGCCTCGTTCATGGCCTTCTTCTGTTCACGATTCCATTTGGCTTGGGGCGAGCAGCCCAGTGCCGTCGCCGCGAAGGCGAGAAGCGAAAGGTGGAGTAGAATCTTTTTCATAGAAACTGTCGTTTTTGAGATATTCTGCCTTCAGTCGAGCAATCGATGTGCCAAAACTTATGGTTCGCGGGTAAAATGCCCCGTTACCGATATTATGGACTTTAGGGAATATTTTACGGGATCGGCTTCAGCCTTTGGTATGTGTTTGTCTCGGATTGTATGGAGTGGATCTTATGGTGAAGGGGCAAAAAATACGGGCGGTAATAATCCTTGTACGGACTGTGCCCGTGAATATCGGCGGCCACTCCTTATAGTACGAACGTGCATATAATGCAAACGGGGCCCTTTATAATACAAACGGGGTCCTTAATTGGACCCCGTGTTGTGGAGAATATCGGGCTCGAACCGATGACCTCTTGCATGCCATGCAAACGCTCTAGCCAGCTGAGCTAATCCCCCGTTTGTGGTTGCAAATATATGGAGCGAAATCCATTTTTCCAAAAACGGAGGATAAAATATTTCAATATCGAGGCAAAAGGCCGCCGGATCACCCGAAAACGGACTTTTTAGTCCATTTGGGAATCTATCAGATATCTGACCTTATCTTTCGGCCATGTGCCATAGCGGGCCGTTCCCGTGGCCTATGTTCATGCGGCTGCCGGCACGTATAGCGGCCGTGACATAGCGCTTGGCCTCGGCTACGGCCTCGACCAGCGGCTGGCCCTGTGCAAGCAGTGCGGCAATGGCCGAGGATAGTGTGCAGCCGGTGCCGTGGAGGTTGCGCGTCGGGATTCTCTCGCCCATGAACCGCTCGATGCGGCCGTCATGGCAGAGAATATCGCACATGGGCCCCTCGGCAAGGTGCCCGCCCTTGACGAGCACGGACGTAGAGTATCGCTCCGCGAGGTCGCGCGCGGCAGTCTCCATATCCTCAACGGTGGATATGCGGCGGCGCCACAAAACTTCTGCTTCACTCATGTTGGGTGTGATGAGCGTTGCGGCGGGCATCAGTTCGCGTTCTATAATGCCGGTCGTATGCTCCTCGATGAGGCGGTGGCCGCTTGTGGATACCATGACGGGGTCGTAGACTACAACACGTGGCGTATAGCGCTTCATGGCGGCGGCTATCGTGCGGACGATGTCGGCATCGTTTACCATGCCTATCTTGACGGCTTGCGGCTCGATATCCTCCATGACGGCGTCTATCTGGTCGGCTACGACCTGCGCCGGTATGGGGAAGACGCTGCGTACGCCGAGCGTATTCTGTACCGTTACGGCCGTGATGGCGGTTGCGGCGTAGGCCCCGAGGGCCGTGATGGCCTTGATGTCGGCCTGTATTCCTGCGCCGCCCGAGGGGTCGGAGCCCGCTATCGACAGTACGGCGGCCGGACGTGTCGGTGTGGAGGCGGGTGAAGATGTTGTCGCGGCCATATCGGCGGCGCGGCGGCAGCGTACAAGCGTCTCTACGGGATCGGGTGCGTTCCATACGGCCCCGAGCAGCGCCGCCCCGCCGAATCCCATGTCGGCAATGTCGGCGATGTTGCTCTCGTCGATGCCGCCGAGGGCTATGACCTTGTGGTCGATGATGCCGGCCAGACGCGCCCTATCGATCTGCTCGCGGGTGAAGGCGGCGGCATATCCCTGCTTCGAGATGCTGTCGAAGATGGGGCTGAGCGTTACATAGTCGCACTCGCCCTTGCAGCGCTCGACCTCCTCGAGAGAGTGGCACGAACGGCTTATCTGCCCGCGGTAACCTACGGGCGGCAGCGGATGGCGGCTGTTGAGGTGTATGCCGCGCAGTCCGTATCGCTCGGCCAGCGGAAAGGCGCTGTGCAGCACGATACGGTTGCGCAGGCGCAGCGGTATGGCGCGCAGGAGTTGCTCGATGCGCTCGTCCGCAGCGTCGGGCTTGCGCAGGTGGAGCGTCTCCAGTCCGCGTTCCATCATCGCTATGATCATGTCGGCCTCGCCTTCGAAGAGGTCGGGCCGCGAGAAGAGTATCACTCTCATGGCAGTTCCGAAATGAATGTTTGCATTGTTCTCATATCTGTCGACCAGAGGCGTCCGGCCAGCGTCGCGCCGTAACCGCATATTATCTTGAGTGTCTCCGATGCCTGCACTGCGGCCGTGAATGCGGCCGTCGGGCCCATGACACCCTTGGGGGCGGAGTAGCCCTCGACGGCGGCCTGATCGGGCCACAGGTCGCGGTATGTGCGGCTGTGTGGCTGGCAGTTGAAGACGGCGGCCTGACCCTCGAACTCGCATATTGCGCCGTAGACATACGGAATCCCCATCTCGGCCGTAGCGTCGCCCACGATATATCGTGTGGCGAAGTTGTCGCAGCCGTCGACAACGACGTCGCAACCCTCGGCAAGCGAGCGTATGTTGTCCTTATCGACACGCACGACGTGCGCCTCGACGGTAATGGCGCTGTTCATGGCACGCAGACGCCGTGCGGCGCACTCGGCCTTCGGTGACGAGATGTCGGCCTCCGTGTAGAGAATCTGCCGCTGGAGGTTGTCAAGGCTGACGCTGTCGTCGTCGGCGAGGCGTATCGTCCCCACGCCCGCCGCGGCAAGGTACATGGCCACGGGCGAGCCGAGACCACCCACACCCACAATGAGCACACGTGCGGCACTGAGCTGCCGCTGTCCCTCGTCGCCAACCTCGGCGAGCATCCTCTGGCGTGAGTATCGCGTCATGGACGTGCGGTGTGTTGCGGGCGCATCATGTCGAACGAGGCGTCCCAATCCTTCCATACGGGTTCGCGTCCCAGTCGTTTCAAGGCCCTCTCGACCTCGACGGCGGTGCGTTCGTCGCTTACGTGGAACTGCTCGAGTGCCTGCGGATAGCTGTAATAGCCTCCCGGGTCGGTCTTGCTCTCGGCCGACATTGTGGTGACGCCGAGTGTGGCCATGTGGTCGCGTATCGAGGCGGGCTCGCGCGTCGAGTAGGATATGTCGACGTCGTGGTCGAAGATACGCATGGCGAAAGTCGCCTGCGCCAGCTCGCGGTCGCTCATGATGACGTTGGGCTGGAAACCCTCGTTCTCGGCGGGACGCATACGCGGGAAATTGACACTGTAACGTGTGCGCCAATAGTGTTTCTGGAGGTAGCGCAGATGGTGTGCCATCATAGTGACGTCGGTGCGCCACTCCTCGAGGCCTATCAGCACGCCGAGTCCTATGGAGTGGACTCCGGCCTGCCCCATACGGTCGAAGCCGTCGACACGCCACTCGAAGCGCGACTTCATGCCGCGCGGGTGGTATATTTTGTATCGGTCACGGTTGTAGGTCTCCTGAAAGCATATCACACCGTTGAGTCCGTGATGCGTCAGCTGCTCGTACTCCTCGGCCTTGAGCGGCATGACCTCGATCTTGAGGTTGCTGAAGTAGGGCTTGGCTATGTCGAGGGCGCGGGCTATGTAGTCCACGCCCGCGAGTGCGGGGTTCTCGCCCGTCACGAGAAGCAGGTTCTCGAAGGGGCCTAATCGTTTGATGGCGCGGTACTCGTTCTCGATCTCCTCGGGCGTGAGAATCGTACGTTTCATGGGGTTCGATATGTGGAATCCGCAGTAGACGCACGAGTTGGTGCACGAGTTGGTGAGGTAGAGAGGTATGAAGAGCGATATGGTGCGTCCGAAACGCTCCTCGGTGTAGCGGCGGCTCAGACGCGCCATGGTCTCCAGATAGGGGGCTGCGGCGGGCGATATGAGCGCCATGAAATCTTCGACCGTGCAGTGCTCGGCCGCAAGGGCGCGACGCACGTCGGCATCGGTCTTGGAGTAGATCGCCTCGGTGGTCTGCTCCCACGATATATCCTTCAAATAGTCTGAAAACATATCTTTTGTTTTGTCAATCCTTTTTATCCTTATTCTTGTTGCGGAGCCGCTCCAACTCCCGCAAGGCATTGCGCCGTGCCGTAGCTACGCCCGTGGGCAGAGACTCCTCGTTGCCGTATTCGAGATGGAGCCTCAACTCCTCGGACAGCGGCTTGTGACGCATGCAGATGCGGCATGCAATCTTTATGCACAGGGCCCTGACGGCGATGCTCAACCGTGGCGAGAGCATGCCTTCGAGACAGAAATCGAATAGTTCGGTGTCTATATCGGCAGGCATTGGCATACGGTTGACGATGCTCAGCAGCAGACGTTGCACACCGTGTCTCGGTTCGGTAACGGCACGCCGTGAAATCTCCTTCCGGTACCGTTCTAACAGCTCGGGACGGCGCCGGGAGACCTGTTCCAACGCCCATGCCGCGTGCCACGCTACGGTGCCATCTTCATCGCCGGCCAACGATACAAGTTCATCGAAGAGCGCCGGATCGTTCTCCGCCTGCACGGCTATGCTCCCGATGGCAGTGCGTTGCAGGGCGGTGGCGGCGAGTGTATGTCTGAGCGAGGGCATGTCGGGGGTTATTTCTCTGCGGCATCTGATTTTCCCTGCTCTGATGCGGAGTCGGCCTTATCGTCGCTTCCGTACTGGCGGCGTATGTCACGGCTCAGACGCATGGCGCAGAAGTTGGGCCCGCACATGGTGCAGTACTCGCCGTCGGTGTGGCGTCCGGCGTGGAAATAGCTCATCGCACGCTCCGAGTCGAGCGACAGGTCGAACTGATCCTTCCAGCGGAACTCGTAGCGCGCCTTGCTCAGGGCGTTGTCGCGTACCTGCGCTCCGGGGTGACCCTTGGCAAGATCGGCGGCATGGGCCGCAATCTTGTATGTGATGACACCTACGCGTACATCCTCCTTGTCCGGAAGGGCGAGGTGCTCCTTGGGCGTGACGTAGCAGAGCATCGCCGTACCCAGCCAGCCGATCTGCGCCGCACCGATGGCCGAAGTGATGTGGTCATAACCGGGGGCTATGTCCGTAACGAGCGGCCCGAGCGTATAGAAGGGTGCGTTGTGGCACTTCTGCTTCTGCCGCTCCATGTTCTCGCGGATCTTGTGCATGGGGACGTGTCCCGGTCCCTCGATGAAGGCCTGCACGTTCTTTGCCCACGCGCGGGTTACGAGCTCGCCCATGGTGTCCAGCTCGGCAAACTGTGCCGCATCGTTTGCGTCGTGTATCGATCCCGGGCGCAGACCGTCTCCCAGCGATACGGCCACGTCGTACTGTGCCAGAATATCGCATATATCGTCGAAGTGTTCATAGAGGAAGCTCTCGCGGTCGTGTGCAAGACACCACTTGCTCATGATCGAGCCGCCGCGGCTGACAATGCCGCAGAGACGGCTGTCGGCCAGATGGATGTTCTGGCGTCGTATGCCGGCGTGTATGGTGAAGTAGTCGACACCCTGCTCGCACTGCTCGATGAGCGTGTCGCGGTAGAGTTCCCACGTGAGATCCTCGACGCGGCCCTCGACCTTCTCCAGAGCCTGATATATGGGCACCGTACCCACGGGTACTGGGCAGTTGCGGATGATCCACTCGCGCGTCTCGTGTATGTTGGCCCCCGTCGAGAGGTCCATGAGCGTGTCGCCGCCCCATTTGCAGCTCCAGAGAGCCTTCTCCACCTCCTCGTCTATGCCCGACGTGGTGGCCGAGTTGCCGATGTTGGTGTTGATCTTGACCAGAAAACTGCTGCCTATGATCATCGGCTCGGCCTCGGGGTGGTTGATGTTGGCGGGCAGCACGGCGCGACCCTCCGCTATCTCGCGGCGCACGAACTCGGGTGTGATGTAGGTCTCGATACCCAGCTGCTCGCAGTTCATGTTCTCGCGGATGGCCACATACTCCATCTCGGGGGTTATGATTCCGCGCTTGGCGTATGCCATCTGTGTGATGGCGGCGCCGCGCTTGGCCCGGTAGGGCAGGGCTATGTGCTCGAAGCGCAGATGGTCGAGCGTATGGTCGTCACGGCGCATGCGCCCGTATTCAGATGAGATCTCGGGCAGCTGCTCCACGTCGCCGCGGCCCACGATCCAACTCTCGCGCAGGCGCGGCAGGCCCTTTGTCAGGTCGACCTCGACGGCGGGGTCACTGAAGGCGCCGCTCGTGTCATAGATGTAGACGTCGGGGTTGGGCGTATAGTGTTTCTCGCCGTGCTCGTCGAACGAGACGCTCGGCACTTGTTCCACGCGGCGCATCGCGACACGTATCTCGGGATACAGACGTCCCTGCATGTAGACCTTCTCCGAACGCGAATAGCGTATCTTCTGTATATGTTCCATGTATGTTCTTTTTACGTGTGGTTACTCTTCATCGAGGAATGCGGTGAGAGGCGAGCTGGCATCGGCCTCGAAGTTCTCGGCGACGGCTCCCAGACCTGCTTCGTAGGCCATGCGGCCGGCCTCGACAGCACGGGCGAAGGCTTCGGCCATCGCTACGGGGTCACCCGCAACGGCTATGGCCGTATTGACCAGACATGCCGAAGCACCCATCTCCATGGCCTCGGCGGCATGACTGGGGGCTCCGATACCGGCATCGACCACGACGGGCACGCCCGCCTGCTCGATGATGATACCCAGAAAGTCGCGTGTGCGCAGGCCCTTGTTCGAGCCTATGGGGGCGCCCAGAGGCATGACGGCGGCGGCGCCGGCCTCCTCCAGACGCTTGCAGAGCGTCGGGTCGGCCTGACAGTAGGGCAGTACGATGAAGCCCATCTTTACCAGCTGCTCCGTGGCCTTGAGCGTCTCGACCGAGTCGGGCAGCAGATAACGCGGATCGGGGTGTATCTCGAGCTTGAGCCACGGTGTGCCGAAGGCCTCGCGCGACATCTGTGCGGCGAAGACGGCCTCCTCGGCGTTGCGTACACCCGACGTGTTGGGCAGAAGGGTGATGTTGTTGTTGACGATATGTTGCAGCATGTCGTCGCTGCTGTCACCGAGTTCGATGCGTTTCATGGCCACGGTGACCATCTCGGTGCGCGAGGCCTTGATGGCCTGCTGCATAAGCTCGTATGAGCTGAACTTGCCGGTGCCGAGAAAGAGGCGCGAGCCGAACTCCCGACCGGCGATAACGAGTTTTTCCATTGTCTATCGTATTTTGATCGTATGCATTTTATTTGTAACCGAATCTCCGTATACCCATTATAGGGCAAGTATGCGTCGCATCTCCGAAGCGGGATCCTCGGCCCGAAGCACCGATCCCGAGAGGGCTATGCCGTTGACGCCCGTAGACATGATCTGCGGTATGTCGTCGAAGCCGATGCCGCCGATGGCTACGACAGGGAGCGTGATGCCCTCCTCGCGCATGCGGCGCATGATGTCACGGTAGCCCTCGAGCCCGAGTATGGGGCTCAGGTTCTTCTTCGTGGTGGTGAACCGGTATGGGCCGCAGCCTATGTAGTCGGCGCCTGCGGCAGCCAGCGCGGCAATGTCCTCGAAGGTGTTGGCCGTGCCGCCTATGATGTATGCTTCGCCCAGACGTTGGCGCGCCTGCGAAACGGGCATGTCGTTCTTGCCCAGATGTACGCCGTGGGCCTTGATTTGTTCCGCTATGTCGACATGGTCGTCGATGATAAGCGTTGCGCCGCAGGCGTTGCACATGTCGAGCATCTGCTCCGCGACGGGCAGGATCTGCTCCGGCGTGGCATCCTTCATGCGCAGCTGTATCCAGCGGCAGCCCCCGTCGAGGGCCAGACGAGCCGAATCGAGATAGGAGTAACGTTCGGTGGCGTGTGTGATGAACTGTACGGGTATCATGGCTCTATCCTCCGCAGGCTACACGTATGACTGTGAGTTTGTCACCCTCGCAGAGCTTGTGCGCACCCCATTCGGCGCGCGGCACCACGCGGTTGTTTACGGCTACGGCCGCCATTGCGGGCAACCCGATCTCGAGGGCCAGTGCGGCCACATCGGCGGCAGATGTCTGCAACGCCTTGTTGTTGACGTAGATTGTCATAGCTTGCAATGTTAATTGTCTTGATGGGGATAAATGCAACGGAGATGCTGGCCGTTCACTTGCCGAAGGCGATATACACAATTCCTACGTCAGCATTAACTGCATCAGGTTCGAGGGTATGATCTCAGCCCGTGCGGGCACCCCTTTGTATTTATCTCTGATGACAAAGTTACGCATTTCTTGCGGACGAAATCCGAATAGAGTGTGAAATATTTTTCATCTCGCACTAAGATGCTGTTGCCGTTACGGTTACCGTGATTCAACGTGCGGCGGCAGATCCTCCGTAAATCCGCCGCCGCATATTTTGCCGTCGAGGCCGTGTCCGCCCTCATGGGGGCTGCACGGTGCTATTTTTTCAGTTGCGCCCGTAACCTCTTTTCGGCCGTTGCCGTATCGTTCAGGTCGTTACGCATATCGCGCGATCCGTCGCGGCCGATTATCATGTATGACGGGAAGCCTTTCAATCCATATTTTTCGGTAATTGCGGCCATCTGTTGCTCGGTTATCCGGTAGTGTACGCCGCCAAGGTCGGCTATCGTACTCTTATATACGGCTATCGGGGATGACTCGTCGGCGATGTATAGCCATACGACCTTGTCGGCCAGATCGCCGCTTCTCATCGGCTTGAAATTATCGAACCCGACGTGGCACCATGTACACCATGTATTCCAAAAGTCTACGAAGACCACCTTGCCTGCATATTGCCCGACGATGGCATCGAGGAGGCTGTCGTCGTCGACATCGGGCGTGGGCTCGATGCGGATCTTGCCTTCGGCTGCGGCCGCTGCGGCACGTATCTCGGCTTCGGCCGTAAGGCACGCCTCGCGGAAGAAGGGGTGGGTCAGGTGTTCGAGACGGGCGCGCTCCTCGTCGGTGAGCATATCCGACGCTGCGGCCGAAAAGAGGGGTCGTACCTCGTCGTACTCGCGATAGAAGTTGTCATCGGCCAACTGCACCTTGTCGAACCACGTTGTATCGTAGAGTGAGGTCGCAAAGGTGAAATCCATGCCGTCGATGGCGTATTTCATGTCGTTGAAATCTATCGGACGGAGCATGCGACGTATGTGCTCAGGCGTGAACTCCAGTTTTGGCATATTTAGTCTGTATGGGTTGGTTGACGCGGATGTGATGATAGGGGCGGCGAAGGCCAATTTCATGAGCTCCATGTCCAACTGCATCTCGTTATACAGTTTTTGCATTCCGGTCATACGGGAGTTGCTCCGTACGCTGTCTATGGCATTGGCGTATGCCCGCTCCACCATCGAGACGTAGTCGTCGGCGTCGAATCCGACTTCAGGGTTTAACGATATTCTGATGTCTTGCCGCATATGTGTATAGGCACGGTTGAGAGCCGCATAACGTCCCGTGGTGTAGGCAGGGCACATATAGTTGAAGTATTGGTATTCGTCGGTCTTCTCTTGGGCGCGCCGCTCGACAAGGAGGCGTCCCGTTTTGCCCAGATCGAGATATACGTCGGTAGTCTGCCCGGGTTCCACCCACACGTGCGAGTATACGGAGGCACCGCTTATGGCGCTGAGAGCTGCCTTCATGGTCCCGTATTGCATGAATGTAAATTCGGCCGTGTTCGAGGCGGGATCGGCCTCGGACGTGAGGCTTTCGGAGCTGCCGAGAAACGGTTGCATATGGAGCTTCACCGTGCGGTCCATACCCTCGCGGAATCCCAGCAGATGGACTCTGACCGTCGAGGTCGCACATTTGAAAACCTGTTCGGGCAACTCCTTTTCGTTATCGTTGCGACGCAGGCCTTTAGGCAGCTCGGCCGGATATTTCGGATATTCGGTCTTTCCCGTGAGATCGATCCCGAAGAGTTTGAATCCGTCGTCACTTTCGATGAAGTCCATGGACTTGCTTTCGACAGGTATGGGTTGAAACGTCAGGGTACACGAAATAAGTCCCGATTTCGGCAACCTTAACCATTTGTTCATGGTGATACCTTTCGCGCTTTTGATGCAATATGTTTCGCCGTCGGCTTTGATGACACTCTTGTCGCTGATGCGTACGCTGAGGCCCGGGTAACCATACAACTCCACGTGCAGGGTGGTGGCCGAGTCTGTCAGCTCCACACGCGTAATGTCCATCGTCAAGCTGTTGGCGGCTTCGATGAGGGGATTGTTCACGTCTCGATGCGAGGGTGTGCAGGCCGCGGCCATAGCTGCGACGGCGAGAAACAGGAGTACGATGTGAAGATGTACGGTTTTCATAGGTATATGGCGTTTTGGTTGGTCCCTAAAACTCGGGTGCGCTTTCGAACCTCATGCGGCGTTGCTGCACGGGGTGGTCGAACTCCAGAAGCGAAGCATGCAGGCAGAGCCTTTGGCCGCCGCGACCGTAGATGTCGTCGCCGACGATGGGGCAGTCGAGGCCCTCGGGCGCCGCGGCGTGTACGCGTAGCTGGTGCGTACGGCCCGTGAGCGGTCGGAAGAGTATGCGTGTGCGGCCGCCTTCGTATCCCATAACCTTATACAGCGTCACGGCCGAGCGCCCCTCCGCCGAGATCATCTGTCGCGGACGGTTCTCGTAGTCGAGCTTCAGCGGCAGGGTGATGCGTCCCTCTTCAGACTTTGGATGCCCTTCGAGAAGTGCCGTGTAGAGTTTCCTGACGGTGCGGTGGATAAATTGTGCTTGGAGCGCGGCGTGCGTCTGCTTCTCCTTGGCCAGAACCATAAGTCCCGACGTCGACTGGTCGAGGCGGTGTACTATTATCGGCCCCGTCGCATCGGGATAGCGCTCGCGCGCCCATGCCGCTACGGAACGTACGCCCGACTTGCCGTCGACGGAGAGCATGCCGCTCGGTTTGTCTATGACAACCAGAGTGGCATCCTCCCACACCACACGCGGTTCGGGCGGGCGTATCTCAAGCAGCGGATTGGGCTCCACGTCGAGCCCTTGGAGCATGAACGGGAGTATGGGCTTGCATTTGCCCGTGCAGGCGGGGTAGAACTCACCGTGGCGCCGCACTTCGCCCGCAGGTGAGTCGCCCCACCAGAATTCGGCCATGGCTATCGGGTGCAGAGAGTTCTGATAGGCATATTGCAGCAGTTTCGGGGCGGCGCACTCGCCGGCACCGGCTGGTGGTACGTGTTGCGGCGTCTGTGCGAAGAGTTCGCACAGATCCTTCTCCTCGCCCCGTGCATTCAGCATCCGGAAACGGGCGAAGAGCTCCATTTGCAACTCGGCTGAAAGGCGGTGCCGCTCGCTTCGCATGGCTTCGATCTGAGCCTCGAGTTCCGCATAACGCTTTTCGGCCTGCTCGACATCTTCGCGCAGCCGTTGCTTGAGCCGTTGCAGGTCGGCCCGTTCGCGCTGGCTCTCGAGAATAAGCGGCGCAGGATCCTCCCCCGCGGCGCGACGGGCATCACGCCGGGCCTTTGACTGCCGCATCGCCTCCTTCGCCGCGGCGATCTGCTCCTGCTGCCGATGTCGTGCCAACTCCATCGCGGCTTTTGCTTCGACAGCCCGTTCGCTCTGCTCGGCCTGCTCTATGCGTACGCTCAGAGCATCGATCTCGGCTTCGCCGCGGCGGAAAAAGTCGTCGGGCCGCAGCATGTCGTAGACGGGCGGGACGAAATATTCGTGACGGTTTGTACCTGCGAGGTTCCCCGAAAATGCGGCAAGGAAACCTCTCTTTCCGTCGGTATCGGTCACCACGAGCACGCCGAACATCTTGCCCCTTTGCAGCTCTTCGCGCCAATCCTCACGCGAGGCGAGGTAACGTTGCACCTCGGCCGCCGCTTGAAGACATAGCGGGTGTGGCACGTAGTGAAAGGGCCACGTGAAGAGTCGGGGCAGTGCTATGCCGCTGATATCATCCTTGAATCGGTGCAACATATTGCAAAGATACATATAAAAGTGTGGAGTCGCGGTCGGCTGTAATGAAAAGTTAAGGTGTGGAAGTCAGCTCGTCGTCCGGTTGCGGAGCCGTCTGTGCAAATGAAAAAAGGCACCGCAGCCATATTTGGTTGCGATGCCTTCGGTATTGTGGCAGCGGGCCGTTACATGCCCATGTAGCTCTTGATGTAGTGGTGGTGCGACCCGTAACGCTCGAATGCGGCGCGGTCGAGCTCCTCGCGTGCCGAGGGGTGCGCTACCGATATGAGCAGGCGGGCACGCTCCTGAAGGCTCTTGCCATAGAGGTCGACGGCACCGTACTCGGTAACGAACCAGTGGATGTGGTTACGCGTGGTAACGACACCGGCGCCCGGCAGCAGCTTGTCGACGATCTTCGAGACGCCCTTGTTGGTGATCGAAGGCATGGCGATGATGGCCTTGCCGCCCTTCGAGAGCGAAGCGCCGTAGACGAAGTCTATCTGACCGCCTACACCCGACCAGAACTTCGTTCCGAGCGAGTCGGCCGAGACCTGTCCCGTGATGTCGACCTGCAGGGCCGAGTTGATGGCCGTCACGCGGTCGTTCTTCGAGATGATGTAGGGGTCGTTGGTGTAACCCACATCCTTCATCAGCACGCCCGGGTTGTCGTCGATGAAGTCGTAAACCTCCTTCGAACCCATCAGGAACGTCGAGACCATCATACCCTTGTCGATATTCTTGGCCTCGCCGTTGATTACGCCCGAACGTACGAGCGGCAGCACGCCGTCGGCGAACATCTCGGTGTGAATACCCAGATTCTTGTGATCCTTGAGCTGTGAGAGCACGGCATTGGGGATGGCGCCGATACCCATCTGCAGGGTTGCACCGTCCTCGATCAGTTCGGCGCAGTATTTACCGATCTTGAGTTCCGTTTCGTTGGGCTCCGAGAAGGGTGCCTCGATCAGCGGCGTATCGTCGTGAACGAACATGTCGATCTTCGACATGGGGATGATGGCGTCACCGAACGAGCGGGGAACATACTTGTTGACCACGGCTATGACCGTCTTTGCCGTCTCGACGGCGGCGAGGGTGGCATCTACCGAGGTGCCGAGCGATACGTATCCGTGCTTGTCGGGCTCCGAGACCTGTATCATGGCCACGTCGCAGGGTACGGCGCCGCAACGGTACAGACGCTGCGTCTCGCTCAGGAAGATAGGAATATAGTCGGCATAACCGCTCTGCGTAACCTTGCGCACGTTGCTGCCCACGAAGAACGAGTCGAGCTGGAACACACCCTCGAACTTGGGATCGGCATAGGGTGCCGGACCTTCGGTGTGGAGGTGGTGTACGTGCACGTCACGCAATTCGTGATTCTCGCCGCGGGCGCACATAGCCTTGATGAGGCATTGCGGAGCCGACGCTACCGAGCTCAGGTGTACGTGATCTCCCGATTTGATTACCTTCACGGCCTCTTCCGCCGTAACGAATTTGATCTGCGTATTCATTTCGAGTTTGTTTGTAGTTTATTTGTTAAACTGTCGTTATTATGGTTATGTGGTCGCGGCGGCGCTACTTCGTACGCTTGACCTCGACCTGATCGTATCCCTCGATTATGTCGCCGACGCGTACGTCGTTGTACGATTCGATGTTCAGACCGCAGTCCTGTCCCATCGAAACCTCCTTCACGTCGTCCTTGAAACGTTTGAGCGAGCCGAGCCTGCCCGTATATATCACGATACCGTCGCGGATGACACGTATGGGCGTGGTACGCGTGAGCTTGCCCTCGCGGACAATGCAGCCGGCGACGGTGCCCACCTTCGATATCTTGAATATCTCCATTACCTCGATCGTACATACGATAATCTCCTTCATCACCGGTTCGAGCATACCCTCGATGGCATCCTTGATATCGTTGATGGCGTCGTAGATGATCGAGTAGAGACGTATCTCGATCTCCTCCTTCTCGGCGGTCTTGCGGGCTGTGGCTGACGGACGCACCTGGAAGCCCACGATGATGGCGTTCGAAGCGGCGGCCAACAGTACGTCCGACTCCGAGATCTGACCCACGGCGGCGTGGATGACGTTCACCTGTACGGTCTCCTTCGAGAGCTTGATGAGTGATCCGGCCATGGCCTCGACCGAGCCGTCGACGTCTCCCTTGACGATGATGTTGAGCTCCTTGAACGAACCGATGGCTATGCGGCGGCCGATCTCGTCGAGCGTGATGTGCTTCTGCGTCATGATACCCTGCATGCGTTGCAGCTGCTCGCGCTTGTTGGCTATTTCGCGGGCCGAGCGGTCGTCGTCCATGACGTTGAAGTTGTCGCCCGCCTGCGGTGCGCCGTTCAGACCCAGCACCTGTACCGGTGTCGAGGGCCCTGCCTCGGTTACCTTCTTGCCGTTCTCGTCGAACATGGCCTTCACGCGGCCCGTATATGTTCCCGAGAGGACCACATCGCCTACATGGAGCGTTCCGCTCTGTACCATGACCGTAGCCACGTAGCCGCGGCCCTTGTCGAGCGTCGACTCGATGACGGCACCCTGCGCCTTCTTGTTGGGGTTGGCCTTCAGGTCGAGCATCTCGGCCTCCAGAAGCACCTTCTCCAGCAGCTTGTCCAGATTTATGCCCTTCTTGGCCGATATGTCCTGACTCTGGTATTTTCCGCCCCACTCCTCGACCAGATAGTTCATCTGAGCCAGCTGCTCCTTGATGTGGTCGGGGTTTGCGCCCGGCTTGTCGATCTTGTTTATGGCGAAGACCATGGGCACACCTGCGGCCTGCGCGTGGTTGATGGCCTCGACCGTCTGCGGCATGACGTTGTCGTCGGCCGCAACGATGATGATGGCCACGTCGGTGATCTTGGCACCGCGCGCACGCATCGCCGTGAAGGCCTCGTGACCCGGCGTGTCGAGGAAGGTGATCTTCTGACCGTTGAGGTTTACCGAGTAGGCACCGATGTGCTGCGTGATACCTCCGGCCTCGCCCTCGATGACGTTCGTCTTGCGGATGTTGTCCAGAAGCGAGGTCTTACCGTGGTCGACGTGTCCCATGACCGTCACGATAGGCGGACGCGGCACGAGATCCTCCTCCTTGTCGGTCTCGGTCTCGATGGCCTCCTGTATGTCTACCGACACGAACTCGACCTTGAAGCCGAACTCCTCGGCCACGACAACAAGGGCCTCGGCGTCGAGACGCTGGTTGATCGATACCATGAGTCCGAGGTTCATGCAGGCCGAGATGACCTCCATGGGCGAGACGTTCATCATCGTGGCCAGCTCGCTTACGGTGACGAACTCCGTGACCTTGAGGATCGAACGCTCCTGCTGTTCGCGTTCCATCTCCTCGCTCATCTTCTCGCGTATCTCCTCACGCTTCTCCTTGCGGTACTTGGCACCCTTGTTCTTGGCGCCCTTCGACGTGAGGCGTGCCAGCGTATCCTTTATCTGCTTTGAAACCTCCTCGTCGCTAACTTCGGGGCGTACGATAGGTTTGGGCTGATGCTTCTGGTGCTTGTTCTTGTTGCGGCGGCCCTCCCCGGGTTTGGGTTGCGATGCGGCATTTGCGCCGCCTCCCTGCTGCTGTCCCTTGCCTTGTGCCCCGCGGTCCGGACGGTTGTTCTGCTGTCCGTTGTTCTTTGCGTTGGCTCTGTTTACATCGACCTTCTCCTTGTCCAGACGCTTGCGCTTGTGGCGGCCGCCCGGAACGATGTTCGATACGTCCATCGTACCGAGGATCTGGGGCCCTGCCAGCTGCGTGTGGTTCGGACGGAAGATGTTGTCATCGCGTTTGGGGGCCTCGGGCGCAGGCTGCGGCGCAGGCTCAGATGCAGGTGCCTCTTTCGCCGGCTCCGCCTTGGGCGCTTCGGGTGCCTTGACAGTCTCCGGAACGCTATTCGCGGACTCCTCTACGCTCTGTGCCGTACTCTTATGTTCCACTGCCGCAGGCTCCGTCTTCACGGGCTCTGCCGCGGGCGCTGCGGGTGCTGCGGGGGGCTCGGCTGCAGGTGCTGCCGCGGCCTCAGCCTTGGGCTGGGGCTCCGGTGCGGGCTGCGCGGCGGGCGCGCTCTTCTTCTTGGGCTCGAGGTCGATCTTGCCCAGAATCTTGGGCTGCGGTATCTCGTCCTTGACGTTGATGACGTTGCTCTTGATTATGACCTCCTTGTCATCCTTATCCTGCTTGCGGTCCTCGTCAAGTGTAACCGTAGTCTGTTTGAGCGATATGCGCTCGCGTATGTTCTCGCGTTCGTTTCCCGTGATTGTGCGGTTGGAGCCGAACTCCTTCTCAAGAACGGCATAGACTTCGGGGCTGACCGGCGAATTGGGCGAGCCCTCGACATTGATGCCCTTCTTGAGCAGGAAATCCATGATGGTGTTGAGCCCCACCTTGAACTCCTTCGCTACCTGTATGAGCCTTACTTTCCTGTTATTTATCATATATTGTCCTCCCTCTTTTATCCGTTTAAACTACTCCTCGAATTCGGCCTTGAGTATCTCCACGACCTTTTGAGCCTGCTCGATCTCGAGGTCGGCACGCGTGGCGATCTCCTCGACGGGGAGCTCCAGTACGCTCTTGGCCGTATCGCATCCGGCATTCTTCAGTGCCTCGATTACCCACGGCTCGATCTCGTCGGCGAACTCCGACAGCGCTACGTCCTCCTCCTCGATCTCGCGGTAGACGTCGATGTCGTATCCGGTGAGCATCTTCGACAGACGTATGTTCAGACCGCCCTTGCCGATGGCGAGCGACACTTGGTCGGGCTTCAGGTAGACCGAGGCGGTCTTGTGCTCCTCGTCGATGGTGATGCTCGATATCTTGGCCGGATTGAGCGAACGCTGTATCATGAGCTGCGGGTTCGAGGTGTAGTTCACCACGTCGATGTTCTCGTTGCGAAGCTCCTTGACGATGGTGTATATGCGCGAGCCCTTCATGCCGACGCATGCTCCTACGGGGTCTATACGGTCGTCATACGACTCGACGGCGACCTTCGCGCGCTCGCCCGGGATGCGGACGATCTTCTTGATGGTGATCAGGCCGTCGAATATTTCGGGCACCTCCTGCTCGAAGAGACGCTCGAGGAACTGGTTGGCCGTACGCGAGAGAATGATGCGCGGCTGGTTATTGTTCATCTCGACGCTCTTGACGATGGCCTTGATGGTGTCGCCCTTGCGGTAGAAGTCGTTGGGTATCTGCTCGCTCTTGGGCAGGATAAGCTCATTGTCCTCGTCGTCGAGGATGAGCACCTCGCGCTTCCATACCTGATAGACCTCGCCGGTGATGATCTCGCCCACCTTCTGCGAATACTTCTCGTAGAGGTTAGCCTTCTCGAGGTCGAGCAGGCGCGAGGCCAGATTCTGGCGCAGCGACAGCACGGCACGGCGTCCGAACTGGTTCATCTTGATCTGGTCGGTATATTCGTCGCCAACCTCGTATGTGGGGTCTATGGCCTTGACCTCCGACACGGCGATCTGCGTGTTGGGGTTCTCCACGGCGCCGTCCTCCACGACTACGCGGTTGCGCCAGATCTCAAGGTCGCCCTTCTCGGGGTTGATGATGACGTCGAAGTTCTCGTCGCTCTCGAACTGCTTCTGCAGGGCGTGGCGGAAGACATCCTCCAAAACGCCTATCATGGTTGCCTTGTCGATGTTTTTCAGCTCCTTGAACTCAGCGAAGTTGCTGATTAGATTTAAGTTTTCCATGTGTTGCTATATTTTTCTTTTATTATTTGTTCATTACTTGAAATCGAGATACTCCTTCGTGTACTTTATCTCCGAGAACGGGTATGTGCGTACAACGTCCACCTCGACCTTGCGTTTGCGGCCCTCGACGGCCTGCCGCTCCTTGTACGATACGGTTATGCCGTTCTCGTCGGCGGCGTCCAGATGCGCCAGAATCTTGGTTCCGTTCGTCAGCAGCACCTCCACGGGCGAGCCTATGATCTTGCGGTATTGACGGAGCGTGCGCAGCTCCGATCCTATGCCTGCGGATGCCACCGTGAGCGAGAAGTCCTCCACGTCGCGGTCGAAGTGTGCCTCGATGGCGCGGCTCAGATCGGCGCACGCCTCGATCGTGACCGAGGTGTCGCTGTCGATGAGCAGCTCGACTTCGTTCGAGGGGGTGCATGTGCAGCTTACGGTAAACATGTCGGTGCCGGCCAGCTCGCGGTCGGCTATCTCCTTTATTTTGGCGCAATCTATCATAATTCGCGGGGTTATAACTACGAAATAAGGGGACTCCCCGTCCCCTTATTGCTGACAACGTTGCAAAAGTAGTGAAAAAAAACGATACGCCAAACTATTGTTATATGAAAAACACAATTTTTTTATTGTTTCGCAACCATTCGTCCCTCTATTCCGATTTTCGTCCCTTGGCGTATGAAAAAGGCGGACAACGATTGATTGTCCGCCTTTTGGCATTTGCGTCTGTATTGTCATTTTGCCGTCTCGGCGCCCTTAGTCTGCATCCGATACGTATTGCTTGATGCAGCCGCGCTTCGACGAGCGGATGAACTGCACCAGCATATCGCGTTCGGCCGAGGGGGGCAGCTCTGCCTCGACACGGTCGCATCCCTCCATATAGTTCAGGTTGCTCTGGAAGAGTATGCGGCAGGCCTCATGTACGGCCGTGATCTGCTCGGGTGTGAATCCGCGGCGCGAGAGTCCGATCTTGTTGATTCCGGCGTAGTAGTCCTTGTTCGATGTGGTGATGAATGGCGGTATGTCCTTCGTTACGCCCGACATGCCCTGCACCATGGCGTGGTCGCCTATGCGCACCCACTGGTGTACGGCCGTATGGCCGCCTATGACCACCCAGTTGCCTATATGTACCTCGCCGCCGAGCGATACGCGGTTGACGATGACGTTGTGGTCGCCAACAACACAGTCGTGCGCGATGTGTGCGTATGCCATTATGAGGTTGTACGAGCCGACGACGGTCTTGCCTTGCGAGGCGGTGCCGCGGCTGATGGTGACATATTCGCGGATCTCGTTATAGTCACCGATTTCGGCGGTGGAGATCTCGCCCTTGAACTTCATGTCCTGCGGCGTGCATGCTATCGATGCGGCCATGTGGATTTTACATCCCTTGCCTATGCGGGCGCCGTCATATATTGCGGCCGAAGGCCCGATCCAGCAGTCGTCGCCTATGACTACGTCGCCTGCGATGTATGCGAAGGGTTCTATCGTGACGTTGTTCCCGATCTTGGCGTCGGGATGCACGTATGCCAATTTGCTGATCATGCTCTGCTATTCGGGTTTTTTGTTTCTCACAATCTGTGCCATAATGGTAGCCTCGCAGGCCAGAACGCCGCCTACGAAGACCTTGCCTACGACCGAGGCGATGCCGCGGCGCACGGGCTCGATGATGTGTGCCTCGATCTGCATCGTGTCGCCCGGAACGACCTTGTGCTTGAAACGCACGTTGTCGATGCGCAGGAAGTATGTCGAGTACTCCTCGGGGTGCTCGACGCTCTTGAGGACGATGATACCGCTGGCCTGAGCCATGGCCTCGACGAGCAGCACGCCCGGCATGACGGGCTCGGTGGGGAAGTGGCCCGTGAACTGCGGTTCGTTGGCCGTGACGTTCTTGATGGCGCCGATGGAGCTGTTGTCCAGATAGAAGACCTTGTCCACCAGAAGGAAGGGATAGCGGTGGGGCAGCAGTTTGCGCACCTCGTTCACATCCAGCAGCGCGGGTTTGTCGGGACGGTAGCGGAAGGCGGGCTTCTCGCCGTCGCGGCGTATGGCATGTATGAGCTGCTTCATGAATTCGGTGTTGGCGTAGTGGCCCGGGCGCGAAGCCCACACGCGGCCCTTGATGCGCATGCCGAGCAGGGCGAAGTCGCCGAGCAGGTCGAGCAGCTTGTGGCGAGCGAGCTCGTTGCTCGAGCGCAGCTGCAGGTTGTTCAGGTAACCGCCCGTGACGCGTATGTCGTCCTTGTGGAATATCTTCTTGAGGTGTTCCAGCTGCTCCTCCGAGACGGGGTTCTCGACAACGACGATCGAGTTGTCCAGATCGCCGCCCTTGATGAGGTTCATCTTGAGCAGCGGCTCCAGTTCGTGCAGGAAGACGAAGGTGCGGCAGGGGGCTATCTGCTGTGCGTAGTCGTTGAAGGGGTCCAGCGTGGCATACTGGTTGCCGATGACCTTCGAGTTGTAGTCTACGTGCACCGATACGGTGAACTCGTCATCGGGATATATGATTATAGCGACGCCCTTGTCGGGGATCGTATAGACCTGCTTCTCGGTCACCTCGTAATATTTGCGGTCGGCCTTCTGCTCGACCAGACCCACCTCGAGGATCTTCTGTGCATATTCGCGTGCCGAGCCGTCCATGATGGGCACCTCGGGGGCGTCGATGTCGATCATTGCGTTGTCGACACCCATCGTCCACAGGGCCGAGAGGATATGCTCTACGGTGCTGATACGTGCGGGACCCTTTTCTATCGTAGTTCCGCGCGAGGTGTCGGTGACATATTCGCACAGGGCGGGAACCGAAGGTGAATTTTCGAGATCTATTCTACGAAATACTATTCCGCTGTTCTCCGGAGCGGGAAGGACGGTCATGTTGACCTTCACTCCGGTGTGTAGCCCTTTGCCAGAGAAAGAGATGGGTGAGGCGAGGGTCTGTTGTTTCGTTTGCATATTTCGTTACGGTTTATTTGTAAGACAGTGTCTGCGTTTTATAATAATGTGCAAAGATATGAATATTTCGTAAAAAAATAGTATTTTTGCCTGAGATTTAATTCTCTGTAAGCGAATATGGCAACAACCGAACCACAAGAGACCAACGGCGTGGAACAGAAGCCCGTGCGGCGCAGGCAGACGCACGGAGCGAGGTTGCATCTGCCTTTCGAGAACCGCCACAAGGATGCCGGCGAGTGGGCCTACGACCACCGCGTGGGACTGAGCGTCATGATTATATGCTATCTGGTTCTGGGCATCGTTTTCGTGGGCTCGAAGATCATCCTTAACGACAAACCCCATCTGCAGGGCATATATATCGACCTTCAGGATCTGGAGACGCTGGCCGAGGAGAAGGAGCGTCTCGAACGCGAGGTCGAGATGAAGCAGTTGCAGGCGAATATGGACTGGTCGTCGGTCCGCAACCTCACATCGAACGAGGCTCTGCTGAACGAGAACCTGAAGGACGACCGCGGCACCCGGACGGAGGCGCTGAACGCGTCGGCGCGCGAGATAGCCGAGGGTATGGAGTCCAACCGCGCCGCCTACGAGGCGGGTTTGGCCGAGGCGGAGGCCATCCTCGACAAGGGCCGCGCCAAGAGCGAGGATAAGACCACCGAGGGGCAGGATTCCAAATTCAAGGGCAACGTGACGGTGAGCTTCGTGTTGAAGGATCCCGCGCGTACGAAACGCCATCTTGTCGTTCCGGCCTACCGTTGTGAGGGTGGCGGCGAGGTCGTCGTGGCCATAACGGTCAACCGTGGCGGCGAGGTGACGGCGGCGAAGGTTGTCTCGGGCGGCGATGAGAGCATGCGCGAGGCTGCTTTGGATGCGGCTTGGAAGTCTCTTTTCAATATCGACATGTCGGCTCCCGAACGACATAACGGGACGATAACCTATCTGTTTATTCCACAATAATCACACACACGATGTACACGGCGCTGCTTGGCATAATCGTATGGATATCCTGTTGTCTGCCGTCGGGAGCAGATCTCTGCGACCGGCAACCGGATCACGGCAGCGTGTGCGTCGAACAGCTCTTGTCTGCGGAGTGTGACGACAAGTCCTCTGCGGAGGATACGACGGAGCTTACGGCCTCGGCCGTGGCGATCAACTGCGAGATGCGGCTGCCCGTACCGGTCCGCAGTGTTGCGCGCGGTGCCGAGAGTGCCGCCTTCTCACATGCGGCGGCGCGGTGGCTTCGCCAGAGCGTGCGTATGATTCCATGTGATGCCTCGCACGGCAGCGTGACGGGGCGTGTTACCCGATTATTCGAATTCAATCTCTATCGTTCGACGCTGCGGGCGGACTTTTTCCTCCACTCGCTGTGCCGATTGCGGATTTAGCGGCGGCAGTGCCCGCACCGCTCCTCCGGCCGGCAGGTGCGCGGGTCGGCGGTGTCGCGGACGGTGTCCGCGGCCGCATGCGTGTCGGAATCCGTTTAACCTGTAAAAAAGATTGAATCATGTCGAATAACAGAGATATTTACGAGGCGCTGTATGCCTCGTCGGACGGTGTCGTGGTACGCCGTCACAAGTCGGCAGCCGTGCCTGCCGCAATGTTCATTATCGGAGCAGCGCTCGTGGTGGCAAGTTATGCGGCCGCGTCGCTGCTGCCGGAAGGAGTACTTTCAGCCTTGGGGTTTGTCGGCGGGGTGTTGATCTTCGTGGGCGGAATCATGGCTTTGGCCCGTGTCTACGGTTCGGGGCATCCGTTTCATACTGCGGAGGGGCGTTTCCTCAAGGTCGAGGAGCTGCACTTCGCCAAGGATAAGTCGTCGGAAGTGGCACGGTTGGTGCGCGAGGGCAACTTCGATGCCCTGCGCTCATTGAGCCATGACGGCGTGTCGGCCGTTACGGTTACGCTCTTCTCGTCGCCGTCGGGGGCATTCCGTGCGGGACAGGCCTTCGAGTATATGGATCTCGAGATGCGCCCGATAACCGACCTCAAGATCGTGCAGGCATAAGCGTGCCGTGAGTTTCGGAACATGTGCTCGTCGGGGACGTGATCCGAAATATAAATGTATCATGGATGGAGTTGCCCTGCCGTCGGGCGGAGGCGCGGCGGCGGGGCGGCATCCGTGTCCCGGGAGATGAATGATTTGATAACGAGATAATTTAGAGAGTAAGATGTTTAACATGACGGAGAATATATTGCTCGTATGGGCGCTGCTGCTCTACGTGGCGGTGATAGCCGGAAAGGTGGCCTATCGTTTCGGGGCGCCGGCCCTGTTGCTGTTCCTCGGCGTGGGTATGATGTTCGGGTTGCACTTCATCAAGTTCGAATCGTTCGAACTGACGCAGTTCATAGGTATGATCGCCCTCTGTATAATCCTGTTTTCGGGAGGTATGGATACCAAGTTCTCGGAGATACGCCCCATTCTGGCTCCGGGTATCGTGCTGGCGACGCTGGGTGTGGTGATCACGGCAGCGGTAACGGGTGTATTCATATATTTCTTCTCGTCGTGGGTTGGGTTGGCCATGTCGCTGCCTGTGTCGTTGCTTCTGGCGTCGACGATGGCCTCGACCGACTCGGCATCGGTATTCTCGATCCTGCGTACCAAGAAACAGGGCCTGAAGGAGAATCTGCGGCCGCTGTTGGAGCTTGAGAGCGGTAGTAACGACCCGATGGCATACATGCTGACCATACTGCTGGTGACGGTCGCCACATCGGCCGGCGGCGACGTGAATCTGGGACAGAGTATTCTGAAGTTTGTCGTGCAGATGGTCGTGGGCGCACTGCTCGGATACGGTATCGGACGTCTGGCGGTCTTTACGATAAACCGCATTGACATCAAGAACAACATATCGCTCTATTCGGTGCTGCTGTTGGCGTCGGTATTCTTCTCGTTCTCGTTCACCTCGCTGCTCTGGGGCAACGGCTATCTGGCCGTATATATTACGGGTCTCGTTGTCGGTAACTACAAGATCGCCCACCGAGGCAATCTTACGACCTTCATGGACGGATTCACGTGGCTGGCGCAGATCGTCATGTTCATCACCATAGGATTGCTGGTCAACTCCGATGAGCTGATGCATCCCGAGGTGTTGATCCTCGGCGGGGCTGTGGCTCTCTTCCTGATGTTCGTGGCGCGTCCGCTGGCGGTGTTCTTGGGTCTGCTGCCGTTCCGCAATTTCAGCCGTCGGGCGCGGATCTTTGTTTCGTGGGTGGGCCTGCGCGGCGCCGTGCCCATAATCTTCGCGACATATCCCATTGTCGCGGGTGTCGAAAACGGACGTCTGATCTTCAACGTCGTATTCATGGTTACGCTCATCTCGCTGCTTGTGCAGGGTACTACGGTGAGCGGCATGGCCAACCTTCTGGGTCTGGCGTTCGAGGAGAAGGAGCCTCTGTTCAAGATGGGTATTCCCGACAGCATAAAGAGCAACTTCACCGAGATCGAGGTTACGGCCTCGGCCCTCGAGGGTGGCTCGACGCTGCGTGATATCGAACTTCCGGACAATACGCTTGTGGTGATGATATGCCGCCACGGCGAATATTTCGTGCCGCGCGGAAATACCTCGCTCGAGGTCGGGGACAAACTTCTCGTCGTGTCGGATCTCGGCGACAAGGAGCTGCAGAAGGTCTACGATACGCTCGGCATTAAGGATGTGGTGAAACTACAGTGAATTTTGTTGTAAGGTTCAAAACATAAGTGCGCGGCGCGGAGGGTTACCCTCCGCGCCGTATTGTTATGCCGAGTGTTATGGATGCTATCTTGAGAGATAGTGCCGCAGGGTGATAAGCGGGTGGTATATGATCATCCGGGGGCCGCACCAACGCATGACCTGACGCATTAGCTGGCGTTTGTCCTTGGCATAGCAGTGGACGGGACAGCGGCGGCATGCGCTCTTATGCTCCCCGAAACGGCACAAGTCGAGCCTGCGGCGGGCGTATGCCAGAAGTTCGGCATACTCTGGCGGCAGTTGCTCCGCGTGCAGTTTGCGGCGGCAGTAGAGGCGTATCATCACCTCGATTATCTCCTTCTCCTTCTCGATGCGTGTCATGTGTCCGATGCGTATTGTTTATTTGTTGGCGGTCTCCTCGTCATATATCTTTTCGAACAGTGCGCGAAGGCGTTGCGTGTCGGCTATAAGCTGCCGCAGCCGCGCGAGCGGCCCGGCATTGGGCGACTCCTCGAGCCACAGACGCAGGTATCCCCCGTGGCCGTACTTCTGACGCAGATGCTCTTCGCAACGCTGCCATTGGGCCTCGCGATCGAGCTGCGGCGAGTGGGCGAGGCCGTATTGCACCGTGCGGCGGATGATGGTCTCGGGGTCGATGGCGCGGTCGGCTTCGGCGACTATGCGTCCGTATATCGAGCGCGGAGGCCGTGAGGCCGAAGCGCGGTGATCCTCCGCGGCGCAGGCTATCGTCTCGATCTGCTCCCCGGTAAACCAGCGTCGCAGGTTGTGGTCGGCGCGTATGATCCGAGCCGACTCCTCATGGTGATGTTCGCGTCCTGAGGCGAGTCCCGTATCGTGATACGCTGCGGCCGTATATGCCGTCTCGATATCCTCGCCCATACGCTCCGCAAGCTCCGTAGCCCGTGCCATGACCTGAAGGACGTGGTCGCGGCCGTGGGCCCGATCGAAGGTGTCGTAACGGGGAAGGATTCGGGTCTCGATGTAGAGACGCAGATCGTCGCGTATGGTCTTATGGCTCATAGACTGCTCGATTTCGTGCCGCCTTGCGCGGCGGTGGCGCAAAGGTAACGATTATTTGCTTCGGGTGATAAACGAATCACCGCTTTCGGAGGGAAGGCGGTGATTGCGGGTATATCATTATGCAGAGGTTTAGGCATAAAAAAAGACAACACTCTTTCGTTACGCAGGATTTGGTCGGGATCCTCGGGGATCGAGCCTTATCGCGGACGTCCGTGAAAGAACGTTGTACTTGATACGTTTATTTACTACTCCTCTTTAAGGACACTGCAAAGATAGGGCCGCAGTGTTGCGATTTTATTACGCCGCGGTGACAAAAGGGTGAAACAATACAAAAGCGGCCGCTCGGAACAGAGCGGCCGCTTGGTATCGGTTTTATGCAATCCGGATGTCAAGATTATATTGTCCACGTCTCGCCCGAGCGCAACAGATCATCTACGCAGTGGATCTTCGACGAGGCCTTCACCTGCTCGACCTGCTCGGCAACCTTCACGTCGTAGACATTGTCGTCCGCCACGTCGCGGATGACGCCGACGGCGACGGGGTAGTCGGGATACTTCATGGCCGCAAGCATCGAGTGGAGCGTGGTGTCGGCCGTGTGGGCGTCGTGCGTGAGCACGTCGTCGATGGTATATCCGTCCTCGCCGACGGTTACGACCTTCAGGCGCATGTTCTCGAATACGAGACCCTTGCGCTTGTCGGCCCCGAAGAGCATCTTCTCACCGTGGCGCAGCGTGATGGTGCGCTCGGCGCGCGTAGCCTTGTCACCGGCAAAGTCGGCGTGGGTCTTGTCGTTGAAGATGACGCAGTTGACCAGAGCCTCTACGACGGCCATACCTTTGTGTTTGGCCGCAGCAACAAGGCAATCCTTCGTCAGCGCGACCTCCATGTCGATGGTGCGGGCGAAGAAGGTTCCCTTGGCGCCTATGACCAGCTCGCCCGGGTTGAAGGGCTTCTCGACGGTGCCGTAGGGCGACGTCTTGGTTATCTTTCCCAGCTTGGTGGTTGGCGAGTACTGACCCTTTGTCAGACCGTAGATCTCGTTGTTGAAGAGTATGACGTTAAGGTCGATGTTGCGGCGTATGGCGTGGATGAAGTGGTTGCCGCCGATGGCCAGCGAGTCGCCGTCACCGGTGCATACCCAGACGCAGAGACCCGGGTTGGCAACCTTGATTCCCGTGGCTACGGCGCTGGCACGGCCGTGGATCGTATGGAAACCGAAGGTCTTCATGTAGTATATGAAACGCGACGAGCAGCCGATGCCCGATACGAATGTGAAGCGGTTGTGCGGTACGTCCAGAGCGTCCGCCACCTCGGGCATGGCGCGCTGTACGGCGTTGAGGATGGCGTGGTCACCGCAGCCCGGACACCATTTTACCATTTGGTCGCTCTTGAAGTCGGCCGGAGTATATTTGTAGTCTGCCATGATATTATCTGTCGCTTAAAGTAATGAAACGAATTTTTCCTTCAGCTCGGCAACGGTGAAGGGCTGGCCTTCGCACTTGTTGTACTGCTCGAAGTTGAACTCTTGGAAGTTCTGTCGCAGGTATGCGGCCATCTGTCCCTCGTTGAGCTCGCAAACGATGATATGCTTGTGTCCTTCCAGCAGCTCCCGCAGGCCCTTGGGCAGCGGGTAGATGTAGTTCAGGTGCAGATGGGCGATACTCTTGCCTTCGGCCTTGAGGTCGTCGACCGCCGTCTGGAGATGTCCGCGCGTGCCGCCCCAGCCTATGACGAGCAGGTCGGCATCCGCCGCGCCGTCTATCGTGGGCGTGGGCAGGTCGTCCGCAACGCGCGCAACCTTTGCGGCGCGTGTGAGCACCATCTCCTGATGGTTCGCCGGGTCATACGATATTGATCCCTTGAGGTGATCCTTCTCCAGACCGCCTATGCGGTGCTCGAGACCCTTCTTGCCGGGGAAGGCCCAGCCGCGGACGAGTCTCTCGTCGCGCTTGTAGGGCATGAACTCACCCTCTTCGGGCGCCTTGTTGACGATCGGGGGCACGATTGCCGGATAATCCTGCATCGAGGGGATGCGCCACGGTTCCGAACCGTTGGCGATGAAGCCGTCGGTAAGAAGGATTACGGGGGTCATGTGCTCGAGAGCTATCTTTCCGGCCATGAAGGCGTAGTGGAAGCAGTCGCTGGGCGACGAAGCCGCTATGACGACAACGGGACACTCGCCGTTGCGGCCGTAGAGCGCCTGCATAAGGTCGCTCTGCTCGGTCTTCGTGGGCAGACCCGTCGAGGGACCGCCGCGCTGTACGTCGACGATGACTATCGGCAGCTCGGCCATTACGGCCAGACCCATGGCCTCGCTCTTGAGCGACAGGCCCGGGCCCGAGGTGGTCGTCACGGCGAAGTCGCCGGCATAGGCGGCACCGATGGCGGTGCAGATGCCCGCGATCTCGTCCTCGGCCTGCACGGTCTTTACGCCGAGATCCTTGCGCTTGGCCAGCTCCTCGAGTATGACCGTCGCGGGGGTGATGGGATATGATCCGCAGAAGAGCGGAAGCCCGGCCTTCTCGGCTGCGGCGCAGAATCCCCACGCCGTGGCGACGTTACCGTTGATGGAGCGGTATGTTCCTTTGTCGAGGTGTGCCGGAGCAACCTCGTATGTATTTGCGAACTGGTGCGTATTGGCCGCGTAGTTGTACCCTGCGTCTATGGCCCGCTTGTTGGCTTCGGCCACGGCGGGGTTCTTGCGGGCGAACTTGGCGTCGAGGTAACGCTTGGCGTAATCCTCCGAACGGTTGTACATGTAGAAGCAGATGCCCAGCGCAAACATGTTCTTGCACTTGACCACCGTCTTGTTGTCAAGGCCCATGTCGGCCAGAGCGGCGCGTGTCATGGATGTGATGTCGAGAATGATGACGTTGTAGTTCTCGAGCCCGAGTTCGGCGATGGGGTCAAGTGTTGCATAGCCAGCCTTCTTGACATGCTCCTCGGTGAGCGAGTCGCCGTCGATTATGACCGTTGCGTCCTTCTTGAGCCACTTGCGGTTAGCCTTGAGCGCTGCGGGGTTCATGGCCACCAGCACGTCGCAGAAGTCGCCCGGGTTGGTCACCTTGCCCGAGCCGAAGTGTACCTGAAATCCCGAAACACCGGCCACGGTGCCCTGCGGGGCGCGTATCTCGGCCGGATAGTCCGGAAATGTCGAAATGCCGTTGCCGACCAGAGCCGACGTGTTGGAGAAGAGCGTTCCTGTGAGCTGCATTCCGTCGCCCGAATCGCCCGAGAAGCGTATGACGACATCTTTCAGCTCTTTGGTGTTAAGATTATTCATGTCCGGGAAGATTACGAATCGTAAATGAATGATTGAATCTCGACAAAGATAGCCTTTTATGGCTTATGTTATCCCTTGTCGGGCAATTATTTTTTGTCTGCGGGTCCTTTAGTGGTATTTGCGGCGGCGTGTCGCTGGGCTACCGATACCCCGAAAATTATGAGTGCCGTGCCGGCCAGCGCCAGCGGCGTGATCCTCTCTCCGAGAACGATGTGGGCGGTGATCATGGCAACTATGGGGTTAAGGTAAAGGTAGTTTGTGGCGCGTATGGCGCCCAGACGGCGTATCACCATGTTCCATGTCCAGTAGCATATCAGCGAGGCGGCGATTCCCAGATAGAGTATGTTGCCGATGACCGTCGGGCGTGTCAGCAGCTCGACGGTTAGGTGTTCGGGCCGGAAGAGGAAGTAGGGCGCGAGCGTCACTACGCCGTAGAAGAATATCTTGCGTGTGATCATCGTTGGCGGGTAGCGTTTTTCGAGCCTCAGCACCAGAATGCTGTATATGACCCACGTTATTGCGGCGCCGAATGTAAGCAGGTCGCCGCGCGGGTTGAGCTTGAGCAGGAACTGACCGTTGAAGACTACGAGCGCCACGCCCGCAAGCGATATGAGCGAGCAGATGTAGAGACGTCGTCCGGCGCTCTCCTGCCGCACGATGCGATGCACGGCGAGGGTCGTAAGCAGGGGCGTGGCGGCGATGATGATGGCCACGTTCGATGCCTGCGTATAGAGCAGTGCGGTGTTTTCGAGCAGGAAGTAGAGCGATCCGCCGGTTATGCCGAGCAGCGCCATCTGCAGTTCGTCGCGCCAGTTGTCGGCGAAGATGCGGCCGCGCAGAAAGGGCAGCATGCAGACGTATGCCAGCGCGAAGCGCAGGGTCATGATAGCCGCGGGCGAGAGACCCTCGTCGAGCAGCAGCTTGGAGCTGATGAAGGTTGTGCCCCAGACGGCCGCCGTGAGCGCCGCCGTGATGTGATAGGGGAGGTCTCCCCTCAATTTGCCGTTCATCGTATCGAGTTCATGCGTATGCTTGCCTTTACGAGCGCTATGGCGCGTATGCGGTTCACTTCGATCTCCTTGTCGGCGTGGTGGGGGTTCTGGCTCACCAGCTTGACATAGCCTTCGCGGTCGGATTTCTGGATATACTTGACGGTGATGTACTCCTCGCCGTCGAGATCTATCGACAGCAGGTACATGTCGCCCCAGAATATGTCGTCGATGTTCTGCAGCTGCTTGTAGAGGACTATGTCGCCGCTCTTGAGCAGCGGGTACATCGAGTCGCCCACGATGTATATCGCCCCGTCACACTTTGGCAGGTTGGGTATGTGTATGTAGTTTATGGGCTTGTTCGAAGCCTGATCCGTGAACAGGGGCACCAGACCGGCCGTCCCCTCGATCGAGTAGAGGGGCACGCTCTGCATGGGCAGCGAGTTGTCGCTGCGCAGGCGGAAGGCCGTGTAGGCAGGCTCGGCGTTGAACATCTCGCCCTTGCCCGTTTCGAGCCATTCGGGATTTACGTTCAAATCTTGAACAAGTATGTTCTTGTTGCGCATCGAGAGCCCGCACTTGCCCGTCTCGATCATCGAGAGGGCCGCCTTGCCGATGCCAAGATGCTGAGCAAGCTGCTCTTGCGTCATCTTGAGTTCTTTGCGTATAAGTTTTACTCGACTCTCCATGAAATTGTATCGGAAAATATTATATCAAAAATTTAACCTATATCGAAACAAAGTTCAATGTTTGAATATATATTTGTGATGCAAAGTTAAGCATTCTGATTCTAAAAGCAAACACACAGGTTGAACTTTTTAATATATCTTACTTATTATGTATTCAGTTTCCGCGGAACTTTATGACATGGCGGCCGACCTGTTGGTCGAGCGCATCGACCGTTCGGATTACTTCTCCGGTACGGTAGAGTTTGAATACGGCGGCGTGGAGTGCCGTCTGACGGCGTCGGTGATCGTCTACCGCCGCCGCGAGGTGCTGCCCGAGAGGGAGTATGACCGTATCAGCGACTTGGTGCCCGTATGGTGGGAGTTCCATACCATGATCGACGGCGTGGAGCGGCTCAATGACTTTACCTTTTCCGAAATCCGCGAGCGACTGTTATGACGGATTCTCGGATTGTATCATCGCAGGCGTCGGCCGGAGAGTCGGCGCTTGTGCCGTCGTTTGCCGACTTTGCCGTTACGGTATATCCATTTCTCGAGATGCAGCCGTTTCACGAGGTATATTACCGTCTGCTTGAGATGTTTGCCGCGGGGCGTGTGCGCCGCCTGATGGTCTCGATGCCGCCGCAGCACGGCAAGAGCGTGGGCGCGAGCACCCTGCTGCCGGCATACATGTTGGGCTTGGCGCCCGATACGAAAATGGCTGTAGCATCCTACTCGGCCGCACTGGCATCGAAATTCAACCGCCGCGTGCAGCGTATAATCGAGTCGGAGGAGTATGGAGAGTTGTTTCCCGAAACGCGCATCAAGTGCGGCGGCAAGCCCGCAGGGTATGTGCGCACGTCGGACGAGGTCGAGATTGTCGGGCATGAGGGCGGTCTGTTGTCTGTCGGGCGTGAGGGTTCGCTGACGGGGAATCGTGTCGACTGCTTCATTCTGGATGACCTCTACAAGGATGCCATGGAGGCCAATTCGCCGCTCGTGCGCGAGAACTGTTGGGAGTGGTACACCTCTGTCGTACGTACGCGCATGCACAATGCGTCGAGCGAACTGATCGTCTTTACGCGCTGGCACGACGAGGATCTTATCGGCGAGCTGCGGCGTCGCGAGAGGTGTGTCGAGCTGCGCGAATGGGCCGACATCGACCGCGTGGGCGAGGGGGAGTGGCTGAGCCTCAACTTCGAGGCTCTGAAGAGCAGTCCGGCGTGCGGCATAGATCCGCGCGGCGCGGGCGAGGCTCTCTGGCCCGAACGGCAGAGCGCCGCGCTGCTCGAATCGAAGCGGCGTCTTGACCCGCTGCGTTTCGAGTGCATGTACCAAGGGCATCCATCGCCCCGCGGCGGCCTGCTCTATGGTGACGGCTTTGTCGAGTACGACACGCTGCCGGCCGAGATCGTACGTTATGCCGGATATACCGATACGGCCGATACGGGTGACGACTATCTCTGCTCGGTGGCCTATGCCGTCGATGCCGACGGCATGATATATCTTCTCGATGCGGTATATTCGCGCGAGCCGATGGAGGTGACCGAAGGGCTTGTGGCCGAGATGGTGGGGCGTACGCCCATCGGGTCGATGCTGGTCGAGAGCAACAACGGCGGCCGCGGTTTCGCGCGGGCGCTGCAACGGCTGCTGCCGCGTGTGCGTATCGAGTGGTTCCACCAGAGCGGCAACAAGGAGGCCCGCATATTGTCCTACTCGGCCACCGTCATGCATACGATGCGCTTTCCGCGCGGGTGGGCGCAGCTGTGGCCCGAGATGTATGCCCACCTGACATCCTACTCGCGCATCTTCCGCTCGAACCGCTGGCACGACGCACCCGATGTGCTTACGGGTATCATCGAACTCGAGGCTTCGGGCGGACGTCAGACCAAGATCCGAAGCGTTGGCTTTTTCTGATTCCGACGAGCGATCCTAATATGAACAAGCCGCACATCCCGAAAGATGTGCGGCTCGTATTTGTAGCGGTAAGCCCTATGCTTGTCTGAGTGATGCGACCTTGCGGTCGAACTCCTGCTTGAGTGATGAGATGAGTTCGCGTACGCTGACTATTCGGTCCGAGCGCCATGCGTTGGCGCCGCAGAAGGCGTAGCCGCTGTCGAGTTTGCCGCGGAAGGCGTTGTAGAGGGCCATCATGATGCAGTAGGGCGAGTGTGTCACGTCGCACGTCTTGATGCAGTTGAAAGGGCAGCGTTTGGGGCGTTTCAACCCCTCGCGCACCTTGTCGAGGAACGAGTTGTGTATGGCGCGGCCCGGCATCCCGACGGGGCTCTGGATGATCTCGATATCCTCCTTGCGGGCGTCGATGTAGCTCTGCTTGAAGGCGTCCGAGGCGTCGCACTCCTTCGTGGTGACGAAGCGTGTGCCCATCTGCACACCGTCGGCGCCGAGGGCCGTGATGTTGTATATGTCCTCTCCCGTGTATATGCCTCCGCCTGCGATGACGGGGATATGTTTGCCGGTGCGCTGCTCCGTTGCGCGAGCTTCGGCGACAACTTCGGGCAGGATGTGTTCGAGCGTGCAGCCGGCGTCGCCAAGCTGCTGCGGCGTGTAGCCGAGGTGTCCGCCTGCCTTGGGCCCCTCGACCACGACGGCGTCGGGGACATATCCGTACTCCTCGATCCAGCGGCGGCACAAGACCTTGAGCGCACGTGCCGACGATACGATCGGCGCGAGCTTCGTGGTCGAGTCGCTCTTGAGGAACGAGGGAAGCGAGAGCGGCAGCCCTGCACCCGAGAATATGATGTCGGCCTTGTTGGCGATGGCGGTGCGGACCATGTCGGCGAAGTTCGACATGGCGACCATGACGTTGACGCCGATTATGCCTTTCGTCTTGCTGCGGGCCTTCTCGATTTCGCGTCCGAGGCCGTAGATGCTCGCCTCGTCGTAGTCGGACGAGTAGTCGTGGTAGATGACTCCGAGACCTGCCGACGATATTACGCCTACGCCACCTTCGGCGGCTACGGCCGATGCCAGCCCCGCGAGCGATATGCCTACTCCCATGCCGCCCTGTACGATGGGTACGGCAGCCGTGAGATCTCCTATCTTCAATGGTTTCATTTTCTGTTCGGATTATGTGTTGCGACTTATGTCGGAACAAAGATATGTAAATATTCTAAATGGTAAATAAAATGTTTTATATTTCTATTGACGAATAATCGTATATTGCAGCTATTGTATTGATATATTGCTGTTTGTATAATGAAAATAAAAAAATCCCCGTCCGAGGACCTTTCGGCTTGGACGGGGATCATTTCGTGTATCTGTCAGGTTGTCAGAGCATCTCTTCGATACGGGCTGCGGGGGCGGTGTCGAGGCCTGCCAGCAGGCCGCGGCAGTAGCGGTAGTAGCCCGAGATGGCGATCATGGCCGCGTTGTCGGTAGTGAACTTCAACTCGGGGATGAAGGTGCGCCAGTTGCGGCGGCGTCCCGCTTCGGCAACGGCATTACGCAGGCCCGAATTGGCCGAGACGCCTCCGCCGATGGCAATGTCTTTTATGCCGAGGGCGTTGGAAGCCTTGATGAGCTTGTCGAGCAGGATGTCGACTACGGTGTGCTGGAGGGATGCGCACAGGTCGGCCTTGTGTTTCTCGATAAAGTCGGGGTCGCGCTTGACCTCGTCGCGCAGGGTATAGAGGAACGAGGTCTTGAGTCCCGAGAAGGAGTAGTCGAACTCGCCCTTGACATGCGGATGGGCAAAGGTGAAGGCATTCGGATCGCCCTCTTTGGCCAATTTGTCGATCACGGGGCCACCCGGGTAGGGCAGTCCCATCACTTTGGCACACTTATCGAAGGCTTCGCCTGCGGCGTCGTCGATGGTGGTGCCGATGATCTGCATCTCGAGGGGTGAGTCCACACGTACGATCTGCGTATGTCCGCCGCTCACGAGCAGGCAGAGGAACGGGAAGTCGGGATGCGGCATTTCGCGGCCCGGCAGGTCGATGAAGTGCGAGAGTATGTGGCCCTGCAGGTGGTTGACCTCGACGAGGGGTATGTCGCATGCGACGGCGAGACCCTTGGCGAAGGATGTACCGACCAGAAGCGATCCCAGAAGGCCCGGGCCGCGCGTGAAGGCTATGGCGTCGAGCTTGTCGACCGAGACGCCGGCCTCCTTGAGGGCGGTGTCGACGACGGGGATGATGTTCTGCTGGTGTGCGCGCGAGGCCAGCTCGGGAATTACGCCTCCGTACTTGACGTGTACGGCCTGCGAGGCGATGACGTTTGACAGCAGCGTGGTGTTGCGTATGACGGCGGCCGAGGTGTCGTCGCATGAAGACTCTATGCCGAGGATCGTGATATCCATTTTTTCAGAGGTATGTTGTTACGTTTTGACGGAAAATATTTACATTTGTAGGTTTTAAGCCGATTAAGGCGGACTACGATGCGCAAAGTTACGAAAATATTGTTAAAGGCGTTATCAGTGACTGTTTTGTTTCTGATATTTTGCCCCATCGTGCTCACGCTGCTCGTCTCGCTGCCGTCGGTTCAGAACTTTGTGGTGGACCGCGCCGTGAAGTACCTTTCGCGCAAGCTGGAGACCACCGTCTCGATCGACCGCATACGTCTCGGCGCGTGGGGAAGTATCCGTGTGGATGGGTTCTATGTCGAGGATTATCAAAAAGATACGTTGCTGTATGTGGGGCGTCTGCAGCTCCACATGGCGGGCTTGCGCGACAACAGCGCGGGCATCGTTCTGCGTAACGGCGAGGTGAGCAATACGAAGCTCTATCTGCGAGAGACGCCAGAGGGTGTGATGAACATCAAGCAGGTTATGGACCGCCTCTCGAACAAGGAGAAGAAGGGCGGCGGCGATTTCGGCTTCGGGATACGCAACGTACAGATTGACGACTTCACGCTCATTATCGAGCGGCAGGAGCACCGTGATCCCGAATACGGTATCGATTACAACGACATGCACCTCGAGCATACGTCGGCCCTCATCGAGGGCTTCATGCTTCGCGGGAGCATGATCGGTGGCTACATACGCAACTTCTCAACCACGGAACATAGCGGTTTCAGGATAGACAACTTCACGGGCCGATTCTTGGTGGATCGTGGTCTTGTCGATCTTCGGGACTTCGAGATCGACACCGAGGAGTCGGCCATAAGGCTGAGCTCGCTGGTGCTGCGCGGCGAGGACTGGTCCTCGTACAAGGATTTCGTACACAACGTGGCCATCGACGGCGAGTTGTACGACACGTCGGTCTCGACCGACGACATTGCGCACTTCGCACCCGGGCTGCTGCCGTGGAAACTTGCCGTGAAGGATATGAACGTGTCGGTATCGGGATCGGTCGCCGACATGAATGTCGATGTCAGCAACATATCTTTCGGCGAGCATTCGTCGCTCAGTACGGATGTCTCGCTGCGCGGGCTGCCCGATGTGGCGCACACCACGATGACGGTCGATCTG
>URBK01000006.1 GCA_900546065.1 uncultured Alistipes sp.
TTGGATAACGCCTACAACTTATGGGTATGATACTGCGTATTGCCTCAAGTCGCATAGTGGGGCAAGGGGATATTGTGGGCAGAAGTGGGTATTTCAGCCTCAATTTATCTGCTAATTCAGTGATGAGAGGACGTTTAGACGCAAGAAGGACGCTGAAGAGCTTAGTTGCGGATTTGAGGATTATGCGAAATAGCAACACCTTAGCGTCCAGATTACGCTTAGTACGGCGGCCCGTATTACCCGTTACTTGGATTTATCGCATTTTTTTACGAACATTGCGAACAGATTGGATATGGGGACATTCGCCCCGCCGCCACGCCCCGAGGCATGACAATGCGGCAAGGCCCGAAAATGCTACTAAGTAAACCGAAACTAAATACTCTTCGCTTATGAAAAAAATCCTGACACTCATCTCATCCGCCGCATGCGGACTCGCGATGTTATCGTGCGCCGGCGGGTATGTGCCCGAGGCCGGCACTCCGGTCTTCGGAGACTTCACCTACACGGGCGCCGACGCCGTCTACGAGCAGAACCCTCTGAGCAAGGACGAGTTCTACACGCCCATTCTTCAGGGCTGCTACCCCGACCCGAGCATCTGCCGCAAGGGCGACGACTACTACATCGTATGCTCGTCGTTCGCCATCAACCCGGGCGTACCCATCTTCCACTCGAAGGATCTGGTCAACTGGCGGCAGATAGGCCACGTACTGGACCGTCCCTCGCAGCTCAAGGTCGAGGATACGGGCATCAGCGCCGGAATCTATGCCCCAACCATACGCTACAACCCGCATAACGACACCTTCTACATGATCACGACGCAGTTTGCCGGCGGCATAGGCAACATGGTCGTCAAGACGAAGGATCCGGCCGAAGGATGGAGCGACCCCATCATCCTGCACTTCGCGGGCATCGACCCCGACCTCTTCTTCGACGATGACGGCAAGGCCTACATCGTCCACAACGACGCCCCCGAGAAGGCTCTCTACGAGGGTCACCGCGTGATCAAGATCTGGGAGTACGACACCGAGAAGGACCAGATCGTCGAGGGCAGCGACCAAGTTGTCGTCAACGGCGGCGTGGACCTTTCGCAGAAACCTATCTGGATCGAGGCTCCGCACCTCTACAAGAAGGACGGCAAATACTATCTCATGTGCGCCGAAGGCGGCACGGGAGGCTGGCACAGCGAGGTGATATTCATCGCCGACAGCCCCAAGGGACCCTTCACGCCCGCACCCGAGAACCCCATACTCTCGCAGCGCCACCTTCCGGCCGACCGTCCCGACAAGGTCGACTGGGCGGGCCATGCCGATCTCGTCGAAGGCCCCGACGGCAAGTATTGGGGAGTATTTCTGGCCATACGCCCCAACGAGACCAACCGCGTGAATACGGGCCGCGAGACCTTCATCCTGCCCGTTGACTGGAGCGGCATCTTCCCCGTCTTCGAGGGCGGCATGGAGCCCCTGAAGCCCAAACTCAAGATGCCCGCAGGCGTGGAGAACCACTGCGGCGAGGACGGATTCCTCCCCAACGGCAACTTCACCTTCAGCGACGGCTTCGCCTCGGCGGATCTCGACCCGCGCTGGGTCGGCGTGCGCGGTGCGCGCGAGCACTTCGCCTCAGTTGGCGAGCACGGACTTGCGATCAAGCCCTTCGATGTGAACATCAAGGCCCCGCGTCCCACCTCGACGCTCTTCTACCGCCAGCAGCACAACACCTTCACCGCCACCACAACGCTCTACTACGTACCCCGCTCGTCGAGCGATCTGGCCGGACTGACATGCTACCAGAGTGAGGCGTTCAACTACGTCTTCGGCATAACGAAGTGCGGCGACCAGACCGCCATCGTACTGCAACGCACGGCGCGCGGCAAATCCGAGACCGTCGCTTCGGCTACCGTAGGCAACCGTCTTCCCGTCGGCCTGCGCGTGAGCGCCGAGGGTGACAAGTACACCTTCAGCTATGCCGAGCGCGGCGGCGAATACAAGGATCTCGCAACCGTTTCGGGCGATATTCTCTCGACCAACGTTGCAGGCGGCTTCACGGGTGCCATGATCGGCCTCTATGCCACTGCGGCAAACGACGCCACCTGTAAATAGTTAAACATATATAACAAAAACGAGGGGCGCGAACGATTCGCACCCCTCGTTTTATATATACACATCGGCATTACTCGCCGCCCAGCACGCGTGCGGGATTCTCGCTCGCGGCGCGGCGGCAGCGTACGACGACTATGCCCAGCGTCAGAGCCGTCACCAGAAGGAATGCCGCCGCAAAGATCCACCACGGCGTCGGGATCCGGTAGGCGAACCTGTTGAGCCACTCGCCCACCACGTACCACGCCACGGGCACCGCGATCGCGAAACATACGGCTACGATCGTGATGTAGTGGCGGCCGAACATCCAGATCACACCCTCAACCGTCGAGCCCATCACGCGGCGCAGGGCGATCTCGCGACGGCGGTGCTGCGTCTCGAAGAGGACGATGCCGAAGACACCCATCAGCGATATGATGACGGCCAGCAGGGCGAAGAGCCCGATAATAGTGGCGCTGCGCTGCGTCTTCTCGTAGAGCTGTTGCAGACGCTCGTCCACAAATTCGATCTTAAGATCCTCACTCTCAGGATTTATCTCCTTGGCCACGGCGCGGATCTTGTCGCACAGCCGCGGTATGTCGACATTCGCCGCCGTGCGGAAATATACGTCGCCCATCCACTGATCCTCCGACGTGGTGCAGTAGACCGTATTGCTCTGCTTCGAGTCGAGAGGCTGTCCGAGTACGTCATCCATGATACCGATAACACGGCATATCGGCTCGTTGCCCGCCATCAGCACGAAGCCCGGATAGAATCCGTACTCGTCGCACGTACTGCGGCACATGATTGCATACTTGGTGGCGGCGTTGTCCATGTCGTCGGAGAAGTCCTCACCCTCGGCGAGCCTTATGCCCATCACGTCGAGGAAGTTGCTGCGCACATATCGGAAGTGGAGCTCCAGATCGCGGCCTTCATACTTCATGCGTATCACCTCGGCCGAGCCGTCTCCCACCACGGCATCCACCGATGCCGTCACGCCGACGATCTCGGGCATCTCGTTCATGCGTTCCGCCAATACGGGATACATGTCGCCGTCCTTGTACGAGAGGTTGAAACACATCAGGTTCTCGCGGTCGATACCTATGTCGTAATTGATCATATACCTGTATTGCAGCCAGAAGCAGGCGGCCACCACGATAAGGGCTATCGAGACCGTAAACTGCACCCCGACCAGAACAAGACGCAGGCGGCGACCCGCGCCCGAGCCGGCGAAGCCGCTCTTGACGGCGAGCGAGGCGTTGAACGAGGTGATGTAGTACGACGGGTACAGCGCCGCGGCGAGGGCCGCCACCACGCCTATGCCAAAGAGCAGCAGCACGGCCGTCAGGTTATCCTTCAAAGAGAGCGACCGCGAGACATACTCCGCCACGAAGGTATCGGGCAGCACGATCGTAAGGTACATCGTCAGCAGCAGCGCGCACACCACAAGTCCCACTGCCTCGAACAGGAAGCTCCAGCGCAGCGTACGGGTCGAGGCCCCGAAGACCTTGCAGATATTGACGGCGCGCAGCCGCACGGGGATCAGCGCAAAGAAGAAGTTGACGAAGTTTATCAACGCTATGGCCACCACAAGGATGGCTATGCCCAAACATGTCAGCATCGTCGATTTCGAGCCGTGTTCGTGAGCCGAGCCAGAGCCGAGCGAGGTGTCGAAATAGACATCCAACAGCGGTGTCAAGCGCACATCGCTGCGTAGGTATTCGTATTTGGCATCGGTCTCGGCGGCCGTCGTGCCGCCGGCATCCTCCCCGTCGCCCTTTTCGGCACTCTGCGCACTATCGTCGTCACGCGCACGGGCCACGCGCTGACGGTACATGTTGTCGTCCCACGCCTTCTTGAAGCTGTCGGGCACGGACCCGTCACGCATCTTTACCATACAGATATAGCCATATTGCGACGTGTCGTTCATGTCCTTGTCGCCCAAGTAGCTGTATATGCGCGGTTTGCCCATGAGCGTATTGTCGGCGAAATCCTTGTATATACCCACCACGGTCCACTCGTGCGAGGGGCGCGGTTTCTCCCCGGGCTTGGTGTCGCTCGTGAAGATACGGTCGCCGGCATGCACGCCGTAGAGCCGCGCCAGCGACTCGGGCAGGATCACAGTATTGGGGTTCTCGATCTGCCGGAGGTCTCCCTCCACCGTACGGAAGCCCAGCAGGTCGAGCGACGGCAGCGATATATAGTCCATCACAGCCGCATATTCGGTGAAGCTGAACTCCGACTTCTGCACCCACACGGGCCCCTCCCAGTTGCGCGTAATGATGGCGCTGCCCTCGACCTCGGGGCACTGCGCCAGCGCCGCCTCGAAGGGGCCGCGCGGCGAGATCAGCGAGAATCCGCCGCCTATCCAGTTGGCATTCGCCGTCCAGATGCGGTCGGCATCCTTTATCGAGCGGTTGTAGCCCAGATCGTAGGTCACCTGCACCATCATCACGTAGAATGCCGTGAAGGCCAGCGTCAGGCCCGCGATGTTCAACACCGAGGCCATCTTGTAACGCCGCAGTGTAGTAATGAAATTCTTGAATGCTATTTTCATCTTTCAAATTGTAATTTTAATCGTTTTCCCTCTTCAGGGAGTCACGTCACTCGCCGCCCAGCACGCGCGAGGGGTTCTCGTTTGCGGCGCGCCAGCTGCGCAGCGTAACCAATGCCAAAGTTATGGCCAGCACCAGTGCCAGAGCACCGAGGTATATGAGCCACGAGATGTCGGTGCGGTTTACGAAACGCTCCATCCATCGGGCGACGACATACCACGCCACGGGTGCCGCCACAACGAAACATACGGCCACGATGAGGGCATAACGTCGGTTGAGCATCCAGATGATACCCGAGGTCGAGGCGCCGAAGACGCGGCGCACGGCGATCTCGCGGCGGCGGTGCTGCGTCTCGAAGAGGACGATGCCGAAGACGCCCATCAGCGAAATCACCACCGACAGCAGCGCGAACATCGATACCAGCACCGTCTGCCGTTTCACCTTGTCGTAGAGGCGCGCCACATGCTGGTCGACAAACTCTATCGAGGGCTCGTCGGCCGCAGGGTCGAACTCACGTACCGACGAACGGATGAAATCGCAGACCCGTTTTATATCGCCGCCGCCACGGACACGCACATAGAAGAAACGCATGTCCTCCGTCCCGCACAGCCATTCAAGGCTGACCTTGTTCTGCGATACGTCATGCATCATAACGTCGTCGGTAATGCCCACCACCTTGCTGCCAGCAAAGTCATCGCCCACCTCAAGCGACATCAGCTCGGCAATATGGCGGTTCACGACGGAGCAGTCGTCGTGCCTCTGCGACGAGAGTCGAAACCCTTCGCCGTCGATCAAAGGGATGCCCATCACATCGAAGAAATTGTACCGGACAAAACACCTCTTCACCTCGATGAGGCGGTCGCCATCCATCCAGCTGTACGTTTCGTTGAGACCTATCACGTCGCGCGAGGCTGCTGTAACGGCCGTTATGTCGGAATTGCCCTCGAGATGTGATATGAGTGCGTCGCCGCGGCCTGCTATGCTCCCCGTCGACTCGAATACGAGCAGGTTGTCGCGGTCGAAACCCATGTCGAAGCGCATCATGTAGCGGTACTGCGTCCAGAATGCCGCCGACACGATTATGAGGGCTATCGAGATGGCGAACTGCAAACCCGTAAGCACCAGACGCATGCGCCGTCCCGCCACCGAGCCCGCGAAACCGCCCTTTACCGTGAGCGAGGCGTTGAACGAGGTGATGTACCATGCAGGGTACAACGACGAAACCAACGCTATGGCTACCGTTATCACCAGCACGAGCGCCAGCGCCGGCAGGTTGTCGGACATGGCCAGAGAGCAGGTCACATACTCGGCAATGAAGCTATCCTGCACCACGACCATAAGGTACAAGGTCAGCAGCAGTGAGCATAAGACCATCCCGACGGATTCGAAGAGGAAGTTCCAGCGCAGGGCTGCGGTCGAGGCCCCGAAAACCTTGCAGATGTTTACGGCGCGCATCCGCACGGGGATCAGGGCGAAGAAAAAGTTAACGAAGTTGATGAATGCAATCCCCACGATCAGTATCGCGATACCGAACAGCACGGCCGAACCGCTCTTCGAGCCCTGCTCGACACCACCGAACTCCAACGCGTCCCAATAATATATGTCTCGCACGGACACCAGCATCACGCTGTCGTCGTCGGCATAGGGGATGGTACGCTTCCATACCTCGGCCATATCCTCCGGCGAGGCGCCCTCGCGCAACTTGACATAGTATGTGTAAGCCCTCCAGTCGCGCTTATCTTCCGAAAGCAGATCATCGCCCGCATTCATCGCCATATGCACGTTTCCCATCATGGTGTTGGGAGCGAAGTCGGCATATACGCCCGCCACCGTCATACACCGCGCCGGCTTGCGGCCGGCATCGGGATCATCCGCGGCGGCATCCATGTCGGGCAGATAGACATCGTCGCCCGCGTGCACCCCCATACGCTCGGCCAGCGACTCCGAGATGATGACGGTTCCGGGCTCCGACAAACGCCGCAGGTCGCCCTCGACGGTACGGAACGACAGCACGTCGAGCAGCGGCAGCGATATGGCAGCCGTCCTGTAATCGTAACGGTCGTAGTTGTACTCCGAACGTTTCACCCACACGTATTCCGCGCCGTCGCCCACCTTGCGTATTGCACCCGAACACTCCACCTCGGGCCACGTCGCAAGGGCCTCCTCGGCGTTAATGCGCGACTCGAGAGGTATCCACCCGTCATAGTGTCTCGACAACAGGATATATGTACGGTCGGAGTCCCGAATCGAACGGTTGTAGGTAACATCGTAATACACCTGCGACATTATCACATAGAAGGCCAGAAACGCCAGCGTCATGCCCGCGATGTTCAACACCGAGGCCATCTTGTAACGCCGCAGCGTCGTAATGAAATTCTTGAATGCTATTTTCATCTTTCAAATTGCAATTTTAATCGTTTCCCCTCTTCAGGGAGTCACGTCACTCGCCGCCCAGCACGCGCGAGGGGTTCTCGTTTGCGGCGCGCCAGCTGCGCAGCGTAACCAATGCCAAAGTTATGGCCAGCACCAGTGCCAGAGCACCGAGGTATATGAGCCACGAGATGTCGGTGCGGTTTACGAAACGCTCCATCCATCGGGCGACGACATACCACGCCACGGGTGCCGCCACAACGAAACATACGGCCACGATGAGGGCATAACGTCGGTTGAGCATCCAGATGATACCCGAGGTCGAGGCGCCGAAGACGCGGCGCACGGCGATCTCGCGGCGGCGGTGCTGCGTCTCGAAGAGGACGATGCCGAAGACGCCCATCAGCGAAATCACCACCGACAGCAGCGCGAACAACGACACCAGAACGGTCTGACGTTTCACTTGGTCGTAGAGGCGCGCCACATGCTGGTCAACAAATTCGATCGAGGGCTCGTCCGCCGCAGGGTCGAACTGGTGCACCGCCTTGCGGATGAAGTCGCACACGCGCCTTATGTCGCTGCCGCCGTGTACACGCACATAGAAAAAGCGCATGTTATCCGTAGCGCAGCCCCACGCCATGAACTGTTTGTTCTGCGACACGTCGTGCATCATAACGTCGTCCGTAATGCCCGCCACGCGGCCCAGAGTGAACAGGTCTACCACATGCAGATCCAGCGTCTCGGCCAGATAGCGGTTTACGACCACACCTCGGTTGCGATTCTCGTCCGAGGGTGAGAAACCCTCGCCGTCGATAAGGGGAATGCCCATCACGTCGAAGAAATTATAACGCACGTCGCAGTTCCTAACCTCGACAAAGATGTCGTCCACCCACCAGCTCTTCGTATTCTCGAGACCTATTACGTCGTCCGAAGCCGTGGTGACGGCCGCAATGTCGGGGTCGCTCTCCAGATACGACAGGAAGGCATTGCCGCGACCGGCAATGGTACCCGTCGACTCGAACGTGAGCAGGTTGTCGCGGTCGAAGCCCATGTCGAAGCGCATCATGTAGCGGTACTGCGTCCAGAAGGCCGCAGACACTATGATGAGGGCTATCGAAATGATGAACTGCACCCCCGTAAGCGCCAGACGCATGCGCCGTCCCGTCACCGAGCCGGCGAAGCCGCTCTTGACGGCCAACGAGGCATTGAACGAGGTGATGTACCACGCCGGGTACAACGACGAGGCCAACGCTATGACCACCGTTATCACCAGCACGAGCGCCAGCGCCGGCAGGTTGTCGGACATGGCCAGCGAGCAGGTCACATACTCCGCGAGGAAGCTCTCCTGCACCACGACCATAAGGTAGAGGGCCAGCAGCAGCGAGCAAAGCACCATCCCGACCGACTCGAAGAGGAAATTCCAACGCAGCGCCGAAGTCGAGGCACCGAAGACCTTGCAGATATTGACGGCGCGCAGACGCACGGGGATCATTGCAAAGAAGAAGTTCACGAAGTTGATGAATGCCACAACAACAATCAGCATCGCTATGCCGAACAGCACGGCCGTGCCGCTCTTCGACCCCTGCTCTACGGTGCCGAACTTCAGCGTTTGCCAATAATAGATATCACGGATGGGCACCAGCCTCACGCCATCGTCGCCGACATTCGGCTCGGTACGCTTCCAAACCTCGGCCAGAGCCTCGGGCGAGGCTCCCTTGCGCAGCTTGACATAGTAGGTGTAATTCACCCAGTGCTGCTTGTCGCCCGTCAGATGGTCGTCTCCCGCATCCATCGCGATATGCACGTCACCCATCATGGTATTGGGGGCGAAATCGGCATATACGCCCGCCACCGTCATGCGCCGCGCAGGTTTGCGGCCGGCATCGGGATCATCCTCTTTGGCTTCCATGTCGGGCAGATATACATCGTCGCCCGCATGCACCCCCATACGCTCGGCCAGCGACTCCGAGATAATGACGGTCTCGGGCTCCGACAGACGCCGCAAATCGCCCTCGACAGTGCGGAACGACAGCACGTCGAGCAGCGGCAGCGACATGGTCGCCGTCCTGTAATCGTAACGGTCGTAGTTGTACTCAGTGCGTTTCACCCACACATACTCCGCCCCCAATCCTTTATTGCGTATGGTACCCGAACACTCCACATCGGGCCACAACCCGAACGTCCTCTCGGCAACACCGCGCGACGCGAGAGCTATCCAGTCCTCGGTGAAGCGCGTCAGCAGGATATACGTTCGGTCGGAATCCTTGATCGAACGGTTGTAGGTAATGTCGTAATATACCTGCGACATTATCACATAGAAGGCCAGAAAAGCCAGCGTCATGCCCGCGATGTTCAACACCGAGGCCACCTTGTAACGCCGCAGCGTGGTCAGAAAATTCTTTATTGCAATCTTCATGGGTCGAATATTTATAGTGTTGTTTGTTTTACCATCCTTGCCCACGGACCGAACTCCGGCCACGCTAACGGCATCACAGGCATATATTTTTCATTTCGTAGGGTTTCGGCAGCCGCGGCGGCACGCAATCCGCCCACGGCACGGCCCGTGTACGATTCTTGCCCGCACACTATCATGTCGGACCGCACCCGCACATGAGAGCCCTCGCTGCCCGCGCATAAGCACGGGCAGGCGGCATCCCGAAACATCATTTACAGGCGGTTGCGCACGTCGGTCACAAGCTCGCCGTCGAAGAGGCAGAGCGTACGCGAGGCAAACGACGCGTCGTGCTGCGAGTGCGTCACCATGATCACCGTGGTACCCTCGCGGTTGAGCTCCTGCAACAGCAGCATAACCTCCTGACCGTTCTTCGAGTCGAGGTTACCCGTGGGCTCGTCGGCAAGGATCAGCTTGGGGTTGGCCACCAGCGCGCGGGCTATGGCCACACGCTGCTGCTGACCTCCCGAGAGCTGCTGTGGGAAATGGTCGGCTCGGTGCGAGATGTTCATGCGGTCGAGGATCTTCTTCACACGCTCCTTTCGCTCCGACGACTTGACGCCCAAATATATGAGCGGCAGCTCGACATTCTCCGCCACGTTCAGCTCGTCGATCAGGTTGAACGACTGGAACACGAATCCGATATTTCCCTTGCGGAACTTCGTGCGGTCGCGCTCGCGCAGCTGCCCTACTTCACGGTCGATCAGGTAGTATTCGCCGCTGGTGGGGTTGTCGAGCAGGCCCAGAATATTGAGCAGCGTCGATTTGCCGCAGCCCGAGGGGCCCATCACGGCGACAAACTCGCCCTCGTTCACTTCGAATGACACGCCGTTCAGCGCGATGGTCTCGATCTCTTCGGTAAAGAAACTCTTCTTGAGGTTTTCAACTTTCAACATTGACATAACTGTAAGATTTTTAATTGTTTTCTATTATTTTTTTGTATGTGTTTTTTCTTTGTGTCGGCCCGCCGCGACCGCCGCATCAGTGCTGTATGGCGTTTATGGGGTTCTCGTTGGCGGCGCGCCAGCTGCGTGCCGTTACCGTCAATGCCGTGATTGCCGCTACGATCAACACGGCAAGCACGAATACCCACCAGTGCATCGGCATGCGCGTGGCGAAGCCCTGCAGCCAGCGGTCAACGATATAGTAACTTATCGGCAGCGCGATGACGGTACATATACCCACGATGCGCAGGAACTGCATGTTGAACATCTTGAGTATCGACCCCACCGAGGCGCCGTTCACGCGGCGTATGCCGATCTCCTTGCGGCGGTACTGCGTCTCGAAGAGCACCAGACCGAAGACACCCAGCATCGAGATCACGATCGACAGCAGCGAGAAGGCCGCGATAAGACGTGCCAGACGCTCCTCGGCATCGTAGTATTTGCCCAGCTCCTCGTCGAAGATCTTGACATACACCTTGTCGGCCTCGAGCGAGGGGTCGAACGCCATGACCGTATCACGCACATAACGTATGGCCTCGCGGATGCCCGTACCGGCCGCTATGCGCACATACACATGGCTCGGATAGTACCACGGCGACGAGCCGAAGACGTAGAAGCAGAAGGGCTCCACGCCGTATTGCAGAGGCTTGAAGTGGAAATCCTCGCAGAAGCCCACGATGTCGGTATTGTCGGCGTGGCCGTTCAGCTTGTCGTCGAGGGTAAACTCGAAGGCCCGCTTGGCGCTCTCGTTGAAGATGAAGACGCCGTTTGCACGCTGGTAGTCATCCTTCGTGAAGTCGCGCCCCTCGACCACCTTGATACCCATGAAGTCGAGGAAGTTCCACGCAACGGGATAGCTCTGGAACGAGATCCGCTTGTCCCTGAACTCACGCCCCCAACCCATGCGCTGCGGCGCCACGATGTCGCCCGCGCTGAATGTGACGTCGGTAACCATCGGGTTCTGGCGGAGCTTGTCCGAAAGGGCGTCCATCTGCTGGTAGCTGGTAATCGTGGGGCCGTCGACGGCCAGTATGCCGCCCTTGTCGAATCCCATGTCGTAGTTCATCATGTAGTTGTGCTGCATCTGTATGAAGAGCGTCACGATGATGAGCGATATCGAGATCACATACTGCACGCCCACAAGCGTGTAGCGCAGCACGCGGCCCGAACGCGTGGATTGGAACGAGCCCTTGATGACGAATGCAGGCGAGAAGGAGGTGATGTAGAATATCGGGTAGAGGCTTATCAGGATACCCGCCACGACGGCCACGGCAACGAATCCCAGCGCCAGCGGCAGGTTTTTGCCTATGGCTGCCGAAGTAGACAGGTAACTTGCCATCTGCGTGTCGTTGAAGATCACCACAAGGCCGTAACCTACGGCCAGACCAACGACGAAGAGCCCCACGGTCTCTGCCACGAAGCCCATACGCAAGCGGGCGTTCGAGGCGCCGAATATCTTGCGCGTATTGACGGCGCGGATGCGCACGGGAATCAGCGCGAAGAAGAAGTTGATGAAGTTGATGAAGGCGATAACTATTATCAGCACGGCGATACTCAACAGCGTGTATGTAGTGGTGATGTTGCCCGTCGGGCCGTCATTGCCCTCCGTATCGCGCGAGAAGTATATGTCGCACACGTTGTTCAGGCGCGGCGCATAACCGGCTATTTCGCGTTCGATCTCCTCCTGCGTATAGCCTTCGTTAGCAGCCTGTTCGCGCCAGTGATCCGCCATCTTCTTCTCCACGGCCTCGGGCGAAGAACCGGGCTTAAGGCGCAGGTAAAAGGGGTCGTTCCAGTTCGAGCGGTCGTGCTGCTCCAAAGGAATCATACCCATATACATATCGTTCTTGGCCACGCTGCTCGGCTCGGGGAAGTCGCGGTATATGGCCACGACGGTGAGCGTATGGCTGCCCTCGGTGGCGCCGCGTCCCGAGTGGATCACATCCCCGACATTTATACCGTAGCGTTTGGCCGCCGACTCGGATACGACAGCCGTATAAGGCCCGATAAAGTCGTCGAACGATCCGGCCACACACTCGAAACAGAAGACATCGAGACCCGCACGCTCACAGTTTGCGCTGTTCATCGTGATATTGTCGATCGTGTCATTGCGACGGATCGAGTAGTCGCGGTTCGTATAGCCATCGCAGCGGAATGTCGCCGCAGCCGCCACCTCGGGGATACCCTGACAGTATTCTACCGGATTGTGACGGTTCCATGTCGTTCCCCAGCTGCCGTCGGTGTACCAGCTCGGATACTCCAGACGGTATATGTCGGCGGCGTCGGGCAGCGAGCGGTTGTAGGAGAAGTCGAAGACAACCTGCACCAGCATCAGGTAGGCCGCCGCAAAGGCCAGACCCATGCCCGCTATGTTCAGCACCGACGAAACCTTGTATCGGCGCAAAAGCATAAGAAAGTCGTACAGCATAAGCGTAAAAGTTGTTTATTGTTATTCGTTTATCGTCTGTTATTTAAGTATCAGCACATCGTGGTCGCCGAAGTTGTCGTACGACGAGGTGATCACGCGCTCGCCCGCGTCGAGACCCTCAACGACCTCGTAATACTGCGGGTTCTGGCGGCCGATGCGTATCTGGCGGCGGTGCGCCTTCTCACCCGAGGCGTCGACAACATATATCCACGAGCCGCCCGTCGACTGGTAGAACGAGCCGCGCGGAATGAAGATCGACTCGGTGGGCTGTCCCAGCTGCAGGTTGAGATAGTAGGTCTGGCCGCTGCGGATATTCTCGGGGATGTCGCCCGTGAATACGAAGTCGGCCTTGAACTGACCCTCGCGCACCTCGGGATAGACCTTGCGCAGAAGCATCTCGAAACGCGTCTCCTGACGCTCGAACGAGGCCGTCAGACCCATCGTCACACGGTCGATATAGTGTTCGTCGATCTGTGCCGTCACCTTGTAGGCCGACAGGTCGTTCACCTGACCGATAGCCGTACCCTGCCCTACCGACTGGCCGAGCACGATATCCAGCATACCCACCTCGCCATCGATCGGAGCCTTCACCTTGAGGTTGTCGACACGCTCGCGTATGAGCTGCATGTTGAGCGTCATCGAGTGGAGGCTCTCCTCCATCTGCCCCACCTGATTCGAGCGGAAGAGCGAATCCTGACGCTGCTTCTCGACGTTAAGCTGGCGCTTGTTCAACGCCAGTTCGTAGTCCTCCTTGGCCTGCAGCCACTCCTCCTGCGAGAGAAGCTCGTTCTTGTAGAGGCGCTCCTTGCGCTCGTAGTCGCGGCGCTTGCGCTCCACGTCGATATCCAGCTGCAGCTGCTCCTGTCGCAGCGACAGACGCTCCTGCTCCATCGAGATAAGGGTGTTGCGCAGGATATTCTGCTTCTCGGCGAGGTCGGCCTCCGACTGCAGGATCTGCATGCTCAGCGAGTTGTTCGACATCTCGATGATGACGTCGCCCTTCTTGACCTTCGATCCCTCCTCGGCCACGATGCGCTCCACGACGCCCGACTCAAGGGGCGAGAGCTGCACCGTCGTGATGGGCTGCACGGTGCCCGTCAAACGTACGTAGTCGTTGAACTCGCCCGCCTCGACCTCCGAGACGGTAACCACGTCGGCATCCACGCGCAGCGTAGAGGCCTTGTCGCGCAGCAGCAACCATACGACGAATACAAGAAACACACCGCACAAGGCATAAGGGATGTTCTTCATCTGCAGGAGGGCTCTCCAGCCCTTCTTCTTTTCGATCTTGATATCCATAACTTTATCTTTTTATTTATTCGTTTGCGATTGAATGTTGTCTAATCTGCGGCCCGCGCTACCGGCGGATCAGAGGCTCGCCGTTGTAGTAATCCACCATGCGGCACTTGATGATATACTGCAGCCGCGCCTGCAAAAGCTCGGAACGCGCCTGCAGCAGATTGTTGGCCGCCGTCTGCAGCTCTATGACCGAGACCATACCCTCGGCGAACTTCTGCGACACGCTGCGGTAGGCCAGCTCGTTGGCATGCACCTTCTTCTGTCCCTGCACGTACTGCTTGCCGTAGTTCTGCATCTCCTGATAGGTTTTGGTCACCTCGTTCTCGAGCGTGCGCATCGTCTCCTCGTGCTGCAGCATGGCGTTGTCGAAACTCAGCTTCGCCTTGTGTTTCGAGACGCGGCGGCTCAGACCCGAAAAGATGGGTATCGACATCGACATGCCGATATACGATCCGCGGTTGTTGTACAACTGACGGAAGAAATGGTCATATCGCGCACCGTCTCCCAGATCGGTGTAGTAGTTGGTGCTGTAACCTCCCGACAGGCTTATTGACGGCAGATAACCCCCCTTGGCCGTCGAGTAGTTGATCTTATAGTAACGGTTGTTCATCTCGGCCGAGCGCACCTTGGGGTTGTACTTGAGGGCGTACTCCAGAACCTGTGACAGCGGCTCGCCTACCATGATGCCGTCGATGTTTACTTTGGTATTCACCTCCAGCGGCTCCCCCTGCGGGTAGTTCATCACCTTGCGCAGGGCGATGCGCGCCAGATCGAGATTGTTCTGCTGCTGCGTGAGCATGTAGTCGTAGTTGGCAACCTGCGCCTCGATCTCCGCCACGTCGGCCGGAGCCTTGTCGCCCAGCTCGTAGTGCATCCGAACCTGCTCGAGCTCCTTGCGGCTCGTGGCCAGCTGCTCGCGCGCAATCTCGACAGCACCCGTATAATATACCACGTCGAAATAGGCCGCCATGGTGTTCATCGCCACCTCGTCGCGCGCAAGTTGCAGATCCTCGGCACCCTTGGCGCGAAGGACCTTCGTCGCACGGATCGAGTTTATGGTCGAGAGTCCGTTGAAGACCGTCATCGATGCCGATATGCCGTACGAGTTGCTGAAGGTAGAGGTAGTGGTATAGGTGTTGGTCTCGGGGTCGATCGAACGTCCGAAGCTGACGTTGCCGCCCGTCGAGGCCCCGATCGACGGCAGAGCCGACGCCACGGCGCTGATGTAGTCCTGACGCGAGCTCTCCAGCGAATTGACCTGCTGGCCCACCGTCGTCGAATGCTCGACGGCGTATGCCATGCAATCCTCAAGCGACATGGGCTCCTGCGCATGCAAAGGTGTCAATAAAATAGACACTGCAAAGGTGAAAAATGCTTTTTTCATATCTGTTTTCAATTGTTTTTCCGTTTGCCCCGATACGTGCCAAAGATGTGCCATTAGAATTAACATATTGTATGACAGCATATTATCAAAACAGCCCTCTCAGAAAACTGTCTAAAATTTTGACACTGCAATAAATTTTTTTGACATTCGCTCCTTTTACGAGTATCTTTGTGAAAAAGATTTGCGATGGCAAAACAGGGAAGCATACTCATCGTCGACGACAACAAGGCGATCTTGTCTGCCGTGAAGCTGCTCGTGGACAAATATTTCGAGAAGGTGCTGACACTCTCGTCACCCAATTCGCTCGTCTCGACAATGCGTACGGAGCGTCCCGACGTCGTGCTGCTCGACATGAACTTCAACGCCGGCATCAACACCGGCAACGAGGGCATATACTGGCTGCAGCAGATCCTCGACCGCTACCCTTCGACCAAAGTGGTGTTGTTCACCGCCTATGCCGACATCGACCTTGCGGTCAAGGCGATGAAGATGGGAGCCGTGGATTTTGTGGTCAAGCCGTGGGACAACGAGAAACTCATCGCCTCGCTGCGCAACGCCTACCGTCTGGCCACGCTCCGCACCGACTCCGGCAAGAAGAGCGCCGGCACCACCGGCAACAATGCCACGCCCATGCTCTGGGGCACGAGTGAGGCTATGGCACACATACGGCAGATCGTCGACAAGGTCGCCGTCACCGATGCCAACATCCTCATCACGGGCGAGAACGGTACGGGCAAGGATATCCTCGCGCGCGAGATACACCGTCTGTCGCTGCGCCGCAACGAGCCTTTCGTCGACGTAAACGTCGGCGCCATCCCCGACACGCTCTTCGAGAGCGAACTCTTCGGACATGTCAAGGGGGCCTTCACCGACGCACGCAGCGACCACGCGGGCAAGTTCGAGACCGCCTCGGGCGGCACGCTCTTCCTCGACGAGATAGGCAACCTGCCGCAACACCTTCAGGCCAAGCTGCTCACGGCGCTGCAGAACCGCAGCATCATGCCCCTTGGAAGCAACTCCCCGCGTGCGGTCGACATACGTCTCATCTCGGCCACGAACCGCAACCTGCAGGCCATGGTTTCCGAGGGGACGTTCCGTCAAGACCTGCTCTACCGTATCAATACGATACATATAGAGCTGCCGCCGCTGCGCCGCCGCAAGGAGGACATCATGCCGCTGGCGGAGATGTTCCTTACGCGCTATGCCGACAAATACGGCAAGATGGGCCTTACCTTCGCCGCCGCCACGGCCGACTGCCTCACCTCGCGCCGCTGGGTGGGAAACGTACGCGAGTTGCAGCACGCCGTCGAGAAGGCCGTCATCATGAGCGACGGGGCCATAATACGTCCCGAAGCCTTTCCGTCCTCGGCCGCCGAGAGTGCCGCCGCCAATGAACCCGACACTGCGGACACGACGCTCGAGGATATGGAGCGCCGCATGATCCGCCAAGCCATCGCCGCACACAACGGCAACCTCACACTCGTAGCCCAACAACTGGGAATAACGCGACAGACGCTCTATAACAAGATCAAGCGCTACGGGTTATGAAAAAGCGCAAGATTCCATACAACCTCATCATCTTCGACATCGTGCTCATCGTCGCCGCCTCGGCCGTCACCACGGCCGCGCTGCTGCTGAGCAAGCACTCGATACTCATCGTGGCGGTGCCGATGTTCGCCTATTCGATTCTGTCGCTTTTCAACATATATCAGGATATAATCCGCCGCATATCGTTCATCTTCAATGCCGTCAAGAACGACGACTACTCCTTCCGCTTTGCCGACACGCCCGCCGTGACCGACTTTGCGCTGGTGAACTACTCGCTCAACCGCATAAAGGAGGTGCTCGACTCGGCAAAACTGCAGATACGCGAGAAAGAGAAGTATTTCGAGCTGATCATGGAGTGTGCCAACATAGGCATCATCACCGTCATGAAGAACGGGGCCGTGGTACAGGCCAACAGCAAGGCCACCAACCTGTTCGGACTCATACGCCTCTCGCACGTCAACCAGCTGCGGCCCATATCCGAGACGCTGGCCGATGCCCTGATGCGCATACGTAACGGCGAACAGACACTCGTGCGCTACGTCAACGAGACGGGCGAGATGAGCCTCTCGTTAAACTGTTCGGATCTGAAGCTCGGCGAACGCGACCTCCGCGTCATCACCATCGGCGACGTAAACAACGAGCTCAACGACAAGGAGATCGAATCGTGGGACAAACTTACGCGCATACTCACCCATGAGATCATGAACTCGCTGGCGCCCATAACATCCATAAGCCATACGCTGCTGACGGCGGCACCCGACAGCGAGGAGATGCACAGCGGCCTGCAGACGATACACGACACGAGCAAACGTCTGTTGTCGTTCGTCGACTCCTTCCGACAGGTCACGCGCCTGCCGACGCCGCAGAAGGCGCCCTTCTATCTTCTCGAACTGGTGAACGAGGCGGCCTCGCTGAACGACCTGCACGACGAACAGTTCGAGACCGACATCGAGCCTGTCGACACGATGCTCTATGCCGACCGCATGCTCATGTCGCAGGTGATGGTCAACCTTATAAAGAATGCGCGCGAGGCGACCGCACAGCTGGGCGCGGCGCGGCGCATACGCGTACGTTCGTTCATCGACGAGAACGAGAGGGTGAATATCGAGGTGAGCGACAACGGCGCCCCCATCCCGCCCGAGATCGCGGAGAACATATTCACACCCTTCTTCTCGACCAAGAAGGAGGGGTCGGGCATAGGTCTGGCCGTATCGCGACAGATCGTGCACATGCACGGCGGCACGCTGCGCCTGACACACAACCGCGCCGGCCGCGTGGCCTTCACCATCGTCCTCGACTGACCTCAACCTCCGCGCGACCCGGACTCTATACAACAGACAGGGCGCGAATCCCATTCACAGATCTCCGCGCCCCGTCCTGTCGTCATTCATGACGTCACTCCACAGTCACATTCTCACAACTGCGCATCTGGACAGCCTCGTCACACCCCTCGATACGGTTGCCGCGTACCTCCACATTACGGGCATTGCGTATGGATATTCCGCATGCGTTCCCATCCGTGCCGCGTATCGTGTTGCCGATGATGCGGATGCCGTCGTGCAGCGTTGTGCCCTCCGTATCCGGAGCGCCTATGACGACAGCTATGCCCGAGGCTCCGTACTGACACCCTGCGCCCAAGCCGCAGTCCGTCATGACATTTCGCTCTATTGTCACGTCGGCGGCATGCGTACCCTCCTTCCATGACGATTCGGCGCCGACATGTATGGCCGTACCTGTGCATCCGCGGAAGATATTGTCCTCGATCCTCACACCGCGGGTCTTGGCCAGCACGCCGCGCGCCAGATTGCCCCACACGACCGAACGGCGGAACTCCAGCCGCGGCAGCTTCGTAACGTTGAACAGATAGTAATCCCCGAACGCCTCGGGCACGGCGTCGCGCAACCGCACGCTGGCATCCGTATCCCCCTCGTTGTAGAACACCTCCACGACCTCGGTCTCGCCGACGGGCTCGAGAGTAGATATACGTACGATCTCCATCCTGTCACCCACTCGCGGCACGTCAGCCACCTGCGCATGGGTGAATGTCGGCGCACGCAGCTCGAGCGACACGGTATCACCCTTGACGGCAGCAATATCGTGATAGTATCCGTGGACGTTCGTGGCGTCGTCACCCTGTCCGCGGAATAGGCATCCGTCAAAGGAAATTGTACCCTCACAGCATGCGAAGTGCGTGGCGTCGGTATTTGTCGAGAAGTCATATCCGTCGGCGGGAACCACCGACAGCCGCCGGATCGTCACGTCGCGGCTGTCGAAACCCACGATACCCATTCCGGGCTGTGAATGTATCGTGACGCCCTCAAGCAGCGTATTCGTACTGCGCAGCAACAGTATCGCCGGCCGGAAATGGAACGAGTGCGGCGCCGCCACGGCAGCCCCCACCATCCGTTGCGGCAGCGAACCGCCGAACCTCACACAGTTGTCCCCAAGCAACTCCCTTTCGGGAAAGTAGAACGGATCGCGATATATTCCCGCGATGCTGTCATCCCAGAGCATAAGCCGCGGGATCGGCATCTCGGCCGTAATCATACGCTCTGAACGGAAGCGCACGGTGAACGATCCGTCATCCACGGACGTAACCACACCCTCCGAGAACGGCTTGCGCAAATAGTCTATCGTCAGGCCGCGGAGCGAGAAGTTACGGCAGTCGACAACAGAGACAGGCTCCATCCACCCCTCACACATGAGTACGGCGCCGCGTGCCTCCACGGTAACATCCTCGGCGCCCGTAAAGTCGAGGCCCTTCACATAGGGATAATACGGTTTGAATATCACCTCTTCCGGATTAGCCCCCATCTTGCCTGCAAGCACCTCCTCTTCGAGTCGTTCGGCCTCGGCGTCGCGCAGGCGATACACGCCTGCCGGCATCACAAGCGTTGTGCCGGGGTGCGTACGGCAATACTCAGCGGCACGGCGCAAGGCTCGCGTATCGTCCCTGCCGTCATCGGGCTCGGCACCAAAGTCGGTAACATTGACAACCTCTCCACGAGGCCGCCCTCCGCCGTCTGCCGGCATCACCGACGCCGACGTGCGGCCTGCAGCAAACACTGCCGCAGCAAACATAATGAATCTTACGTATCGCATATATATCATAAAAATATAAATTCTCAATCCACCTGCAATTTGTACCCGACGCCGCGGGCATTGATTATGCTCACCGACGGCGCCTCCGAGAGGCGGTGCCGCAGCTTTGTGATGAATACATTGAGGCTGCGGGCGTTGAAATAGCTGTCATCGCCCCACACCTCCATGAGGATGGTACGCGTATCGACCACCTCGTTCATGTGACGGCACAATATCGTCAGCACACGCGCCTCACGGTTCGGCAGCACGCACGTCTCGCCCGATGGCCCCGCAAGTGTCCAACTCATCGTGTTGAAACGGTAACACCCCAACATAAACTCCACGGGTGCCGACGCCGACTTACTGCCGCGTGCGGCCAGAGCCCGCACCCGTGCCAGCAGTTCCGTCATGGCGAAGGGTTTGCGAAGGTAGTCGTTGCCGCCCGTGTCGAAGCCGTGTACCACATCGTCGGCCGACGAGCGCGCCGAGAGGAAGAGTATCTGCACGTCGGCGTCGAGTGTACGGATACGCTCGGCCAGCGTGAAACCGTCCATCACGGGCATCATTATATCCGTCACCACCACCTTCGGTGCGAGGTCGCAGCAGAGCCGCAGCCCCTCGCGGCCGTCCGCAGCGCCGGCGCACGTGAATCCTGCGGCGCGCAGCGCGTCGCATACGATACGCAGCAATGTCGGCTCATCCTCCACAACCAAAACATCTACCTTACTCTCTGCCATAACGCGGTATTATGATGAAAAACTTCGATCCGCGGCCCGATCCGCCACTCTCGACGCGGGCGCTGCCGCCATGCCGCTCGGCCACCGTACGCACATAATACAGACCCAGCCCGAAACCCTTGACGGCATGCAGGTCCCCTGTCGGGATGCGGTAGAACTTGTCGAAGACGCGTTCAGCCTCGCCGCGGGCCATTCCGATACCGTCATCATCGACCTCGAATATCACATTACCGCCATCGGCGGCGGCCCGCACCGTTATATTCACCTCGTCACCCGAATACTTGACGGCGTTGTCGACAAGATTGCCCAGCGCGTTGACCAGATGGAAGCGGTCGCAGCGCAGCGTCAGCCCCTCCTCGATGTCGGTCTCAATCCGAACGCTCTTGCCAGCGGTCATACGGTGCGGCCGCACGGCCTCCTCGACCAGATCCCCGGCGCGGCACTCCTCCGCAGAGAGGGTGAAGGCGTCGCTCTCCTCGACCGACATGCGCAGTATGCGGTCGACCATCGCCGCAAGCTGCCGCAGCTCCCGCTGCATGATACCTATATACTCGCGCCGCACGGCCGGATCGGACGCCATCTGCTCGAAGTTCAGAAGCGAGTCGCCCGCGGCGTATGCCACCGATATCGGAGTCTTGAGTTCGTGTGTTATGTTGTGTGTCAGATCGAGGCGCATGCGTTCGACGCTCTTGAAACGGAAGAGCGTCCGCACAAGATAGGCGAACACAGCCGCTATCAGCACCACGATCAGCACCGACGAGATGATGATGCCCGCCATATCGCCCAGCATCGACATATAGGGGTGCAGTGTACGTACCGTTACCGACAGTTTTTCTTTGTCGCTGTCGTTCTCTCCCGCTACGTCAAACTCCTCGCTCACCGTAAGGCACTGTCGGCCGTCGAGGTGCGAGAGTCCGTTCACCGTATCGGCCGCATGGTCGAAACGCCTCGTCTTGTCGCCGAGGCTTATCTCAACGTCGTAATCCCTCACGCCGCGCACGGCCAGCTCCCCGCACAGCAGCGAATCGACCGCGCCGAACGGCATACCGCCAAAGTCCAACACCAGCATGTCGATCGAACGGCCGTTGCGTCCGAGATTTATGTTTATCGACTGCACGGTATCGGCTTCCGCCCCCTGAATGCGGGTTATGACCAGCGAGTCGGCAACCGAGGCGCTCGTGCGTGTCACGCTGTATACCGACCGCGAGTCGAGACTGCTGCGATAGAGCGCCGTCGTCACCGCAGCGCGTATCTGGTCGGCGTATCGCTCTACGGACTGGCGGTAGAGACGCGTCAGCCACAGTCCCTGCATCAACGCCAGAGCCATCAGAGCGAAGGTCATCACCACCGCCACTATCTTGAACTCTCTTTTATTCATTGTGTGTCGTACGTCCGCAATCGATCCCCGAAAGCGGAATCCCCGAAACAAAGATATGAATAAATCCTCGGCCGCGCCATCCTCCGCCGCGCGGTTTAACACTATTTAACACTTCGGCCGGGGCTTTAACTTCCGATTAACACTTCGGAAGCGCTCCGCGGGCGAACTTTGCAGTGTCAAACTCAAACACACGACAAAATATGAAAAAGTTAATCATTGCAATCGCCGCTATTGCCGTCTGCGCGGCAAGTCCCGAGGCTCGGGCACAGCAGACTCCGCAGAATATCGTTATCCTCGACTCCGAGCGCGGGGCCACATCCTACCAGACGGGGCCGCTGGAGCGCACCGAGGTGGGACGCGCAACACTCAAGTGCGCCTACCGCCTGCGCTGGGCCAAGGACCGCGCGCAGGACAAATGGGTCGAGCAGACATTCATCCTGCAGTGCGGCCCCTCGATGTCGAAGTTCTACGACCAGCGTGTGCGCGCCATCGACGACCTGTTGCAGAAATCGGTCCCGTCGGATCTGGAAACCAACCCTACGGCCTATTCGGGCGGCGACCGCCTTACGATATACCAGAATATGCCGGCGGGCGAACTGACACTCACGGATTCATTCTCGGCGGCATTTTACCGCTGTGTGGAGCCGATGCCGCAGATCGACTGGAGAATCGGCAGCCAAACGTGCGAGATTCTGGGCTACACGTGCCGCCGCGCCGACTGCGACTTCCGCGGCCGCACCTACACGGCTTGGTTCACGGAGGAGATACCTCTGAGCTGCGGCCCGTGGAAGTTCCACGGTCTGCCGGGGCTTATCATGGCCGTCGAGGAGAGCGAGGGCGACTATTCGTTCCGTATCGAGGGTATCGAGAAGTGCGACGAGGCTATCGACATCGACACGCGGCAATATATCGACTCCCAGCGCGAGAAGTATCTCCGCCTAAAGTATCAGTACCTGCTCGACCCGATAGGTTTCTTCAGCCGCAACAGCGGTATAAACATAAACATCACCAAAGAGGACGGCACACGCAACACCGAACTTGAGGAGCAGTTGCGCAGCGACTCGCTGACGTACGATTTTCTGGAGCGCGACTACCGCCGTTAACATTCGTTAACACTTGTTAACGGAGCATTAACACCCGCCAAGGGCCGATCGGAGTAACTTCGTGCAACGAAATCAAAACAAAATATCATTGCCATGAAAACGACTCTGATCACCCTTGCCGCCATACTGGCGGCCGTAGCCACGGCACACGCACAGATCGACGTATCCAACATCAAGTCCATCACCGTCAACAAGAGCGCCTCGAACGCCGCCGTGACAGGCACGCGCGAGATCGGCCGCTCGAGCCTCGAGTGCGTCTACAAGGCCGTCGCGCCCGAGCGCGGCAACGAGCAGGAGCCTGTACGTATGAAGGAGGACCGCATGATCCTACAGACGGGCGGTGCCGTATCGAAGTTTTACAGCTACTACAACTTCGCCAAGGACTCGCTGCTGAAGGCCGACCCGAACAATGCACTGAAGGCCGTCGAGCATAAGAACGGCACCGCCGCCTGCCTCTATACGGGTTATCCCGAAGCGGGACGTCTGACCCTCACCGATGCCGTAGCCTCGACATACTACACCTATGAGGAGAAGGTGCCGCAGATCAAGTGGACGATCGGCGACCAGACGCGCGAGATTCTGGGTTACAAGTGCCGCCGTGCCGACTGCGACCTCTACGGGCGCCACTTTACGGCGTGGTTCACCGACGAGATACCCGTTGCGAGCGGCCCGTGGAAACTGCAGGGACTCCCCGGACTCATCATGGCCGCAGCCGACGACGAGGGGCTCTACTCGTTCGAGATCATAGGTCTGCGCAGCGTCGAGCGGCCCGTCGAATTCACCGACCGCCGCTACATAGAGACCACGCGCGAAAAATACCTGCGTCAGCTGCACCGATACATGAACAACCCGATGGGATACCTCATATCGTCGGGCGAGATGATCATCACGACGCACGACGGCAGCGAGCCCTCGACCGAGAACACTATGCCCGAGTTCCTGATGATCGAGACCGACTACAAACACTGACCCGCACGGCTCCCAGCGACGAGGGCTGCGGCGGCAATATATGCGATGTCATTATATGTGATATTATTAAGACCATGAGCACATTATACGTAAAGATATTAGCCGCCGCGGCCCTTGTTCTCGCCGCGACAACCCTCCGTGCCCAAAACACCTTCCGCATCACTGGCACGGTCACCGATGCCGCTACGGGACAACCCGTCGCGGGCGTAGTAGTCAAACTGACCGATGCCGCGGGCGAGATTGCCGCCTACGACACTACCGACGACAAGGGCGCATACACCATACTGCGCACCCGAAAGCCCGAAGAGGGTTACTCCCTTGTATTCTCGATGCTGGGATACGCCACATGCACCATCACCCCTGCGGACTGGGCCGCCCCCGCGGATGCCGTCATGGAGGCCGCCGCAACGGCCATACGCGAAGTCGTGGTGAAGGCACCGCGCATATCGATGCAGGGCGACACGCTCTCCTACAACGCCAGTTCCTTCACCGACGCCGACGACAAGACCCTCTCCGACATACTCAAGAAGATGCCGGGCATCGAGGTCGAGGAGTCGGGCCGCGTGAAGTATCAGGGCGAGGCGATAAACAAGCTATACATCGACGGCGTGGACATGCTGGGCGACCGCTATGCGCTGGCCACGAAGAACATCTCGCCGCAGGATATCAAGAGTGTCGACGTCATGGAGAACCACCAGCCAAAGAAGATCCTGCGCGACGTCGAGTTCTCGGACAAGGCGGCCCTCAACATACGCATGGACGAGCGCACGCGCAACCAATGGTCGGGCTCGGCTACGGCTGCCGGAGGCTTCTCGCCCGCGCTGTGGAACGGTTCGCTCTTTGCCATGTGTCTGGGCAAGCGATTCTCGACGATAAACTCCCTGAAGAGCAACAACACAGGCAGCGACATCGGCGCCGAGACCGGCATAACGGGTACGGGTGCGGGCTACGCCCTGCCGCAATATATCTCCACAGGCACCTCGGCCGCACCCATAGGCAGGCTGCGTACACGCTTCAACACCTCGCATCTGGTCAATACGGCCAACATGCTCCGACTCGGCGAGGACTATACGCTCAACATCGACGCATCGTACCTCTACGAGAGACTCACCTCCGACAATGCCTCCGCAACAACATATTATGTCGGAGAGGATTCGATCTCGACACACAGTGCGGCCCGCGCCGCCGACGCCGCCCATACGGTCGACCTCTCGCTGCGGCTGCTGGCCAACACCGACCGCACGTACCTCAACAACACCCTCACTGCGCGCATCGTACGGCGTGACGTATGGCGCAGCGACGAGGGCACCTATCCCAACATGCAGCGCGGCGACCTTCCGTCGTTGAGCATCGACGATAGGCTCGAGCTTACCAAACGCTTCGGCCGCCGCACCTTTACGCTGCGTTCCGAAAACGGATTCGGACGCACGCCGCAGACACTCTCTGTCGAGCGCGAAGGTTCGCAACAGTTGCAGACGATCGACGCATGGGCATTCCGTTCGGCCACGAACACATCCGTCACGTGGCGTTTCGGCCGCTGGGGCATAGGACTCAACGGCGCCTTCACGCAGATCGTACGCTCACTTCGCTCCTCCCTTACGGGCCTCGGCGACACGGCCGGCGCAACCGACACGACTGACCCCACGGCCGATATTCAGACTGATATTCAGACCGACAACAACCTGCGCCTTGCCCTGTCGCAGGTAGATCTCTACCCGTCGTTTACATACAATTCGCCCGTAGTCAAACTCTCACTCAATGTACCGTTGTCGGGCTATTTCTACTCCATTGCCGACCACATGGCGGCCGACACGCGCCGCCGCTTCGATGACTTCACCTTCTCGCCGCTGCTCTCGGTGAAGGTCATAGCTACACCCATGCTCTCGCTCTCGGCCTCGGCATCGTACAACCGCGCCCCGCTCGACGAACAGAACTTCTACACGGGAGCCATCCTCTCCGACTACCGGTATCTGCGCCGCGGCTACGAGATCCTCGACAACGACGCCTCGGGCTCCTTCTCCGCCGGATTCGACTACAAGAACCCCCTCTCATCGATCTTCGCCAACGTCACGGCCGGACACACCCGCTCGCACCTGAATGCCGTCTCGTCACAGGACTTCGTCGGTGACTATATCGTCACCACGGCCGTCGCCGCACCTTACGACACCTCCTCGACATACGTCTCGGGAGGCGTAAGCAAGGGCATCGACGCCCTCAAGGGCAAGGTCGGCATAAACGCCTCGTGGACCCTCTCGCACGTGGGCATGATACAGCAGGGCGAATACAACCCCTACCGCATGCGCACGTTATCCATAGCCCCCACGTTCGATCTGCGGCTTCTGCGGCGGTGGAACGTAGCCTACACCCTCGCCTTCAGCCGCTCGCAGCTCGAGGTCGGGATGACCGAGATGCAATCCTCGACCACGACCCTCTCGCAGAGCCTCTCATCGGACATCACCCTCGCCAAGCATCTGCGCATAGGCATCGGGGCCGAGCACTATCGCACGCAGCTAACAACGTCTCGGTACAAGAATACGGTTCTCTTCGACGCCTCGGCCGCATATACCTTCGGCAACGGATGGGAGCTATCGCTCACGGCCCGCAACCTGCTCGACGAAAAGGAGTATGCCTACACCCTCTTCGACGCTTTGAGCCGTTCGTCGGCCTCGTTCGCCATACGTCCGCGCAATGTGCTGCTGAGCCTCTACGTCAAGTTCTGAGCATTCCAAGTACAATACGGCGCGGCGCAGAGATCTCATCTTACGGAGAGTCTGTGCCGCGCCTATATTTATTTATGCAGGTTACAGCGAACAGAAGAAAGGCACGAGAAACGGCACCGAGAAGTCAACCACCATACCGTGCGCTATCGAGACGAAGACCCACTCGCGGCCCGAGAAACGTGTGATTACGGGCAGCGTCGTATCCATCGTCGTCGCGCCGCCGGCACATATCGGTGCCAGAGGCGAGAACAACCGCACCATAAGCGGCGAGAGCAACAGCGTGAATATCTCGCGGAAGATATTTGCCATAAGGGCTATCGTTGCCAGCTCGGCCGCCACTTGCGCCCCCATCGAGGCCTCGCCCACCGATGCGATGAGTATCGACGAGAGTGAATAGTACCCGAATCCGCACCCTACGGCCAGCACCTGCGGCAGACTCCATCGTACCAACAACAGCGATACAGCCGCCGAAGCTGCGATCGTCCCGACGATCGTGGCACAGGGCACAAGCAGCATACGCGGCGATATGGTTCGCAGGATCTCGCGCAGGCGGCTGTCGCTGCCTATGCCCATACCGACCTGAAACATCAGCGCGAACAACACCCACAGCGACAGGCGGCTTGCCGAATCCCCCTCTGGCATCCATCCGAGCCAACCGGCAATGCACCCGACGATGAAGGCACCGACGATAATCATGCTACTCTTCATGGCCGGCGGCTGTTTTACGGTGTTCAAAGAAACGTCTATATACCACTCGCGCCGCCACGACGCTTCCCGCCGTTGCCGCGGCAGCTATGGCCAGAGCCTCGACGCCCAACGACGTAAGCCCCGCGATGACGGCCTTGTTGCCGCCTATCTCGCCACCCATGATAAAGAGCAGCGCCACGATTGTCGCCATTGTCGTCACGGGCAGCACCCGCAGGAACTTCACACGCCGCAGCAGCCGTCCGGCAGCTATGCCCGCCGCCATCACCAATATTATCTCGATCATAAAACAGCAGATTAAAAGCGACCAAAGGTAGTGCTTTTTCGCGCAACGCACAACCCTCCTCTGCCACATCAGCGCATACGGTCTATATATAATGTAAAGCGCGATCCCATCCTCCGGGCAGAAACATACGCATGCCGCCCGACAATTTTCCACATCTTCCCGCTGCATATCCATATATCTGGTAATAAGCATATTAACATAAAACAAACCGATACCACCGTATGCTCCGGAGAAAAAAAGTGAGAAAAAAATAAAAAAAGCACTACTTTGTGATGCAAAGTACAAATAATATATCTATATTTGCAGTACGAAAATATTCAACCATACTAAAATATCATCTACCATGAAAGAGACGATCAATGTAAACATCGCACAACAGGCCTTCACGATGGACATGGATGCTTACTCGGCTCTCAACGCCTATCTTGACGACATCAGCCGTCGTCTGCCCGAGTCGGATACCGAAACCATGTCCGACATCGAGGGCCGCGTAGCGGAGATCTTCCGCGAGAAGGTCCCCTCGCCAATGATGGTAATCACATACGGCGTTGTGCGCAGCACGATGGCTCAGATCGGCGCTCCCGAGGATTTCGGTGCCGCGAATCGTCCTCTCGACTCCGAGCAGCCCGGCCGCGAGGCTCCACGCCGTTTCTACCGCTCGCGTACCGACCGTTCGATAGCAGGCGTATGCGGAGGTATGGCCGCATATTTCGACATCGACTCGACGCTGCTGCGCGTGCTGGCCATACTCTTCATCTTCTTGGCCGGTTCGACACTGTGGCTCTACCTGATTCTGTGGCTCGTCATACCCTACGAACCCGAACCGGCAACACGAAATTACGAATATAAAAAATAATACGGAGGAAAAGTCATGAACGAAGAAAATGTAAAAATCCAGATGCGCAAGGGTATCCTCGAGTATTGCATACTCGCCATACTCTCACGCGGAGACTCCTATGCGCCGAAGATCATCGCCGAGCTTAAGGCCGCGCACATGATCGTCGTCGAAGGGACGCTCTACCCGATCCTCACGCGACAAAAGAATGCCGGACTGCTGACATACCGATGGGAGGAGTCGCCGCAGGGGCCGCCGCGAAAATACTACATGCTCACCGAAGCGGGACGGGCACAGCTCGCCGCTCTGGACGAGGCGTGGGACGAGATGGTGGAACAGATACGTATCATCCGCCACGGCAAGTAACCCGCAACGGGACTAACATAAATACAAACTGAATAAGATACAACACAAATAAATACGACAATGAAAAACACGATTCTTTCGATAGCAACCATACTGGCCGCCACCGCCATGACCGCCTCAGCCTGCACAGCAACCGCACACACCGCCGTCACCACTACCGGCATGAGCATACCGACGGATGCACGCATCACCGGCAGCGGCAATATCATCACCCGCCGCGTCAACATCGCTGACTTCTCACGGATCGAGACCTCGCGTGCCGTACATCTCGTCGTCGAGAAGCGCAGCGGCAGGGAGGCCATTATCGAAGCCGACGACAACATCATGCCATACGTCATAGTCGAGGTCGAAGGCGGCTGTCTCAACGTAGGCATCGACGACGATATAAAGTCGCTGAACAACGTAACGGTAAAGGTAACAGTCCCGAGCGACGGCAACATCTCGGCCATTTCTGCCTCGAGTGCTTCACGCGTAACCGTAGAGACCGAGATCAAGAGCCCGAAACTCATGCTGGACGCCTCGTCTGCCGCAAATATCAACATCACCAAGAGCGACGTGGGCACCTGCTCGATCGACGCCTCGTCGGCAGCGAATGTCGAGGGCGCAATCAAGGCCGACAACTGCGTAATCGACATGAGCAGCGCGTCGGATGTAAACGTAGCCCTGCTGGCCGTAAAATGTGACGTCACGGCAACGTCGGCCGCCTCGGCAACCCTCAGCGGCGAAGCCGGCGACATTGAGATCACGGTATCTTCGGCCGCCAAGGTCGACGCCATGGACCTGAATGCCCGCAACGCCGATGTCAGCGCCTCGTCGGGCGGTTCGATAAAGATAACCTGCATGAAATCCATCGACGCCAGCGCCTCGTCGGGCGGTTCGGTCAAGTATGCCGCCAAGGGCGACCTCGATTCCGAACTCAAGCACACCTCGAGCGGCGGCAGCGTAAAGAAATTGTAGCCATCCGCCACACACTTAACAGAGATACGGTCAACATAACATAAAACCCGATCCGTTATGAATGAAATCAAGAAATGCAGCATAGCCGGCGTATCGTTCACGCTCGAATACGACGCCTATGACGCGCTCAACGCATACATCGAGTCGCTCAACGACACCTACAAGGACGACCCTGCGGGCGAGGAGATCATCGCCGACATCGAGGCCCGCATCGCCGAGCTGATACTCTCGGCACAGCCCGCCGGCGCCATCATCGCCCGCCCGCTCATCGAGAACATAATCAAGCAGCTGGGCTCGGCATCGGAGATAGACGAGGATCACGAACACGCCGAGTATCAGGCCTCGACGACCGACCACAACGGCAATCCGCGCATTCCGCGCCGACTCTACCGCGACATGCAAAACCGCAAGCTTGGCGGCGTATGCGCCGGTCTGGCAAACTATTTCGACGTAGATCCCACATGGATACGTCTGGGCATGTTCGCGCCGCTGCTGCTCACCGTCTTCGGGTCGCTCGGATTTCACTGGCTGACATGGTTCATACCATTCACCTCGAACCTCTTCGGAGTATTCATCCTCGGCTACATCATCATGTGGTTCGCCGTGCCGCCCGCATCTTCGGCCCGACAGAAACTCGAGATGAAGGGCGAGCGCATCACCGCCCGCAGCATCCGCGAGAACACCCCCGCCACCACGGCTCCCGACGAACCCGAACGCACGCTTCTGGCAAACGTCGTATCGGTCTTAGGAAAGATCCTGCTCATCATCCTCAAGATCTTCGTCGTACTGCTGCTCATAGGCATGGTGCTCGGCACTACGGTATTGGGATTCGTCATGCTGTGCAGCATACCGCTCTTCGCGTTCGATTTCGTCACCGGACTGGCATTCCTATGCTTCATACTGGTGATAATCATACCGCTCATCGTTCTCATATACCTGTCGATCATGCTGCTCGTGGCGCACAAGCCCAGCGGAGGCTTCCTGCTCACGGCCCTCATCCTGTGGATCGTCCTGCTGGCGGGCATGACCGTCTCGGCCATCAAGTCGCCCGTACGCCTTCAGGAACAGATAGAGAACGCCTTCGAGTCGGCCTTCTCGAACGACGAGGATAAGCTCTATGACGCCTTCAGCGAGGAGGAAATCGCCGACTTCCATAAAAAGATAGGCGAGGAGTACGATCCCGACGCCGTGGAGCACAGTTATGATGACACGCTGTCGGATGGCGTAAAATCGAAGGTGACATTCACGCTCAACGGCCATACGGTCAATGTCATCACAAAGGCAGACCGGCAGTTGATCTTCTACGGCAGCAAGCACGACGTGAACCGGTGCAGCGAGAGCCTGCTCTTCGACGACGGGAAGACAAAATTCGATATCTCGGGAGGCCGTACGGTCATCATTGAACCGAACGACGAAGGATCGGTCGAGGTTACATGCGACGGAGAGAGCGTCGAATGTGACACCAAGGTCGAAACCGACGATGCGGGAGCTACCGTAACGTGCAGCTTCTCGATCGACGGCGTGAAGGTTCGCTACTCATGCGGCCCGGACGTGGACAGCGTCGACACGACCAAGGAGTACGTAAGGGATATCCTCGGAGCCTCGTCGGAGATAATGGACGCGGCAGGTGAGGCCATGGATGCCGCAGGCGAGGCCGGCAAGCAGGCTACGGAAGCCATGCAACAGGCCGGCGAGGCCATGCAGCAGGCAGGTGAGGCCATACAGCAGGCAGGCGAGCAGATACGGAAGGAGATAAAGTAGAGTCCGCAGCAGCCGGCAGATCCCGTTATCCGCCGGTCTGATCCGCCCACCTGAAAGAAAAAAATAAACCCCAACCATAAGCAATCTTGACGGGAGCCCGTCCGGCCTGAATGCCGGACGGCTCCTTTTTTATTACTTATAAGTTTTATTCCTCACACGGTTTATCACGCACGTACTCTATTCCCTCAACTTTTTACCCCGTACACGTTTTATCCCATCATACCTTTTACCCCCACACCCGTTTTACCCCGCTCACGCCTTCCCCACGCGCGGCACAATCATTGCCGCACATAAGTTACGGCCACTGCAGGAGAGGCATGCGATATTGTGTATTTGGTGAAAAATACCTATTTTTGCCGTGTCTGTTTCATCTTTAAAAGACAAGAATTATGGCTATCAAATGTATCGGTATTCTCACTTCGGGCGGCGACGCCCCCGGTATGAATGCGGCCATCCGTGCCGTCACTCGAACCGCCATCTACAACGGTTATAAGGTCAAGGGCATCATGCGCGGCTACCACGGTCTGGTCACCAACGAGATCGTGGAGTTCAAGTCGCAGAGCGTGAGCAACATCATACAACAGGGCGGCACCATCCTCAAGACTGCCCGCAGCAAGGAGTTCCGTACGGAGGAGGGCCGCCGCCAAGCATACGAGAACATGAAGGCCGCAGGTATCGACGCGCTGGTCGTAATCGGCGGCGACGGTTCGCTTTCGGGCGCGCAGGTCTTCGCCGACGAGTATGACGTTCCCATCGTAGGACTTCCGGGCACCATCGACAACGATCTGGACGGCACCGACGAGACCATCGGTTACGACACGGCCCTGAATACCATCATCGACGCCGTCGACAAGCTGCGCGACACGGCTACCAGCCACGAACGCCTCTTCTTCGTCGAGGTCATGGGCAACACGGCAGGTTATCTGGCCCTGAACGGCGCTATCGCCTCGGGTGCCGAGGCCGCCATAATCCCCGAGATGGAGACCAAGGTCGACCAGCTTGCCGACCTCATCCACAACGGCTTCCGCAAGAGCAAGAATTCGGCCATAGTGCTCGTTGCCGAGAATCCGGCCACGGGCGGCGCCATGGGTCTGGCCGAGCGTATCAAGAAGGAGTTCCCGGAGTTCGACGCCCGCGTCACCATCCTCGGACACATACAGCGCGGAGGATCTCCCTCGGCCAAGGACCGTATCCTCGCCTCGAGGATGGGAGCCATGGCCATCGAGGCCCTGAGCGAGGGTCAGCGCAACGTCATGATAGGCATCAAGAACGGAGAGCTGGTATATGTACCTTTCAAGAAGGCGGTGGCGCACACCTCACACCTCGACCTGAAGGGTATGGATATCGTGAAGATACTCTCGATGTAATCATCGCCCGACACCTACGCAGACAACACCCAAACACTCCCGCATGAAGAGAATAGCAGGCATAGGCAACGCCCTGACCGACATGCTCGTCAACATGCCCGACGACTCGATACTCGAGAAGTATTCGCTGGCGAAGGGTTCGATGAATCTTGTGGACGGAGAACTGCAGACGGCCGTCTCGAAGGCCGTGGCGGGCTCGCCCTACACCCTCTCGCTCGGCGGCTCGGCCGGAAATACGATCCGCGCCCTCGCCTCGCTCGGATACGACACGGGCTTCATCGGCGAGGTTGGACACGACACCACGGGTGACTTCTTCGAGCAGGCGCTGCGCAATCTCGACATCGAGCCGCACATCTTCCGCGGCACGGAGCGTTCGGGAAAGTGCGTGTCGCTCATATCGCCCGACGGCGAGCGCACCATGCTCACACATCTGGGTGCGGCGCTTGAGATGCGCCCCGAGATGATCGACCGCAGGCTCTTCGCCGGCTTCGACAGCCTTTATATCGAAGGTTATCTGGTACAGGACCACGCCCTTATCAGGCGCATAGCCTCCGAGGCCGACGCCGCAGGACTCGACGTGGCCATCGACTTGGCCAGCTTCAACGTCGTTGAGGAGAACCGTGACCTGCTGCGCGACGTGGTTGACAAGCATGTCGACATAGTCTTCGCCAACGAAAGCGAGGCTGCGGCATTTACGGGTGAGCAGCAGCCGCTCAATGCCCTGCAGGCGATATCGGAGATGTGCTCTCTGGCCGTTGTCAAGATCGGCACGCGAGGGGCCATCATCAAGCGCGGCAGCGAGGTCGTGCACGTAGGCATCATGGCCGCGGCACAGAGGGTCGACACCACGGGTGCGGGAGACTTCTACGCCGCAGGCTTCCTCGCGGGACTGTGCGACGGTCTGTCGCTACGCCAGTGCGGCACGCTCGGTGCCATCGCCGCAGGCAAAGTAATCGAGATCGTCGGTACCACCCTCGGCAAGGAGGCGTGGAGCGATATGCGGATGTTGTTCGAGCGCGTCCGAAACGACAAATACCTCTTCTAAGGGTCCCCACTATGGGGGGGGGCGCAAGCAAGGTGCCAGAGGTACAGCTTTCCCATGAATAAAATAAATGGATAAAAAGGGCTGAGCCGAACCAACAAAACGGCACGGGCGGAGATCTTTGCGAAAAAGGTCTCCGCCCGTGTCGTTATAATATCTCTGCCCGCACCTCAGCGCGGCAAAAGGCTGACAATACGAAGCGTTCTGTCGCCGCTCAGATCGACTGCGCGCCACGTCTTGCCTCACTCCACAGTCCGCGTGTGATACCACAACGCATAAGAATGAGATAACGGGCCTTGCTCCAGCGCAGCGTCACGAAGAACCATGCAGCTATTACGGCTGTCGCGGCCCACTTGACACACTCGGCGGCGCGCGTCTGCACTACACGGCGATAGAATACCGCCCGCCGCAGCTGGCTGACGCCTATGTTGTAGCTCAGACGCGAAAAGTACTCTTCGGTGAGTTTCTCCTCGGGGATGATGTGATACATGACGGCCCGCGGCGTATAGAAATATTTAGCCTCGGCCAGACGCAGACGCTCGAAGAGGTCGCTCTCCTCACCTCCCGTGAGCGACGTGCCCACACGCCCGAGCGAGACGTCGAATACCCCGTAACGCTTGACGGCGCTGCGGCGTATGGCCATATTTCCGCCGCCGGGGATATGCCCCTCGGGGAACTCGCGTATGCGGTCGCCCAGATACATCGTATTGGCTATGGGTCGCTCCGTGAAACACGACATCCACGCCGGACGTCCCGACGGATATACCGGCACGATGGGCCCTCCGCCCGCAACAGCCTCGGGGACCGTATCGAAGAGTGTGATATAGGCCGAGATGAAGGTCGGGGCGATACGTTCGTCGTCGTCGATGATGGCTATATATACACCCGTACTCTCGCGTATGCCGCGGTTGCGCGCATACGACAGACCCTGATTGTGCTCCTCGACCATACGCAGGTTGAACTGCGGGTGCGCGGCCGCAAACGCGGCGAAGCGCGCAGCCGTGTCGTCGGTCGAGTTGTTGTTCACCACGACACACTCCCATTGCTCGGCCGGCGCATCCTGCTCCACGACCGATTCGAGCGTGTCGATCAGCCGCGCGGCACGGTTGTAGGTGGCTATCAATAGCGAAAGCGTTATCATAGATCTCCTCTTTGGGAACAAATATAGGAAAAGTCGAGGGCAGAGACAAATATAAAAACCCGGTTTTTGATATCCGGCCATGCCGCGACATATCCTATATTGTTCAAATATAAGAAAATATGACCGAAACAGCAAATCGGAACCGCATTTTCTTACCCGACAGATATGCATTATGACCGAAAAATATGCAAAAACGCCCCCGACGGGAGTTTTCTTCGGTGCGCTGCGTGCGGCCTATTGTCCGGTTTTTTTGGTATCTTTGACTTTGTCTTAGATAGGGGCGCCTCGGCATAACCAAATCTGAAAACGCTGTTTTCGATTTGTTTCTGCTCTCGGCTTTTGGTATCTTTGCAGCCGTATAACGTCACACAATGAGTAGAAAAACAGATAACGACACCCCTTCGCTTGCACTTTCGCTTATACCGCTCGGTGTGCTTGTCGTATTCCTTGCGCTGGCCATACACCTGTTCGGCGGCGATGCCATCATGGGCGGCAGCCAGTTTTCGCTGCTGACAGCCTCGGCCGTATGCGCCGCGCTGGCAATATGGCGTTACGGGCGCTCGTGGCAGCAGCTCGAGGATACCATCGTCGAGAACATGCACAGCGCAACACCCGCAATCATCATCCTGCTGCTTATCGGCGCCATCGCCGGTACATGGATGGCAAGCGGCGTAATCCCCACCATGATATACTACGGGCTCAAGATCCTCCATCCGTCGATCTTCCTTCTGGCCTCGTGCGTCATCTGCGCCGTCATCTCGCTGCTGACGGGCTCGTCGTGGACCACCGTCGCCACCATAGGCGTCGCCCTTATGGGCATAGGCCGCGCATTGGGATTCGAGGACGGATGGATAGCCGGCGCCATAATCTCGGGCGCATACTTCGGCGACAAAATCTCGCTCATGAGCGATACGACGGTGCTGGCATCGTCGACGGCGCGCGTACCGATATTCACGCACATAAAATACATGCTGCTGACCACAGTCCCGTCGATGGCCATAGCCCTCGCCGTCTTCGGCGCTGCGGGTTTTGTCGCCGCACCCGACGACGCCATAGGGGTTCAAAGCATAGAGCAGGCCCTCGCCTCGACATATCGCATATCGCCGTGGCTGCTCGTAGTGCCCGTAGTGACGGGATTGCTCATAGCGCGCAAGTTGCCAGCCATAATCACGCTCTTCGCGTCGGTAGCCATAGCATCGGTGGCGATGGTGGCATTCCAACCCGATATCGTTGAGCACATAGCCGGTGCGGCCGAAGCGGGACTCGCACCTTTCAAGGCCATGATCCTCTCCGCCACGACCGACACGGCCGTCGAGACGGGTGATCCGCTGCTGAACGATCTGGTGGCCACGAGCGGCATGAGCGGCATGCTCGACACGGTGTGGCTGATCATCTGCGCCATGTGTTTCGGCGGCGTGATGTACGGCAGCGGCATGCTCTCGGCCATCTCGCGTCTGTTCCTGCGCATGGCCCACCGTACGGTCAGCGTCGTGGGTGCCACGGTCTCGTCGGGAGTATTTTTCAATCTCGTCACGGGCGACCAGTACATATCCATAATCCTCACCGGCAACCTCTTCCGCAACCTCTACGACAAGCGGGGGCTCGAACGGCGCCTGCTGAGCCGCAGCATGGAGGACTCGGCCACCGTAACCTCGGTGCTCATACCGTGGAACTCGTGCGGCATGACGCAGTCGACCGTTCTGGGCGTAGCGACGCTCACATACCTGCCCTACTGCATATTCAACATCGTAAGCCCCTTCATGTCGGTCATAGCGGCCGCCATAGGCTACAGGATATACAAAAAACACAACGACAACGATGAAGACACGTCTCGTAATATTTGACCTCGACGGCACGCTGCTCAACACCATAGGCGACCTTGCCGTCAGCACCAACCACATGCTCGCGCTGCGCGGCCTGAAGCAGCACACCTACGAAGAGTATTGCCATTTCGTGGGGAACGGCATCCTGCGCCTCGTGGAGCGGGCCCTGCCCGAGAATCTGCGCACACCCGAATACGTGAAGGCGGCGCGGCAGGATTTCCTCGACCACTACATCGACCACATCGACATCCATACCCGCCCATACGATGGCATTCCTCAGATAATTGAGACACTCGCCCGCCGCGGCGTTAAGATGGCCGTAGCGTCGAACAAGTTTCAGGAGGGCACCGCAAAACTCATACGCGAATTCTTCCCCGACATAGACTTCGTGGCCGTCTGCGGCCAGCGCGAGGGTGTGCCCCTGAAGCCCGACACGGCCCTCATAGATATGATCATCGACAAGGCGGGTGTCGGGCGCGATGAGTGCGTCATGGTGGGCGACTCGTGTGTCGACATGCAGACGGCGCACAACGCCCGCATAACGGCCATAGGCGTAAGCTGGGGATTCCGTCCCCGCACGGAGCTCGAAGAGAACCATGCCGACTACATAGCCGACACGGCCGCACAACTGCTTCAGATCATCGAATCGCTCTAAGCCACGAACGCAACCATACGAAAAAACCTTCGGTCCCGCTTGAGTCCGAAGGTTTTTCATTTACAATATTGTACACCTACTCCTTGACGTATAGCATATCGTCACGCTCCTCGAGGGGCAGGATTACGGCCCGCTCGGCCCCGCCCGGGGAGTTGGGGGCATGCATGACGATATTCAGGCCGCCGTCAAAGTCCCGGAAGAGCATCCCGTGGCCGCCGTTACGGCTGAACAGGGGCTTGGGGTGGTGGCGCCACGGCCCCGTGACCTTCCCCGTCACCGACTCCGAGACGCCGACGGCATATCCATCCTTGCCGAAGCTCGACCATATCATCAGCAACTTGCCGCCCGAAGTGCGGTAGAGGAAGCATCCGTCGGTAACGTAGCTGCGGGCGCCGTCCGCTGCGGGCGAGCCCGTAGCCCACTCGGCAGCCGAAGCGTTGAAGAGTCTCAGCGGCGTACCCGCACGCGCCGAAAGGTCGCGCGTAAGCTCCACAACCTTCATCTCACCGTCCATCACCTGCACCCACTCGTGGCAGTAGACCATATACGGTTTGCCGTCCTCGACCCAGAGCGTCCCGTCGAGGGCCATCTCATCCATCGGTGTGGCAGGCTCACGCTCCTCGAACGCCTCGAACGGCCCCTCGGGCGACTTCGACCGGAAGATCTGCGTGCCGCGCATCGTATAGGCCGGATGCGACGCCCGCTGCTTCTTCCACTCGATGTCGCTGTTTATCGTAGCGAACATGTAGTAATATCCCTTGTAACGGTGCACCTCGGGAGCCCATACCCGCCCCGTGATCCAATTGTCGGCCGGAACCGTCATCACACGCACGGGCCCCTCCCAATTCTCGAGGTCGCGGCTGCGGAATACCTCCACACCGCCACGCACCGTTCCATCCTCGGCATTGACAGAAGATGAGCGGTACATGTAATATACGCCCGACGAGGCATCGGCCACGATAAACGGGTCGCGTATGTTTATATCCTTGATGGATTGTGTTTTCGGCTGTGCGCATACCGTCACAACGGCCATACACGCGGCCATCGCCAGCAAAATTCGTTTCATGTTTTTCAGATTTGTTTCAGGTTTGTATCGGGTTTATGATTATTACTCTCGGGGTTCGATCCGCGTCTCGTAGAAACGCTCGTCCCTGTCCACGCATGCTACGGCTGCGATACGTGCCTTCGGGTTGCGCACCGTAAGCGGCCCGTCGGAGCGGTAGTTGCGCATGCGGCATCCGAACAACGACACCGTCAGCGGCCTGTCGCCCTCCACCAGCAGGAAATCGTCCGAATAGCCGTCGGCCGTCAGGGCGCCGTTGCCACCAGAGAAGGCCTCGACATTGGTGATGGCCGTATGGCCCTCACCCGTGATTATAATCGGATGTATCCCCTCGCCGCAACCCTTCACGTTGGCGATGATCGAGCCCTGCGCGATCTGCCAGTTGCGGTTGAAGGTGCCGCCGCCCGCCTTGTATATGCCGACGGTGACGCAGTCGAGGTTGAAGTTGGTAAGCTGTCCGTAGGTATCGGGGCCGAGCCATATTCCGCCGTGCGCTCCGAAGGTGAAGAGGTCAATCAGCTGCGCGTTGTCCGTGTGGTCGATGGCATAGGTATATGTCGGACGCGCTATGACGCTGTCCACAACCGCACGCGAGAAGGTGCGGCCGAAGAGCCGCATGTTCGCCGGGTTGACATGGCAGTGCAGGATACGCGGGATGTCGTAACAGTAGTCTATGCGTATGAACTCGCCGCTGAGCGGATATCCGTAGCAGTGCTCGAAGAGTATCTGCTCGCAGATGTTGTCCTGCCGCCCGCGGAAATCCATCGCCACATACTCTCCGTAGAAGGTCAGGCACGAAAGCGTCACGCCCTGTGTCGCGCCCTCGGGCGACATGCGTATCGTTGGCGGGTAAGCGATGATCTTCGACGGATCGTCGAAGGCCTGCTCGGGATACCAGAACTGTATGCCGCGCACCTGCGTTGCCGACTCCACGGTCAGGAACGGCTCCGAGGCGTCGGTTATGACGAAGAGCGACCCGACGGGAGCATTACGCTCGGGATGCTTCGTGCCGCGCCCCGTAGGCCCGTGCACGCCTATCAGAGAGACGTTCTGCCGCAGAAGGATGCCCGACGCAACGGGATAACCCTCGTCCGAGGGCTCGACAAAGAGCGCCGCCCCCGACCCTGCGGCCCAGTCTATGGCACGCTGCAGGTTCTCGGCATTCTGTTGCGGGGTGTTTTCGGGCAGCACGCCGAAGTCGCGGATACTGCGCATGGGCTGCGTCTGCGCCCGCGACTGCACGAAGGCCGCCGACAACAGCACCATAAGGATAAGCAAGGTTCGTTTCATGGTTCTATGGTTTTCGGTTAGTCTCTCTGCATACAATCCGATCCCGTCAGTTGCCGAGCAGCAGGCGCCCGAGCGAGGCGACATCCTGCGCCGTTGCCGTGGCGCCGTACTCGCGCATCTCCTCCGCCGACCCGTAGCCGTAGAGTACGCCTATGCAGTCTATACCCGCCGCACGCGCCCCCATGACGTCGTGCTTGCGGTCGCCTATCATCACCGTACGCTCCAACTCCCCCTCCAGATGGTTGCTCTGGATAACATACCTGACCACAGCCGCCTTGTTCGGACGCAGATGTTCGGGCGTGTCGGCCCCAATAAAGAGGAAGCGCCGCGCCAGATCGAAGTGTTCGAGCACCTGCCGCGCTATCGGGTCAGGCTTCGACGTGGCGACATAGAGTTTGTATCCAGCCTCCGTCAGACGATCCAGCAGGCGGTCGATACCATCATACATCACATTTTCGAAGAGCCCCCGCACGTTGTAATACTCGCGGAAGTATCCGCATGCACGCGCCGCCTGCACGTCCGTGAAGCCGTAGAAGTCACGGAAAGAGTCCATAAGCGGCGGCCCGATGAACTTGCACAGCGACTGCCGGTCCTCCACCTCGATGCCGCAACGGCGCAAAGCCAGTTGCGTCGCCGTCGTAATGCCCACGGCCGGATCCGTCAGCGTGCCGTCTATATCCCAAAGCAGGTGTTCGTATCTACTCGTTCTCTTTTCCATCTACACTATCGGAATTATCATTTTCGGCCGCCGCATCACCGTGAAAATATTCATACACGCCACGCGCACGCGCCGCCCCCACCGTCTCCGCCAGCTCGGCCTCTGTCGCGCTCCTTATCTTGGATATCGTGCGGAAACGGCGCATCAGTTCGTTCACACTCTTGGCACCGATGCCCTTTATATGTTCCAGCTCGCTGTCTATAAAGGCGTTGCTTCGTTTCTGACGGTGGAACGTGATGCCAAAACGGTGTGCCTCGTCGCGTATGTGGCACACGACCTTCAGCGGCTCGCCCGTTCGGCTCAGGTAGTAAGGCATCGGGTCGCCCGGGAAGAATATCTCCTCGATACGCTTGGCAAGGCCCACGATCGGCACACGCTTCTCGATACCCAGCTCGCACAGTACCTCGTAGGCGCTCGACAGCTGCCCCTTGCCGCCGTCGACGATGATCAGATCCGGCAACTCGGCCCCCTCCTCCAGCAGACGCGTATAGCGGCGGCGTACGATCTCGCGCATCGAGGCGAAGTCGTCGGCCCCGACCACAGTCTTGATATTGAAGTGGCGGTACTCCTTGCGTGAGGGGCGCCCGTCACGAAACACCACGCACGAAGCCACGGGATTAGTACCCTGAAGGTTCGAGTTGTCGAAGCATTCGATATGCCGCGGCTGGCGGTCCAGATGCAGTTCGCGCTGCATGGCGTTCATCAGCCGTTCGGTATGCCGTTCGGGATTCTTTATCTCGAGGTTCTTCATCTGCTCGGCCCGGTAGATACGCGCGCTCTTGAGCGAGAACTCCAGCAGTTCGGCCTTCTCGCCGCGTTTGGGCACCGTGAAGACAACCTTGTCGAAGAGCAGCGTCGTCGAGGGCAGCAACGGAACTATGACCTCACGCGAGAGGTCGTGCGAGATATTGTCCACGACGTACTGTATGGCCATCGTGAGCATCTCGGCCCGCGAGGTCTCCACACCCGGACTCAGTTTGACCGTATGCAGCGCCACGACCGACCCGTGCCGCAGGCGGATGAAGTTGCAATAGACCACGTCGTCGTCCTCCAACAGCGAGAAGACATCGCAGTCGATGATCTTGGCGCTGACGATGACCGAGCGGCTCTGGTAGCTCTCCAGAGCCTCGATCCGCTGTTTGTAACGCTGCGCCGCCTCGAACTTGAGCGCCGCAGCCGCCGCCTGCATGTTCTGCTCGAGGTAGCGGCGCACGGGCCGCAGGTCACCCCGCAGCACCTGCTTCACCATCTCGACCAGCTCGTCATACTCCTCCTCGCTCTGCGCCCCAACGCACGGGCCCTTGCAGTTACCTATATGATATTGGAGGCAGACGCCGTAACGGCCCCGCGCCACGGCCTGCGGCGAGAGATTGAGTTTACACGTGCGAAGCGGCACAACCTCACGTATGAATTCGAGGATCGAGTGCTGCATCGCCACCGACCCGTAGGGCCCGAAATACTGCGATCCGTCGTGCCGCAGTTGCCGCGTCGACTCCACACGCGGGAAGGGCTCGCGGCGGACGACGATCCACGGATAGGTCTTGTCGTCCTTGAGAAGGATGTTGTAACGCGGCTGAAGGGTCTTGATAAGAGAGTTCTCCAACAACAGCGCATCCTGCTCGCTGTTCACCACAAAGTGGCGGATCTCGACGATCTGCCGCACCAGAACCCGAACCTTGGGCGTATGGTCGCGGTTCTGCACAAAGTACGAAGAGACACGTTTGCGCAACGATTTGGCCTTACCTACATATATAACGGTACCGTTTTTGTCGAGGAATTGATATACTCCCGGCGAAAGCGGCAATGCGGCGACCTGCGCCTTGAGTGTATCCTGTTGTTGGCTCATGAATGCAAAGGTACTAAAAGTAGATGCTCAAGACAAACGCACGGGCGATTTTCGCACTGCGGGGCCGCTAAAGGCTTCGGCCCGTCACGACCTCGTCGACACGCCGGTCGAATGGCTCGCACGGCAGGTCGTCCACGATCTGGCAGCCGAAACATACGCCTATGCACCATGCGCGGAAACCCTCACGCGCAAGGTAGCGGTCGTAGTACCCCTTGCCGCGCCCCAGACGGCGGCCGTCACGCGTGAAAGCCATACCCGGAACTACCATAACGTCTATATCGGCGGCGGGGCACGCCTCGCCCCCCTGCGGCTCGCGTATGCCGTACGCGCCCGCGGCCAGAGAATCGGGACGGTAGTCGTAGAACTCCATGCGCGGCTCTCCCTGCGGGGTGTCCTCGACGCGCGGCAGTACGATGCGCACATCCCCGAGCCGCGCCGCCAGCGGGGCAATGTCTATCTCGTCGGGCAGGGGCGAAAAGAGCGCCACAACGGCTGCGCCGCGACGCCGCACGGCCCGCTCCAGAAGGTCGGTCGCACGCTGCGACTCAAGCTGCCGCTCAGCCGCATCCATATCGGCCGCAAGACGCCTTACACAGGCGCGTATCGTATTTTTTTTCATAACTTGAAACCTCAAAACACCATCTGAAAGATTTATGTCCCTCGCGCTATTGTTATTCTGCAAACAATTACTATCTTTGCGAGGTCTTGAGAAACATTTTCACAAACAAAAATAAACAAAATCTGAAAATTATGAGCTGTTTTTTATGCAATTCATCTCTCGGAAAGAAGCTGGTGATGAGTGTGACGGGTTGTTGCCTCGTTCTCTTCCTTCTCTTCCACATGTCAATGAACCTCGTGGCCATCATCTCACCCGAAGGTTACAACATGGTCTGTGAATTCCTCGGCGCTAACTGGTATGCATTGGCCGGTACGGTCGTGCTGGCCGCTCTGGTGGTCCTGCACTTCGTCTATGCGCTGATCCTCACCGTCAACAACTACCGCGCTCGCGGCAATCAGCGTTATGCCGTGACCGTAAACGAGCCGGGCGTAGAGTGGGCCTCGAAAAACATGCTCGTACTGGGCGTGATCGTAGTGCTCGGACTGCTGCTCCACCTGATCAACTTCTGGAGCAAGATGCAGCTCGTCGAGATCATGGGAGGCGAAAGCTCGATCGTAGGCGGAATGACGGTATCGGCACACGACGGCGCTACCCTCGTAGCCTACACCTTCTCTAAATGGTACTTCGTCGTTCTCTACATCATCTGGCTCGGCGCCCTCTGGCTCCACCTCACACACGGTATCTGGTCAATGTTCCAGACCGTAGGCTGGGCTAACGACACGTGGTACCCCCGCCTGAAGTGCATCGCAAATGTCGTTGCCACGATCCTCATCCTCGGCTTCATCGCCGTAGTGCTGGTATACTTCCTCAAAGTGTGCGTCGGCGGCTGCCTCCAATAAGAGCTTTTCACTTGAACAATTAAAAAACAAAGAATATGGCCTTAAAGTTAGATTCTAAAATCCCCGCCGGCGAGTTGGCTCAGAAGTGGAGCAACCACAAGGCGGCCATCAAAGTCGTGAGCCCCGCCAACAAGCGCAAGCTCGACATCATAATCGTAGGTACGGGCCTCGGTGGCGCATCGGCTGCCGCTTCGCTCGGAGAACTCGGATATAACGTCAAGGTGTTCTGCATTCAGGACTCGCCGCGCCGCGCCCACTCGATCGCAGCTCAGGGCGGTATCAACGCTGCGAAGAACTATCAGAACGATAACGACTCGATATACCGCCTCTTCTACGATACCATCAAGGGAGGCGACTACCGCGCACGCGAGGCCAACGTATACCGTCTGGCCGAGGTCTCGAACCTCATCATCGACCAGTGCGTGGCTCAGGGCGTACCCTTCGCCCGCGAGTACGGCGGCCTGCTGGCAAACCGTTCGTTCGGCGGCGCGCAGGTATCGCGTACGTTCTATGCCCGCGGCCAGACCGGACAGCAGCTGCTGCTCGGCGCATACGCCGCACTCAACAAGGAGATCGCAGCAGGCTCGGTCAAGAGCTACCCGCGTCATGAGATGCTCGACATCGTCATCGAGAACGGCGAGGCTCGCGGTATCATCGCCCGCAACCTCGTAACCGGTGAAATAGAGCGTTACGGCGCCCACGCCGTGGTTATCGCCACGGGCGGCTACGGAAACGTCTTCTTCCTGTCGACAAACGCCATGGCCTCGAACGGCTCGGCCGCATTCCAGTGCTACCGCAAGGGTGCCGGCTTCGCCAACCCCTGCTTCACGCAGATCCACCCCACGTGTATCCCCGTACACGGCGACCAGCAGTCGAAGCTGACCCTCATGTCGGAGTCGCTGCGTAACGACGGCCGCATCTGGGTTCCCAAGAAACTCGAGGACGTAAAGGCTATCCGCGAGGGCCGCAAACTCCCGACCGATATCGCCGAGGAGGACCGCGACTACTATCTGGAGCGCCGCTACCCCGCTTTCGGAAACCTCGTGCCGCGTGACGTTGCGTCGCGTGCCGCAAAGGAGCGTTGCGATGCCGGCTACGGTGTCAACGAGACGGGTCTGGCCGTATTCCTCGACTTCAAGACCGCCATCGAGCGTCTGGGCAAGGAGGTCATCAAGCAGCGTTACGGCAACCTCTTCGACATGTACAAGGAGATCACCGACGTGGATCCCTACGAGCAGCCCATGCAGATATTCCCCGCCGTACACTACACGATGGGCGGTATCTGGGTAGACTACAACCTCATGACCACCATCCCGGGTCTCTACGCCATCGGCGAGGCCAACTTCTCGGATCACGGCGCAAACCGTCTGGGCGCATCGGCCCTGATGCAGGGTCTTGCCGACGGATACTTCGTGTTGCCCTACACCATCGGCGACTACCTCTCGCACAAGATACAGGCACCCAAGGTCGACACCAACACCCCGGCCTTCGACGAGGCCGAGAAGGGCGTCAAGGAGAAGATCGCCAAGCTCTTCGCCATCAAGGGCAAGCAGTCGGTGGACGACATACACAAGCGTCTGGGCCACATCATGTGGGAGAACGTGGGCATGGCCCGCACCAAGGAGTCGCTCGAAAAGGCCATCACCGAGATCAAGGCCCTGCGCAAGGAGTTCTGGAGCGACCTGAAGCTCGTCGGTACGCCCGACTCGTTCAACGTGGAGCTGGAGAAGGCCCTGCGTCTGGCCGACTTCCTCGAGCTGGGCGAGCTCATGGCACGCGACGCCCTGCTGCGCGAGGAGTCGTGCGGCGGCCACTTCCGTGTCGAGCATCAGACCGAAGAGGGCGAGGCCAAGCGTGACGACGAAAACTTTGCATACGCCGCCGTCTGGGAGTACAAGGGTATGGACAAGGAGCCCGAGATGACCAAGGAGCCTCTCAACTTCCAGTTCGTACACCCCGCACAGCGCAACTACAAGGATTAAGCAATTTTGACGTTGAACTTTAATAACAATCGAACAATGAATTTCAAATTAAAGATATGGCGTCAAAAGGACGCCAAATCGAAGGGAGCATTCGAAACATACCACGTCGAGGGCATCTCGCCCGACACGTCGTTCCTCGAGATGATGGATATTCTGAACAACAACCTCGTTCACGAGGGCAAGGAGCCCGTGGCTTTCGACCATGACTGCCGCGAGGGTATCTGCGGTATGTGTTCGATGCACATCAACGGCCATGCGCACGGTCCCGAGCAGGGCGTAACTACCTGCCAGCTCTACATGCGCAAGTTCAAGGACGGCGAGACCATCACCATCGAGCCGTGGCGTTCGGCCGCATTCCCCGTGATCAAGGACCTCGTAGTCAACCGCAGCGCCTACGACCAGATCCTTCAGGCCGGCGGTTTCATCTCGGTACGCACCAACTCGGTGCCCGACGGCAACGCAATACCCATCCCCAAGAAGGATGCCGACGAGAGTATGGATGCTGCAGCCTGCATCGGCTGCGGAGCCTGCGCCGCAACCTGCAAGAACGGTTCGGCAATGCTCTTCGTGGCAGCGCGCGTATCGTCTCTGGCCAAGCTGCCGCAGGGCCGCGTCGAGGGCGCACGCCGTGCCAAGGCCATGGTCGCAAAGATGGACGAGCTGGGATTCGGTAACTGCACCAACACCGGCGCATGTCAGGCCGAGTGCCCGAAGTCGATCTCGATCACGCACATCGCACGCCTGAACCGCGAGTTCCTCTCGGCCAAGTTCAAGGACTAAGCCCGACCGGTACGCACTGTGCGGCATCGGCCGTCATGTGCAGAACATATCATCACAGCCGCAGCCGCACCCCTATGCAGGGCGTGCGGCTGCGGTGTTTTATAGCCGGAAGATGACCGATTTTTTACAATTTTCCGGTCATAGTACATATAGTTTTCGGCAAAGAAACCTCACGCGAGACTCTCAAACCATATTGTCACGCGGCGATTCACCCGCGCGGGAAGCCGTCCCGCCGCCGCGTTGGGGCGTTTGACCGACGAAGCGCCACAACACGGTTTTGCAGGTTGTTAATTTTGTGTCGGAAAGATTGCTCAAAGAGAAATAATCCGATACAGAATATGAAAAGGTTGCTTTTGACATTGATCTTCGCCGCAACTATGATCGCGGCACACGCCGAAACCGGCAAGATCACCTTCACCGTAACCGATGCCGCCAACGACCAAGGCATCGCAGGCGCCGTCGTCGAGATCTCACCCGCCGACAACGCCGAAAAGAAGAGCTTCTACACCTCTGGGTATGAGGGTACCACCACGATAAACGGCCTCGCGTACGGCAGCTACACGATGGTCATATCGTTTCTCGGATACGAGGACCTGCACTACGAGTTCAAGGTAGATGATACGACTACCGACCTCGGCCGCATCGCCATCACCGAATCAGCGACCAAGATCGAGACCGTCGTTAAGGAGGTCAAGACCATACGCACCTCGCAGAAGGGCGATACGGTGAGCTATAATGCCGATGCCTTCAAGGTTGCGGCCGACGCCGATGTGGAGGGACTGCTGGAGAAGATGCCGGGCATAACCATCACCGACGGCACGGTCGAGGCTCAAGGCGAGGAGGTCAAGAAGATCTTCGTCGACGGCAAGGAGTTCTTCGGCGAGGATGTATCGACGGCAATCAAGTCGCTGCCTGCGGAGGCCGTGAAGAGCATCGAGGTATACAACAAGCTGAGCGACAATGCCGAGTTCTCGGGTATGGATGACGGCGAGGGATACAAGGCCATCAATATCGTCACGCATGAGAACATGCGACAAGGCATCTTCGGACAGGTATATGCCGGTTACGGCTATCAGCCGGATACGGACGAGGTGACGGCCTCGAACAAATATATCGTCGGCGGTAATGTCAATTTCTTCCAAAACCGCTCGCGCCTGACCCTGATCGGGCTGCTGAACAACATCAACCAGACCAACTTCGGGTTCGAGGATATTCTCGGCGTCTCGGGCGGCGGCATGGGTCGTGGCGGCGGCATGGGCCGCGGAGTCGGCTCACGCATGGGTACGGCCCAGAGCGGTGTGGCAGATGTGGCCTCGATAGGCGCCAACCTCACAACATCGTGGGGCGAGAATGACAAGGTGCGCTTCGAGGGCAGCTACTTCTACAACCGCACCAACACAGACAACCTCTCGCAGATAATCAAGTGGTACGAGGCCCCCTCGCCTATCGATACGCTCTCGACGTCGGGCCTGTCTCAGACGCTCAACGCCAACCACCGGTTCAACGCCAAGCTCGACTGGGACATATCGGCCAACCAGTCGCTCATGTCGCGCACGAGCTTCAGCTATCAGGGCAACGATCCCGTAAGCAGCACATTCGGCACTCAGACCGGCGAGAGCGGCTACAACATCATCGACAACGCCTCGACGGGTCGCAACCGCGGATACAACATCTCGGAGGGATTGATCTACCGGGCCCGTCTGGGCAAGGCCGGACGTACGCTTACCCTCGACGGCAACATCAACTACTTCGACAACGGCGACAACGCCACATACAGCCACTCGAATATCGAGACTCAGGCCGTCACCGCCGCCGACGGCACGGTAAGTTACCAGCCCTTGCTGCGTTACCTCTACACGACGGCACCGTCGTCGACACTCTCGCTGCGCGCCAACATGACCTACACGGAGCCCATAGCCAAATACGCACAGGTATCGATGCAGTACAGCTTCTCATACAGCGGTCAGGACCGCGACAACAAGACATACATAGCCAACGACTCGTCGTACGACATCACGGGAGTCGAGCCCGACACGTCGCTCTCAAACGCCTATTCGAGCGTCTACACCACGCACCGCGTCGGCCCGGGCATACGCTACTCGAAGAACGGTACGACTATGACTGCGAACCTCTACTATCAATATTCGCAACTCGAGGGCGATACCTCGTCGGAGCGCATATCGCATGCGTACAACAACCTCACCTACTTCATGATGGGCAACTTCAACATCAACTCGCAGAATACGATACGTCTGTTCGTCAACTCGATGACCGAGAACCCGAGCATCACGCGCCTGCAAGGCATCTACGACGTATCGGACGCACAGTACATCTCGCGCGGTAACCCGCTTCTGAGCCCCTCGTACACCAACCGTATCAACTTCCACTATATCAACTCCAACGTCGAGAAGGGACAGACCTTCATGTGGATGTTCTCGCTGCAAAACACCTCGGACTACATCACCACCAGCACCGACTACAACACTACAATCGACGTGGACAACGGCGACGGCACCACCACGACATACAATCCGCTGCAATACACCACATATACAAATATGGACGGCTACTGGAACCTGCGCACCGATCTGAACTACGGCCTTCCCGTCGGGTTTCTCTCATCGAACCTGAACCTCCGTGCCGGCGTTTCGTACTCGCAGACCCCGACGCTGATAAACGGCGCTAAGAACATCGCCTCGACCCTGAGTTACAATACGGGTATCGTGCTTGGTAGCAACATCTCAGAGAACGTGGACTTCACCCTCTCGTGGAACGGCTCCTACTACGAATCCAAGAACTCGCTCGCCACGGGCGGCGCCACAAACCGCTACTTCAACCATACGGCTTCGGGCAATCTGAAGTTCGTACTTCCGGGCGGCTTCACCTTCACGGCCAGCGCAGCGTATAACCAGTACGTCGGTTTCACGAACAACTACAACGAGCAGTACCTCCTCTGCAACGCCTACATAGGCAAGAAGGTCTTCCGTAACCAGCTGGGCGAGATCCTCATAGGCGTGAACGACATCTTCAACCAGAATACCGCGTTCGCCCGCACCACCGGATCGGGATATACGCAGAATGCATGGAACAGCGTCGTGGGCCGTTACTTCAGCATCAAGTTCAACTACAACATACGCCACTTCGGCAAGAACGGCTCGAAGAATATCGTCGACTACGATCTGGGCAGCAGCCGTCGCCGCCCCGGCATGAGCGGCCCGGGCGGTCCCGTAGGACCGGGCCCGAGATAACCAAATACAAACAGAAAATAGAGAACCGACGCGGGGAAGGCATTATCCTTCCTCGCGTCGATCATATATGTACAAGCAAGACTTAACCGCCTGCCTGCGACACCGTGAAAACAGTATAGACACAAAAAAAGCGGACAACTCGCAAGAGTTATCCGCCTTGAGTAGCGGGGGGAGGACTCGAACCTCCGACCTTCGGGTTATGAGCCCGACGAGCTGCCAACTGCTCCACCCCGCGATGTATGACCTTTAACGTTCCGACCGCACGATCTATCGAGCTCTCAGACCTATTTGACCATCCAAGCCTTCCGACCTCCCGATCTTCCCGTTTTGGTAGTGCAAAGATAGTGAAAAAATCGTTATGCGCAAAAAATTTTTAGTGAAAATACCAAAAATAACATACTCACACACGTCTGTCGCGACCGCCGCTAATGCCGTCTGCTACGGAATGCCGCAACCGCCCCGCACGGGAACGTCAACGGCCCAGATTCTCGGCTACGATCTCCGAGAGGTCGGCCACACGCCGCTTCGAGCCGCGCATTATGGCCTTCTTGCAGAGGGGACACGACGTAACCACAGTCTCGGCACCCGTCTCGTCCAACTCGTGCGCCACACCTTCGGCTATGGTCAACTGCTGGGCGTCGTTTATGGCGGTATTTGCCACCGACGAGCCGCAACAGAGCGAATCCTCGCGCGTATGCGCCGGCTCCATAAGGTGTCCCACGGCCTCGATAACGGCACGGGGTTCGTCGTATATTCCGCTGCCGCGGCCCAGCTCGCACGGATCGTGATAGGTGAACGTCGCCGCAGAGTACTTCACCGACAGACGCCCCTGACGCATCAGACGCAGGATATATTCCGAGTGGTGCAGCACCTCCACGCCCTCCAGAGCGTACTCCTCGCGGAATACGCGCAGACAGATCGGGCACGATGTCACCAACGTGGTTATACCGTGACGGCGGAAAAGATCCTTGTTGTAGTCGATCATCTTCTGCGCCGAATCGACCTCTCCCGAGAGCTTGAGCGGACGGCCGCAGCATACGCCGCCATCCTTGTCGGCCCACCACACATCTTCGTGCGCAGCATCGAATATGCGCTGCATGGCCGCCAAGGTCTTGGGCGTAAGCAGCGTCATGCACCCCGCGAAGTAACCGACGCGGCCCTCGCCCTGCGAGCGGTCCACACCCGCAAGATAGTTATAGCGCCGCTCGTTGGGGATGTTGCGCATCGTCGTGCGTGAATTGAGCCTCAACGTATTGAGATTTATGCCCACGGGGCACACCTGCTCGCAGCGGCCGCACATGAGGCAGTTGTTCGCAATCTTCTGCTGCAGCATCGCATAGCGGCGGTCACGCAGGAAATAGACCGACTGCACGTCGTTTATCCCGAGCTGGCTCTGCAGCTGGCAGGGGTCGATACATATTCCGCAGCGAGAGCATGCCTGCACCTCGAAGTTGTCATACGACTTCTCGCGGGCCTCGGGCCGCAGGCCGTAATGGCGCAGGAATATGAGCGGTATCTCGGTGAATATGTGCATATATCGCGAGAAAGGCATCGCCACGAAGAATACCCCCAGCGCACACGAATAGAACCACCACGCCGGCTCGTATGCCATGGCCAGCGCCTCGGGCGGCACGGCGGCGGCAAGACCCGCGCCAATACCTCCCGTAAGGAAGCTGCCGCCGCCATGCAGGCCGCTCGTGATGCTCTCGGCGACAAGGCGCGCCGGGAAGACAAACCACAATGCCGTCAGCGCCACACGGTCGAAGAGTACATGTTTCGTCGTGCGTTTCATGCCCATGGCGCGCGAACGGAAGCGTTTGAACCACGCCAGCGCCACGCCCGAAAGCACGAACAGCAGCAACAGATCCATCACAAAGTCGAATACGGGTTTGTGGGCCTCGATACCGTTCATCGGCATGAAATACTTGAAGAAGACGTGTCCTTGCAGCGGCACCCAACGCAGTCCGAGATACGCCACGGTCTCGATCCAACCCACGGCTATAAGCAGGAACCAACCGAAGGCGAGGCTCATGTGCATATATCCCAGCAGGGGATTGACACGGAAGATACGTCTGTGCAGCAGCGACTCGCGCACCACCTCCCACACGGCACCCGCCGTGCGCGGCGTGGCGATGCCGCGCGCTATGAGCATCCAGTCGCTCTTGGGCAGACGACGCAGCCACGTGATGTACTTGACGGCGATGACGGCAAACATGACCGTCGCGCCCACGATGAACGGTATGCAGAATTCGGCGTAAAAACTCATGTCAGAAATCTCCCAGTTTGCGTTTGATCAACATAACCACACCACGCGTATTTATGCCGCGCGGACACACCAGACGGCACTTGCCGCAGAGCATGCACTTGTTCATCTCCTCGTATGCGCCCTGATACTCGCCGCGGCGCACCAGCGTATGCACCTTGCGGAAGTTGAACGACGTGAGGTTTCCCGCCGTACATGTAGCCGTACAGCTGCCGCAGCCGATACAGGTCTGCAATTCGGGCATCTCGTGCAGGATCTCGTTGCTCTTGTGCAGATTGTTGCGGTCGATGTCGATCACGCGGGGTTTGTTTATGCTATATCCGAAATTTATCATTCTTCAGGCTATTCGATTCCACTTCGTCAATATATGCGCATGTGCGTCGGGCGACTATCTTGCCGCAAGCCACTCGATGGCCTTGCGCGCCGCCGTGACGCCCTCGTTCAGCGATTCGCCCACACACTTGGGCGCCGTAACCGCCCCGGCATAGAATATACCCTCGATGCCGCTCTCGGTGTTGTGCAGGAACTCATCGCGCGGCTGCATGAAACCGCTCGCCTGACGCGCCAGCGAGCACCGCTGCTCCAATACGGCGTTCATGTCGTTGGCACGCATGCCGATCAACAGGACCAGCATATCAACCCCGATCTTCAACGGACGGCCCGTGAGCGTATCCTCGGCCTTGATCTGAAGGCGGCCGTCGATCGTGGGCCCCACCTCCGAGATGCGGCCGCGCACGAAGTGTATGTTGCAACGTTGCTGCGCCTCGCGGTACATCTCCTCGTATCCCGGGCCGAACATGCGTATGTCCATATAGAAGTTGAAGACGTCGGCCGCAGGGAAGAGATCCTTCATCTCCATGGCCTGCTTGACGCCCGTCACGCAGCACACCTTCGAACAGTGGCGCTGGCACACCTTCTCGTCGCGCGAACCCACACAGTGCAGAAAGGCTATGCGGCGCGGCGCCGCCCCGTTCTTGAGCGCGACCTTGCCCGTGTTGAACATCTGCTCGAGGTCGGCCGAGGTGATCACGTTGTCGTATATACCATATCCATACTCCTCCTTGACTCGGGCGTCGAACAGAGTGAAGCCCGTAGCCACTACCACGGCGTCACACTCCAGATCCTCGCCTGTCGAGAGCCGCACCCGCTGCGGCGTCACCTCCGACGCCTCGCAGCCCGTACGCACCTCGATATTAGCCGAGCCATTGACCGCACGGTTCAATCCGCCGAGGACCTCCTCGGCCGGCGTAAGTGTCGGAAAGAGTTTATGCCAGTTTCGCACCTTGCCGCCCGTGTCGTTGAGCTTCTCGAGAAGCGTAACCCGCACGTCGCCACGCGCCAGCTCCACGGCGCACTGCATGCCGGCGATACCGCCGCCTATGACTATCACGTGTTTCATCCTATCGTTTGATCTTGTAGAGTGTATTCTGTGAACAACTGTTTACCAATGCCGGTTCGGGCTGGCCGATATACTTGCCGTTGCGGCCCAGATACTTGGCCGAGGGGTCATACTCCACACCCATCTTGTCGAGCAGGGGCTCGACATCAACCTGATGCATCTGCATGCCCAGCTCCCACGGATCATACCCCAGAACCAGACCCGCCATCTCCTCATACGTCAGCACCGGGATACCGCAGCCGTTGGTGCCGTATGTCGTCCCCTCCATCTCGGCGATCGTGTACTGCCACTTGTCGAGGAACATCGAGCAGCCCGGGCAGTTGCAGACTATAAAATCCGGCTTGTATGGGGCCATGCTCTCAAGTTTGCGGTGCGAGTTGGCCACCGAATAGCCGCGGTTGGCCTGCACGATATAGTTGCGGAAGCCGAAACCGCAGCAGTGGCGCCGCTCCGGGTAGTCGACGATCTCGCCGCCCCACGACTCCACCATCCCCGCCAGAACATACGGGAACTCCGACCCGCCGATACCCGACTTGGGAAATATCTTTGCGTAGTGGCAGCCGATGTGCTCGACCACACGCAGCGGCTCGCCCGTGTAGACGTTCACCAGACGCCGCTTGGCCTGACGCGCAATCTGTTCGCGGTGGTGGAATATAACGTCCGACGTATGGGCCAGATTCTTCGGTTTGACAAATTCGCGCCCCGTAGCCTTATAGAGATTCTCGCGCGTACGCTCCTCCGTCTCGGGGAACTCCTCCCATGTGGAGAGGATCTCGGTATATATGCCGAAGGAGGTGATGCACGACGAGGTGAAGTTCTCATACCCCGCATCCGACATCAGTGCAAACTGACGCGCCACTACCGTCATGATGGTATCCAGCGGAACAATGTCCGAATGGTAACCGATACCCGTACACGATGTGTGCAGCGGGTCGTCGAAGATATCGCGCCCGAGATCCTTGCCCAAGATGTTGAGAAAGGCCTTCTCGCTGCCCGGGAAGAAGTTCTGACGTATGCAGCTGCGCGCGTAATAGTAGTGGTCGTCAGCTATATCCTTCTGGTATTCTGTCCAGCTTGATCGTTTCATACTAATAGTGGTCGTTGGAATTTCGAGTATAGGTATCCATGAAATATTGCTCGTCGGCGCCGTCATATCCCATCTCGCGGGCCTTGCGCTCCGAGTTGCGCTCGATCGACTCGAACATCTGGGTGCCGCCCGTCACGTCGAATATGCGTTTTATCTCCGCCAGCGTCGCGTCGCTCACCTTGCGCAGGGCTCCGGCACCCTCTCGCTTGTATGAATCCGAGAACTGTCCGTAGATCTCGTCGTCGTGTTCGAGCACCCACTTCCATACCGTCCCCTGCTCGGGATGCAGCTCCGCCTTCACAAGACTCGGAACGATGCAATAGCCCGTACGCAGGATGTTGTCACCGATGGTTCGCTTGAGCGCCAGCTGCTGGCGTCCCTTCTCGCTCTCGACAAAGAAGCCGAGTTTCTGAGACAGCGTTCTGAGCGCCTGTATGACATACCCGGGAGTGTTGCTGCGCGGGCAGCGCGGACGGCACGACATGCACTCGCCGCAATACCATATCGTATCGCTCTTGAGCAGCGCCTCGATGGCATCGTCGTCACGCGTCTGCACGATGCTGACGATCTGCCTCGGATCGTAGTTGTAGAATGCCGCGGCGGGACATACCGCCGTGCAGACGCCACAATTCATGCAGGCCGTGAGGCCCTCACGCAGGCGCACGTCTTCGAGCAGCATATCGAAATATTTCCCCATAAAAAAAGTAACTTTGCTTGATGAGTGCAAAGTTACTATAAAGATATGGGCCGCGCGGTGGTATAAATACCTATTTTCCCGCCCGCAGCGAGCCCTGCAAAGGCTTCGGGCAGCCCTCCGACCATATTCCGGCACGTCCGCGACAGCGTGCCGTCAGCCTCCTCAGCGCACGGGGAACTCGGTTATGCGCAGCCGCGTACACCCGTATGGGATAAGCTCTATGGCCACCTCTTCGGCCACCTCTTCGCGCGGGTATTGCTGCGACAGATAGCTTATATTCACGGCCGAGCCGCGCACCTGAATCCAAGACGGGATACGCACACCACGGCCGCGGATGACGATAGGAGCCGCCTGCGACGACCACGGACGGTCACTGCACTCGCGCCGCTCCACCGTGAAATGCTCTGCGACATTGTCTGATTGCAGGTCGCCGTTGCGAAGGGCCACGTTCCACTCCGTTGGCGTCGTCACCTCATAATAGTATTCGCCGTATGTGGCGGCCCTGCTGCCGCTGAACTCATGCTTGCGCCACTGCTCCTCCATACGCAGCGAATATACGAGCGGGCCGCGCTCTATGACGGCGGCATTGTCGTACCAATACGATACACGCACCGGTGCATTGAACTCGATAACGGCCTCGTCACCGTCATGCCAATCCCGTACAAGACGAATCGTACGCTCACCAACCGTTTCTGCCTCGACGCTCTCGCCATTGACCGTAAGCGTATATCCGTCGCTCCATTCGGGTATGCGCAGATCGAGCGGGAAGTTCTCCGCCCGACGCCGCCCCTCGGGCAGCGACACCTTCAGCCGCACAGTCTCCTCGAATGGATAGTTCGTCTGCTCCTCGATCTGCATCCGACGGCCCGACCGCAGCGTCGTCTCCACCGTACAGGGGGCGTAGACCATAGCCGCCAGACCGCCTGCGGCACTGGCATACCAGAGGTTCTGCGTCAGCTTGGGCCACCCCTGATGCAGATTGCACGTACAGCACGGATAGCCTGTCAGAGCGCCGAACACCAGATCGGTATCTTCGTGCGTGGTCGAGAAGTTGCGGACGTCGAGCGTCACGGCCGTCTGGTTCACCTGCTGGAAATACTGGCGTGCGTCGCCCTCGGGCGAGATCTGTGTCGGCAGGGCGTTGTAGGCCACACGCTCCAGAAGATCGGCATAACGGTTGTCACCCGTGATGCGGTACATCTCCTCCAGCGAGTACATCATCTCCACGGCCGTACATAATTCAGATCCGCGCGTAGGCTCGCCGAAGTGTATCAACTCGTCGCCCGCCCAGAGACCCGTCGGGAAGCCTATCGTATGGCGTATGCGGCGCAACGCCTCGATCGGGGCGTTGAGATGCTCGTCCAGTTTCGAACTCTGGTAATATACCACCGGCTCCTTGAAGCCTTGGGCCAGATTGACACAATGCAGGCTGTTCTGGCGGTAGAGGTGGTTGTCTGTCGTGAAACGTCCCGTCCAGTCGCTGCTCTGCGTGTGGATCAGATCCCCCAGCGCAAGCAGTGATTCATCCCCCGTGATGTCGTAGAGCCAATATACGACCAGAAGGTTGTCGCCGCCGCGCTCCGCACCCCAAAAGGTCCAATGTCCGAGCGGCTTCGAGGGCAGGGTCTCGGCCTGATAACGGAAATAACGCGTCATAAAGTCGATAACGCGCTCGTCGCCAGTCGCCATATAGTATTGCTGCAGTATCTTGAGCGCCACCATGCGCGGCCACCAGTCGGACGCATTGTCGCGCTGCATGCCCTCCATCGACGGTCGGTCGGTATCGGGGCCGAAATATCCGTCGGGCTTCTGGCTCGCAAGGATAGCCTCAACCCATTTCATACATTTGGCCTTGAGGGCCTCATCCCCCATGATATAGGCCATCGGCAGCGCCCCGTCGATCCAGTATGGGCCTCTCTCCCATGCGTCGCCCTCGCCGCCGAGCCATGCGTTGTTGTTGCCAACAACCTTGGCGTAGATCTCATCCAGATGTCCCGTCATGCCGTCCAGCATCGTCTGCATCTGCGTGCGCAGCCATCCCGCGGGACGTATATCCCCTATCGGGAGCTGTGCGTAAGGCGTCTGCACCAGAGGTGCGCGGTTGAATACCGGCTGCGGACGCTCAGGTCCGGCACTCAATGCCGTCTGCAACGAAAACACCGCCGCCACGGCCGCTATCAAAGAGTAAGGTTTCATCATTCCGGTATGGTATTCAGGTATTATGTTTACTGTCGTTTACGATCACTTCACCCTCTCGTACACCTCGATAACAAAGGGATAGGGATACTTCTCCCCCCGTTCGAACCGCTCGGACGATACCAGCCGCCACTGCGTGCGGTCCCACTCGGGAAACGACGTGTCGCCCTCGTAGTCATACTCCACACGCGTCAGATAGAGTCGGTCGGCCACATCCAGCGCACGGGCATATATCTGCGCCCCGCCGATAACGAAGACCTCCTCCCCGGCGGGGAACATGGCGAAGGCCTCCTCGGGCGAGTGCACCACGCGGCACCCCTCGATCTGGTCAACCGTACGGCTCACGACCACATTCGTACGGCCGGGCAGCGGGCGCCCCAACGAAAGGAAGGTGTTGCGTCCCATCACCACGGGATGTCCCGTCGTGACGCGCTTAAAGTTGCGCAGATCCTCCGATATGTGCCACAAAAGTGCATTCTTGTCGCCTATGACGCCGTTGCGCGCCACGGCCACGATGATACTTATCATATTTCGTTTTTTTGCTGTTTTACAACCAAGATACGTACATCCGACCGTCCTTGTCCGCATGCCGTCTCTGCCGCAGCCGCCCTCCGCCCCGTCAGAACGACATCGGGGCCTTGATTGCGGGCCACGGATCGTAGCCTTCGAGCGTGAAATCCTCGTAACGGTAGTCGAACAGAGACTTCACATCGGGGTTGAGCCTCATGCGTGGCAGCGGCCGCGGCGTGCGCGAGAGCTGCTCGTCTACCTGCTCGAGATGGTTCAGATAGATGTGCGTATCGCCCAGCGTATGGATGAACTCCCCAGCCTCAAGGCCGCACTCGCGTGCCATCATCATCGTCAGCAGCGCATACGAGGCTATGTTGAAGGGTACGCCGAGGAACGTATCGGCACTGCGCTGGTAGAGCTGGCACGAGAGGCGCCCGCCCGCAACATAGAACTGGAACAGGACGTGGCATGGCGGCAGTGCCATCTGCTCAACCTCCGCAACATTCCATGCCGAGACTATTATGCGGCGCGAGTCGGGATTATGCTTTATAAGCTCCGCCGCCGCGCGTATCTGGTCAATATATCCGCCGTCGGGACGCGGCCAGCTGCGCCACTGATAGCCGTATATATGGTTCAGGTCGCCATAGTCATACCCCTCGACGGGTGAGGCATCACGCCGCAGCACCGCCTCAAGGAAATCCGGCTGCGGCAGCGGGGAGACATTGGCCGCGGCGCACCGCTCCGTATAGTAGCGGTAGGCGTCGTTGTCCCATATATGCACGCCGTTCTCGGCCAGATACCGCATGTTGGTATCTCCGGCCAGAAACCACAACAACTCGTGTATGATGCCGCGCAGAAAGACCTTCTTCGTCGTAAGCAGCGGAAAGCCCTCCGACAGATCGAAGCGCATCTGATAACCGAATATGCTGCGTGTGCCCGTACCCGTACGGTCACCCTTGACAACACCCTCGGTCCTTATCTTTCGCAACAGGTCGAGATACTGTTTCATGACTCGAATGTTTTAAGTTCCGCCTCTCCCTCGCCGTCGATCACGCCATAAACGGGATTGGCCTCGTCCCACGACCCGAGAAACAGCACGCGGAGTCCCTCCTCGCAATAGTCGCAGGCGTAGTGCATGTGTCCGAAGATGATATAGTCGGTATCGGGATGTTGCGCCTCGTAACGGCGCGCATAGTCGATGAGAAACCCGAGCGAGTCGCGCGTCAGCGTCTCCGCGGCGTGTGTCTTGCGTGACTTGCCGCTCCACCAGTGGCCGAAGCGCAACGCCAGATCGGGATGCACCGCCCATGAGAATATCCTGCGCGCGGTCTTCGAGCGGAAGATGGTATTCATAAGCCGCAACAGCGGCTTGTCGTCGATATTCATGTTGTCGCCGTGGGCGATCAGCACATTGCGGCCCGCCAGACGCATACGCTGCGGCGAGAAGAAGACCTTGATGCCGCACTCGCGTTCGAAATAGTCGTAGCACCACATGTCGTGGTTGCCCGTAAAGAAATATATCCTGATTCCGCTGTCCGCGATCTCGGCCAGCTTGCCCAGCGTGCGCACGAAACCCTTGGGTATGACACGCACGTACTCGAACCAGAAGTCGAATATGTCACCCACGAGGAATATGGCCTCGGCATCGCGTGCCGCCATGTCGAGCCACGCCACAAAACGCCGCTCGCGGCGGCGGGTCTCATCCGACCCGTCGGCACCGAGATGGACATCCGAGGCGAAGTAATACATCTATGGCCTGAAGGTGTGGTTATTTGCCGATATATTGTCTGACGGCCTCGTCGAGCCGCTCACCCACAAGATCCTTGCCCACGATATTGCCCTCGCGGTCGATAAGGTAGTTCGACGGCAGTTTCTTCACGTTGTAGACGCTCAGTGCGGGCGAAGCGTTGCCCTGAAGGTCGCTGACCGAGATCCACGGCAGCTGCTGTTCCTGTATGGCATTGATCCATAAGGCCTTCGAGGTGTCGACAGCCACCTGATATATCTCGAATCCCAGATCGTGATACTTCTCGTAGATGGTCTTCAGGTCGGCATTCACGGCATTGCCGTTGCCCAGCGCCGCAGACCAGAAGTGCAGCAGTATGACCTTGCCCTCGAGCGACGAGAGCTTCACGTCGTTACCGTACATGTCGGGCATGTTGATCTCCGGGAAATCCGTCAGCTTGACCTGCGACAGAAGGCTCAGCTGCGCATCCATGCGGCTAACCTGACTGCGCAGGATGGGAAGATAGGGGCTCTCGGGATATGTCTGCTCGATGCCCTCGGCAACAGTGCGGTAATAGATCAGGTCACTGTCGCCGTTGAAGAGATAGGCGTCGCCCGGCAGACGCTGGTAAAGCGCATATACGGCGGCGATCTTGTCCTTGTTCTCAACGATGAAACGCAGCTGGTCGCGCTTGATGTCGCGATAGAGTTCCGTATAGCGTCGCGTAAGGGTATCGCGCTCGGCCTCACTCACATCCGAGGCCGTGAACCGCGCCACGATGTCGTTCATATCCATCACGCCCTCGGCGTAACGCTTGTAGAACTTCTGCAACAGCTCCGACTCGAGCGAACCCTCGACCGTATAGTTGCGCAGCACGCTGCCTACGGAGTTGACCGTCACGTGGTCGCCGCCCTTCAGCAATAGCGGGATACGTTCCGAGTCGTATACTATGTTGTAGAGCGACGGCGTGGCGGGCACGTTATCGATCTTCATGGCGAAATCCCCCTCCTCATTCAGACGTATCGAATCGATAAGGCTCTGCTCAAGTGTAGTGACCTGCTCCAGATAGACCATGTCGGCCTGCGACCCGACGAAGCGTCCCGTAATTTTCACTTTCGACGACTGGCACGAACTCAATACCGTGAGAACGCCCAGCGCCGCGAAAAGTACTCTGTTCATCTTCAATGCTGGTTTCATACGGAATACAAATATAACGATTTTTTCCAAACCGTCAAGATCACTTCTGAGAATTGTACCGCTGAACGCCTTCACGATTGTTCTTCTGGAGGCCCTGTCCCTGTCGGTTCTTCTGCGCGGTGAACGAGCCCTTCTGCATGGGGCTCTTCGCGCCGGCCTTCTGCTGCCGCTGCTGCTGTCCCTTCTGCTGACGCGCCGGAAGGTGTTGTTTATAGTCGCTTCGGAGATTATTCAAGGCCACTTCATCGAGTTCGATGCCACCTTCGGACATCTGCTTTATGTCTTTTATTATGACTTCGTTGTTGGGGTGCTCCTGATTGTACTCGAAACTCTTCGTACGCATGTACCGCGCCAGCGAGTCGACAGCACGGTCCAACGCCTCGCGATCCTTCTCGTCGCGCAGCACGCGGAACATCCGCGCCACATATTTGCCGTAATGCTTGTATGCGATACGCTCCTGCGGGTAAGCCATCTTGTGCGGCGTGACCGTCAGATCCTGCCGCGACGGCCGCGGATAGGGCGAGTCGACATCGAGCTTGAAATCAGACATTATGAACAGATGATCCCACAACTTGTGTGTGAAGTCGGCCGTATCGCGCAGCAGCGGATTGAGGTTGCCCATGACGGCGATGACGGCACGGGCCTGACGGTTGCGCTGGTCGCGGTCCTCGATCTCGAGCAGCTGGTCCACCATCTCATGAATATGGCGGCCGTACTCCGGAAGAAAGAGCTTGCGACGTGTGTAGTTATAGTTCTTTTTCATAAAACGTATTTGGCCATCACTCCCGCTGCGTGCGTTGCAATGACGCACACGGGTGTATGAACGGTGTTTTCGGTCGCGGAGAATAAACCTTTTACAGATTATCAAACAGCACTTTACGACTTCGGCCCCGAATGGCGTCGGGATTGGAATCACCGAATAAAGAGCCTATCTTTGATTCCGCAAAGTAAATGCAAAATTGTCAAAAATCAAAATATGGCAAAAGTTTTAATTATCGAACAATCAAAAAGTATGCGAAACACGCTGCGCGAGAGACTTGAGTTCGAGGGTTTCGCCACAACGGTCGCCGACCGGGACGAGGTGTCGGAGAGCGTCTGCGCCCGCCGCGGCTATGACGCCATCGTGGCGGGCGAAGGTTGCGACGACGTCTCGGCGCTGGGCGTACCATTTATAATAGTGACACCTGCGGGCTCCATCGACGGGGCCGTCACGGCCGTCAAGAGCGGGGCCGAAGACTACCTCACCGCACCCGTGGACATGAACCGCCTTCTCGGGTCGCTGCGACGCATCGTAGAACACGAACAGGAGCCTGCAGCCGAGGCCGCCAAGCCCGCCGCGCGCAAGCGCACACCCCTCGAGACGGAACACATAATCGGTTCGTCGGAGGCCATCGGCCACGTGCGGCAACTCATCGACAAGGTCGCCCCGTCGGATGCCCGCGTCCTGATCACGGGCGAGAACGGCACGGGAAAGGAGCTCGTGGCGCGCTGGCTTCACGAGAAGAGCGCCCGCGTCGGCGCTCCCTTCGTCGAGGTGAACTGCGCGGCCATACCGTCCGAGCTTATCGAGAGCGAGCTTTTCGGACACGAGAAGGGCGCCTTCACATCCGCCATAAGACAACGCAAGGGCAAGTTCGAGCAGGCCAACGGCGGCACGCTCTTCATGGACGAGATAGGCGACATGTCTCTCTCGGCGCAGGCCAAGGTGCTGCGCGCGCTTCAGGAGAACAAGATCAGCCGCGTGGGCAGCGACAAGGACCTCACGGTGGACGTACGCGTCATCGCCGCCACGAACAAGGACATACGCAGCGAGATCGCCCGCGGCAACTTCCGCGAAGATCTATATCACCGACTGAGCGTCATCGTCATACGCGTCCCGCCCCTGCGCGAGCGGCGGGAAGACATCCCCGAACTGGTGCGATACTTTACCGGGCAGATCGGGCACGAGCACGACATCACCCCCAAGCCTGTCGACAAGGATGCCGTCGAAGCGCTCTCGGCCATGCCGTGGAGCGGCAACATACGCGAGCTGCGCAACGTGGTCGAGCGCCTTATGATCCTCAGCGGCGAGCATATCACCGCCGACGACGTCAAACGCTATTGTGAAGTATAAGGGGTGCGGGACAGCCGCCCGCACCCCCATACAAGTCATAATATATCGCCGCAATCCGGCCCTTATCACGCCTTCCCCACAAGCGTCACGACCGAACGTGCGGGTATCACAATCGCAGCACGGCCGCGCGTCTCGCCAATGGGTTTGAGATTCTCACCCTCGGCATCCGAGGTACGGTATGCCTGCCAGCGGGTACGTCTGCCCCACTCGGGCGACACCTCCGACGGCTCGTCGCCATAATTTATCACCACGATGACACGGCTGCCGTCGGCATTCTCGTATGCCGACACCATAAGTCCCGTAGGATCGGTGGCATCGACCATACCGTCGCACGCCACGTCGACACGGCAGGCTCCCGGACGTATGAAACGCGAGAAGTTGCCCATCGTCCAGAGCAGTTTCGAATCCTTGACGCGCCATGTCGACGGCGCAGCCCCCTCGTCGTGATACTCACGCAGCAGGCCGTCCTTGTAATCCTCGCCCACGGCACGCCACCACTGCCATGCACGCGCATCGGCAAAGACCAGATCGTGGTGTATGATACGTGCCACGTACAACGCCGTGCGCATCGTGAAGTCATATCCTCCGCCACCGCCGATCTCCTCGTCGTTGCCCATGATGCAATACTCCGTCTGCCAGAAGTCGACCCCGCGCGAGCGGAGCGTATCGCGCAGCGCCACACGCATGTCGCGCAGCATCTCAAGCGGCGTAGTGGTCCAATATGTGTGACCGGCTATGAGGCGCGGCACGTTGGGCACATCACCTATATATGTATCGACACTGTCGCGCGTGAAGAATGACTGTATCTCGTAACCGCGGCGGCTGTCGGTCATGTGCGTACCGACAAGACAACGGTAGTCCGACGACTCGGGTATGACGATCTGCGTCTCGAGGCCGCGCCGCGCGAACTCCTCACCCAGACGCCGCGTCAGGGCCGCGATCTCCACCTTTGTTGCAGGCGTACCCTCCTGCTTGGGCCCCTGCCAGTTCCAATGGCCATCGGGTTCGTTGAATGGCGAGACGTAGTCGAAGCGCACCGAGTCGTGACGCGCAATGCCCTCCACGACGTCTGCCATGTATGAAGCCCACGCATCGGCACACTCGGGTTTGAGGTTATAGGTATCGCCGCGGCCCGTATTGGTTGCGAGGCCGTTCTGCGTAAAACGCACGTCGGGCGAATTGAGGAACATGAGGAAGTGCTCCACGCCGCGTGCCCGCGCCTCGCGCAGCATGCGCCGCTGGCCGCGCAGTTTCTCCCAGTCGTACGTCCCATCCTCCGTAAAGAAACTCTCGCCGCGCGTAAATTCGTTTATCTGGCTCTCGGCGCCCTGCTCGGCACTTCCGGCCGTGAGGTTGAAACGCCATATCGAGAGACCTATGCCGAGCGGCTGCCCCGCAGCGTCACACTCCGTACTGAAGAGCCAGTCGGCCGTCTGCCGAACGGTCTTGTCCGACGCCTCACCCAGAAAACGCATCGTCCACGCATCCGAGGCGCCGAAGTTGTCGATCGTTTGGTGTCGAACCTTGTCGTTAACACGTATTGCCTTCGCATCCCCAGCATTGTCGCACGAGGCGGCTGCAAGCGCCGTACACAAAGCCATGCAGGCAGCCCCCGCACGGCCGATCATTACTTGAACCAATCCCATATCATAAAGTTTTTCATATTTTCAGTCCGTCATACCGCCGTCCATATAAACGCCTAAGGCTGCAGATGCATATGCGCCGTCTGCGGGATGCCGTACCCGACCTCGCGGTCGGGCGCCGCGGCATTCGTACCGGCGGCATGCAGCAACTCCAACATCTCGCCCCGGCTCATGCGACGGTATTCGAGCAGCGCGCCGCACAACCCCGCTATCGCAGGAGCCGCGAAAGATGTACCCCGTCGAGGAGGCTGCACATAGGCGCACACGTCTGGCTTCACATACGGCACACCTTCCCAACCGACGGAACTCAACGCCTCGCGCGTTACGCCGTCACCAGCGACCTGCCCCACGGAGATCACCTCCCTTACATCCGACGGGAAAGTGTTGTAACGCCACTGCCCGTCGCCTTCGTTGCCGGCACTCTGCACGAAGATCAGGCCGGGATTCGCCGTCAGCACACTGTCCACAAACCGCGATATGCGCGAAGAACGCCCGTCGAGCATTCCGGGCGAGTAGCCGCCGTAATCATCGAACACCGTATATCCTATCGACGACGATATTATGTCGACGTCGTGCGCCAAGAGCCAGCGGATGCCCTGCATCATACGTTCCTCCTCGGCCCGCGGCTCGCGGCCGAAATCGTCGACTTCGGCCAGATAGTATTCGGCCTCCCACGCAAGGCCCTTGATCGTATCGCCGCCACCGACGCATCCGCCCATGCAGGCCAGCGCGTAGGCCCCGTGATCCCGATCGCGGCCCCGTTCCGCAAGGAAAAAGCCTGTCGTATCGCCATCGACGAAATCGGCGTAGGCCGCAACATGCAGATCACGCGTCCACCGACGCTCGTACATGCCGCCGAAGCCCGTGTCTATCACCCCGATCCTTACGCCGCGGCCGCTCAACCGCAGAGAATCGAACCCTTCGTCTACCATCATAGCCGGCGCCTTGGTATATACACGGCTCCCGACAAGCGCATATTCCTCAACGGGATCGCGGAATTGGGAGCGTCCGATAAAATAGCCCATAACAGCCAAAACGACAATCAGGCCCAACAGCACACATGCCAAAATACCCAATATGTGAAATACTTTCGACAGCATTTTTTTCATTTTCCCGCCGTATGGCGACTTCCCTGCAACAGTTGCGGCCGCGCCGCCCGAGCAACACGGCCGCAACCGCAAAAATAATCTTTTTTACCATATATTTACACCTTTCCGACCTTTTTCACCGCGGACGGCAAGGTGCAACGGCTACTCCTTCAATCCGCGCACGGCACGGTAGTCCTCGATGCGCTCCTCCTCGTCGGCCGAGTCCAGACCGTAACTTACCGACAGTTCGATCGAGCTGTCACGTTCGCGGTCGGCATCCGTAATGCGGCGCAGAGCATCATATTCCGCCCGTCCCACGGTGACAGCCTCCGCCAAATCTGCAGCCGAAGGTTCGCGCCCCAGAATCGCCCCCAGAACATCCACCGCCCACGAGTGGGCATAGTCGGCATAGTGTGCGGCAAAGGCTCGGAACATGGCGTCGACCTCATCCGTCGAGGTGACGGCGCCGCTCTCGATCATATCGAGTATGCGCAGCGTCTCACGCCGCGTGATATACTGTCCCGCCAGATCGAACCACTCGCCGCTGCCGTCATACTCGGGATCAGTATGCCCCGTCCCGATCATGGCTCCGAGCGCCGCCGCGATAGCCTTGTTATAGAGACGCAGTCCGCGGCGAAGGTCGGCCGTGCGGATCCACGTCTTGTCGTAGCGATACTCCTCGGCATCGGGGTCACGGTGGCGCAGCTCCCGTATCGTACCCACGGCACGGAGCATCGCCCCCGTAACATAAGGATTATACTCCTCGAAGTTAACCACGTCACGGAACTTGCGCCGTTTGTCGCGCGCGGGCCACTTCTCCACATCGCGCACGACACCATAGCTCGCAAGGTTCGCCCCCGGCATCAGCCGCGAACGCCCGTCCCGCTCGATAAGGTACGAATACGGAAAGACCGACGTATCGTGGTGATACGAGTGGTGACCCATCACCATCGTAAAGGCCCCCTCCAACGCCGGAGACATGATATATGCGCTCGATGCGAACTTGCAGCCGCGCAGATGCACGGCCTGATGCACGGCACCGCTCTTGAAGAGGTGGTTGCTCTGATTCGAGCCGCTGCCTGCGTTGAAGAAGGAGAACATGCCCGCTATAAGCAGCGACGACTTGTGATGCGAGACGGTATAGGGACCTGCGAAGATCGAGGTAGCCTCACCGTTCTCGCAATGCGAATTGGCGAAGAAGAGCGACTCGGCCGCCGTGAAGCCGTTGTCCAGACGGCAGCTCTCCCCGACGAAGCAGTGCTCCACAATGGCGCCGTTGTCGATGACGGCACCCTCGGCCGCGATGAAGTCGTACGCCTTGACGTCGACACCGACCTTCACGCCGTCGCACAGCGTCCCGTTCTCAAGGGCCGACGCCCCGTCGACCGTCACATCGTCGCCGATACGCATCTCGCGCACGAAGCGCGCACCCACGATACGGCAGTTGCGGCCCACCTCGCCGCACGAGGCCGAACGGCGCTCGGCATAGGCCGCAATCATCGACTCCAGAGCGGCTATCATACGCGGGCGGTGACGATAGACGGCCATTACGTATGCCACCTGCGCCGTCAGCGTATCGTATATCATGATTGCACGGCCGCCGTTCTCGTTCATGGCCGCCACCTCCACGCCGTTGCCGAACGACGTGCGGGCGCGGCATTCAAGCGCCGTGACGGTATCGACTATCGTCCCCTCCCCTATATGGTAGTTCGCCACGCGCGAGCGGTAGATCCGCACGCCCGAAGCTATCGTAACCTCACCGTCGAAATGGCTGTAAGAGAGTTGCGTGGGGGCAAAATCATCCGACACGTGCACTCCAGCCCACGACGAAGAGGTGTTCCCCCTGCGTTCCAGTTCGGCAATCTCCTCCGATGTCAAAGCTCTAAGATGTGTCATTTCCGTCATGTTTATTGAGCGCCGCAAAGATAATAAAAATTTTTAATAACGATCATCCATCGTATCCTGCGCGTCCATCGCATCTGCAAGCACACACAAACACTTAATTATAAATATATTACACGCAAAGCACATCATTCGGCACGATAAATCGGCCTCAGATCCAAACCCTTGGCATACAAGATGGATGAACGGACGGAGCCATGCGGCAAGATCAAAATACCAACTCCATGTGTACATAACGCGGCAAACGTCCAAATATTATTCCACGCCGCCGACACTCGGCCGACATACCGTAAAACAACACATGAATACACCCGTCAGCAGCCTAAACATAAAATCCCCCGACAATATTGTCGGGGGATTTTGTAATGTGTGCAGGGCCTATTTGAGGTGCTGCTTGATGAACTCCTCGACCAGATCGAGCATCTCGGGTGTCCAGAACTGCCAGCTGCCATGGTCGGCATTGCGCAGCGCGTGGAATTCATACTCGCGCCAGTATTTTTCGAGTTCGTTTGCCAGCGAATCCGACTGCGAGAAGGGCACCACGCGATCCTTCGTGCCGTGTGCCAGAAATACGGGCGGCAGATCATCCGCATCCTTTATATAATACAACGGGCTTGCAGCCATCGCTGCCTCGGGCGCCTCCCATACCGCCTTGCGGCCTATGAGCAGACCCTCGGGACTCTCCGCATCGCCCTTCGTGGCGGCCGTCGGGTCATCCTTCATGTGCAGCACGTCAGTCGGCGGGAAGTATGCGATTATGCCGTTCGTTTCGGGCAGGGTGTCGTGACCGATATGCAGACCCGTAAACAGCGCAGTATGCGCTCCCGACGAACTGCCCAGACGAAGATGTTCCTTTCGTCGACACCATATTCGTCGGCATGCTCCCTCATATACCCAATGGCCGTGATGGCATCGTCACGCTGCGCGGGGAAGGTCGCAACCTCCGAAGGACGGTACTCGACAATGGCAATGACATACCCGCGCTTGGCCATGGCCGAGATCTGCGGCACGTCTGCGTAGAGATCCTGCTTCATCCACGCCGAGCCGCGCACATACATGATGCACGGGAAACGCCGCTGCGTATCGTCGTATGGTTGCGGCATGACGATCTGCAGCTTCAGGTCGTGGCCATCCTTCGTGGCATATACCACATCCTTCAGATAGGTCAGCTTCCAAAGCTCGTCCTTCTGATCCAACATCTGCACCCGATCGTTCGTCGGTATGGCCTCGGGGAAATCCCGGCTGTTGTTCCTCGGGACGTTCTGGGCTGCGGCCGCAACCGACATACTGCATAATGCCATGGCAATACAAAGTTTTCTTACGTTCATGATTCAAATTCGTTACACAAATACATCCCCGCGCCGACGACTTACGTTTCTGTCATTCCACACATTTAGGATGCAGCAATGCAGAATCCCGTTCGGGGCGGGGATCGTTCATGCAACGGAACAAACGGCTCGAAAATTGTGCCAACGGATCGTCCGCGCGCGAATTTGCCTGCTGCGGACAATCACCGCATCGTCCGCGCGGACGCCATCCGCATACACACGGCCGGCCGAAAGGTCTCAACGGCGCGAGGACAACCGCGACCGAACGGAATGGAGTTCAGGCAATCCGATTCAAATGTGCATTTCAGCTCTCACCCTCTGTCACAATAATATATTGAACAGATAGCCGGAGACAACGGCCGTCAGGAAAATGACCAGCACGATCATGGCCACAAGTTGCTTCTTGAAGATACTTGCCAACATGGTCATTTCGGGTATAGCCATTCCGGCGCCTCCGATAATCAGCGATATTACCGCTCCGATGCTCATTCCTTTTCCCATCAGCGCCAGACCGATCGGTATGGCCGTCTCGGCACGAATGTACAGTGGAATACCCAATACGGCAGCTACGGGAATGGCAAACGGATTGTCCGGGCCCGCTACCTTCATGACAAAATCCTGAGGCATGTAACCGTAAATACCGGCACCCAAAGCAACACCTACAAGCAAGTATCCCATGATTGGCCGCAGGCTGTCCCATGCTCCGGCAAAGGCCACCTTCAGCTTGCTCGGGAACGGCAGCGAGTGTTTGTCAACAACCTCATGGCTACCGGCACAGCAGGATGCCGGCTTCAGACGGACATTTTTCACATACTTTTGGGCCCCGATCTTTTCGAGCAGAAACCCGAACAGTATGGAACACAAAAAGGCAATAACAAAATAGGCAACCATCGCTTTTATTCCGACCATGGCACCAAGCATTCCGAGAATAATCGGATTAAGCAATGGCGATGCGACCAAAAAAGACATGGTCGAACCGAAAGGAACCCCTGCATTCAGGAATCCTACGGTCATAGGTATTGTCGAGCAGGCGCAAAACGGAGTCAATGCCCCGAAGCCTGCGGCGACGATATTTCCGAAAACTCCCGCGCCCGAAAGCCTCCTGCGGATCTTCTCTTCCGGGACATACATCAGAATAATCTCCACCAGAGCGCTGATAAACACGAATAATGCAATCAGCTCGATGGTTATCAGCACAAAATATCGGAGTGTATCAATCAGTGTATTCATAATCGTTCCCCTTTTCACCTTATTTCACGTCCACACAACCGGATACGGATGTCTGCACCTGCAAGATTTCCGAGAAGTAGAAGCTGGTAAATACCGCGCGGATCTCGTCGCGTACACGGCGGAATTCGGAATCGATGAACTCCGGAGAGCCCTCAACTTGTGAAGGGTCATCAAAACCCACATGCAGGCGGCGGCCCACCTTGCCCGTAAATGCCGGGCAGCTTTCGTTCGCTCCGCCGCATACGGTGATCACATAATCCCACGGCTGATCAAGATAGGTGTCGACATGTGTCGGGACGTGTGAACCGATGTCGATGCCGGCCTCCCGCATCACCTCCACAGCCTTGGCGTTCACCCGTGCGGCGGGTTGCGTCCCGCCCGAGAAGACCTCGAGCGACGGATCCAGCGACTGCAGGAATCCATGGGCCATCTGGCTGCGGCAACTGTTTCCAGTGCAAAGAATCAATATACTCATGGCGTGTGTCCGATTAAAAAAGATTTCCAAACACGAATCCCGACAGCGTGGCCATGACGATGACGAGCGCCACGTAGACCACCGTCTTTTTCGTTCCCAGCACACCTCGGATGACCAGCATGTTGGGCAGCGAGAGCGACGGCCCGGCCAACAGCAGCGCCAGAGCCGGCCCCTTGCCCATACCCGAAGCGAGCAACCCCTGAATAATCGGCACCTCGGTCAGCGTAGCGAAGTACATGAAGGCGCCGGTAAAGCTGGCGAAGAAGTTCGAAAGCAGCGAATTGCCACCGACAGCCCATTCGATCCAGCTGTTCGGGATAATGCCCGCGATGGCCGTCCGGTCGTGTGTCGATCCGAGCAGAAACCCCGCCGTGACGACACCGACGGCCAGCAACGGCAGGATCTGTTTGGCAAAGCCCCACGCCGAGAGTGCCCATTCGCGGTTTTCCGCATCACGCTTGTCAAAAAGAAGGATCAGGGCAAGTGAGGCGATGGCTGTGAGCATCGGTATGAGCGGCACAAGTTTCTCTTCGCGTATAAACATATTGGCCAGCACGACCGAAACGGCAGTTGCCACAGCGCCCAGCGCCACCCACCGCAGACGGAGCCGCAGGATCCTCACCAGCGACCAGCACAACACTATCGACAGGGCGCCTGTGATGTACCACTTCCATGCAAAGATGGCCGACCACACACCACGGTCCGAGGCGGCCGGCGCACCCCAGTTGGCGAATACGAGGATCAGCACCAGCGTGAAGAAGTGGAACGAGGTCTGCCATATAGGCCGTTTTTCCGGAGGCGGGACGATGTTCATCTGCTCCTCGCGCTTGGCCCGCTCCTCGCGGCGGAAGATGAACGACATCAGCAGACCGATGACAACCGAGAAGAGAATGGCGCCGACCGTCCGGGCGATACCCAGTTCGACGCCCAGAATCCGCGCCGTGAGGATAATGGAGAGTATGCTGATTGCCGGTCCCGAATAGAGAAAGGCGATTGCCGGGCCCAACCCTGCGCCGCGCTTGTAGATGCTCGTGAAAAGCGGCAGGATCGTGCAGGAGCAGACGGCGAGAATGCCGCCCGAGATGGCCGCCACGCTGTACGAAAGCCACTTCTTGGCATTGGGCCCGAAGTACTTGAGAACGGAGCCCTGACTCACGAAGACGGCAATCACACCGGCGATGAAGAAGGCTGGAAGCAGGCACAGGATAACATGCTCGCGGGCATACCACTTCGCCAGATCGAGCGTCGCATCAATGGCCGTCTGGAAACGCTCACTGTCGAGCGGCAGGAAAAATACCGCCGCAAAAACAAGAATGATCCATGCAAGGATATTCAATTCCCGTTTTGTTTCCATCGTGGTGTCTCTTAAATACCCAATATCTGTTTGACCTCGCTCTCCGAGGGTACATGCCCCTTGATCTTCACCACCCCGTCCACGACAACGGCCGGAGTGCTCATGATGTTGTAACTCATGATCTCGTCAATGTCTTCGATCTTGGTGAGTTGTACGTCGAGGTTGTTTTCATCGATCACCTTCATAATGACTTGATATGTAGCCTTGCATTTCGCGCAACCCGGGCCCAAAATCTTGATCTCCTTTACCGCCGTATGGGGCATATCGAGCCGTACACTATCGAAGTCCGCGGCCGCCGGTTTTTCGACCTCTTCCACAATCAGTTTGCCGCCGCATGAACACGAGCATGGTTTCGGTGAGAAGAGCGATGCCCAAAAGCCCTTTTTCTTTTCGTTTTTCGTTTCCATTTTCTTTATTTTTAGAAATACATGATCACACAATAATAGATGCCGATAACCGTGAACAGTCCTCCGACGATCCTGTTCAGCCACTTCTGCACGGTCTGCATCCGGCCGTAAACCAGCCCTATGCGGCGGGCGCCGAATGCCAGAATCCACGCGACGACCAACACCGGCAGCGCCGTGGCCACGGCGAACAGCACGGGCAGCAGATATCCCGCCGTAGAGGTTGCCGACATCGGGATGAGTATCCCGAAGTAGAAGACGCCGCTCGTGGGACAGAATGCAAGCGCAAACATCACTCCGAGCAGCAGAGCGCCCCAGCCGCCCCTGCGGGCCAGACTCTCGCCGTTGCCGCGGAACCCGAACGAAGGGAGCGGCAGCCGGTCACCAAGCAGCATGAAAACACCTATGGCGATCAGCAGCGAGCCCAAAACCAATTCGCCCCAATTGCCGATGGCTTTCTGGATGCCGAACATGCTCGAGCCCTCTTTCAGAATAAGGATCAACACGATGCCCAGCAACGTATATGAGAGCGTACGTCCCAACGTATAGAGCAAGCCGTTGCGGAAGATCCGTCGACGGTCGCCGATCTCCTTGCCGATGAATCCTATGGCGGCTATGTTCGTAGCCAGCGGGCATGGTGACAAAGCCGTCAGCAGCCCCAGCAGAAAGGCCGTCAACGGAGGTGTCGTGCCGCTTTCCAGCAGCGATTGCAACCACTCCATGACCGTCTATTTTTGCAGTTCGCGGATCCGGGCCGCCAAACCGGCCTTGAATGCCTCGGGAGCCTTGCGGGCATTGCCGAAAGCAAATTCCGTCAGATTCTCCGATGTCTCCTTTCCGTCTCTCCATCGGCAGAGATAGAGCGACGACCACGTTACCTGATATTTGTCGGCAAGAGCCTAGTTCTCCGGTTGCGAGATGTCGATTACACGCGAGACAAGCGTTCCGTCTTTCAACTCGCCGGCAAATTGCTCTTCGAGCGTCTCCTTCATCCGCTGCTCGATAGCCATACAGGTCGCACATCGTTGCTTCCCATGAAAATACAGTACCTCGATACGATCCTTCGTATTTTCTTGATCGTTGCTTTTCTGCGCTTCCGACTTGCCGCCCCCGCAGGCAACCAGCACAAGGCTCAGCGCCATCAATAAAACAGTTCTTTTCATTATCGTTTTTGATTTATTGGGTTGTACAGTTTCTTTACCGGTTCAGCCTACATACAATGCCGATTGATACCCTGTATCTGAACATCTTATTACAAATCTCAGACTGCCTGTCGGGGCCGATATACCGACCGGTACGGCCTTGCCCACACTCAAATGGATCTTCTCCTTCTGTATCATATATTTGTATTTCGTAAAACAACGAACATTAATCTTGGAAAAAAGGGCCGTTTCCTACGGCCCGCTGTGTAAGACTATTCGCAACAGGACTCCTTCTTGCAGACCGGCCGACCCCAAAAGGCGCCGAAGAGTCGTGAAGCTATCTCCCAATTCTCGCGATTGATGCAATACCGTACTTTCGGCGTTTCAATCTCGCCCTGAATCAGCCCGGCATCCTTCAACTCCTTGAGATGCTGGGACACGGTCGCCTTCGAGATGGGCAGCACCTCGTGAATGTCGCCGAAAAAGCAGCTCTCCTGCCGGGCCAGAAAATCGAGAATCGCAATTCGCGCCGGATGCCCCATTGCTTTAGCAAACCGCGCAAGACGCTCCTGATCAACCGCATATCCCTTTTCTCTCATGATATTCATTGTTTGTTGTTCGCAAAACTACAAACATATTTAGAATAAAACAAGAAAAAAATAATTTTTCTACGGCTAATCTGCATGGAGGACACGATGAATACGACAAAAAGGCTTACATTATACTCGCAATCGAATGATATTTAGGAGATTCGCCTCTATACGATGCCGAGAGATTATGGATGAACGCACATAAATACGGCTTACCAAAATATAAATCGCAATGGACACGGTTACAGATCACCGAACAGAACAAAAAGATAAGACCCCACACAGATGATTTAAAGTCCCATCATGGGCTTGTCCAAGGAATCAGCCCCAAGAGAGTATTAAGCTACCGTCAAAATTCGAACTTCTTTAAGAACGCGGACAAAATGCAGACACGGATGGCAAAACAAAAATCCCAAACAGTTAATTTGTAACTGTCTGGGATCTTTCTCATCGTACCCGGAGCCGGGGTCGAACCGGCACAGGGGTGAACCTACTGGTGTTTGAGACCAGCGCGTCTACCGATTCCGCCATCCGGGCTGATTTCGTGAAAATCGACTGCAAATGTAACCATATTTTCCCGTTTGGCAAAAAATCAGGCTAAAAAATCACGAACCAACCGCATATCATATTGAATATGCGCATATATGCGTTCAGTGCATACCATTCCCGCCACTCGACAAAAGCTACCACGCAAACAACCGTTTCGACATCCTCGTCCGCCATCGTCCGCCAACATAGCCTCTACACAAAACGCATTTGCAGACAACCGTTTCGACATCCTCTTCCACAATTGTCCGCAATCACAGCCTCCACACAAAAGCCCCGAACAAACATCCCGTTCCTCTTCCGCACCAACCATAGCATAAAAAAAGCCCCCGCCGACGTCAAAGTGTCAGCAGGGGCCATCTTGCGCAACGTCACGCCGCCGGGATCCAGTTATCGCGGGTCGAGCGTGAAGCCCCACTCATAGCTGCCGTCCGTACGGAGCGTAAAGCGGGCCTCGGGACGCGAGCCCCAGCTGTCATATCCGCCAACACCCGTCTGCCGGTAGTCGAGGCACACCTCAACGAAGTCATTGATCGAGGTGTCGATATCGTTGGTATGCATCTGTCGGCGGTCGTTCTGCGTAGCCTTGTCGCCCTCGAAAAAGTTGCGCCACTGGTAATCACGCTTCGTATTCGTAGCAGGGTCATACTCCTCGATCGCATTACACAGAACATTGAACTCCATACGGTCGTCGGCGACGATCTCAAGGCCCTTGAAGCGGATCCACTCCGTATCGGTGTGGTGTCCCGTCTCCTGCGGACGTACGTAGGGATAGTTCTCAGCGACGGCCGTCGTCGTGTAGAGTCCGGGCAGTGTACCGTTATTGCGGTCCCAATAGTTCTCCTCGGGGCCGCGGCCGTAGTAGCTGAAGCTCTCCATCGCGCGCGGCAGGCGGAAACGCATGCCCAGACGCGGCAGTTCGGGCAGGTTCTCACCCTTGCCGCCCGTATATGTGCTGCGTACGTTGACGAAGCCTGCGGCATTGACCGTATATGTCACCTTGAGCGATGCATCGTAAGGCAGTGCGTAAACAACATCTATCACGGCAGCGCCGTTCTCTTCCGTCGACACATCCGCCTCGGCCTTGAACTCCGTACCGGCCAGACGCCACTCGACACAGCGCTTGTCCTCGCCGTTGCCGAAGTCGTTGTCCGTCGGTGCACGCCAGAAGTTGGGGCGCAGGCCGAAGCCGTCGCTCAACAATTCGCGGCCGCCATATTTATAAGAGGTAACATAACCCTTCTTGCGGTCGAAAACGAAGTTCACCTTGCCGCCAGAGACGGTGATAGCATCATCGGTATTGGTCACCGTCAACGCCTTGCTCATGGCCCAAGCGTATGGAAGGCGCTTTGCACGCTGCAGCTCGAACGATTCGTGCGCTATGACGAAGTCGGCCGGGATGAGACGCTCCTCGGCCACAGTCACGGCCTCCAGACGCAGCGTATAGGTCTGGTCGGCGCGCATCTTGCCCATAGAGGGTACAGGCAGCGCGGCGCGCGACTGCGGCGCTGCGTTCACTGTAAGGTAACCGCTCTTGACCTCACGCCCGTCAGCCAGATAGGCGTAGCGTATGCGGTAGTTGCTCAGATCCTTGAAATAGAAGCGATTCTCGACCTCATATCCGCCGTCGGTACGGTGGAATGCGATGTCGCTGTATGCATACTTTACCTCGGCCATCGCCGGATGCGGACGCCGATCCGCTCCGATGATACCGTTGCAGAGGAAGTTGGCGTCACTCGGAGTCTTCTCGCCGTAGTCGCCACCGTAGGCCCAATATTTCACGCCGTTCTCGTCCATCTCGGCAAAGCCCTGATCGATCCAGTCCCAGATGAAGGCACCCTGAAGATTCGGGTACTTGTATATGGCCTGCCACTGCAGCCACAGACCTCCGGTCGAGTTACCCATAGCATGTGCATACTCCGACGGCACGACAGGACGGTCCGAACCGTTGCGGCCGATACTCTCCAGCCAGCTTGCACCCGGGTACTGGGGCACGAACATGTCGCTGTTCCACTCCCACTGTGCGCGCTCGTAGCATATCGGACGGTTCATACGTCCCGCGCCGTGCTCCTTGGCCGCAATCAGGTCATAGCCCAGATAGAAGTTATATCCGTTTCCGGCCTCGTTGCCAAGCGACCATATAGCCACGCACGGGTAGTTCTTCAACTGCTCGTACATGTTGTTTATACGGTCAAGGTGGGGAGCGCGCCATGCGGGGTTATTTCCGAGCGTGCCGCCCTTGTTGAGGCTGTAACCCATACCGTGAGACTCAATATTGGCCTCGCAGTAGACATATATTCCGATCTCGTCGCACAGCTCGTAGAAGCGGCGCGGCTGGGGATAGTGGCTCGTACGCACGGCATTGATGTTGTTCTGGCGCATGATCTCCAGATCGTGGCGCAGATCCTCCTCCGAGACGTAGTGACCCGTATATTCGTTATGTTCGTGCACGTTCACGCCCTTGAACTTGACGGGCTCGCCGTTCACCAGAAGCACAGTATAGTTGCGGCCCGAAGCATCCTTCTCGTCGATCGGCACGATCTCGAAACGGCGGAAACCGACATTGAACGGCACATACTCCTTCGCCGCGCCGCTGCCTATGCTCATCATCAGACGGTAGAGGTTGGGCTCCTCGGCCGACCACTTCTCCACATCGGCAACCTCTCCCGTAAAGAGCACCTCGTCGCCGCCCTGCGCCTGCCTGCTCCCCGACAGCACCGTCTTGCCTGCGGCGTCGACCAGCTTGTACGCCACCTCGCACGCCCCGCTGCCCGTGGTCATAACCTTGAGCGAGAAGAGTCCGTCGGTATATGTACCGTCGAGCGTCGAGACAACGTCGAAGTCACGGATCGAGGTCCGGGCCTGAGCGCTCAGATAGACGTCGCGCTCGATACCGCTGATGCGCCAGAAATCCTGACACTCGAGATACGAACCCGTACTCCAGCGGTATATCTTCAGCACGAGCGTATTCTCGCCATCCTTCAGATAGTCGTTCAGGCGGAACTGCGCAACGTCCTTCGAGTCCTCGCTGTAACCCACCTCGCGGCCGTTCACATATACATATACGCCCGACTTGGCGCCCGCGATGTTGAGGAAGATATCCTTGTCGACCCACGCCCCGTCCACGGTGAACGTACGGCGGTAAACTCCCACGGGCGTAGCCTCCGGCAGCTGCGGCGGCTGCGGGTTCACGGGGCTGAACTCGTATGGGTGGTTCACGTAGATGGCCGTACCGTAGCCCTGAAGCTCCCAGTTGCCCGGAACCTTGATCTCGTTCCACGACGAATCGTCCGTGGCGGGATCCGTCACCGACGCCGGTACATCCTTGTATGAGTCGTAATAGAGGAATTTCCAGTTGCCGTTGAGAAGCTGGTAGTTCTCCGACGACGAGAAGTCGCGCGTCAATGCCTTCTCCTCGCTCGTGTAGGTGACGAATTCGGTGCGGGGAGCCTCGCGGTTCACCTCCACCGTCGACACATCCTGCCAATAGGGGGTCTGGCAGAGACCTGCGGCCGAGAATCCGAGCATCACGACCGACATAAGGGTTCTTTTCATAGGTGTAGTATAGGTTTTCAAATTAAGTTGTCCGTTCCGGCAAGGTGGCCGGACTCGCGCCACGCACCATGCCGCACATGTAACAGATACAAATATAATAACATATCGGGTGATTTGCAACTCTCCGCGCCCGACAGCTACCGACGGTCCGTCGCAAAGAGCAGCATCAGCGCCGGTATGCCCGAAGCCGAATAGCTGTCAACGGTCTGCCCGCGCTCTACTCTGCGCGCATACTCCCCGCCGCAGATGTCGCGTACAGCGTCACGGTTGGCCCACCCCGCGGCCATGTTATGCCGCAGGAAGGGAAGGTACTGCCGCTGCCCGCAGTCGTAGACCAGCATGGCCATGTATTGTGCATAGATGGCCGTATAGATACCCTGCTCGATGCCGCTCTCGAAGGGAAGGATCCCATCCTTCGACATATCCCGCATGACGTAGTCGGCCGCCAGAAGCGCATTCGTCAGATAACGCCCCTCGCCCGTGGCGCGGTACAACAGAACCGAGGCCCCGATAAAGGTACCCTGATTGTAGACGTGGCTCTTCCAGTCGGGCTCGCCATCGCCGTGGCGGCTGTCGGCAACACGCCCCGTCGCCGCATCGAATAGATTCTCGACACCCCACTCGTATATCTCGCGCCCCATCTCGAAGTAACGCTCGCGCGTATGCGTCACGGGCCGCTCCCCCGCCGGCTCCGTACGCCCCTCGGGGACACACTCCGCCAGCGTCAACGCCGCCACCGCCGCAGGGAAGTTGATACATGCCATCTTGCCGTCGCCCGGGCGGTTGGGCTCGGGATTGGATATGGGGTACCACCGCCAGAACATGCCTCCGTCAGTCTCGTCATAAGAGCCCGTATCGCCCACACGCTCCGACCCGTACCATACGCGCGAGAAACTCTGCTCCGAAAGGCGCAGATACTCCTCATCGCCGAAGGCCGCATAGGCACGCGCCAGCGATATCGTCCACCACATGATGTCGTCATAGATGAACCACCCCGTATTCTCGTTGTTGTCCTCGAAGTCGAATCCCGCATAGTGCGCCCGCTCGCCCTCGAATATGCGGCGGCAAAGCTCGCGATACTCCCGCGCACGGCGCCGCTCCCCGCACCGCCCGGCCAGCGCCGCGGCGTTCATCGCCATGTCCCAATATATCGGCTGGCACCATATAGCCGCCGCCCCGTTGAAGCGGTCGACCGCCGCCGGAACCGCCGAGTCGCTCTTATAGATATATTTCGCACGGTCGAGATATACCTCATTAAAGGCGTCGTAGGCACGCCACACGTCACGTATGCCGATACGGGCATCCTCCCCGCCACCGACACCGCTCCATCCCGACACGGGCCAAGCGGCCGCCAACAGCAGCACAAACAAGATTCGTACGTTCATATTCGTATATTTTCAGTTGTTTCTCAGAGTATTCTTACGATCATGTTTCACGGTACGGCCTTCCGACAATTCGCGCCCCGGCCCTCACTTAACGGACTCCGGCGCGATGCCGCAACGCCTGAAGCACGCGAATCACAAATGTACGAAATAAAGTCCGAGATCATGTCACAAATCGGTCACACCGGCACCCGACTCTATAATTATACCGCAAAATTGTTCGTTCCGATGAATAAAAAGTAATATTAGCCAACAAAAATGTTCTATTTGCCTCATAATATTTTTTCTTCCGAAAATAATTTCCATCTTTGACCCATCGGAATCGGCACGCACGGCAAATGGCCGACTCCGGCATGAAGAATGGCAACAACCCTATTTTACAATCTATTCCCTCTATAATTAGGGCCGTGCACATCTTTAGCGGCCCGTTTCTTTTGTCTGCCGTAAGGTCGGAAATCCACCTTACGGCTTCTTTTTTACCCCTGCACCGCCGCCCCGCCGAGTCACGACACACCCCGCATACGCGCACGCTGGCCCCACCGCGAAAAGTCCCGACGACAGTATGACAATCGCAACGGCGGCAACGGCCCGAAACGGTCTTTTTTTCCTCGCCGCAAAGTTGGATTTATCGCCAAAAATTCATATTTTCGCACGGGAATTAGACATTGAACCACGCCGCCGCAAAACCTCGACGAATCGTGTGCGATATATGCCGCAACGGCACTGTCGGGCGCAGCGGCCCAACCCGAACCAACAATGAAACGACACATCATAACATTCGCTATCATGGCGTTGACCGCAACGATACCGGCCGCGGCTCAGCAGCCCCAAGGCAAACTCCTCACCATGGAGGAGACCATTCTCAGCCGCGCCCTCTCACCCGCATCATACCCCGTACGGTGGGTCGGACAGAGCGACAGCTACTCGGTGGTCGAGGGTTCCGACATGATCGCCGTCAATGCCCGCACCGGCAAACGCACGACCCTCATCACGCTCGACGAACTGAACCGTCTGCTCTCGGCCGACTTCAAGAGCTTCCCGCCCTACGCCTTCGAGGACGAGAATACGCTCGCGGTAACGGCCAACGGCGTGCGCAGCAGCATCGACCTTCGCCGCCGCAGCATCATCGCCTCGAGCCGCGTACCCACGGGGGCCAACCTCACGCGCCAGCCCGGCAAGGGCGGCCGATACGCATACACGCGTGACAACAACCTCTACTACTTCGACGGCACGGCCGAACACCCCATAACCTCGTACGAGGACCGCAACATAGTCTGCGGACAGAGCGTCAGCCGCAACGAGTTCGGCATCACGGGCGGCATATTCTTCGCCCCCGACGCCTCGAAGATAGCCTTCTACCGCAAGGACGAATCGCGCGTTACGGACTTCCCGCTCGTGGACATAACCACCCGTACCGGCACACTGCGCAACATCAAGTACCCGATGAACGGCATGGCTTCGGAGCATGTCGATCTCGGCATCTACGACATCGCCACCGGCCGCACCGTATATCTCACCGTCACGGATTTCGACGAGGAGCGATACCTTACGAACATCACGTGGTCGCCCGACGCCAAGCATATATTCGTGCAGGTGCTCGACCGCCGGCAGAAGAACATGCACCTCAACATGTACGACGTCGAGACGGGACGTCTGGTAAAGCAGCTGCTCACGGAGCATAACGACCGCTTCGTCGAGCCGCAGCACCCGCTCGTATTCCTGCGCAACGACCCCACGCGCTTCATCTACACCACCGACAACCGCGACGGATACTACAATCTCTACCTCTGCGACCTCGACGGCGGCATCAAACGCCTCACGGCCACCGACGCCGACGTGAAGTACGTCGCGCAGAACGACCGTTACGTATTCTACACCTCGGCCGAGGTCTCGCCCGTGGACAACCACCTCTTCAAGGTGGAGATAGCCACCGGCCGTGCGACGCGCCTCACCCCCGCCGAAGGGTGGCACAACGTCTCGGTGAGCCACAGCGGACGATACTTCCTCGATGACTACTCGTCGCTCAAGGTGCCCCGGGTCGTGGAGCTGCGCTCGACCGACAACCGCATCAAGCGCGAGCTCTTCCGCGCGCCCGACCCCACCGAGGACTATGCATACGCAGACATCGAGCTGGGCACTGTGAAGAGCGCCGACGGCAAATACGACAACTACTACCGCCTGATCAAGCCCCTCGGCTTCGACCCCGCAAAAAAATACCCCGTCATACTCTATGTCTACGGCGGCCCCCACTCGCAGATGGTGCGCAACAGCTATCAGGCACAGCTGCGCCGCTGGGAGATGTACATGGCACAGCGCGGATACGTGGTCTTCGTCATGGACAACCGCGGCACATCGAACCGCGGCGCCGAGTACGAGAAGGCCATACACAAACAGTGCGGGCAGAGCGAAATGCAGGACCAGATGGCCGGCATGCGCTGGCTCATGTCGCACCCGTGGGTCGACAGCAACCGCATCGGCGTCCACGGCTGGAGCTACGGCGGATACATGACCATATCGCTCATGACAAACTACCCCGACGTCTTCAAGGTAGGCGTTGCGGGCGGTCCGGTAATCGACTGGCAGTGGTATGAGGTGATGTACGGCGAACGGTACATGGAGACGCAGCAGACCAACGCCGACGGATTCGAGAAGGTGAGCCTGCTCAACCGCGCCGCCGACCTTAAGGGCAAGCTGCTAATATGTCAGGGTGCGATGGACGCAACGGTGGTATGGCAGCACTCACTGAACTTCGTGCGCAAGTGCATCGAGAACAACGTTCAGGTCGACTACTTCCCCTATCCGCTTGCCGAGCACAACGTCTTCGGCAAGGATGCCGTGCACCTGCACAACAAGATTACCGACTATTTCGAACTGCACCTTAAGCCCATCAAAAGCGACAACGCACAGGCGCAATAAACCGATGCGGGCTTACGTTTTATAACGACGCTGTCCAGAGATCGCCACGGCGACATGCGGCCGCGGCAGCAAGGGAATAATAACACTGATTTACAACAATATGTGCCGAGTGCAGCCACGCGCCACGGCATGGCGGCCGCTCGGCACGGCAAAATAAAAAAGACAGCAAAGTTGTACGGATGAAATATTATTCGTAACTTTGGAATGAAAAACGGAGTACGTTTATTTTACTCCATATTTACTCATAACACTAAAAAAGTACCGCTATGGAACAACTTTTCATCGGAGGACTGGGCACGAGCGAAATTCTGCTTATCGTCGTGGTTCTGCTGCTGCTTTTCGGAGGCAAGAAACTCCCCGAACTGATGCGTGGCGCCGGCCGCGGCATCAAGGAGTTCAAGGATGCCGTCAACAAGCCTATCGAGGAGGATGACGACAAGCCCGAAGCCAAGAAAACCACAACTACTACCAACACCAAAGAGTAATTTCGGATCGGAATATATATGAGCACTCAAACTGCCAACGACAGCGCGGAGATGACATTCGGGGAACACCTCGATGAACTCCGGAAGATACTTATCCGCGTAGCTTTGGTCTTTGCCCTGCTCTTCATCGTTCTGTTCACAATGAAGGGAGTGGTGCTGAAGGTGGTATTCGCTCCCATAACGCCGGAATTCCCGACGAACAGGCTCTTTACATGGTTGGCCACGGCCATGGGCTCCGACGCCCTGAACATACACCCCGAAAACGTGCAGCTGTTCAACAACAAGATGGCCGGACAGTTCATGCTCCACATCAAGAGCTCCGTCGTCGGAGCTCTCGTTGTGGCGTTCCCATTCCTGATATGGCAGTTGTGGCTTTTCGTCAAACCCGCACTGCCGCCACATCAGCGCAAGCAGAGCATACGTTATGTCCTCGAGACGCCAATATGGTTCATTCTCGGACTGCTGTTCGGTTACTACGTCATAGCGCCGCTGGCCATTAACTTCCTCGGAAACTACTCCGTAAGCGAAGAGATAAGCAACATCATCGACGTAGGATCGTACATGAGTACCGTCCTCGGCGTAACCTTTGCCGCAGCCCTCGCATTCCAGCTGCCGCTGCTCATACGTCTGCTCGCGACAATAGGCCTGATCACCTCCGAGTCGATGCGTCAGTACCGCAAGGTTGCCGTCGTGGCGCTGCTCGTATTCGCTGCCATAATAACACCGCCCGACGTGGTGAGTCAGATACTCATATTCGTACCCTGCTACGCCCTCTACGAGTACGGCATAACGATAGCCAAGCACATAGAGGCCCGCAAGGAGAAGGAGGAGGCCGAATATCTCGCCATGCAGGCAGCCGAAGCTGAGGCCAAGGCTAAAGCCGAGGCCGAACAACAGGCCGAAGCCGCAAAGCAAGCGAATGTAGAAGCCGAAGCCGACACGGAAGTCGAGACCGTCGCAGATAATACAGCCGAAGCCGACACGGACAAGGCCGACAAGAACTGAGAAAGTCGTCCCCGACGATAAATCGGAGGCAACGGATACACCCAAGCAGACGCCCCGCATTGGAGCGTCTGCTCTCCCCCAAGGGGCCAATCTCAATCTATTGAGAGGTAGCAATGATGGTGGGGGCCGAGGCAAGGTGAAGTGAAGCAAGGCGAGGCTAAGTGAGGCGAGGCGATAATGCGAAGGGAGGAAGATACAGAGAGAGTGTATGCGAGAGATATAGAGAGGAGAGAGCGCATAGGCCGTATGCTATGAATCCGGACGAGAGTCTGGGAAGCGAGAGAAGGAAGACAAGAGAAGAGAGATTGGGCGAGAGTATTGAGACGGAAGATAAAGACAATAATATGCGGACGGCACGGCCGTACGCACATGTAGGAGCAAGGCACATGGACAGGCTTACGTTTTTCAAACAGGGGTTATCCTCGGCGATGGATGCCGTCAGTGCGGTCGTCGGACTCAAGAAAGCCGTGAACACATTCACGGAAGCTGTCGACGAAGCCCTTGGTGACATCAAGAGCGACATGGGCCTCTATCTGAAATCCGTCGAGTCCGACATGTACGAAGGTGTCGGCAGCACCCTCAAGGAGATGGCCCGCATGGGTTACACCACCATTGAGACCGACTCCTACTTTGGAGGCAAGATATACGATCTCAAGCCCGACGATTTCCGACGCGCTGCCGATGAGGCGGGATTGAAGATCACATCGGCGCACCTGCGCAAGTATTACGCCGACGACATGCCCGAGGGGCCCGAGAAAGAGGGGGTCGAAAAGGAAGGGGGCGAGAAAGAGAGGAGCGACACAAAGGAAAACAAGACAGACGGGGCTGAGACAAAGGGGAAGACAAAAGATATAAAGGCCGAGAGGTCAGAGGATAGAGAGACTGAGGCCGAAGAGACTGTGGAAGTCGAAGCAAAAGGAGCCGAGGAAGCTGAGGCAAAATCAGCGGATGCGGCCAAGGCTGAAGACCCTGTAATGAAGTGGTGGGACGAAGCGCTCGACGTCCAGAAGGCGATGGGATGTCGCTACATAGTCATCTCACGTCTGCCCGATGCACTCACGCCGCTCACGGCTGCCCGTTACGCCGACTACTACACCCGCATAGGCGACAAGGCGTTGCAGCGCGGGATGAAGTTATGCATACACCCCGAGCGCCGTGTGCTCACGGCTACGGACGGGGCTTCGATCTTCGATATAATGGCTCTGCACATGCCGCAGGAAAAGGTATGGTTCGAGATCGACACACGCGAGGCACACGAGGCTGGCGTCGATATCGTATCGATGCTCAAGCGATACAAGGGACGTGTCATGCTGCTGCACCTGCAGGACTACGGCATCGTTACCGAAAGCGGTCTTATCGACTTCGACAAGATCATCAACACGGCCATAGCCTCGGGTGTGAAAGATATATTTGTCGAAGTGCGCAGCTACACGCTGCCGCCGCGGAACTGTGTCGAGCGCAGCATGTACAATCTCGAATCGCTGCCGAGCCTGAGATACTGACTCTGACGTCTGCAAGGCTCCGACAATGCTGACGCCCGTATAAGCGGGGGAAGAAATGAAAGGTGAACCGCAACGGGACGCCACAAAAAAACGAAGACCGAAAAAGATACAGAACTGACTATATTGAAACTGAGTATATTGAGAAAGGGATAGACGTAGTAAAGAATCAGGAAACTATATAGACAGAAGTAACCGTATACAAAAAGATGACGCTACGGACAACCCGTATAATTAAAATAACTCTTTATTAACCTTAAACACCAACAACAATGTCAAAGAAAATCTCAAGAGCTGACTTTCTGAAGACCTCTGCAGCTGGTCTGGCAGCTATGACTGTTGTTCCCGGCAACGTAATGGGTTCAGCCTTCGGACACAAGCCCCCCTCGGACAAACTTAACATCGCAGGTGTAGGTATCGGCGGACGTGGATCGGCCGTGCTGGACGACCTCAAGGAGGAGAATATCGTGGCCCTCTGCGACACGGACTGGAACTATGCCAAGGGCACGTTCGACCGTTTCTCGAAGGCACAGCGCTTCTGGGACTGGCGCGAGATGTACGACAAGATCGCAAACCAGATCGATGCCGTAATGTGCGCTACGCCTGACCACACGCACGCACTTGTTGCTGCCAACGCCATGGAGCTCGGCAAGCACGTATATTGCGAGAAGCCTCTGACGCACACCGTTTACGAGTCGCGTCTGCTCACCAAGCTCGCTGCCAAGAACGGCGTGGCTACCCAGATGGGTAACCAAGGATCGTCGGGCGAGGGCGTACAGAAGGTGTGCGACTGGATCTGGAACGGCGAAATCGGCGAGGTTACCCGTGTGGATGCCTTCACCGACCGTCCCATCTGGCCGCAGGGTCTGATGCGTCCCTCGCAGGTTGACCCCATACCCGAGACCCTGAACTGGGATCTCTTCCTCGGATCGGCCCCCTATCGTCCCTACAACAAGATCTATCAGCCGTGGAACTGGCGTGGATGGTGGGACTTCGGTACCGGTGCTCTGGGCGATATGGCCTGCCATATCCTCCACCCCGTATTCAAGGCTCTGCAGCTGGGCTACCCCACCAAGGTACAGGGTTCGTCGACGGCACTGCTCACCGACTGCGCTCCGCAGGCTCAGATGGTAACATACGTATTCCCCGAGCGCGGCAAGAAGGACAAGGTCAAGCTGCCCGAGGTTACCGTTACGTGGTATGACGGAGGTCTGACGCCCCCGCGTCCGGATGGACTCGAGCCCGGCAAGAACCTCAACGACAACGGTGGCGGATGTATCTTCTACGGCACCAAGGATGTCCTCATCTGCGGATGCTACGGTGTCAATCCCTACCTGCTGTCTGGCCGTGTGCCCAACGCTCCCGCACGTGCCCGCAAGGTCGAGCTCTCGCACGGAAAGGACTGGGTTCGCGCCTGCAAGGAGGACAAGGCTACCCGCGTAAAGTCGAATTCGGACTTCTCGGAGGCAGGTCCCTTCAACGAGATGGTCGTAATGGGTGTTCTGGGCGTACGTCTGCAGAGCCTCAACAAGACCCTCGAGTGGGACGGCGCAAACATGCGCTTCACCAATATCGGCGACGACGAGACGCTGCGCATCATGATCGAGGACGGATTCTCGGTACACGACGGTCACCCGACCTTCAACAAGACCTACACCGACCCCATCAACGCAAAGCAGTTCGCCGAGGAGATGATCAAGCACAACTATCGCAAGGGTTGGGACACTTTGCTCCCCGCCATGCCCAAATAATCTAACATCACTTTTATCTAAACCGATAAGGAAATGAAAAAGGTATTATTCATGGCTGCTTTGGCATCGGCTGCGATGCTTGCAAGCTGCGGCGGCAACGCCACCAAGAAGACTGCCGAGAAAGAGGCCGAGGACGACGCCAATACCGTTGTCCTGTTCGACGGCACCAGCCTCAAGGGTTGGAGAGGATACAACAAGACCGAGGTGCCCTCACGTTGGGTCATCGAGGACGGCTGCCTGAAATTCAACGGCTCGGGCGGCGGTGAGGCTCAGGCCGGCGACGGCGGCGACCTCATCTTCGACCAGAAGTTCAAGAACTTCGAGCTGGAGCTCGAGTACAAGGTTGCCAAAGGCTCTAACTCTGGTATATTCTATCTGGCACAGGAGGTTCCCAATCAGCCTATCTACATCTCGGCTCCCGAGTATCAGGTTCTCGACAACGAGAATCACCCCGACGCCAAGTTGGGCGTAGACGGCAACCGCATGTCGGCATCACTCTACGACATGATCCCCGCAAAGCCGCAGAACGCAAAGCCCTACGGCGAGTGGAACAAGGTCAAGATCCTCTGCTACAAGGGTACGGTTGTTCACTACCAGAACGACGTAGCCGTTGTTGAGTATCACTTGTGGACTCCCCAGTGGAAGGAGCTGCTCGACAAGTCGAAGTTCAGCAAGGACAAGTGGCCCGAGGCATACGATCTGCTGCTCAACTGCGGCGGTGAGAACCACGAGGGTTACATCGGCCTGCAGGATCACGGCGACGATGTGTGGTTCCGCAACATCAAGGTCAAGATCCTCGAGTAAGACCTGACAAGCCGAAACGAAAGGAGCTGCCCTATTCGGGCGGCTCTTTTTTATCGGCACGCATTAACCGCACGCAAAGCGACGACGGGAAATCTTTTATCGCTACATTTGCAACAGTACTACACAAATCCCATATACATGACCAGAATACTCCTATACGCCACTCTCATATCGTGCCTCGTCTCGGCCATACTGTATGTATACATACGTTTCCACCGAACCCCGAAAGAGGACAAATGGTACGACACGATAGTCTACATACTGTGGCCCCTGCTGGCCACTTGCGTAGGTGTCGTGTTCGCCCTGTGGATCGACCGCGACGAGACCTCCCGACGTCAACGCGAGGCTACAGTGAAGACGCTGACCCTATGCGTACTCGACGCCAACAACACATTGGAACTGATCGGCCGCGCCGCCGATACGGCCGCAAAGCACAACGACGGCACACCGTCTCTCGACACATACAGGAAGGCGCGCACGCTGCTCGAACGCTTCGGAATGCCATATCCTGACGTGATACAGAGCCTGCTGCTGAGCGAAAGTACACTTACGAACTGCTCCACGGCATACCTCGAGACCGTCATGCGCGAGTTGAACAAATTGAAACAGCTGAAGGCAACGATGAACAGGGAGATGCCGGACGAGATGTTTTTCCGCTGCATCGACAGCTACCACATAGCGCTTGAGGAGATACTGGACCTCACGTGCAACGAAATAAACTACATCAACGGACTGATGTCGCAAAGTTCCCATGACCGCCAGATAGATATAGTCATGCAAGGGGAACGGCGTACCAAACTGCTCGACAGCAATGCCCGACTTCGGAGCCAGATACTTGAGCAGGACGTGGCACAACCCGACAGCAGCAGATAGCAGCCCGTATCTTCACCGCCAAAACATCTGACGTGCAGGCCATCATGGTCTGCACGTCAGACTTATACAGCCACACCCTACATGGCGTAACTCAGCGTCAGACCCAGTTGACGGGGTTTGCCGTGGCTGAAGAAACTGTTGCCTACCGACTTGAAATAGAAGGTATAGAAATCCGTTCCCGTGAGGTTGCGGCCCCAAAGCGAAAGCGTGAAATCCCCCTTGCGCAACTCGACCGACGCCCCGAGCTGGGAATAGAAATTCTGGTACAGCGAGTTGCTCTCGTTCCAATAAATCTTGCCCGCACCCTGCCATGAGCAGTTCACAACCACATCGTCCAGCATACGCGCCCCGACATGCAGGCGATAGGTCGCACCCAGAGAGACGGTATTGCGCGGAGCGTAAGGCAGTACGTTGCCAGCATAGTCGGCCTCGCCATCGTCGAACTTCACAAAACGTGCATCCGTAAATCCGTAGCTGCCCCATACGCCCAGACGTGTCGTCGGGTTCCACGAAAGCGACACCTCGACACCGCGGCTGCGCGAGCGGCCAGCGTTAGACATCATACGTCCCGTCGTGGTACCCTCGGGAAAGACCGTGAGCTGCTGGTCGCGACACTCTATCCAGAAGAGCGAAAAATCCGTCCTCACGCGCCCCTCGGCAAAGGCAAGGTGTCCGCCCGCCTCGTAATTCCAGCTGTATTCGGGCTTGTATGTGGTAGCCGAAGCCTCGTTGTATGGCGACGGCTGCGCAGGCATACCCATATCCTCCATCATGGCCGCCATCAGGCGGTTCTGGAGTATGTCGGAGAAGATCTGGGTGTTGAATCCGCCCGCCTTGTATCCGCGCGAGGCCGCAACATAAAGCTCACCGGCGCCCGTCGAGAAGTTGACGGCGAACTTCGGCAACAGCTCCAGAAAATCCATACGCTCGCGTCCCGCAAAGGGCATCGACAGCTCCTTGAACTGCGGCATCATGGGGCTCAGACGATAATGTATCGAGGTGTAGTTGTCGTAATCCATACGCGAAGCCTCATAGTCCAGACGCAGGCCCGCCGTAAAGCGCCAACGCCCCGCACGCAGCGACGACTCGTGATAGAGGGCCAGACCGTAGGTCGGGATCTTGAAGTTGCTCGCTATGTCGAACGCGCTCTCCTCGATCATAAGCTCCGCCCACGGCATTACGCTCTGTATGCCGGCATTTGCCGCACCGAGTATCAGATCGCCGATGCCGTCCTCGAGGAAGGTTACGGGAGCCTCCATACGCAGACGCTTGTAGAAACCGTAGGCACCCGTGATCCACTGCCAGCGGCGGCTGTCGTCATTGCTGCGCAGCACGATATCCTCAGTCAGGGCGTGCTCGCGCTGCTGCTGCACGAGCGTAAATAGCGACCGCGGCGTGAAGTCGTTGTCGATAAGCATACGGTCATAAAGGTACTGGTATCCCGTAGCCGAGGTGAAGAGCATCTTCTCTCCCTCGTGCTTGACAACGAAGCCGTCCGTGACATTCACACGCTCGTAGCTGTTGGGGCCGTTGTAGTTTACGGGCGAGACCGTACCGCTCTCCTCGTCATAGAGGCAATAGGCATATCCCCCCTCGAGACTCGATCCGACAGAGGCGACGTTGTCTATCGACCAGCCGTCAGCCCCCTGCCATACCATACGCACACGTCCGCCAGCGCTGTGTCCGCGGTCGCAGTCGCTGCCGTCGTATGCGTTGTCGAAGAAGCCGTCGGTGCGGGTATAGAATCCTCCGACCGAGATGCCGAAATTGTCCGACACGCGCCCGTAATACGAAGCCTTGGCCCGAACCGTATTACCCGTACCGTACTCGGCAGAGGCACGCACGCCACTATATCCCAACGGCGAGAGTGTATAGATGTTCAGTTGGCCCCCGATGGTATTGCGGCCGTAGAGCGTACCCTGAGGGCCGCGCAGAACCTCGATGCGAGCGATATCGAAGAGATCGAAATCGTAGCTGTTCTTATTGAGGTAAGGTATCTCGTCGACATTGACCCCCACGACCGGTTGGTCGATGCGGGCGCCGAAGCCGCGAACATATATCGACGAGGTCATACGCGAACCGTAGTCGGGCTGGTAGAAGTTCGGAACCACGGCCGAGAGATCCTTCACCGAGAGCACCCGCTCGCGCTCGATGGCCGCAGGGCTCAATACCGTTGAAGAGATCGGCTGCCGCCGAAGTGAGAAAGTTTGTTTGGCGGCCGGCGCCACCACCGTCACCTGCTCGATATTCTGGAGCGTATCGACGGGTTCGGGCGCAAGGTCATCGGGACCGCCGCCCGCAAGGGTCAGTAGTGCTAAAAGTAATTTCATACGGCAAAGGTAGTCACACGACCCATGCGGCGCAACTATAACATTTTATAGTTTTGGCATAACGGCGGAATCACTATCTTTGTAACATGGAAACGAAGCCCAAAATAGTGGTCATACACCCCAATTCGTTGTGCTGCATGGCCATGCGCACCATTATCACCGACATCGCCCCCTTCATCGGGGCCTTCCGCTCGGTCGAGACGGCCACGTACAACTCCATGGAGGAGTTCCGCGCCGACAATCAGTGCCATGCCATACACTATTTTGTCGCGGCCGAGGTTCTGGTCGAGAACCTGCCATTCTTCGCCCCGCAATACCGCCGCTGCATCGTCCTCACCGAGGGCGGTAATCCGGCCGATGTCCCGTCAGAGTTCCGTACGGTGGATATCACACGCCCCGAGCGCGAACTGCTCAAGGCGTTCCTCTCGTTGCAGGGCGCCGCACACGCCGCACACGGCATAATGCCCCACCCCGCCCCAGACTATGCCGAGCTGCTCTCGCAACGCGAAAAGGATGTGCTGGCCCTCACCGTAAAGGGATATATAAACAAGGAGATCGCCGACACGCTCAACATATCCACCGCAACCGTCATATTCCACCGCCGCAACATTGCCGAAAAACTCGGCACACGCTCCGTCGGCCGCATGACCATATATGCCGTCATGAACGGTATTGTCGACATGCACGAACTTTGATATACGGGTGCCATTAATCCACTAATGATATATTACGGCGAAGGCATCCTGCCGAGCCAAATCCTAAAAAACTGCGTTTTTCTATTTGTCTCTGCGCTCGGCTTTTCGTATCTTTGACTTCGTCTTAGATAGGAGGCGCCTCGGCATAGCCAAATCTGAAAAACTGCGTTTTTCTATTTGTCTCTGCGCTCGGCTTTCACTATCTTTGTAAAGATCGATCGCCGCAGAGGCATCGACAACGTCAACCAATACCCTACGACTATGAAAAGACTATTGATGATTACGGCATTCACGGCCTTCGCCGCCGCAGGATGCGACGCCCAGCAGACCCCGTCGGGCGACGCCGCAGCTCCGCAGAAGAATCAGGTCATAGAGACCATCATGGCACGCCGCAGCATCCGTGCCTACAAACCCGAACCCGTCCCGCACGATATACTCGACCAGATACTCGAGTGCGGCATCAACGCCCCCAACGGCATGAACGCCCAGCAATGGGAGGTGCGCGTGGTAGACTCGAAAGAGTGGCTAGACAATGCCACCGCCGCGTACAAGAAGACCGTCGCCGGAACTCCGGCCGAGAAGTCGGTAGCCGACCCCTCGTTCGTCAACATGTTCCGCAACGCCCCAACCGTCATCTTCATCGCCCACAAGCCCGGAGGCTGCACACAGGTCGACTGCGGACTTATGGCCGGCAACATGGTCACGGCGGCACAATCGCTCGGCATAGGCTCGGTCTGCATGATGGGCCCGCTCGGATTCTTCTCCACGCCCGAAGGCAAGCCGTTCCTCGAATCGCTGCAACTGAGTGAGGGATACGAACTTCTACTCTGTATAGGCATGGGATATGCCAACGAACAGCCTGCCGCAAAGCCCCGAAACCGCGACGTTATTAAATATATTAAGTAAATACCCGCATATTTATGCGCCCGAAATTTTGAATTCTCCGCAAATAGCGATATATTTGTCGTCGAATAAAAGGTTCCACAAATTACGAGCGAAAACGGATATGAATTCTTTCTTTTATAAGCGATTTTATCACTACCGTGTGAACGGTCAGGAGGTCGCGTGTTAAAAAAGAAGAGTTTATGAACGATGATATTGATCCTGACCTGTGCGAACAAGGTCAGGATTTTTTTTAACGCAATTTTTTATGCTGAAAGTAGCCATACAGGGATACGAGGGTTGTTTCCACCAGATCGCGGCCAATAAATATTTCGGCCGCCAGATAGAGATCCTGCCGAACAACACCTTCCGAGGCGTGGCCGCCGCCGTCAAGAACGGTACGGCCGATATGGGCGTCATGGCCATCGAGAACTCTATCGCCGGATCGATCATCGCAAACTACAGCATCCTGCAAGATGCGAACCTGCAGGTCGCTGGCGAAGTCTACCTGCCCGTGATGCAGAACCTCATGGCCCTGCCCGGAGTATCGATGGACGACATCCGCGAGGTGGAATCACATCCCATGGCCCTGCTGCAGTGTGTCGATTTCCTCGACCGCCATCCGTGGAAGCTCATCGAAAGCGAGGACACGGCTCTCAGTGCCCGACACATCGCCGAAAAGGGTCTGCGCCACACCGCCGCCATAGCCAGCGAGTTGGCCGCCGAGATGTTCGGGCTGCAGATCCTCGCCCCCGAGATAAATACAATAAAGAGCAACTATACGCGTTTTATGATCCTCAAGCGGCACGACCACAACATCGACCCCCATGCCAACAAGGCGTCGCTCTACTTCAAGACCGACCACCGCGAAGGGTCGCTGCTGCGGGCGCTGAGCCAGCTCAACGGCATAAACCTCTCGAAGTTGCAGTCGTACCCCATACCGAGCGAACCGTGGCACTACCTCTTCCACATAGACCTCGAGTTCCGCTGTCTGGACGACTACATCTCGAATCTCGACCGTCTGCAGCAAGCAACCGAAGAGGTACACGTGTACGGGGTCTACCGCAGCGGCAAATAGCCCCGCCGGCTGACTTATAAATACAGGAACGGCGCACGGACGCCGCTGCAAATATATAATGGGCAAGACCGGAAAGCACGGACACGAATGGCCGCCCGCCGATGGAATGATAAGGAAAAACAACGAAAAGCTTAAACGAAATATTAACTCTAAAAACTGAAGATTATGGCAAAGGTTGAAATTGCTCCCTCGCACAGAATGGACTGCATCAAGGAGTATTACTTCTCAAAGAAGAACCGCGAAATCGCCGAGCTGCGCAAGGCCGGCCGCGACATCATAAGCCTCGGCATCGGCAGCCCCGACATGCCGCCCCACAAGAGCGTCATCGACCGTCTGGGCAAGGAGGCGCAGCGTCCCGACGTACACGCATACCAGCCCTACAACGGCAGCGACCTGCTGCGTCAGGCATACGCCGACTGGTATGATAAGTGGTACGGCGTAACGCTCAACCCCAAGAACGAGGTTCTGCCCCTGCTGGGATCGAAGGAGGGTATCATGCACATCTGCATGGCATTCCTCAACGCCGGAGATCAGGTTCTGGTGCCCAACCCGGGATATCCTACATACCGTGCCGCCGTCACCCTTTCGGGAGGTGAGGTCGTGGATTACAAGCTCAAGGCCGAGAACGGTTTCCTGCCCGACTTCGACGAGTTGGAGAAGATGGATCTGAGCCGCGTGAAGCTCATGTTCGCCAACTATCCCAACATGCCGACCGGTACACACCCCACCAAGGAGCTCTTCGAGAAGCTGGTCGACTTCGCCGGACGCCACAACATCCTGCTCGTACACGACAACCCCTACAGCTTCGTGCGCAACAACCTCCGTCTGAGCATCCTCGCCATACCGGGCGCCAAGGACGTCGCCCTTGAGATGAACTCTACCAGCAAGGGCCACAGCATGGCCGGCTGGCGTGTGGGTGTGGTAGTCGGCCGCGCCGACCTGCTGAGCGACATCCTGCGTTTCAAGAGCAACATGGACTCGGGTATGTTCTATCCCGTACAGGCTGCCGCAGCCGAGGCCCTCTCGCTGGGAGAGGATTGGTTTGAGGCCCTCAACAAGGTATACTACGCACGTGAGGCAAAGGGTTACGAACTGCTCGACGCGCTGGGATGCAAGTACCAGAAGGGACAGGCCGGACTCTTCATCTGGGCCGAGATCCCCGACTGGTTCGACGGCGACTGCTTCGCCTTCTCGGACAAGATCCTCGACGAGTGCGACGTCTTCGCTACGCCGGGCGGCATCTTCGGCAGCGAGGGCAACCACTTCATCCGCATATCGCTCTGTATGCCTGAGGAGCGTCTGGCCGAGGCCGCACAGCGCGTCAAGACCCGTCTGAAGAGATAAGACATCGCAAGCGATGAAGACCACCGTCATAGGTTTGGGCCTTATCGGAGGATCGTTTGCCCTGAGTCTCAAGGACAAGGGACTGAGTGACCATATCATGGGCATCGAGCGCTCGGAAGCGAGCGCCCGACGCGCCCTTGAATTGGGGCTCGTGGACGAAATGGTCGATCTGGATCAGGCACTCGAGAAGAGTGACCTCATCGTGTTGGCCACGCCCGTGGACACCATACCCACTCTTGCGCTCAAGATCCTCAACCGCATACGCCATGACCAGATAGTCATGGATATGGGTTCCATCAAGCAGGAGCTGTGCGAGATGACCATGATGCACCCCAATCGCGGGCGTCTGGTCGCCACGCACCCAATGTGGGGTACCGAGAACAGCGGTCCCGACGCCGCACAACACGGCGGATTCGCCGGTCGCACGGTCGTTATATGCGAACGCGAGCGTTCGGACGATGACGCCGCCGCCGCGGTCGAGAAGATCTACCGCACGCTGGGTATGCCCATACGCTACATGTCGGCCGAGGAGCAGGACATGCACTGCGCCTACGTGTCGCATATCTCGCACATCACATCCTTCGCACTGGCGCTGACCGTGCTGGAGAAGGAGCGCGAGGAGGAGCACATATTCGACCTTGCGGGTGGCGGTTTCGAGAGCACGGTGCGTCTGGCCAAGAGTCTGCCGCAGACGTGGGCCCCGATATTTCTGGGCAACAAGTACAACATACTGGACGTGTTGCGCGAGCATATCCACCAGCTGCAGATCATGCGTCGCATGATCGAACGCGACGACCGCGAGGGACTCATCGAGATGATGCACCGGGCCAACAAGATAAGGAACATACTCAAATAACACCCTAAACGTACTCAAATGGGAAAATTCGTACTCGGGGCCAAACGGCCCCTCATCATAGCGGGGCCGTGCAGCGCCGAAACCCGTGAACAGACCGTCGAGACGGCCATGCAGCTGGCCCGTTCGGGACGTGTGGACGTCATACGCGCCGGCGTATGGAAACCCCGCACGCAGCCCGGCACCTTCGAGGGTGTGGGCGAGCCGGCACTCGAATGGCTCAACGAGGTCAAGGCGGCAACGGGTCTGCCCATAGCCGTCGAGGTAGCCAACCGCGCTCACGTCGAGTGCGCCCTGCGCCACGGTGTGGACCTGTTGTGGATAGGCGCCCGCACCACCGTCTCGCCCTTCGCCGTACAGGAGATCGCCGAGAGCCTGCGCGGCAACAAGGATGTGGCCGTGCTCATAAAGAACCCCATGGTGCCTGACATCAACCTCTGGGCCGGCGCCGTCAACCGTCTCATCAAAGAGGGCATCCCCGCCGAGAACATAGGACTCATACACCGCGGATTCTCATATTTCGGCCGCAGCAAATACCGCAACCCGCCGATGTGGCACATGATCTTCGAGATGCGCAGCCGCTTCCCCGACATGATGATGATATGCGACCCGTCGCACATTTGCGGCTGTCGCCCCCTGCTCTACGGCATCTCGCAGCAGGCGGCCGACCTCTGCTATGACGGTCTCATAATCGAGAGCCACATCAACCCCGACAAGGCATGGAGCGACGCCTCGCAGCAACTCACGCCGCAGGATTGCATCACGATGCTCGATAATGTGATGTGGCGCGCCAAGACGGCCAACGACCCCGAATATACGAGTGAATTGAACGTCTGCCGCCAGCAGATCGACCAGATCGACGCCGAGCTGTTCGAGCTTCTGTGCGAGCGCATGAAGACCAGCGAGAAGATCGGCCGCATAAAGAAGGCCAACAACGTGGCCATCCTCCAGAGCAACCGCTGGGAGGATATCTGCCGCCGCATGCTCTCGCTCACGCGCGGCATGGGCCTGAGCGAGGACTTCGTACGCACGGTGCTCGAGGCCATACATATCGAGAGCATCAACCACCAGAACGAGGTGATGAACAAACAGTAAGCCTTCGAGACGCATACTTCGGGGAGTCTGCCACAAGTGGCAGACTCCTTTTTTGTTCCCTGCGGTGAGCTTTTTACTGCCGGGCGAGGAAATGTCGCCCCGGGCAAATCGTATATATGCGAAAAAATATGTACATTTGCCTATCGAAATGGACAGAGACTATACATACGAAGGCATACGCCTCCACTGCACCGTGGAGGGATCGGGACGACCGCTGATGCTGCTGCACGGCTGGGGCTGCGACGGCAAGATATTCGACAGCGTGCGCGCACTCTTCGTCGCGCACTTTTGTGTCTATACGTTCGACTTCGCGGGCTTCGGCCGCAGCGAGGAGCCCCGTGAGGTGTGGGGCGTGGAGCAATACACCCGTTCGATTGAGGCCTTCGCCCGCGAGAACGGCATACGCCGTCCGATCCTTATCGGGCACTCGTTCGGCGGACGTGTAGCCATACTATACGCCTCGCGCAACGACGTGGAGAAGGTAATGCTGGTGGATGCTGCAGGCGTCAAGCCGCGGCGCTCGGCCCGCTACTACTGGAAGGTCTACTCATACAAGATAGCCAAACGCCTGCTCCCGATCGCCGTGGGCAAGCCGCGCGCACAACGTATGATCGAGCGTTACCGCGCCAAGACGGGATCGTCGGACTACAATAACGCCACGCCCATGATGCGCGCCATACTGTCGAAGTGCGTGAACGAGGATCTATGCCACGTAATGCCTCAGATAAAGGCGCCGACGCTGCTCTTCTGGGGCGAGCGCGACACCGCAACACCCGTAGCCGACGCCCGCCGCATGGAGAGTCTCATACCCGATGCCGGCGTAGTCATAGTCAAGGGTGGCAGCCACTTCTCGTTTCTCGACAATCCGGACCTCTTCCTGCGCGTCGCGGAGAGTTTTCTCGTAGACCATGACGCGAAGGATGCAACCGCCACCGCCGAACCGAATAAAACCGAGTAGACAATGAACAAGATCCTCGTACTGATATTTCTTGCGGCCTACGCCACGCTGTGGTTCGCCATGCTGCGATACGACATCATGATGTATCAGCAGAACTCCTACCGTTTTTCGCGCTACCGCCGCTGGCTGTTCAAGTCCTACAAGCCGCAGTGGGCCGCCACAATCGCCGCGCTGGCCATTGCCTGCTGGATCCTTACGGACAACGTTACGGGTCTGGCCATAATCTTCATGCTCTACCTCTCGTGGCAGGAGCTCAAGGTCAAGTACAAGAAACCGCTCGCCTACACGATGCGCGTAAAGCGACTCTTCACGACGGCGGCAATCATAACCCTTGCGGCCATCGTCTTGTCGTTCATCTACATTCCGCACTATATGCCGGCCATAGCGTTGGGACTGCTGGCACTGCCCGTGCTGATGCTCGCGGCGGACGTGATAAACAAGCCCATAGAGAAATATATCGTGCGCCGCTACTACCGCGAAGCGCAGCAGATACTCGCCTCGATGCCCCGGCTCAAGGTCATAGGCGTCACGGGCAGTTTCGGCAAGACCTCCACAAAGAACTATCTCTACCGCATACTCTCCGAGAAGTACAACGTGCTGATGACCCCCGGCAACTACAACACCACGCTGGGCGTCGTGCGCACGGTGCGCGAGCAGCTCAAGCCCTACCACGACATCTTCATCGTCGAGATGGGGGCCAAGCAGCCGGGCGACATACGCGAGATATGCGATCTGGTGCACCCGACGATAGGTATCGTCACGGCTGTCGGGGAGATGCACCTCGAAACGTTCCATACCGTAGAAAATATCCTTCATACGAAGTTCGAACTGCTGGATGCGCTGCCCGAAGATGGCCTCGGCGTAGTTAATCTCGATTCGCAACCCATCGCCGCGAGCGACGCCCCGCATGACAAACGTATCGTCACATACGCCGTACACAATACTGCGGCCGACTACCTCGCCGTCGACATAAACTACACCTCGAAGCTGACCGACTTCTCGGTAGCCACGCGCGAGGGAGTGCGTACTGGATATGCGACGCAGCTTGCCGGCCGCGGCAATATCCTCAACCTGCTGGCGGCCATCGTCGTGGCCGACCGTCTGGGTGTGGAGGAGGCGCTGCAGAAGCGTGCCATGCGCCGCATCGAGCAGATCGAACACCGTCTGAGCATCAACCGCGCCTCGGGCGGCGTCACGGTCATCGACGACGCCTACAACTCAAACCCCGCGGGGGCAAGGATGGCTCTCGAAGTGCTGCGCGACTTTGCCGTCGACGTGGGCGGCCGCCGCATCGTCGTCACCCCGGGTTTCGTCGAGCTGGGCGAGCGTCAGGCTGAACTAAACCGTCAGTTCGGGCGCGACATGGCCAAGGCGTGCGACATAGCCGTCGTGGTCAACCTCACAAACCGCGAGGCCATAACCCAAGGACTCACCGAGGCGGGATTCCCCGCCGAGTGCATCCACCAGACGGCATCATTTACCGAGGCGTCGGCCTTCCTGCTGCGCACGCTTACGCAGGGCGACGTAATCCTCTACGAGAACGACCTCCCCGACTCGTTCCGTTAGCAGAGACGTGAGGGGGATCACATACAATACAAGGCAACATATATAAACGATTAAATAGGGCCGCCGCGAGGCGGATCGAAACACATCGGATATGAACAAGAACGGAAAGACCAATATCGGCGTCGTCTTCGGCGGCCGCTCGGTCGAGAACGAGATCTCGGTCATAACGGCCATACAGGCCATGGAGGCCGTCGACACCGAAAAGTACGACGTCACGCCCATATATATCTCCAAGCAGGGCCATTGGTACACGGGCGAGGCGCTGCGCCACAGCGAGAACTACAAACACATGGATCAGCTCTTCGCCTCGTGCGAGGAGGTATATCTGCGTCCCATATACGGCGACAACCGTCTCTACAAGGTTCGCAAGGGGCTCTTCGGCAGCGACGTGGCGGCCGAAATCGACGTCATACTGCCCGCACTGCACGGCACCAATTGCGAGGACGGATCGGTACAGGGCGCCTTCGAGATGACGGGCATACCCTACGCCGGATGTAATGTTCTGGCCTCGGCAAACGGCATGGACAAGATCACCATGAAGATGATCCTCGCGCAAAGCGGTATCCCCGTCGTAGATTACGTATGGCTTACCGACAAGGAGTGGTACGACCGTCAGGAGCAGGTCGTCGAGCGCATCGAGAGCCGTCTGCACTACCCCGTCATCGTCAAGCCCGCCGACTCGGGTTCGAGCGTCGGCATCGAGGCGGTGCACGACCGCGAACACCTCGTCGAGGCCATAGAGAATGCCGCAGCATATTCAAAGCGCATAATCGTCGAGCACCTTGTCGAGCAGCTGCGCGAGATCAACTGCTCGGTGCTGGGCGACTACTACGAGTGCGAGGCGTCGGTATGCGAGGCCCCGCTGCGCAGCGGCGAGATCCTCAGCTATCAGGACAAGTATCTCGGCGGCGGAGGCAAGGGCGGCGCCAAACGCGGCGGCACCAAGTCGCAGGGCATGCGCTCGACCGTACGCGAGATACCGGCACGCCTGCCGCAGCAGACGACGGATCTGATCCGCACAACCGCCGTCGAAACATTCAAGACGCTCGGATGCGACGGTGTGGCACGTATCGACTTCATGATAGACGATGCTACCGGCAAGGTCTATGTCAACGAGATAAACACCATCCCGGGATCGTTGTCGTTCTATCTGTGGGAGGCGTCGGGCGTATCGTTCGACCGTCTCATAGGCCGTCTCATAGACATCGCGCTGCGCCGCAGCCGCGAGGCGTCGTTCAAGATCACAAGCTACAAGCAGAATATATTCAACTACTCGACCGGCGGCGGCACCAAGGGCGCCAAGGGCACGAAAGCCTGACACGGCAGCACCCCGCGCGGAGTCCTGCAGAGAGCGAAGAGCAAGACTTGAATATTGAGACATGCGGCTCGCACAAGGCCGCAGATACGGACGACGACAGTACCTACGCGACGCGACACGGTGCCGTTGCCGTCCGTATCGGTTTCAGACTGCCACCAAACACCATACAATAATGAAGACAAGAATATTTTTAGCAAGCATCATTACGATAATGGGCATCATATCATGCAACAACCCGACGGCCGACACTGCGGTCGAGGCAGCCGGAGACCGTATCATTCGCGCCGAGCCGCTCTCGTGGTGGGTCGGCATGCGCACACCTCTGCAACTGATGGTGCAGGGGAAGGATATATCCTCGTGCGAGGTAGAGATGGCGCGCGGCACGCGCGGCGTCAGGGTCACGGCCACGCACAAGGCCGACAACGCCGATTTTCTCTTTATCGACATCGATATAGCCCCCGATGCCGCGGCGGGAGAGTATGAGATAATCTTCACACGCGGGGAGGAGCGCTTCGTGCTTCCATACCGCATAGACAGCCGCCGTGAAGGCTCGGCCGCACGTCAGAGTTTCACCACGGCCGACATGATCTACCTGCTCATGCCCGACCGCTTTGCCAACGGCGACCCCGCGAACGACGCTACGGAAGATACGCGCGAGAAGCCCGACCGCGCGGGGTTCTTCTCACGTCACGGCGGCGACATACAGGGTATGATCGACCACCTCGACTACATCGCCTCGACGGGTGCAACGGCCGTATGGAGCACGCCGCTGCTGCTCGACGACGAGCCCCACGGATCGTATCACGGATATGCCTGTGCCGACTACTACCATATCGACCCGCGTTTCGGCACGAACGATCTGTACCGTACGTTCGTTGCGGAGAGCCACCGTCGCGGCCTGAAGGTGATAATGGATATAGTCACGAACCACTGCGGCAGCGCCCACTGGTGGATGCGCGACATGCCCTTCGAGGACTGGGTACACCGCTTCCCGCAATATACGCGCACCAACAACCTCTTCTCCACAAACATGGACCCCAACGCATCGCACGCCGATCTCGAGATACAGGAGAGCGGCTGGTTCGACCGCTCGATGCCCGACATGAACCTCGACAACCCATACCTGCTGCAATACTTCAAGCAGTGGGCCGTATGGTGGATCGAATATGCCGATCTGGACGGGCTGCGTGTGGATACCTATCCCTACAACGAGAAGGAGCCTATGAGCGAGTGGTGCCGCGCCGTGCGCGAGGAGTATCCCGACATCAATATCGTAGGCGAGTGCTGGACGGGCAACATCCCGCAGCTCGCATACTGGCAGGGCGGCAACGCGAACCGCGACGGCTTCGACTCGCACCTGCCCTCGATCATGGACTTCCCGCTGCGCGACGCCATCTGCGAGGCGCTGTCGGGCGACTCGCTCCGTGCGGGGCGCGGGATGTCGCGCGTCTACGAGACCCTCTCGAACGACTTCGTATATCACGACCTCTCGCACATGATGATCTTCACGGCCAACCATGACACCGACCGCATAGGTGACGTCGTACGCCGCAACCCCGACCGCATGAAGCTCTCGATGACGCTGCTGGCAACCATGCGCGGCATCCCGCAGATATTCGCCGGGGACGAGATGATGTTCACGTCGAAAGACCGCTCGCAGGGTCACGGCGGCCTGAGGGTCGATTTCCCGGGCGGCTGGGCCGATGACAAGGTGTCGCTGTTCGACGCCTCGCAGCGCGATTCGGTGCAGAGCGACCTGTTCGACTACACGCAGCGTCTGTTCGAGTGGCGCAAGACCAAGCGCGTGATCCACACGGGCCGCACGCTCCACTTCGCACCCCACGGCAACACATACGCCTACTTCCGCTATGACGACACGGATGCCGTCTTCGTCTTCATAAACAACTCGCGCGGCGCCAAGTCCATCGAGTGGAGCCGCTATACCGAGATCACACAGAGCCTCCATAACGGCCGCAACGTCCTGACGGGCGAAGCCTTTGAGCCAAGCGACTCGACCCGAGTCGGGGCGCGGCAGGCCCTTATAGTGGAGTTCGAAAGACGTTAAGGCGGCCAATGGCCCCACCCGACAGGGGTCTGAGCATAGAATAAAATGGGCCCACGCCGGCGCGGGACAGACAAGAGAATAACAATAGACCGATGCCGGTGCGGGACAGACATGGAAGTAAGAATAAGCCCTCGCCGGCGCGAGCCATACAAGAGGGTAAAAGATTAAAACCATACGACATAATTACAAAATGAACCCACAAACCCAAACACAGCAGCCGCGGATCGTCTTTCTGGACTATCTGCGCATCTTCGCATGCTTTCTTGTGATGCTGGTACACGCCAGCGAGAACTTCTACGGCGCAGCCGGCTCGACCGACATGGCGGGCCCGCAATCGTTTCTGGCCAACGAGACAGACCGTCTCTGGGTATCGCTTTACGACGGTTTCTCGCGCATGTCGGTGCCGCTGTTCATAATCGTCTCGGCATATCTGCTCATGCCCATGCCCGCCGCACAGACCTCGTGGCAGTTCTACCGCCGCCGCGCAAAACGCATACTGCCTCCGTTCTTTGTCTTCATGATACTATACAGCACCCTGCCGCTGCTCTGGGGTCAGATCGACACCGCAACATCGACACGCGACCTCTCGCGGCTGCTGTTGAACTTCCCCACGCTCGCAGGACATCTGTGGTTCATGTACCCGCTCATAAGCATATATCTCTTCATCCCCATAATCTCGCCGTGGCTCGAACGCGCCACCGCACGCGAAGAGCGGTTCTTCATCCTGCTGTTCCTCATCTCTACATGCATACCCTATCTTCACCGCTGGTGCGGCGAGGTGTGGGGCGAGTGCTTCTGGAACGAATACCACATGCTGTGGTATTTCTCGGGATACCTCGGATACTCCGTCATAGCCCACTACATACGCAAACACCTCACGTGGAGCCGCCGTCGCCGCTTCGTCACGGGACTCATACTCATGGCGGCAGGCGCCGTGGCTACGATACTCTCGTTCTACGTGCAGGCCGTGCCGGGCGTTATACACCCGACACCCGTAATAGAGATCGGATGGTCGATGTGTACAATCAACTGCGTCGCCCTCACCACAGGCACCTTCCTGCTCTTCACATGCATACGCAGCACCTCGGCCCCGGCATTCATAACCCGTATGTCGAAACTCAGCTACGGCGTCTACCTGATGCATATATTCTGGCTCGGATTTTGGGTCGGAATATTCAAGGGTGCGCTTGCCCTGCCTACCGTCGCCGCCATCCCGGCCATAGCCGCAGCCACATACATAAGCTGCTTCGTGACGGCTCGGATCATAGCATTTATCCCCGGCAGCAAGTGGGTTATAGGAGATTAATCGTCCGAAGCGCGGCGACAAGGTCGATAATGATTGATTTTTTGTGGTAATTACGGCCTTTTTTCGTAAGTTTGTAAAGTGGCGGCGGAGAGCCTAACAAACGGCTGCCGTAGCCGCACACCGAAAACAAAACCTTAACGACCATGAAACGATTCATCGTACTGTTGGTTCTGGCCGCGAGTCTCGCCTCATGCAGCGTCATGATGCAGGGCTCGCGCGAGGGCGTCTCGGTAGGTGCCGCAGTAAACATATCGGCACAGCCGCCGTGGGGACCCGCAGGGTATGCCTGCGCGCCATACTACTACTTTCCCGACTTCAACATCTACTACGACGTAAACCGCGCCCTCTTCTATTACCACAGCTACGGACGTTGGGTCTCGGCACACAAGCTGCCGCCGGGGATCGGCCCGCGCGACTTCTACAAATTCTACAAGGTTGTGCTCGACGTACGCGACCCGTGGCTCTACAACCGCGCACACCGCAGCAAATACAGAAAGTATCGCGGCATACACACTCAGCCCGTACTGCGTGATGCGCCCGGCTATAAACATAATCCCCGACCTGTGGCTCCGCCGCAGCGGCCCGGACGCGGGGCGGCAACGCCACACCGCAACAATGGCAACACGGTGCGTGACATGCGCAACAACAACGTCCGGCCCGACTACGGACAAGGCTCACGCCGAAACAACTTCACACAGCCAAACAAACAGCAAAAGCAACAGAAGGTAGCGCCCCAGCGTCCGAAAAAGGAGCAGCAAAGCTCGCGCGGCAACGGCAATGCCAACGTCTCGGGCAAGCGTTCAACGGGATCTCGCGGCAGATAGCAGTTAAGATCGAAGCGGTCGCAATGCAAAGGCCGCAGATATAAAAAATGTAAAACCACAAAAAATGAAGATCATGAAGAGGTTCATATTGTTATTGGCGGTGCTCTGCATCAGTGTGCAGGCACATGCGGGTCTTGTACCGAAGGCCAAGATAGGTCTCAAGGCAGGATGGAACTATCAGGCCAACAAGCTCAAGGGGGCGAAGGATTTCGATTTCAACTCCGATTCGGGATGGTATGCAGGCTTGCAGAGCGAACTCACATGGGGCATGCTGGGCATACGCCCCGAGCTCATATATTCGCGCAACACGTTCGACGTGGCAGGCCCGACGGGTATCGACGGCAGCGTCAAGATGAATACGCTCGATCTGCCCGTACTGTTGCAACTGCGTTTTCTCGGATTTCTGGCCGTACAGGTCGGCCCGACGTTCAACCTTATGACCGATGTCGGGGGCTCGACACAGGATACCAAGTGGAGAATCGACCGCCCCACGATGGGATATGCTGCAGGTGTGGATGTACGTCTGTGGAAGCTCAACGTCACGGCCCGCTACAACGGCTCCTTCAAGAAGAGCGAGGTGCTCGGCATAACCACCGGCGAGAACCGTATCTCGACATTCCAGCTCGGTCTTGGATTCTTCTTCTGATTATCCCCAAAAAGGCATACAAAGGCGGCGGAAGAGACTCTTCCGCCGCCTTTTACATCTTTACCGCATCATTGCAGGTCACGCCTACTCCATCATCTCTATCCCTATCGGTTCGAGAGGCGGATCTTCTCGTGATAGAAGAAGTTCACCACGACGGGGCGGCCCTTCTCCGAGCGTCCGTACGGCAGGTCATTCACGCGATACGGCAGTCCGTTTGCTGCGGCATAGGAGGCAATCCGAGCCTCAAGCGTCTGCCAGTAACCCATGTCCTTACGGTTGTATATCGCTTCATAAAGAGGCACGAGTTCGGGGTATTTTTCACGTATGTATGACATGATCGTCGGCTTGAACTGCCCGCGCAGATTGAGATTCTCCAGCCACACCAGATCGCATATATCCCTCACCCGGTCAATGATGGCCTCGGCATCGGTGATACCGGGAAAGATGGGCGATACGAAACATACGGTGCGGATACCCGCCTCGTAGACCTTCCGCATGGCCTCCAGCCGCCGCTCGATGCTAACCGCACGGTCCATATCGGCACGGAAAGCCTCATCGAGCGTATTGACCGACCACGACACCGTCATGCGCGGGAACTCGCGCAGCAGATCCAGATCGCGCAGCACAAGGTCGGACTTGGTGCATATCATGATCTCGGCCGTCGTGCCGCGCAGCTGCTCCAGCAGGCGGCGCGTACGCTGGAAATGCTCCTCATATGGGTTGTAACCGTCCGTCACGGATCCGATGACAACCCGCTGGCCGTCATATTTGTGAGGGTCGGTTATCGGCTTCCAATGTTTCACGTCGAGGAATGTGCCCCACGGCTCCGTGTGGCCCGTAAAACGCTTCATGAACGAAGCGTAACAATACTTGCATGCGTGGGGACACCCCACGTAGGGGTTGACCGAATAGCCGCCCACGGGCAGCGACGATCGGGTCATGACGCTCTGCACGTCGATGTCGCGAATTATCTCCTGACTCTCATCCATACTCTTCAAACCCAATATATCACCCCTCACGGTTTATTCCGACAGCGGCATCACCCCGCCTGAAACTTATGCAACAGGCGCAAATACCCTCTCTAACGGTTCTTATACATCTCGTCGTAATACTTCTCGTACTCGCCAGAGGTGATGTTATCCATCCACGCCTGATTGTCCAGATACCACCGCACAGTCTTCTCGATGCCCTCCTCGAACTGCAGGCTCGGCTCCCAGCCAAGCTCCCGTTGCAGTTTCGACGAGTCGATCGCATAGCGCAGATCGTGTCCCGCGCGGTCCGTAACGTAGGTAATAAGGTGCTCACTCGTACCCTCCGGATTGCCCAGCAGACGGTCTACCGTCTTGATGATAACCTTGATCAGGTCGATATTCTTCCACTCGTTGAAGCCCCCGATATTGTAGGTATCGGCCACACGCCCCTTATGGAATATGAGGTCGATGGCACGTGCGTGATCCTCCACATAGAGCCAGTCGCGCACGTTCTCGCCCTTGCCGTAAACGGGCAGAGGACGACCGTGGCGGATGTTGTTTATGAAGAGCGGGATCAACTTCTCGGGGAACTGGTAGGGCCCGTAGTTGTTCGAGCAGTTGGTCACGATCGTCGGCATGCCGTACGTGTCGTGGGACGCACGCACGAAGTGATCCGACGAGGCCTTCGATGCCGAATAGGGCGAATGGGGATTATATTTGGTATCCTCGTAGAAGAAGTCGCGGCCGTAGGCAAGGTGATGCTCGCTCGACGAGGCCGTTGTCGTGAACGGCGGCTTGATGCCCTCGGGATTGGTCAGCTCCAGAGCTCCGTAGACCTCGTCCGTCGAGATGTGGTAGAATAGTTTGCCGTCCCACGCCCCGTCCCAATACTCGCGCGCTGCCTGCAACAGAGACAGCGTACCCAGCACGTTCGTGCGCGCAAAGGTGAAGGGATCCTTGATCGAACGGTCCACGTGGCTCTCGGCAGCAAGGTGGATTACGCCGTCGATCGAATACTTGCGCATGATCTCCCGAACGCGGTCGAAGTCACAGATGTCAGCCCGTTCGAAGACGTAGTTCGGACGGTCCTCAATGTCCTTCAGGTTGGCAAGATTGCCGGCGTAGGTCAGTTTGTCGAGGTTGACGATACGGTAATCGGGATACTTGTTTACGAAGAGGCGCACGACATGGCTCCCGATAAAGCCCGCACCGCCCGTGATCAATATGTTGCGTTTCATTGTTGCTCTGCCTTTTTCAATCTACCTATACAATACTCCATCGACTCGCGCCAATGGGGAATATCCAGACCGAAGGTCTGCTTGATCTTGCTCTTGTCCAGAACCGAATAAGCCGGACGCTTCACCTTCGATGGGAACTCGTCGCTGTGGCACGGATGGATCACACACGCGTCGTGTCCTGCCGCGCGGGCAATCTCCACGGCGAAGTCATACCACGAGCATACTCCCTCATTCGAGAAGTGGTAAACCCCCTCGCGGCCCTCATACAGGCCTCCCTCGATGATCGAGAACAGCGCGATGGCCAGATCCCCGGCATAGGTCGGGCTACCCACCTGATCGAACACCACGTTCAACTCGGGCCGCTCCGCCGTCAATCGAAGCATCGTCTTGAGGAAATTGTTGCCGTACTCCGAATAGAGCCACGCCGTACGGACTATCACGGCACGGCATCCCGTTGCCTCTACGGCCTGCTCGCCGTGCAGTTTCGTACGTCCATACGCACCAAGCGGTGAGAGCGGCATATCCTCCCGACGCGGGGTATTCCCCTCGCCGCCGAAGACATAATCCGTCGACACGTGAAACAGCACGGCTCCCGTCTGCTTAGCCGCCTCCGCAAGATTGCGCACGGCGTCGCAGTTGATCTTCTCGGCCGCAGCCTCGTCATCCTCCGCACGGTCGACGTTCGTATAGGCCGCGCAGTTAAGTATAACGTCATAACCCCCGGCCTTGACGCTCGCCATCACGGCCGCTGCATCCGTTATGTCCAGCTCCGCGACATCCGTAAAGGTATATTCGTTGGGCGACGCCGCTCCCAAACGGCGCATCTCGCGGCCCAACTGTCCGTTGGCACCCGTAACAAGCACCCGCTTTATTCCGTTATTCTGCATAGTAGTCAATATTATAGTCGAACAAATCCTCGGCATCGCGCAACAGAGGGTGTGCGCTGTCCTTGGCCGAGAGAATCACATCCTCGGGCGCAATACGCCAATCGATACCGATCTGCGGATCATTCCAAGCGATGGCCCCCTCCGACTGCGGAGCATAGAGATTGTCACACTTGTATTGGAACACAGCCTCCGCGCTCAACACCGAGAAACCGTGTGCAAAGCCGCGCGGCACGAACAGCTGACGCTTGTTCTCGGCCGTAAGCTCCACGGCCACATAATGCCCGAACGTAGGCGAGCCGCGACGTATGTCTACGGCCACGTCCAGCACCGCACCCTGAACTACACGTACGAGTTTCGACTGCGCATGGCGTCCCTTCTGATAGTGGAGGCCGCGCAGCACGCCGTAACGCGACTTGCTCTCGTTGTCCTGAACAAAACGTACGGGACGAACCGCCGCATCGAACTTGGCCTGCGACCAGCTCTCGAAGAAATATCCGCGTGCGTCGCCGAAGACATCCGGCTCGACGATAACCACGCCCTCGATATCCGTCTTTATAACATTCATACCCTACTCCTCCCGCTTAAGTTCATCGATAACCTTCAACAGATACTGTCCGTACTGGTTCTTTATCATGGGCTGCGCCAGCGAGCGCATCTTCTCCTCCGTAATCCAGCCGTTGCGATAGGCTATGCCCTCGAGGCAGGCGATCTTCAGCCCCTGACGCTTCTCGATAACCTCGACGAAGATCGAAGCATCCGCCAGAGAGTCGTGTGTACCCGTATCGAGCCACGCAAAGCCGCGCTTAAGCGTACATACCTTCAGCTCGCCATCCTCCAGAAACCGCTGGTTCACCGTAGTGATCTCCAGCTCGCCGCGAGCCGAGGGCTTGATATGCTTGGCCACATCCACAACCTTGTTGGGATAGAAGTACAACCCCACAACCGCATAATTCGACTTCGGGTGCTGCGGCTTCTCCTCGATCGAAAGACAGTTGCCATTCTTGTCGAACTCGGCAACGCCATAACGCTCCGGATCGTCCACCCAATAGCCGAATACGGTAGCCTTGCCCCGCTCGGCATTCTGCACGGCGTCATGCAGCAAATCCGACAGTCCCGCGCCATGGAAGATGTTGTCTCCCAGCACCAGACATACGGAGTCGTCGCCCACGAACTCCTCGCCTATGATGAACGCCTGCGCCAGACCGTCGGGTGACGGTTGCTCGGCATAGGTGAAGTGCACGCCGTAATCCGACCCGTCGCCCAAAAGACGACGGAACGACGGCAGATCCTGCGGCGTCGATATTATCAATATCTCCCTGATGCCCGCAAGCATCAAAACCGATATGGGATAATAGACCATCGGTTTGTCATAGATGGGCAGCAACTGCTTGCTCACTCCCTTCGTTATGGGATAGAGACGCGTGCCGCTGCCGCCTGCCAATACGATTCCTTTCATAGCCTATAATTTAATAATAAATAATCAGCACCGATATATACTTAACTTATACACTTACTCCGTACGTCCGGGATAGGCCTCCAGCGCCCGGCCCAAGATATACAATGCGCGGCGCAGGTCATGTTTGTTCAGCACGTAGGCTATACGCACCTCATTGCGCCCCTTCGTAGGGTCGGTGTAGAATCCCGACGCCGGCGCCAGCATCACCGTCTCGCCCTCGTAAGAGAACTCCGACAGGCACCACGCACAGAATCTGTCGCTGTCATCCACCGGCAGCCGCGCCACCGTATAGAACGCACCCATCGGGATGGGCGAATAGACGCCCGGAATCCTGTTCAGGCCGTCTATAAGGCAGTTGCGGCGCTCGATGTACTCCTCGTACGTATGTATCATGTACGAACGCGGCGCATCTATCGACGCCTCGGCCACAATCTGGCCTATGAGCGGCGGGCTCAGACGCGCCTGACAGAACTTCATCACCGCATTGCGCAGCTCGCGGTTCTTCGTTATCAGCGCGCCGATACGTATTCCGCACTCCGAGTAACGTTTCGACACCGAATCTATAAGTACGACGTTCTGCTCGATACCCTCCAGATGGCAGGCCGATATGTAGGGCGAGCCCGTATATATGAACTCGCGGTAAACCTCGTCCGAAAAGAGGAACAGATCGTACTTCTTCACCATGTCGCGTATGCGGTACATCTCCTTGCGCGTATAGAGATATCCCGTCGGGTTGTTCGGGTTGCATATCAATATGCCGCGAGTACGCTCGTTTATCAGCTCCTCGAACCGCTCCACCTTCGGCAGCGCAAAGCCCTCCTCGATCGAGGTCGAGATAGTACGTATGACCGCACCCGCCGAGATCGCAAAGGCCATGTAATTGGCATACGCCGGTTCAGGAACTATGATTTCGTCTCCCGGGTTCAGACACGACATGAAGGCGAACAGCACAGCCTCCGACCCTCCCGTCGTGATTATGATATCCTCTGGCGTGAGCTTTATCTGGTACTGGTCGTAATACCCCACCAGCCTCTCGCGCAGCGACCGGTAACCGTCGCTCGGACTGTATTCCAACACCTTGCGGTCTATGTTACGCAGCGCATCCAGTCCCTGCTGCGGCGTCGCCAGATCGGGCTGGCCTATATTGAGGTGGTAAACCTTTACGCCGCGGCGTTTGGCGGCATCGGCCAGAGGTACCAACTTGCGGATCGGTGACTCGGGCATCGCAACCGCTCTGTTCGATATTTCGGGCATAAATAAAACTCTAATCCGTTAATAAAAAACTCGGTGCCGAAACTCTCTCCGTTCTGCCATACGCTCGGATCCTCACGGTCCGTCTCCAGTCACCTGTATCTGTTTACACTCTTTTAACTGTTTCTATCCTATACGGTCATATCCCGCAACACTATCCTATGCGGTGATACTCTATGCCGTACTCCGCCAGTTCGCGACCGTCATATATATTGCGGCCGTCGAACACCACGGCACGGTGCATCGCCTCACGGACGTTGCGCCAGTCGGGCATACGGAACTCCTTCCACTCGGTCAGCATCATCAGCGCATCCGCCCCCGACACGACATCATACATGTCGCTGCCGTAATATACGGCCGTGCCGAGTCTGCGGCGGCACTCCGCCATCGCCACGGGATCATATACTCTCACGTGACACCCCGCCTTAAGCAGCAGGTCGATGGTCACAAGCGACGGTGCCTCGCGCATGTCATCGGTCTCGGGCTTGAAGGCAAGCCCCCACAGCGCCACGGTACGTCCCGCAAGGTTTCCCTCGTAAAAGGCATCCAGTTTACGGAACAGGAGACCCTTCTGACGTTCATTCACGCGCTCGACAGCCTCCAGCACCTCCATGCGGCAGCCATGCTCCGCGGCCGTACGTATCAGGGCCTTCACATCCTTCGGGAAGCACGACCCGCCATAGCCGCAACCCGCATAGAGGAACTTGTTGCCTATGCGCGTATCCGTCCCGACACCCTTGCGCACCATATTCACATCGGCACCGACCTTTTCACAAAGGTTCGCAACGTCATTCATGAACGATATCCTCGTTGCGAGCATAGAGTTCGAGGCATACTTTATCATCTCGGCCGACGCTATGTCGGTAAATATCAGGCGGTCGCTTACCAGCATGAAGGGTTTGTACAGGCGGGCCATGATGGCACGCGCACGCGGGCTCTCGACACCCACCACGACCCTGTCGGGCGACATGAAATCCTTGACGGCGACACCCTCCTTCAGGAACTCGGGGTTCGACGCCACATCAAACTCAACCTCCACACCACGACGAGACAGCTCTTCGGCAATCGTACGCTCCACAAGACGCGTCGTACCTACGGGGACGGTACTTTTGGTTGCGATAACGGCGTAATGGTCCAATACCTCGCCCACACGGCGGGCCACAGCCATCACATTGCCCAGATCGGCGCTGCCATCCTCCGCAGGAGGGGTATCCACACAGCAGAAGATAACCTCGGCATCCGACTCACACTCCGCCAAATCGGTGGCGAAGTGCAGTCGTCCGGCACGGACATTGCGCGTCACGGCCTCCTCGAGACCCGCCTCATATATCGGCATCACGCCGCGGCGCAGTCGGGCGATCTTCTCGACATTGGTATCGACACACGTAACGGTAATACCCATATCGGAGAAACATGCTCCCGATACCAACCCGACATAACCCGTACCGACGATGACTATATTCATATCCGCAATTGAGCATCCTTCGGCCCGGCCGTCAGATGCTGTCCAACATATTCTGTACCTTCAACAGCACGCCCGAACGATGTACACTGTGCTTTGCCACCCATGCCTGCATACGGCCGTAAAACTCCGGATGGCGGCGTTCGATATAATCCACGCCGTAATAGAGTCCCCACGTCAGCACGATGGCCGTTGCGGCCGTAACGTACAGCTGTGCCTCCGCGCTCAGGTCAAACGTATTGCAGAAATGCCATGCCACAACCACAAGCCCGTTGAGAATCAGTATATTCACCGTCGTCATCACATGGCTGCAGCCCAGCTTTATGAACATGTGGTGCAGGTGAGTCTTGTCGGGGCTGAAGGGCGACCGGCGCTTTGCCATGCGCGCCGTCATTACTCGCAGCGTATCGAATACGGGTATGGCTAGCACGGCAAGCGTAAAACTGATGGTGCTGCCCGTAATGTAGTCGCTGCCCGACTGTATCACACGCATCACATAGAGCGAACAGATGAAACCCAGCACCAGCGAACCACCATCGCCGAGGAACATCTTGTATTTCTTGCCGAAGACGTTGTGCAGCAGGAACGGGATCAGACTGCCGAAAAGCGAAAAGGCCAATACGGCATACGACACGTCGCCCATACGAAGGAAACATATTCCGTACAGCAGCGAAGCGAACATTCCGTAACCCGAACACAAGCCGTCCACGCCGTCGATAAGGTTTATCGAGTTGATGATACCGACACACGAGACAAGTGTCAGGGCTATTGCCACGCCGAGCGGCAGCTTGTATACGCCCCACAATCCGTGGAAGTTGTCGATATATATGCCGCAGAGGAACATCATCATGCAGACGGTGAATATCTGCAGCGCAAAACGTGTCGTCGGTGACAGGTCGAGGATATCGTCCCCGACACCGGTATAGAGCATGACCATCATCGCTACGATCAATTCGAACTGTATGTTCATACCCTTGGTATAATACCCGGCGACGCCTATGCCGAACATAAGGCCGAAGAAGACGCCCACGCCGCCCAATACGGGAACCGGCACCTTGTTCAGTTTGCGGGCATTGGGATTATCCACGATCATCTTCATTTTGGCGATCTTCACCAAATGAGGATGGATGATAAACACCACGAGCGATGCGATGAATATCGGCAGCGCCACCGTCAATAACATACTCTCCATAATTAACCCCCGTTATTATATCGAATATAATATCCTAACGACTAATAATATGATTAATTAACAAATCTAATTTACCGAATCTGCCGACTCGTCTACGCCCTCCTTGACTATACCTTTAAGCCGTTTGCTTCCGGTGATCTCGGCAACGGATGGCAACACCAGAACGGCTCCCATACCCAGCACTATGCCAAAGAACGTCCATCCGAAAAGAATCATCGCGCGCCGCGGCTTGCTCTTCTGTAACGGCACGGTAACGGGATTTATAACTGTAAGTATCGGGGTCGTCTCCTTGACGTTGATCTTCGCCTGCTCGAGCTTCGATGCCAGCTCGCTGTAGAGATTCAACGCTAGAGTATATTCGGCATCGAGCTTCTCCAACTGCGTGCGGGCCGAATACTTCGTGGTGTTCAGGTTGGCGTCGCGGAAGCGCGCACGACGGTCCTGTATATCCTCGAACTCGGCCTTGGCCTCGTTGTAACGCTCCTGCACGAAGTCGAGATTCGACTGCACCTTCTCGATCTTGAACTCGGTGATATACTTCTGCAACAGCGTCACCGCAGCCTCGGCCATCTCCGCGGCAACAATGGCCTCGGGCATTGTCACCGTCAATGTCAGATAGCCGTTCTTGTCATCGAGCGTCATCGAGATACACTCCGACAACATCCTGTTACAACGATCCTCCTCCTTTGTCAAGGTCACGATCTTGGCCCCCTCACCGTCCGAAGCCAAAGCCGAGTAGTCGGGTTCGGGCTGCTCTCCACGGATGGCATTCAGAATAAGAAAAGGCAACCCAATGGTGTACTTCTTAAGGATCGAGCCAACTCCCGGTTTATTGAACTCTTTGCTGGTATTGTACTCGTAGAAGCTGACGGGACGATCAGCCTTCTCATACGACAACTTCGTCTGCATCAACTCCTTGCGGAACGCCGTGCTGTTGAGAATATTCTCATAAACATACGGCGAGAGAGCCTTCACGTCATCCATCTGGTTGAGATTTATACCGGCCAGTGCCGCCAGTGAGCTCATGCGCGAGGTTGATGAAGAACTTGTTTGCGGCACAAAATCACAGCCCGCAGTATATGCCTTGGAACTGAAGAGTGCAATCAACAGACCGAGAACAAAGCACACACCCGTAACCTTAAGTATAAGTCTACGGTTTACCCACATCCGCTTTATGAGTTCTATCAAATCTATCTCCTGCTCCTGCGAAGAGTCTATATTCTGATTTTCCATCTGCTCCTTCATGATATCCGTATTTCTCATATGATCCGACAACACTCTACTACTTTGTAAGGTTGAGCACCGATATTATCACGGCCGCCGTCGATGCTGTCGACGAGAGCAGACCCACGGCCTCAGCCCACGAGATCGGTTCACGCTGGTTCTTCGATGGCACGATAATGATACTTCCCGGGCGTATCTCGGCCGATTTACCCGAGGCAACCATACCGTTCATATATATCACGAATGATTTGTCCTTGCGGGCGCGGGTGTCGAAACCTCCGGCCGCCTCGACATAGTACTTGAGCTTCTTGCCTTCGTTGAAGGTCACGGAGTTGGGATATAGGACGGCGCCCATGACTCTTACGGTACCGTTGTACATCGGCACCGAAATGACATCGCCGTCACGCAGCACGATATCGGCATCCGAACCGGGATTATTCAACGCCTCCTCAAGATTGATACCCACGGGATATACCGACTGTATCTCCACACCTGTCATGTTGAGCGAGTCCGTACTTCCGGCATTGGCCTGCGCCGCGATCATATCCTGCAATGCCTGATTCTGAATCTGCTCCTGCTCGGTCATGCGGCGCAGAAGATAGGCCCCCTCGACGAAAGCGCCGGGCGTAACATTTCCCGCAGCCGATATCACCTCCGATATGCGCATATTGCGGTGCGCCAAAGGATAGTTACCCTCGAAGGCTACCTCGCCGTTCACGGTCACGCTGCTCTGGGTGATATAGACGGGGGAACGACGTACATAGACCTGATCGAATGGTTCGAGCACGAACTCGCGGCCGTCTGCAACCGAAAGGCTGTCGTTCACATTGACCGTAAATGTCTCGAAGAGCTGATCGTTTACATTGAGGCTCTTGGGATCCTTTATACGGCGCGTCACAGCCACATTTGCCGTCGATGCCGACTCAAGCAGGCCACCGGCTGCTACCAACAGATCCTCGACGGTCATATTCTCGGCATAGGGGTACGTATCGGGGCGGCTTACCGAACCCAATATCGAAACCGTATATGCTTCGCGCATTCCCGACTCTGCAGCCACGACAAGATAGTCATTGGGGCGGAGCGTTATGTCGGCTATTTCGCCCGACATCAACTTACCCAGATCGACGCTCTTCACCTCCAGCGACCAGTCGGGCTTCTCGCGATATAGTATGGCGCGGGGCATGAAGGCATCCTCACGCAGGCCGTCCGCACGCTCGATAAGCTGCCGGAGCGTCTTGGTCGTACCGTCTATGGCATAATATCCCGGACGGTAGACGGCCCCCTCGACACCGACACGGTTCTCATAGCGGTCGATGCTGCCGCCGACGGAAACCACATCCCCATCCTCCAGAACGAAGTTCCCGAAATCGGCCTTGTCGACGGTAAACGAGTCATATTTTCCGCCCTGACGGCGTGTCACGCTCACCATATTGCGATTGGCCTCACCGTTAAAGTCACCCGCAAAACGGATCAGGTCGGCAACCGTCTCGCCGCCCTTCATCTCGTAGAACATCGGACGCTTGACATTGCCCGTAATCTCGACCAGCTTACCGTAAGGGGCTACCGTGATCAGGTCACCGTCACGCAGCGCTATGTCACGGCTGCTGTTGCCGTTGAGTATATAGTCATATACGTCCACCTCCGAGAAGAGCTTCCCGCCGCGATATATCTTGACACTGCGCAGCGTACCCAGATCATTCACTCCGCCGGCCACATGCAGCGCATGGAACAGCGTCGCCAGCGACGGCAGCGTATATGTACCAGATGACGTCACCTCGCCCGTGATGTTGACCTGTATGCTTCGGATGCTGCCCAGCGAGAGCTTCATCTGCACCGAACCATCCGCAAGACCTGCATATATGCTCGACAGAACGCTGCGCAGACGCTGCGACGCCTCCGCCACGGACAATCCGGCCAAGGTCACGGGCCCAACGTTCGAGATGAATATCTTGCCGTCGGGCGATATTGTGCTCTCGACCGTCATCTGCGAGTCGCCCCATACGTCCACAATCACCTCATCGCCCGGGCCGAGAACATAGTTGTCGGGGGTGGCGATATTCAAATTGGGCTCGAACGTAAGTTGCTCGTTGGTGAACATATCGTGGCCGAAGATGCGCGAGCGGTTCTGACCTTCGGCTGGCAGGATATATGCCATCGTGGTAGAGTCACTGCCCAGCGAATCGGGCATCATATATACAAAACGCCCGCCGGCAGGCAGCTGCTGCATATCCGTGCGGCCGCGCATCATCATATCGGTCTGCGACATGCGCATCTGGTTGAGCTTGTCGGCAGCCTCAGTTCCCGAGCGGCGTTCCGTGCCGTTATTCGAACGGCGCGTACGGTTGACATCCTTCACGCCATCCGCCTCCTTCTCCTTAAGTTGGTCTATCTGACTCTGCGACAGAGTACCGTTCCTATAAGCCTCGATAAGCTCCTGAGTGCTTTGCGCCTGCGCGGATACGGCCACGGCCGCCGTCATCAACAGCGACAAAATCGTCTTTCTCATATAATGTATATTCTTTTTCTTAAACTGTTTGTTTTGTTTTCAACGTCGGCCGACGCCGCAGCCGACAGCACAATATACAAATGTACGAAATTTTATCGTACAAGCCAAACTCCGCAAGGCAAAGCCTTCCCGCTTTGCCGGCCTTAGCCACGCCAAAACGCCTGCATGACATCCGCAAGACCCGAATCCGAGAGCAAAACGTACAATAAAAAGGTCTATTTCTTACGTTTCGTGCTCTTCTTTCGTTTGCGCACCGACCATCCGAAGTGGCCGATCACATCTCCCAAACGGAAATACTCCCCGTGGCAGTATGCCATCAGCCCCGCGCGCTCCAGATCCAGACGGCCGCTCACACTGTCGACATAGCGCGCGTCGACCAGAACATTCACCACATCGGCCACGAACATGTCGTGCGAGCCGAGATGCATCACCTCGCGCACACGGCACTCTATCGACACCGGAGCCTCGGCTATGGCCGGAGCCTGCACCACGCGTGCCGCCACGGGTGTAAGGCCCATCTCGGCAAACTTGTCATGGTCGCGTCCCGACCGCACGCCGCACCAGTCCGTAGCGCGCGCCAGCGACCTCGTCGTCAGGTTGATGACGAACTCGCCCGTGCGAGAGATGATTCCGTGCGACAGCCGCTCGGGCCGCAGCGAGATGTAACACATCGGCGGGTCGGTGCAGACGGTACCCGTCCACGCCACAGTCACAATGTTGTACTCCTCGGGCGAAGCGCCGCAACTGACCATCACCGCCGGCAGCGGATATATCATCGTGCCGGGTTTCCAGCTCAATTTTTCGGGAACGCGATCCATTTCGGCGGCAAATATATGAATTTAATATCTTTTATTTAAATTTGCAACAACCGAAATCGCACAAAATATGAAATTTACACTATTCCCGCTTCTGCTGTTGCTGGCCGCAGCCGAAGTGCACGCGCAAACCCCGCGACGCGATGCCAATGCCTATCGCCGTGAGGGCTACCGCCTTGTCTGGAGCGACGAGTTCACCACGGACGGACGTCCCGATCCCCGCCGCTGGGGATACGAGGAGGGCTTCGAGCGCAACCACGAGGCACAATACTACCAACGTGACAACGCCCTCTGCCGCGACGGCATCCTCACCATCGAGGCTCGCCGCGAGAGACGCCCCAGCGCCGAATACGACCCCGACGGCAGGAACTGGGACCAGAAGGCGCCATACGCCGAATATACCTCCTCGTCGATAAATACCCGCGGCCGCTTCGCCTTCCGCTACGGACGCCTCGAGGTGCGCGCGCGTATCCCCGTCGCCAAAGGTGCATGGCCTGCGATATGGCTTCTGGGAACGTCCCTTCCGTGGCCGCATAACGGCGAGATCGACGTCATGGAGTATTACCACACCGACGGCATACCATACATTCTGGCCAATGCGGCATGGGGCGGCGAAAAACGGCATCAGGCCGTATGGAATACGGGCAAGATACCCTATTCACACTTCCTTGAGGCCGATCCCGACTGGGCCGACAAGTTCCACACGTGGCGAATGGATTGGGACGAGACGGCCATAAGCATATATCTCGACGGCGAGCTTCTCAACCGTATCGACCTCTCCAAGACGGTCAACCGTGGCGGAGATGGTACCGGCATCAACCCCTTCCACCGCGAGCAGTTCATCCTTCTGAACCTCGCACTGGGCGGCGACAACGGCGGCCCGATAGACGACAGCGCCATGCCCATGCGATACGAGATAGACTACGTCAGAGTCTACCAGAAAGCGGACAAATAAACCACAGGCGGCGGGCCATACAGCCCGCCGCCTGCATATATTGCGTCTTTGCCGTCACCCGCGCCACGACTCATCTGCCAGCCATGCGTCGCGATCCTCCAGAACAGGGAACTTGCGGCGGAATGCCGCAAGACGATCCATATCAATATCACCCGTAACAACCCGCTCTCCCTCGCCGCACGAGACCGCCACACGCCCGTAAGGGTCTATCAGCGCCGTACGGCCGCAATAGTCGCACCACGGATCCCGCCCCGCACGATTCACGCCAGCAACATAACACTGGTTCTCGATGGCACGCGCCAGCAGAAGCGTATCCCATACAGCGATGCGCGGTGTTGGCCAGTTGGCCGCATAGACGATCATGTCGTAGTCGCCGCGGCTGCGCGCAAAGACCGGAAAGCGTAGATCGTAACACACCTGCAGCAGGATCCTCACGCCGCGCCACGCGACAACAACACGCCGACAGCCTGCAGTATAGTGGTCGGCCTCGCCACCCATGGCAAACAGATGCCGCTTGTCATAATATTCCACTCAGCCGTCGGGCCGCACGAAATACATACGGTTAAAGTATCGTCCCGCGTCGGCTAACGCCACGCTTCCAGTAACGGCCGCATCATATCGTTCGGCCATGCGCCGCATCCACGCCACAGTCTCCGCTCCGTCATCAATCACACCCTCCGCATGCGACGGATCGACACAGAATCCCGTTGTGAACATCTCGGGCAGAACGATAAGATCGACACACCCCACATCACCCGAAACCACCTTAGACAGCGTTTGGAGCGACGACGTTTGAGGCGACGGTACATCTCCCGATATATCGTTCACACTACATTTTTCCTTATGATATGAGGCATTATCCTCGCCGCAACCCAAAGCCTCAGCCAAGGCCGTCTCCGCCCGACGCATATTCTCCCACGGCGAGCCCCATACGATATCCTGCTGAAAAAGCGCTACTTTCATTGCAATACATCTTTTTGGCGGATACGGTCGGCAAATGAGTAAAGCTCCGCATCCGCACTGTAAAGATACTAAACAAATCGCGATTTCGAGCTCTACCGTCCGAGACGGTTCCCGCGTTATACGCATTACAAACAGTTACCGCACACTTGATTAACCCCGACAAGACAAATCGGCATTCATAAAATGCCCGACAGCGCGATACCGACACGATATTTACGCTACATTTGCCGACGGATTAAACACTTGTATCATGAAACGAAGTCTAATTGCAATAGCTGTCAGCCTGCTGACGCTGACATCATGCGCCGACTACCTGACACCCGACGGCGAGATCACGGAACGCGAGATCGAGCTTCCCGCTGCAGCCGAGGGCATAGAGATAACCAACGGCATGCGCCTCGTGCTGGATGAGTCTATTCCATCAGGCACTGCCATAATACGCACACACGAAAATATCCAGCCATATATCAAGGCCGAGACCAACCGCAACCGTACAATCTTCACGGTCGACGCCCGCCGCTTCAAGAACCTTGAGGTCACCATAACGACATCTCCCGCATCATACCGTACGTTTATCGCCTCGGGCGGCAGCGAGATATACTCACCCGAGAGACAGGACCTTGCCAAGGCCTCATTCATAATATCCGGAGGTTCTCATGCCAAGATATCGGCAACATGCGACACGGCATCCATAGAGTGCTCAGGCGGCTCGGAAATAGACCTCACGGGCGCAAGCGCCAATGCCAATATCATCTGCTCTGGCGGCTCGCGCTGCTACGCCTATGATTTTGCTGCACAGACGGCGACGGTAGACATCTCTGGCGGCAGCCACCTCGAGATCACCGTAACGGAGTCGCTCACTGGCGACAACTCGGGCGGCTCACACATCCGCTACAAGGGCACCCCCTCGTACCTCAACATCAACAACACCGGCGGCTCAACAACTTCGGCCGCGGAGTAACGCAGAAAAAACCTGCAGGTGTATCCAATTACAAGACGCGCATTATTTTGTTTCCACTTTTAGCATCATTACCATATTTTTGTATTGCTTATATAAATTGCTTGAGTAGACAACAACAAAATTATACGAAACAATAAACATACACGCCTGTAAGGAATCCTTACAGGCGTGTATGTTTACTTATCCAACTATCCTACAAGAAAAAAAGATAGTATAACTCTTAATCTTTTGTATATCGGCATCTGAGCAAAATACAAAAACTATAATTTCAACGACTTTGGTTTCATCAGATGACTTCGTAACTGTACAAAGAACGTCGACACCAAACCTTCGCGGTAAACAATGCGATGCTTCCAACGATTCGCCCACCACCGGCGGAATTTATAACTCAAAGATCGCAATATACCGGCATTTTGAGGCTTCGCCTCAGAAAACTCTGGCTCAAAAATCTCCGCAAGAACGCGCTTCTCTAAATTTACATCTCGCTCGAATGAAGGCAAAAGGCCATCAGACATACCAAGATAATCAATGCATATACCGTTTAAGCAATGCAGAAACTTATGCATATTCAACTCTTTCGCAAACGTCTCCAAAGACACCCAATCTACACTCGCCGAATTTCGCTCGACAAAATACTTCCAATCCAACAAATGCCTGAGTCCTATGTTCTCTGCCGCAAAATGCGCAGCAGCATGCCGCAACAGGAAAAGAGCATTGAAATCAGCTGACGGCAGATATACAGTCTCGCCATCGACCGTAACGCTCTCCATTTCCTCTCTTACTAGAGACTGTAAGCGCTTCTCAATAACACGATTTGAAGCGTGCGCATGAATGTTCAGAAAATCGTAATGGTTCTCAACCATAACACCATCAAAATAAAATACCGTATGATGGTGTTCATCCTCATCTATTTTAATCTTTAACTCATTACGCAGGAGATCATCGGCCTTTGTTTGGACATTGACAATATGCGACTTGCCGGCGGGATCGGTTTCGACACCAAAAAGCCAAATATCAATATCACCACATGGCCGATGTTCAGGAATCGGATAATTAAGACTTAATCCGTATCCCTTCAATATCATCATGCGAATACCATGACTCGCAAAAAAATGAGCCATGGCAACTATGGCCGCCTTCTGCTTGGCATATTTCTGCTCTATATGCTCGACATTTATTGCCCATCGAATCTTCAAAGACCGATCAGACAAAAACACTGATCTTACTTTATCAGACTCATAATGCGAAATAGAATCCCATACAACCGCAAGGACGCCCTGCTCTGATGCACAAAAATATAACCCATCTAACGAAGCAATATGCAAATCCACTAATGGGAATTTATCATTGGATAATAACGATAATATGCATATTGGGTAATTATTCATAACAGATGATGCAACTTATGAACCAAATTATCGATGCAATTATCAAAGTCATAATATTTCTGACTATAAAGTTTACCATTAAGTCCCATTTGCTGTAATACAGACTTATCTTCTTCACTCAGACGAATCAACAAATCAGCCAAAGACTTATAATCGCCAGCACGGACACTATAGCCACATTTAGAATCAGATACAACTCTTTCCCCCTCTCCATTTATCATCGCAACTATAGGTTTGCCTGCATACATATAAGCCTGCAGTCTTGAAGGAACTGTCAAACTAAAAATCTCACTATCTTTCAATGATAGCAACAATACATCTGCTTTATCAAATAAATTAGGCATAACAGATAAAGGGAACCTCCCTAAGCAATGGACGGTCTTCCCCAATTCGTGCTCCTGAACGTAAGATTCTACCCAAGATTTTTTCCTACCTTCACCTACAAAAACAAAATGAATATTCGCATGATCCTTAATTCTATAAGCTGCCTGCAAAACATTTGGTAAGTCCTGTGCATCGCCCATATTTCCAGCCATCATCACAATAAACCCAGTTGGGAAACTAGGTATCTCAAAATTTTCCTTCGGCCTATTACATAACACAGCATCAATCCAATTCGGGAAATAATCTATCTTAGGAGCGAAGTTACCTTTATTGCATATTGATTGCTTAAAACCCTTAGAACTGATTAAAATCCTATCCGAATTTTTGTATATCCATGTGGTTAGCGTCTCAAATATAGATAATATACGTTTATTCCTTATACCTCCTGCCGCAGAAAGGCTCTCGGGCCAAAGATCTTGTACCCAGAACAACAATGGAATATGCTGCATTTTTTTCACAATCACAGCTGGTATACCGACCATAATAGGAGAAGTCTCATATACAAATATAGCACCATATTTTCTTGTAAGTCCTATCCATAGAGACAATAACGAGGAAAATATAGTATAACTTATATAGTTCAAAGACAGTCGTATTGCTCCACCTTTTCCTCTGGGAATAATAAAGGACCTATATATTTTGACCCCTTCCACTATTTCCCTGCGACGTCTAAAAATGCCGTATCCTTTAAAATAATGACCTATAGGATAATCAGGGATCGCAGTCATGACCTCAACCTCAAATCCTCGATGCAATAATTCAAATGCCATATCATTACATTTGAAGCTCTCCGGATAGAAATGAGGTGTTACAATCAAGATTCGCATAATATTATTTTCTCCACACCATAGTGTTTATAATAGGCGTATAAGATTGAATTATTTTAACTACAGTATCAGAAACGTTTTTATCAGAATATGCCGGGACATTAAACCTGCATGGCTTAATCCTAACTGCCATATCTACAGCCTGTATAACATGTTCGGCGGCAATAGAACCTATGATAAACACACCTTTATCCATAGCCTCAGGACGTTCTGTAGATGTCCGAACCGATACTGCAGGGAAACCAAGACATGCGCTTTCTTCAGGCAATGTACCACTATCTGATACTACACAGAATGCATTAAGTTGTAACTTGTTGTAATCGAAAAAACCTAACGGCTTATGCTGAATAACTCTATGGTCAAACTTAAAATCTCGAGCTTTTATATACTTCTCCGATCTAGGATGGCATGAATACAATATAGGCATGTCATATTTCTCCGCCAAAGCATTAACCGCAGACATCAATGAGAAGAAATTCTTTTCTATGTCGATGTTTTCTTCTCTGTGCGCTGACAACAATATATATTTTCCGGGCTCAAGTCCTAGTTGCTCCAAAACATCACTTTTTTCTATATCGTCGATATTACTTGACAACACTTCAGCCATGGGAGATCCAACCACATACGTATACTCTGGTCTTACGCCTGAGGCTAAGATATAACGTCTCGCATGCTCCGAGTAACACAAATTAACGTCACTCGTAACGTCTACAATTCGCCTTATTACCTCCTCGGGCAGATTCTCGTCTTTACACCTGTTTCCTGCCTCCATATGAAATATGGGTATTTTCAATCTTTTAGCAGATATTACCGACAAACAGGAATTCGTATCACCAAGCACAATAACTGCGTCTGGTTTTACCGTAGCCATTAGCTCATACGACTTTGCTATGACATTACCCATTGTTTGACCTATATTGTCACCTACTACACCCAAGTAATGATCCGGAGCTCTTAATCCGAGTTCCTTAAAAAAAATCTCGTTTAACTGATAATCATAATTCTGTCCAGTATGAACAAGTATGTGATCAAAAAATAAATCACACTTCTGTATTATAGCAGACATTTTTATTATTTCAGGACGTGTCCCGACTATTGTCATCAATCTCAATCTATTCATATGACTTTCCATTTACAAATGATAATGAGGATATAAATCTTTATGATCAAATATCCATTTTGCGAGCTCCGATACCATTATCTCATAGTCCGGAATAATATAATCGAAATCAAATCTGGTTCTCTTAAGAGATTTATCTGCCTTTATACCATCAACCGGGTGTATTATTACCTTGTTATTTCTCATATACTTATTAAATAAGCACAATAAATCATATTTGGATATTGATGTAGCCGGAACAGTATTATATAAACCACATGCATGTACCTTGATAGCAGCCTCCATTGTTTTAGCTAATTGCAATGTGGTTTGACCTGTCCACATAGACATCGTGTAACCATTAACATCCCCATTCTGTTGCATAAACCAATTTAAAAGGCCTATTCCTTTAGGATTGATATCAGGACCAACAATAGAGTTCCTAAGTGTGATATTCTTATTATCGATAATCTCTCCCAGAGCTTTCGATCTATCATAAAAAGTCTCTCCATCAGGAAAATCGTCCTCCTTATACTGTCCTTTCTTCCCCGAGAAAACACAATCTGTACTCATATGTACAATCTGTGTACTTGTACCAGAAGTTACATCAGCCAAGAAATGCGGGAAATACGAATTTAAGAATGTTGCAAGAGCTTTATTCTGCTCCGCAAACTGGTTAAGGATTCCTATACAATTAATAACAGCATCAAAATGTCCATTCGCAATAATATCTCGTATTTCATCTATATTCCTCGCATCTCCTGCAATACTATTAAAAAACTTCGATTGAGTTCTGTCAAAGCCTAAAATAGTATGTCCCTGCTTCAGCATATACAATGAAATAGTATGTCCAGCCATTCCATTGCATCCCAATATAAAAAGATTCATTTGTAATATTTAATTATTAATATTTACTCCAATCCACCCACATATCCTTATCATATCGCCAACTATCAGATAGTGCTTCAGATAAGATCTTATCAGAAAAAACGACCATCACAGAATCTACCACATTGGCTTTTAGACAATTTGCATATCCTGATGGCACAGCAACAATACAACTATGAGACTCATCAAGATGGAATATTTCAGGCTTTAAATCAGGACTCGGATGATCCCAATCATCTACCTTTACAAGGGCCAACGTAAAACCTCCTTTTACACAATAAAACCACTTTCGTTCATACTGATGAGCATGCCATCCTCGAACGATCGAAACATCCGAATGATGTAATACATAACACCTGCGAACTCCATCGAAATGAAATGAATTCAACGAACCAATCCAACCTCGATAGTCCTTAAAAACTTCGCCGTCAATAACCTTAATCTGTGACATAAATATTATTCTGAACGAATGTCCTTGGCCTTAGCCTTAGGTAATAAACCCAAATCCTCTCGAATAAATCTCAAACGCAACAGCAATTCCTTCATTTCATCAACATTCAAGCGTTGAGTATTATGTGAATGGTAATCCTCTATTTTCGATACGTCCTCATTCCCTTCTGTGAAATATTTATCGTAATTAAGATCTCGGGTATCGCAAGGAATACGATAATACTTTCCCATATCAATGGCCTTAGCCATTTCTTCTCGCGTTACAAGCGTTTCATATAGCTTCTCCCCATGTCGTGTTCCTATTACTCGGACTTCCGTTTCACCGTACTTAGGATCCACGCGTGAATATACCTCTTTCAAAGCTTGAGCTAAGGTAGACAAAGTTGCTGCAGGCGCTTTTTGCACGAACAAATCACCATTATGCGCATGTTCAAAAGCATAAACGACCAAATCAACCGCATCATCCAAAGTCATCATAAAACGAGTCATATTTGGATCGGTAATCGTAATACTCTTCCCATCAGTAATCTGTTCTACCCATAATGGGATAACGCTGCCTCTACTACCCATAACATTTCCGTAACGAGTACAGCATATTACTGTATCCGAATTATCGCCCAACTCCCGACCTTTAGCTATTGCAACCTTTTCCATCAAGGCTTTGGATATACCCATTGCATTTATCGGATAAGCGGCCTTGTCCGTAGACAACACAACAACGTTCTTTACATGATGCTCTATGGCTGAAGCCAACACATTGTTAGTCCCTATTACATTTGTACGCGTAGCTTCCATTGGGAAGAATTCACAACTAGGAACCTGCTTTAATGCCGCAGCCGAGAATACATAATCGACTCCATTCATAGCAACATCAATAGATGACTTGTCACGTACATCACCAATGTAAAACTTCACTTTGGGGTTTTGTAATGCATGACGCATATCATCCTGCTTTTTCTCATCACGCGAGAATATACGAATCTCCTTAATATCTCCATCAAGGAATCTTCTGAGCACGGCATTTCCGAAACTACCTGTACCACCTGTTATCAGCAGGATTTTATCTTTAAATATTGACATAGCTTATACGTTAGATATTTTAGTTTGAATAATATTAAACAATTTACTCCATGAATTCCGGTTTTGAATAGACAACGGTTTATATCTAATACCTTTACGCAAATTTCCTATAGCCTTTTCCCATGCTATTACGTCATTATAAGGGACATATGTAACTCCGTCATATCCAGCTAGCACCTCTTTAGCATAGGGTAAATCAGACACTATAATTGGGACACCCATAGAAGCAGCCTCCAACAAAGGTAAACCATAAGTTTCTATATAGCTAGGGAAAACTAATCCGTCGCAGGACTTATACATAGACAACACCTTACTATATGGGATTCTTCCCATGTATACTACGTCAACATTGCTTGTTACGTGAATATCATCACGATTTACCGTTAAATACAACGCCACCTTTATATCTACAATATGCGACATTGCCTTTATGACAATATCATGGTTTTTATAGAAGACAGATGTCGCAGGATAAAAAATATTAATCTTATCTCCAGGCAGATTGAAATCTAATGATTCATTACGAGTCCCCACTATTATAGATGGAGATACAACATAAATATTCGATAATGGAACTTTAAATTTATCATGGAATTTCGCCCTTATATACTCAAGCTGAACAAAAACATTCGTATCAGAATTGATAAATAATCTCACAATGAATGGATAAATATTCTTATAAAACCACAAATTTCGTTGATTCCGAATCCATGGATTCCACTGTTTTTTAACAAATGGTATAGACTGATGATAATAAATAAAGCAAGGGATATTAAACCCTGTCCTAAAGCCGGTATTCTGTAGCGAAACAGCTGCAATAGGTCTAATGCCATGTTTTCGCAACCATGCACTAATACCAAAAGCATCCCACAAAAAGCGTCTAAACATAGACTTGACACCTTTAATGGGAATAATTTCTACATTACGATTACTCGTTGTCAATGAGATTTTGCTACTGACAAAAATAGTCCACTTAAATCCGGTACCCGGTAAATTATCTACGAACTGGTATAATATATTTAAAGCTCCACTAGAATCTAACGCGGTTGCATTAACGACAATTCGATCTTTGCGTTTGTTCTTCATAAATAGCCTCTCTTAAAGCATCAATATATCCTTTACCATATCTTAAATCTGGTTCCATATAATTACCTTCACCCCATTCATTCCATGATTTTAGGAATATTATTTTATTCTTTTTATTTGATACACAATTTATAACCGAAATAACATGATCCTTAAACAAACCAGGCGTGGAATTATGATACAAATATCCCCTAGCACCACTTCTTGGAGTATGATCCCAATTTGGAATAATTGTTGGAAATATATCTTCTTGTTTTTCCTCTTCTCCGACCAAGTGTTTTATCATTGATTTATATGAGAAAATACGCGGAATTTTAAACACTATGCTAAGCAGCTTACATAGCCCGCGCGCGATAAAAGATTGATTCCCATACCCTAGTCTACAAGAATCAATCGCATCAAACCCCAATGCCTTTATGTCATAATATTCATGTTTTATATCTAATGAGTATCCTATAAAATAAAATCCTTTCAGTCCATTTGCCTTTGCTAAGCTATTCCACTCTTTTATAAAATCATCAACATGTGGAAATTTCAACGGCCTATAGATCATGAATACCGGTTTACCAGCAACCTTAATATACCTATCATCTTTAAAAGCCTTCAAAAGATAGTAAAAATGATTGACATTATCTTCTGACCCCAAATACTCTTGTTCTACCAATAATTTACTTTGGCTGTTCATAGCCCCATCTTTATTCCAAAACTTCTTATGCCAACTTTCATTTGCCCAACATAAGCAAAATGGGAAATCGGGCTTTCCTGAATTAAGGACAGACTCAAACGGTAATTCCAACTCCTTGCGGCCATTACCAAACCAATAATGATAATAACAAAATCCTGTTACACCTGCTTTTTTAGCAAGTTCTACTTGTTTTTCTCGCACTTCAGCCAATCTCAGATCATAAAACCCCAAATCCGCCGGAATCTTAGGTTGATAATGTCCAGGAAAAAGAGGTTTAGCTTTTGCCACATTAGTCCATTCAGTAAAACCCTCTCCCCACCATTTATTATTATGTTCCGTAGGGTAGTATTGTGGTAGATAGAAAGCGATAATGTCCATCATAATGTATAATGATATTTATTACAAGCAGTCACTACTGTCCAATAAAAGTTGGCTAATCGGTCTTTGAAATTATTGAAATACAG
>URBK01000007.1 GCA_900546065.1 uncultured Alistipes sp.
AGGACGTTTAGACGCAAGAAGGACGCTGAAGAGCTTAGTTGCGGATTTGAGGTTTATTTCAAAATCATTTGATAATTATGAATTTAATGCGTACATTTGCAAGCGTATTTTATATTAAAATACTTGTAACACAAACGTACAAAAATTAATGCTTATGGTTAGGAAAATTGTACTATTATTAGTCGCTTCTTTGACCTGCGGTCTTTTGGCCTCGGCGCAAACGAAGCAAGTGAGCGGTACAGTTAAAGACGCTAACGGCAACGCCATCGTCGGCGCAACCGTTATCGTCGATGGTACCACGATCGGTACGAATACCGGCACTGACGGTTCGTTCCGCATCTCGGCTCCCGCAAACGGCAACCTGCTGGTGTCGTTCATCGGCTATGAGGATCAGAAGATCGCCATCGCCGGTAAGACCAGCATCGAGGTCGTCCTGCAAGACAACTACACCGCTATCGAAGGCGTCACGGTACAGACCTTCGGTGAGTTGAAGAAGAAAGACCTCACCGGATCTATCACGGCCGTCACGGCGAAAGACCTCCAGAAGATGACCGTATCGTCGGTCAGCAACGCCCTCGAGGGCGCCGTGCCGGGTATCCAGTCATACAGCACGACGGGTCAGCCGGGTACCGACGCTGCGATATACATCCGTGGTATCGGTTCTATCAACGGTAATCAGGCTGCCCTGATCGTTGTCGACGGTGTGCCTTACTCGTCGGCTCTGTCTACGATCAACCCGCTCGATATCGAGTCTGTCGTTGTATCTAAGGATGCCGCTGCAAACGCCCTCTACGGATCGCGTGCTGCGAACGGTGTCATCTTCGTCACCACGAAGAAGGGCGCCCGCAACCAGAAGGCAAACATCACCTTCGAGGCCAAGTGGGGCTGGAACGAGATGGGTGTCGGCGAGCACGAGACCATGCAGAACCCCGGCGACTACTACGAGTGGGCATACGGAGGTCTGTACAACTACTTTACGGCAAATGGCTATCCCCATGCCAATGCTGCAGCTGGTGCCTACAACAACCTCTTCAATGTATTGGGCAACTACATGGCATACAAACTTCCCGAGGGCGAGACCCTGATCGATTTCGAAACAGGCCGTCTGAACCCCAATGCACAGTTGCTCTATGCCGACAACTACGATGACTACCTCTTCACCAAGCAGTTCCGTCAGGAGTACACGCTCAGCATCAGCGGCGGTAACGACAAGGTGGACTACTACGTGTCGGGCAACTTCCTCGACGACCCCTCTTACGTGATCATGTCTTCGTTCAAGCGTTACTCGGGCCGCGCCGCCGTGAACGCACAGGTTACCGACTGGCTGAAGCTCGGCACCAACGTGTCGTTCACGCACCGCGATACCGACGATCCCGGATACGGCGATAGAGCCAACACCGGCAACGTCTTCTTATGGACGCAGTGGCAGAACCCCACCGTCCCCTACTATGCCCGCGATCTCGACGGTAACATCCGCTATAACCCCGACGGCACGAAGATGCTCGAGAACGGCCTTGGCACCACTCTGTCGCCTTTCGGTAGCACGCAGGACATATTCAACTCTATGAATATGGCACACCCCTTACAGTCGATGAGCCGCGATATCAACCGCCGTGTTAGAGACAACATCTATGCCAATGCATACGTTGACATCACCTTCCTCAAGGACTTCAAGTTCACGGCCAACTTCACCATGGACAACGTATACGACCGCACCACGTTCTTCCAGAACAACGAGTACGGTATCGGTGCTCTGCCCGAAAACAACGGCTTTGTCCAGAAGTACGCAGGATTCTACACGTCGTACAACACGCAGCAGATGCTCAACTACAAGAAGTCGATCAACGACCTGCACAACGTGGACGTAATGATCGGCCACGAGTTCAACCGTACCGACAATAATGAGATCAACGCGTACAACTACAACATCTTCTACCCCGGCATTCCCGAATTGGGCAACGCCGTCGACCCTACCAAGGACGTGGCGACATCGGAACACGTCAAGACAGCCCTTGAGGGTTATTTCGCACGCGCCAACTACAACTACGACGACCGCTACTTCCTGTCGCTCTCGTACCGTTATGACGGATCGTCGCTCTTCCAGTACGACCGTTGGGGACACTTCTGGTCGGTCGGCGGTTCATGGCGCATCTCTCAGGAGGAGTTCATGAAGCGTGCCCTCTGGGTAAACGACCTGCGTCTGCGTGCAACGTACGGCGTATCGGGCAACCAGCTCAACTCGGCATATCCCTACACCAACCTCTGGGCCATCGGCGAGATGGACGGACAACCGACCATCTCCCAGTCGTCGGTCGGCAACCGCAACCTTTCGTGGGAGCGCAACAAGCAGGTCGACGTAGGTCTCGACTTCCGCCTGTGGGACCGCGTATACGGATCGTTCGACTGGTACAACCGCCGTACGCACGACCTGATCTGGAACCGTCCGACCCCTGCCTCTACAGGCCTTACCTCGCGTCTGGAGAACATCGGTGTCCTGCAGAACTCGGGCTTCGAGTTCGACATCACGGTTGACCTTATCAAGAGCCGTAACGTATATTGGAATATTGGCATCAATGGTGCTTTCGCTCAGAACAAGCTGATCGAGTTCCCCGAGGAGTTGGGTAACGCCGCTCTCGGTGGCGACTATGTATCGGGTGCGTTCCTGCGCGGTAAGGGCAAGTCGTACTACAACCTCTATCTGTTCGACTATGCAGGTGTAGATCCCGAGACCGGCGGCGAGCTCTACTGGAAGAATACCACCGACAGCGAGGGTAATGTAACCGGCCGCGAACTTACATCTAATTTCGCCGAAGCTAACCAGTACGAGATGGGTGACGCGCTGCCCGACATGACGGGCGGCCTGCGCACGACATTCCGCTGGAAGGGTCTCGACCTCAACATCCAGACCGCATTCCAGATCGGTGGAAAGCAGTGGGACGGCGCTTCGGCCAACATGTACGATCCGGGACGTGCAGGATTCGCCGTATCGGACGACCTCATACGCAACACGTGGACTCCCGAGAATCCCAACGCAGAGTTCCCTATGTTGATGTATGGAGGAACATGGCAGTTCCCTGCTTCGAACGTCAACGCGCTCTACCGCGACGCATCGTACTTCAGCCTGAAGAACCTCAATATCGGCTATACTCTTCCCCAGAAGTGGACCTCGAAGCTCAGCATCGAGTCGATCCGCGTATTCTTCAATGCCGACAACCTCTGCTTCGTTTCGGCTCACGACGGTTTCGATCCCCGTATGGGATTCAGCGGCATGAGCGGATTCATATTCCCGCAGGCGAGGACCTTCACTTTCGGCATAACGCTTAACATGTAATAAAACAGGAGGACAAATATGAAAAGGAAATTATTATATATTGCAGCAGCAGCCCTGCTCTTCTGCTCGTGCTCAGACCAGCTTTTCACCGAACCAGAGGGCGGAAAGGTATCTGATGAGCAGCTGACAGAACTCATCAACAAGGATGCCGATGCCGTTCTGGCTCCCATGATGCAATCTAACCTGATGTGGATACACAACGGATACTACAGCGAGAGTAACATGTACAAGGGCATCAAATGCTGGTCGCTTGCTCTGGATCTGCAGGGGAACGACATGGTGCTGACCCTCACGAACAACTGGTACAAGGATATGTACATGCTCAACAATCTGCGTCAGCAGACTTCAAGCAACGTTGCCGAGTACTGGTATACCCTTTACAAAATAGTATACCGTGCAAACCAGATTCTCGACCTCATGCCCGAGAATCCGTCGAACGCGGCTCTTATCTACCAAGCGCAGGCCCTTACGTACCGTGCTCTGGGCTACTACTACCTGATGAACCTCTATCAGGTCGACTACATGCACGGCGGCAAGGACAAGCCCGGCGTACCCCTCCACCTGACAGTAGGCGGAGCCATGGGCCGCACTCCCTCGACCGAAGTATACTCAACCATCATTGCCGACCTGCAGAATGCGATCAAGACCTTCGAGGAGCAGGGCTACGATCCCATGTCTTCGACGGCGGACATTGATCAGAGCGTAGCCAACATGCTGCTGGCCCGCATTGCCCTCACCTCGGGCGATTACAGCACAGCCGCCTCGGCTGCCGCCGCCGTAATCGCAGAACCCTACTCGCTTATGGACGAGGAGCAGTACACCACCTCGGGATTCCAGAGCGTAAGCCTGCCCGAGACTATCTGGGGCTACACCTTCTCGGGCAGCACCAGCAACGCCAACTCGAGCTTTGCGTCATACGTATCAATTTCGGTAAACGATTTCTCGCAGAACAAGGGCGTATATATGGCTATCGACAACCGCCTCTACGACCAGATCCCCGACACGGACTACCGTAAGAAGAACTTCCTGTCAGCCGAGCAGGTTGCCAAGGGCGGCGAGTTCGAGGGTTATCCCCAGTACACCAATATCAAGTTCAACACTCCGACATATGAGGTGGACGAGGTTTATATGCGTCTCTCAGAGGCATACTTGCTTAAGGCCGAGGCTGAGGCTCGCGGCGGCAATGACGCTGCAGCTCAGCAGACACTCTACGATCTGGTATCGAAGCGTGACAGTGGCTACACCAAGTCTTCGAAGACGGGTGACGCCCTGCTCGAGGAGATCTACCTCCAGAGCCGTATCGAGCTTTGGGGCGAGGGCCACGAGTTCTTCACCAACAAGCGTTTCAACAAGGGTATAGACCGAAAATCATCAAGCAACCACTCTCATAAAGTTGCTGAGGACGTAAATGTATATACCTATCAGATCCCTCTGTCAATCGAAATTAACTCGAATCCTTATATTACCTCATCGGATCAGAACCCGTTGTAGTCGATACGCGGCCCCGAGCCGCCCGACATAATGCTACGAAGCCGCCCGAAAAGGGCGGCTTCGCTGTTTTTATATACCATCACACTACTCTTATATTGATCATCTAAATAACCGCAGCACGCTAAGGAAGGCCGTATAATAAGCGTACGATCAGATCGCTGCACCGACGCAAACGAGACTTTCAAACGCCATCCATAAACATCTCCTCACGGCAAAACAAACGCCGCATAAACAGTGTTCTCGGGCAATAATGACGGCACCACTTAAATACGCCCCAAATTGGCACACAGCACGTCTAAAGTTTCAAGGCAGACAATCTACCCTCCAATATATAAATGCCGGCAAAAGGTCGGAAAAACGGTTTATTACAAGAATGCACGGATGACTAAAGGGCCGAGGTACGAGAAATACCACCAAAGCCCCCTCTTGTAAACGGGGAGGTGCAGGCGCTGAAAAGGATATGCAAAAAGAGATTGGGGCAGCGCGTAATGGAAGAGCAAAAATATAAACCAGAACACAAAGAAAACGGCCGACTCTCAGATTGAGAGTCGGCCGTCATATTAACTCAGGCACGGTATCGACCGTCCAAAGTATATTACTTCGTCAGCTCAGCCAATGCAGCCTTTGCAGGCGTCAGATAGGGCTCGGCGGTAACCTTCTTAAGGGCCTCGACAGCCTTATCCTTCATCTCCTTGCCGTTGTATGCAGAGCCAAGGTTGAAATATACTGCGCTCACGTCCTCAGGATCGGTCTGAAGGGCTGCGGCAGCCTCACCCAGCTCGATCACCTTGTCGTAATCCTTCTTCAGATAGTATGCCTGAACTGCCACGCGCGATGCCACGGCCTTGTCGGCGATCTTCTCCGACATGGCGATAATGCCGTCCAGATCGTTTGCCTGCTGCAACTTGGCAATCTGGTTGTTGGTGTACATATTCATCTTCGAGCGGGCCTCAGCGATAGCCTCGTCATACTTGGGGCTGGGAAGTGCCGCAACCTCGCTGCACACCTTCATACCGTCCTCGTACTTGTCCATCTTGAAGTAGCTCTCTGCGAGGTTCAATGCCATGGCCGTATTCTTGGGATCGGCAGCATAACCCTTGGCAAAGATCTCGATAGCCTTGGCGAAATCATTGTTGTTGAATGCCGAAGCGCCCTGTGCCTGATATACCTTTCCGAGCAGCGAATTGATCTTCTGGGCTGCAGGGGCATTGTCATACTCCGTAGCCTTGGCCGCACCCTTCGTGAGATTATCCACAGCCTCAGCGAACTTGGCATCGGCATCCTCGGAAGTCTCGGCCTTCATTGCAGCCGCAGCAGCCTGTGCACCCTTGCCCTGATATGCCGTAGGGAGGTACTTCTTTGCATTGGCCACGCAGTTCAGCTCCGCGTCATCGGCAGAATCCGAACCGTTGGCTATTACACTTTCGAAGGCCTCTACCGCCTTGGCGAAATTCTTCGCCTGCAACGCCTCGGCGCCTTCATTGTATGATGCAACCACATCACTCTGCGCCGAGGCCGTAAAGGCCCACATCAGCGCCATTGCCATTAAAACAATCTTGTTCATAGATCAAAAAATTTATTTAGGTTATCATTTTCCCGATATCCGGAGCGATGCCGACGGCACCAACGAACACAAAGTTACATTTTGTTTTTGTTTTATGCAAATATACGCGTTTTTTTGCATTGCTGTCGCATATATCTTCGCTTCGTACCGATCACCTCAGACGGTTGAAAAAATCCTTCATCAGCACCTCGCATTCTGATGCCAGCACTCCGCGCGTGACCGTCGTGCGGGGATGCAGCAGGGATGTGCCCACACGCATAAAACCCCGTTTAGGATCATCGGCTCCATAGACTACGCGGTCGATCTGACTCCATGCCAAAGCCCCTGCACACATCACGCATGGCTCTACGGTGACGTATATCGTACACCCTTTCAAATACTTCCCGCCGAGGGTCGATGCCGCCGCAGTGATACATTGCATCTCGGCATGGGCCGTAGCGTCGCACAGCGTCTCCACAAGGTTATGACCGCGTCCTATCACCGCATCGCCGCAAACGACGACGGCACCGATAGGAACCTCCTCACTTTTCAACGCTTTGCGAGCCTCGTTTATTGCCATGCGCATGAACTTCTCGTCGCGCTCTTCAGTTTTTTCGTTTCGTTCCATAAGTATTTGCGAAATTAATGAAATATTCGGAACTTGCAAACCGCCCGAAGAGGAGAACGTCATGCTTCACATGCAAAAGCCTAATGCGCAGTTTGATCAACTCGTACGGCGGCAGCGGTTGCATATGCGTAAAATTTACTATCTTTACGGCGCCAAAATCGATCAAACGAACTTAAATCGCAATATTATGTACAGGAGTCATACTTGCGGCGAACTGCGCAGCAGCGACATCGGTCGTTCGGTGACGCTCGCCGGATGGGTGCAGAAGGTGCGTAACCTCGGCGCCATGACCTTTATCGACCTGCGCGACCGTTACGGCATCACGCAGATCGTCGTCGAAGAACACTCGCCCGAACAGACGCGTGCCGTGGCCGCACACCTCGGCCGCGAATACGTGCTTCAGGCCAAAGGGCGCGTCATCGAACGCTCGTCGAAGAACCCCAAGATGCCTACGGGCGACATCGAGGTTGCGGCCGACGAACTCATTGTCCTGAATGAGGCGCAGACGCCGCCATTCACCATCGAGGAGAACTCGGACGGCGGCGACGACCTGCGTATGAAATACCGTTATCTGGATCTGCGCCGTCCGCCTCTGCAGCGCAACCTCGCACTGCGCCACCGTATGGCACATGCCGTACGTACGTTCCTCGACAAGGAGGGATTCCTCGAGATCGAGACCCCATATCTTGTCGGATCGACGCCCGAGGGCGCACGTGACTTCGTGGTGCCGAGCCGCATGAACCCCAACCAGTTCTACGCCCTGCCCCAGTCACCCCAGACGCTCAAGCAGCTGCTCATGGTTGCCGGTTACGACCGTTACTTCCAGATCGTACGCTGCTTCCGCGACGAGGACCTGCGTGCTGACCGTCAGCCCGAATTCACGCAGATCGACTGCGAGATGTCGTTCGTCGAGCAGGAGGATATACTCGAGGTATTCGAGCGCTGGGCAAAATACATGTTCCATGAGATTCTCGGCATCGACTTCACGGAGCCATTCCGCCGCATGCCGTGGATCGAGGCCATGGAGCGTTTCGGATCGGACAAACCCGACCTGCGCTTCGGCATGGAACTGCACGACGTGACCGATCTGGCACACGGGCACTCGTTCTCGGTCTTCGACGATGCGGAGTATATCGCCGGATTCGCCGCCACGGGATGTGCAGGATATACCCGCAAGCAGATTGACGCACTCACCGAGTATGTCAAGCGCCCGCAGGTCGGGGCCAAGGGACTCGTATGGATACGTCTCGACGAGCAGGGCAATGTCAAGTCTTCGATCGACAAGTTCTTCACACCCGACCAGCTTAAGGCCATCGCCGCACGCGTCGAGGCCAAGGCCGGCGATCTGATGCTGATGATCTGCGGCAAGAAATTCAAGGTTCTCACCCAGCTCTGCGCCCTGCGTCTGCATGTGGCCGAGCAGTTGGGACTGCGCGACCCGCACAAGTTCGCTCCGCTGTGGGTTGTAGACTTCCCGATGTTCGAGTGGGATGAGGAGACACAGCGTTTCTACGCCATGCACCACCCCTTCACCTCGCCCAAACCCGAGGATATACCCTTCATGGAGAGCGATCCGGCACGCGTACGCGCCAATGCCTACGACTTCGTCTGCAACGGCACCGAGATCGGCGGCGGCTCGATACGTATCCACGATGCACAGCTTCAGGCCCTCATATTCAAGGTCCTGGGCTTCACGCCGGAGCGTGCGCAGGAGCAGTTCGGCTTCCTAATGAATGCCTTCAAGTTCGGTGCGCCCCCTCACGGAGGCCTCGCCTTCGGTTTCGACCGTCTCTGCTCGCTCTTCGGCGGCTCGGACTCGATCCGCGACTTCATCGCCTTCCCGAAGAACAATGCCGGCCGCGACGTCATGCTGGATGCCCCCTCGGCACTCGACCAGTCGCAGCTCGACGAGCTCTATCTCTCGCTCGTAAAACCTGAATAAACTTTACGGACAATAAGAAAAGAGGTTGGCCCGAAAAGCCAACCTCTTTTTTATTTCCCTATTCTGATGCACGCATCACAGCGGTGCAGCAATAAACAAAAAACGGGGGCAACAAATAGTTATCCCCGTTTATCATCTGTCGCACGCCGTCAACCGACGTACGTACGAAACTGCACCCTAAGGCAACAGCCCCATTAAAGCAGAGGAGTACGCTTACTCCTCGACCTTCTCGAACTGATCCTTACCCACACCGCACAAGGGGCAAACCCAGTCGTCGGGTATATCCTCGAAAGCCGTTCCTGCGGCGATGCCACCTTCGGGATCGCCCACAGCGGGATCATAAATCCAATCGCAAACTGTACATCTGTACTTGTCCATAATTCAATTTCATTAAAGGTTATCGTGACGGTCGCTCTCGCGACCCTGCACACGGTACAAAATTAATACAAATATCGCCATTTGCAAGAGCAAATGCGTTTCCCGCGCCAAATAGTGGTGTCAGCCTCGGGCTTTAAGAACGTCTCTGACGAAACAGCCGACATCCGTCCCTGCTGCATGGCACGCGCTATACCAGTCCCGAGAATCCCATGAAGGCCATGGCCAGAATAGCGGCCGTAATCAGCGCTATCGGGGTACCCTTCAAGGCTGCGGGCACACCGTCCAGCTCCAGACGCTCGCGTATGCCGGCGAAGATCACCAGTGCAAGGCCGAAGCCCAACGCGGTCGATACGGAGTACGTTACACTCTGCAGCAGGTTGAACTCCTTCTGGATCATAAGTATGGCCACACCCAAAACGGCGCAGTTGGTCGTGATCAGCGGAAGGAATATGCCGAGAGCCTGATAGAGCGACGGAGAGACCTTCTTGAGCATGATCTCCACCATCTGCACCAGAGCGGCAATGACCAGAATGAAGACTATGGTCTGCATGTAGCCGATGCCGAGGGGATCGAGTATGAAGGTCTGTATCGACCACGCCACCACAGCCGTAAGGGCCATGACGAAGGTGACGGCGGCACCCATGCCGAGCGACGTCTCTACCTTGGACGACACGCCGAGGAAGGGGCATATACCGAGGAACTGTGCGAGTACCACGTTGTTGACGAAGATCGCACCTATGATTATTGCGAAATACGAGATCTCCATAACTACTTCTTGATAAACTTATTGAACAATACCATCAGATAGCCCAACACGAAGAAGCCTCCGGGAGCCAGAACGAACACCAGCGGCGTGTAGTCCGAGATTCCGAGCGGCATGCCGAATATCGCGCCGCTGCCCAGCACCTCACGCACGGCACCGATGACCGTAAGCGAAAGGGTAAATCCGATACCGATACCGATACCGTCGAAGATAGAGTCCACGACGCCATTCTTCGAGGCGAAGGCCTCGGCACGGCCCAGAATGATACAGTTGACCACGATGAGCGGGATGAAGACACCCAGACTCGCATACAGCGACGGCACGTAAGCCTGCATGAGCATCTGTATGATGGTCACGAACGAAGCTATGACCACGATAAAGGCCGGAATACGCACCTTGTCGGGGATAAGGTTCTTGATGAGCGAGATAACCATATTCGACATGGTCAACACGGCCATCGTCGCCACACCCATACCCATGCCGTTCATGGCCGAGGTGGTCGTACCGAGCGTCGGACACATACCCAACACCAGCACGAAGGTGGGATTATCCTTGACGATCCCACGCAATATGATATTCAGTTTATTCATTGTCGCCTCCTTCCTGAGCATCATGGCCCTCATGTGTAGCTGTTGCACCCGATACGCCGTCGGTAGATTCCTGCGCGCCGCTTGCCACCTTGAATGCCTCGTAGGCACGGGCCACGGCATCGGCATAGGCACGCGACGAGATCGTCGCGGCCGTCAGGGCATCTATGTCGCCGCCGTCCTTCTTGACCTTAAGTTTCAGGTTGGCCGGATTCTTACCCTGCACGCTGGCCAACAGGACGTTGCCCTCGTCGCACATCTTCGAGCCGAGACCCGGGGTCTCGCTCTGCTCCAGAACATTTACATTGAGAATGGTACCCTCGGCATCGAAGCCCACCATCATGCGCACCTTGCCGCTGAAACCGCTCATGGTCATCGTCTCCACGGCATAACCAACGACGGCACCCGAGCCGTCGACAGCAGTATATATGTTGATCGGCATGTCGTCGATCGTCATCGTACTCATCTCGCTCTTCTCGAACGCCGGGAGCACGTTGGCCACAGCCGCAACGGTAGCCTGACGGTTAGCCTCGGCGATGGCATCCTCCGTAATCATATTCACCGCCCCCACGCCGGCCGAAGCTATGAGCGTGATGGTAAACAGGACGGCAACCATATTAAAAAGTGTACTCTTCATATCTCAGCCCTCCTATTTCTTATCCGCGGCCAAACCGAAGCGCACGGGTTTCACATATTTGTTTATGAGCGGCGTAACGGCGTTCATCAGCAGTATGGCGAACGACATGCCCTCGGGATATGAACCCCACAGACGTATTATCATCGTCACGGCGCCGATACCGATACCGTAGATTATCATACCCTTGTGAGTCATGGGCGAGGTGACGTAGTCCGTAGCCATGAATATGGCACCGAGCAGGGCACCGCCGGCCAGAACATGGAATGCGGGCAGCTGATAGAGCAGCGCGCCGCCGCCGTCGGCCAGAGCCACGAAGAATGCGAAGACGGCCATCGTACCCAGAACAGCCACGGGTATGTGCCACGTGATGACGCGACGCCACAACAGATATATGCCGCCCACGATCAGGGCCGCAGCGGCCACCTCGCCGAGCGAGCCGGGGATCGTACCGCTGAACATGCTCAGCAGATCGACATCCTCAACCGGGACACCGGCCTTGATTGCGGCCAGCGGCGTTGCACCCGACATAGCGTCGGCATAACCCTCGACGACGGGTGCCGTAAAGGTTGTCATCTGCACGGGATACGCTATGAGCAGGAATACACGTCCCACCAGAGCCGGATTGAAGGGGTTGCGTCCCAGACCGCCGAAGGTCATCTTGGCCACGCCGATAGCCACCAGCGACCCGATCACGACGATCCACCACGGAATCGACGACGGGAGGTTGAACGCCAGCAGCAGACCCGTCACCGCAGCCGAGAGATTCGACACGGTGCACTCGCCGTGGAAGAGGAACTTCTGGATAAGGAACTCGATAACGACGCAGCTGACAACGGCGATGGCCGACACCGTCAGCACATCGACGCCGTGCACCCACGTCGACACTGCCAATGCGGGCAGCATCGCGATGAGCACGTCACGCATGATCGAGCGGGTCGACTGCGCGCTGTGCACATGTGGCGACGGAGCTACAAAAAACTTGTTTGCCATGATTTTTATCTCTTCTTTTATTATTTGCGTAAAACGTTACTTCTTGGCCTGAGCGGCGCGGGCGCGAATCATACCCATCACCGTCTGCTTGCCATGACGTATGTAGTCCAACAGCGGCACGTTTGCCGGGCACGAGTACTGGCAGCAGCCGCACTCGATACAATCCGTCACACGCTCCTGCTCGGCACGCTCCCACATCTTGCGGCGCGAGAGTTTCGATATGAGGTATGGCTCCAGACCCATCGGGCAGGCGGCGACACATTTTGCACACTTGATGCAGGGGCCTTCGACGCCGCGGCGCGCCTCCGCGCCGTCCAACACGGTGATACCCGAACAACCCTTCGTCACGGGCGAATCGAGGTTCACCATGGCACGACCCATCATCGGGCCGCCGTTTATGACCTTCACGTCGCCGTCGGGAAGACCTCCGGCCTTCTCCAAAAGTTTCGATATGGGCGTACCCATACGCGTCAGCAGATTGCGCGGCGAGGCCACATGTTTTCCCGTCACCGTCACAACGCGCTCGATCAGAGGCTTGTTCTTCTGCACGGCCTCATATACGGCCACCGCCGTCGAGACGTTGCACACAACAGCCCCGACGTGAATGGGCAATCCGGGCGGGGGCGGAACCTGTCGCCCCGTAACGGCTGCAATCAGCTGCTTCTCGCCGCCCTGCGGATAGCGTACCTTCAATGGCTCGACACGTACGCCGTAACCCTTCTCCGCAATCAGACGGCGCAGATGGTCAATGGCATCGGGCTTGTTGTTCTCGATGCCGATGACGGCCTTGTCGACGCCGACGGCGCGTTTCAGGATCTCGATACCGACCAGCAACTCCTCTCCGCGCTCCAGCATCGTGCGGTGGTCCGACGTAAGGTACGGCTCGCACTCCACGCCGTTTATGATGAGGTACTCGGCCTTGCAGCCCGGGGGCACCGACAACTTCACGTGCGTGGGGAAGGTAGCGCCGCCCATACCGACAACGCCCGCATCCTTTATCTTGGCGATGATGGCCGCACCGTCCAGCGTACACTCGCGCACCAGCTGCGGCGTGCGGTCTATTGTGGGCATCCACTCGTCACCCTCGCGTTTGATCGTTATCATCATCTGGCGCAAACCCTGACCGTTGACCTGCATATCGACTGCCGTAACGGTACCCGATACGGGCGAGTGGATATTGGCCGACATGAAGCTCGAAGCCTCGGCTATGAGCTGTCCCGTCAGTACCTTGTCGCCCTTTGCCACCTTGGCCGTGGCCGGAGCGCCGATATGTTGTCCGAGCGGAATGTTGACGATGTCGGGAAGATCCATCACCTCTATCGCCTTGGTGTTGCTCCACTTTTTATTGTCCGACGGATGAACTCCGCCCATGGGAAATGTCTTCATACTCTACACCGTTTATTTCTGCTCCTTAACACTATCTGTTTTTGCCGTTGCGGCACTATTCTCCGCCGCAGGCTGTTTCCCGGCCGCAGCTGCCGACTTTGCCGCAGGCGTTTCCGCCTTCACGGCCGCGCCCTCCGCCGACTTTGCCGCAGGCGCCTTGGGCGTCTTGGGCAGAGGCTCCATACCCACGAGCTTGATAGCGCCCGTAGGACATTCGTTAACGCACTTGCGGCACAGCTTGCACTTCTGCGAATCGATATAGGCAAGGTTGTTCTCTATGGTGATGGCACCGAAGGCACACACCTTCTCGCACTTGCCGCAACCGATACATCCGGCCTTGCAGGCCTTCATCACGACGGCACCCTTGTCCTTCGACACGCAGCCGACATAGACGGCACGCCCCTTGGGCCACTTCTTGCGCAGCTCGATGATCTTCTTCGGGCACGCCTTGACGCAGGCGCCGCACGCCGTACATTTCTCCGCGTCGACCTCGGCAATACCCGTCTCGGGATTGATGTGTATGGCATCGAATGCACATGCCGCAACGCAGTCACCGTAACCGAGACATCCGTATGCGCACGCCGTCTCGCCGACATAGAGCGACGAGGCAACGGCACAGCTCTTGGCGCCGTCAAAGGTGTTTGTGCGCGGACGCTTGTCACACACGCCGCCGCAACGCACCGTAGCCACCATAGGCTCCTTCTCGGGAGCCGCCTTGCCCAGATACGCCGCGATACCCTTCATCGTATCACCGCCGCCTACGGGGCAGAACAACGCCGAGATGTCATCGTTCTTGACCAGCGCGTCGGCCATGCCGCGACACCCTGCGAAACCGCAGCCGCCGCAGTTGGCCCCCGGAAGCATTTTCTCAACCTCGTCGATGCGGGGATCCTCCTCCACCTTGAATTTCTGTGCCACAAAGTAGAGCACGACGGCGGCCAAGATACCCAGCAAGCTGAGTGTCAAAATAGTAGATAGTAATACCGTCATTTTGTTAGTTTAGTTATTGTGAATTTTATTTTTTTCCGGATTTTGTCACGCAGCAGATATAGCACACCGTAATAGAGCACCACGCCGCCGATTGCGGCCGCGGCCGCCGTACCCTCGCCGGCACCTGCCGATACAAGCGCCACGAGCAATACCATTAAAACGAAAAAAGGCGCCACGTAGGCCAACACGACCGACTCGGCTCCCATACCCCTGCGTTGCAGGGCAACCTCGACCTCATCGCCCGCTCGATACTCTGCGGCCGACGGAGTCTCCACCTCGACAACCTTATCCGCGCTCTCTCCCGCGCCGCACACCCTGCGGGCATGGCAGGCGCTGCAGGCGCTCTCCACCTTCATACGCACATATACGGTCATACCCTCCGTGCGTATCACCTCGCCGCGATGTTTAATCTCAGCACTGTCCATACTGTCGTACAAACGCCCCACGTGAGATTAATATCCGTATTTGTTGATCAGCGGCAGCAGACACTCGTGACGGAACGAACGCACCGAGAGTCGCAACACGGGCGGATACTGGTAACGTTTCTTTACGTTCTGCATCACCATCGTGTGTATCTTCTCCACGATCTCCGAGTCGAAACCAGCATTTATGATCTCCTCACGGTGCTGTCCCTCCTCGATCATACGGTAGAGGATGGCATCCACAACCTCATAAGGAGGCAGCGTATCGCTGTCGCGCTGATTGGGATGGAGCTCCGACGAGGGCTCCTTCTTCAATATGTTTTCGGGGATGACGTTATTGAACTTAAGGTTGATGTAACGGGCCAGATCATACACTTCGCTCTTGTAGAGATCGCCCGTGACACTGAACGCTCCGGCCGTATCGCCGTAGAGCGTACACCAACCGATGGCGTTCTCGCTCTTGTTCGACGAGTTGAGAAGCACATATCCGTCCTTGTTCTGCAAAGCCATGAGCAGCACCGTACGGATACGCGACTGTATGTTCTCCTCCGTAGCGTCGAACTCCGTGCCGCCGGTAACGGGCTTGAGCGTATCCATGATGGCCGTATAGACTTCGTTTATGGGCAGCACGCTGTACTCGATGCCCAGATTCTCGGCCAGACGCTTGGCGTCCTCCACCGACTCGTTCGACGAGAACTGCGACGGCATCATCAACCCGCGCACATTCTCGGCGCCCAGAGCCCCGACGGCAAGACACGCCACAACCGACGAATCGATACCGCCCGACAGACCCACGCAGGCCTTCGTATATCCGCTCTTGTGGAAGAAGTCGCGCAGGCCCAGACATGCGGCCTTGTAGATCATGCGCGTGCGGTCATTATAGGTAGTATATGGAACAACGACCTCCGTATGGGGGACCGACGAATCGAAGATGCTGAAATCCTCCTCGAAGCTCTTCATCATGAGCTCCACCTTGCCCTCCTTGTTCATCACACCCGAGGTGCCGTCATAGACCAGATCGCTCGATCCGCCCACTTGGTTTATCATGATTATGTTGCGGCACTCGGTATATGTCAGCCGGCGCATGGTTTCATATCGATACGTAAGCAGACCCTTGCCGTAACGGCGCGAGTTTATGCTGACGACGAAGTCGGCCTCCTTGTCCAGTTCATGCAGATGCGACAGATCGTCTCCGACCATGACGGCTATGTTGCGGCCGCAAACCTTGACGACCTTGTATCCGCTGCCCGAGATGATGAATCCCATCTCGCGGCGCGCCGTCACATAACTCTTCTCTACGGTGTCGACGATACGTCCGTTACGCAGGACGGCGGCGGCGCTCACCGTGCCGCGGTTCGTCAACAGAGGAGATCCTACGATAGCCGTTACCCTGCGGCAATACTTTGCGATACGCTCGAGGGCCTCTTCGCAGAGCGTCAGAAACGTCGATTTGCGCAGAAGATCGTATGCCGGGGTGCCGCTGACGGCATACTCGGCGAACAAGACAAGATCGGCATCCTCCTTCTCGGCCTTCTCGACGGCATCGATTATCTTGGCGGTATTGCCTTCGATATCGCCGATAGTATAGTTTAATTGGGCAAGAGCTATCTTCATTATATCCTCTTTTCAGATTAATTGTTAGACAACTATAAAATCCGTCGCAAATGTAGTCATAATTTTTGGAAAGTTACCCCTCGGGCTACATATTTTTACAAACAAAGACGGGAAGAACCCTTTCGGATTCATCCCGTTAGCTTTCGTCACGAAACACACCCGGAAGTTCCTCTAACTCCCTCCGGATATCCATGCATCCGCAGCCCGGACGCCTATTCGTGCGCCTCAGGGTCGTTCACAAGGATACGGCCGCAATATTCGCACACGATAAGTTTCTTGCCCAGACGGATGTCGGCCTGACGCTGCGGCGGAATATGGTTGAAGCAACCGCTGCACGCATCTCGCTTGACCGTAACCACGGCCAGACCGTTGCGCACGCTGTGGCGGATACGCTCATAGGCGGCCAGCAGCCGCTCGTCGATACGCGCCTTGGCCTTCTCGGCCTTCTCCGTAAGGGATGCGATCTGATCCGCCGTCTCGGCCTCGATGCTCTCCAGTTCCGATTTCTTGTCGTTGAGATCCACCGTGCGGTCGGCTACGACGGCCTCGGCATCTTCCAGCTGAGCCTTCTTCTGCTTGATGCCCGCAGCGTACTCCTTCAGGCGCTTCTCGGCCAGTTCGATCTCCAACTCCTGATACTCGATCTCCTTGGTTATGGCATCGAACTCGCGGTTGTTGCGCACGTTGTTCTGCTGTGCCTTGTAGTTGTTTATCTGAATCTTGGCCTGATCGACCTCGCGGCGGCGCTGCTTGGTCAGCGTATTGAGCTCTTCAATCTCGCCATTGATATTGTCGATGCGGGTCTTCAATCCCTCGATCTCATCCTCGAGATCCTGTACTTCCAGAGGCAACTCTCCCTTCACCTTGTTAATCTCGTCGATCTGCGAATCGATCTTCTGCAACTCGTAGAGAGCCATGATCTTCTCCTGCATCGAATAGTCGACATCGGATGTTTTCTTCTGTGCCATATTGTATAATTAAATTTTACGCCTGCCAAGTATTCCGGCATCAACCGGAAAAAGCCCGAACTTCAACCGCTCAGACCATATAGTTCACGGGGTTGCGTGAACGCACACTTTTGCGAATTGCAAAGATAGGTAATTTTTTTGACAAAATATCAAATAATATTTCAATTGCACAATATTCGCTCTCGAAATGGCCCATATCGACCAAAATCATACGTCCCTCGTGGCGCATGAAGTCGTTATACCGCAGGTCTGCCGTAAGGTATATGTCGGCCTCGGCGGCCAGAGCCTCGTCTATGAGCGAACCGCCCGCACCGGTACATATGGCCACGCGGCGCACCGTCGGCCGCACGATGTCGCCATGGCGCAACGCCTGCACACCGAAACGCCGCATCACATGGCGCATGAACTCCTCCGTCGGCTCCTCCGTCGGCAGCTCGCCCACGACACCGAAGCCGGCACCGCCGCCCGCGGCCGCAGGCTCCAACACCCGCATCGACTCCAGACCCAGCATGTGGCCCACGCGCCAGCTCATACCTTCGGGCGTACTGTCCAGATTTGTATGCGCCGCATACAACGCTATGCCGCGCCGCACGGCCTGCTCGACACACCGCTCCGTATATGAGGCCGAATTGAGACGCTTCAACGGATGGAATATGACCGGATGGTGCGTTATGATAATATCACACCCCTCGGCCGCGGCCTCCTCTATAACCTCCTCGGTCACGTCTACTGCCAACAGCGCCTTATGCACCTCGGCATCGGGACGCCCCACGGCAAGGCCCGCATTATCGTACGACTCCTGCAGGCCGAGCGGTGCAAACTCCTCGATCGCAGCCGCCACATCTCTGATCTTCATATCCAAAAACTGCTAAATATCCCAAACGACTAAAACAACGACTGCTCGTAGAACGGGAAGAGCTCCTTCTCCTCCTCATCGCCTCCCTTCTTGCGGCGGCGCGTACGGCTCTTGGGCGACACGGCCGCAACCGACGGCCTGACAGGTTCCGACTCCCCTGCCGCAGCCGCTTCCGAGGCTTCGGGATCGGGCGACGCAACGTTCTCCGCATACGCCACTGCCGCAGGATTATCAGGCGTCTCCTGCTCCGCAACCGAAACAGAATCTTCGTCCGCACTCTTCGGTTCGGCATGCACCACATCTACATTCTCCGTTTCAGCAGATGCCGTATCTGTATCTTTTATATCTATATCGGCTATATCGGCCCTTTCGGCATCAACCGCCACATCCGACGCAATGGGCATCTCGACCGTATCCGCCACCGAATACGCCTCCTCGACAATGTCGTCCTGCACGCCGTCACGCAGTTCCTCGCGCACCTCGACCAGCGCCGCACGGATACGCTGCAGACGCTCCAGAAGCTCCGTATCGCGCGACAGCACGCCGCGAGAACTCTTCATCGCCTTGTTCGCCCCCTCGAGGGTCATGCCCCGTTCCTTGACGAGGTGATATATCTGTTTGAGTTTCTCGACATCCGAGGGCGAGAACAGACGGTTGCCCTTCTTGTTCTTATGCGGGCGCAGGCAGTCGAACTTCGACTCCCAATGACGTATCAGAGACGGATTCACATCGAACATCTCCGACACCTCGCCCATCGAGTAAAACATTTTCTTTGCACTCATGACATTTCCAACACTTCGTTCCACCATATAGCGTACGGTCAGCCCGCACATCACTTGAGAATCCTCAACGAATTGGGATACATATTGTTTACACGCGCGCCGATACGCTTTACAAAGCCCAGCGGCAGGCCGCCGCACGTAACCATATTCACGCCCTGCTCGAACGCCGCGGCATCCATATCCTGCTTGCGCAGAAAGCGCAACGCCTCCTGCGCCGGCAGGTCTCGGCACGGCACCGCCTCGCGCGACACGTCGGCAAAGAGAGCCAGAGCACCGTCGGGACGCAGCGCGCCATTGAATATCTGCCCCATGGCAACGCCCGAATATATCACTGCCATGCGGCTTGACAACAGAGCAATATCGTCATAACGGCCGGCATAACATCCATAGAGCGTATCCCCTGCCGCCATGAAACGCATCGCCTCGGGCGAAGCGACCCAACGCGACAACTCCTTCGTCGTCCGCGCATCGACCGCCGACAAGACGCTGCGACGGTTCCTGCTCTCCCGCACGCGCTCAGCCTCACCCGCACGCCGTGCCACGGCAAGGAACATACCCTCACCCTCAACCCTGTGCGGGAAGAATCGGAACGTACGGAACACTCCTTCGCGGCCCGTCACCACGCCCCATGACGCATCCGCGTCGACATCGGCCGACTCGCACAGCTCGTCGCCCAGTTCCGCCCCTATACGTCGCAACACCTCCTCATCCTCCGTACGGTTGAAGGTGCATGTGCTGTATATGAATATTCCGCCCCGCCGCAAAGCCCGGAATGCGTTCAGGGCGATCTCCACCTGACGTTCGGCACACATCGCCACAGCCGCCTCGTTCCACTGCAGCCGCGCCTCCTCCGATTTGCGGAACATGCCCTCACCCGAACATGGGGCATCCACCGCCACCGCATCGAACCACTCGGTCATCGCCGCCGCGCGCGCCGCATCACCACACGTCACGGCCACATTTCCCGTGCCCCACTTGCGGACATTGTCGGCCAGCACGGCCGCACGCGAGCGGTTTATCTCATTTGCCACGACAAGCCCCTCGCGCCCGACTATCGAGGCGTAATGCGTACTCTTGCCGCCGGGGGCCGCACACACATCCAGCACGCGCATGCCGCGACAGTGTTCGGCGCCACCGGCAGCAGCCGAAAGAATATACCCCGCAAACTGCGAACTGGCCTCCTGAACGTAATACGCCCCGCCGTGGAAATCGGGATCGAGCGTAAAGGCCGGGCGCTCATCCAGACGGCGTCCCAGAGGACTCCACTCCACAACGCGCCCCGACGGCGCCGCCGCGCCATGCTTGGCGGCGTTCCAACGCACCGACGTCGAGGCCTCGCGCTCCAGCGCCGCGCACAGGGCGTCGGCCTCCGCCGCGCCCAGCTCGCGCCGCATGCGCTCCATGAACTTTTCGGGCAGCGGCATCATCTTGCAGCCGTTTTATCGTAACGGGCCAGACGCTCGCAGATGCTCTCGAAGACCGATGCGTCCTGCACGAAGTCCTCGACATCCTTGTCGACGATCAACACGTCGCCCTTATATATGTTGCCGATCCAACATTCGTACTTCTCGTTCAGGCGGCGAAGATAGTTCTCGTCAATATTCATCTCGTACTCGCGGCCGCGCCGCTTGATCTGCGCCACGAGCGTCGGAATGCTCGCTCGGAGGTATATCAACACATCGGGCTGCGGCACAAGGTTCGTCGTAAGATCGAAGATACGCATGTAGGTCATGAAGTCACGGCTCGTCATAAGGCCCATCTCGTGCAGGTTGTCGGCAAAGATATGGGCATCCTCGTATATCGTGCGATCCTGAAATATGTAGTCGCTGCCGTCGGCCAGCATGTCGAGCGTCTGCCGTATGCGGCTCCCGAGAAACGAGATCTGCAAATGAAACGCCCAACGGCTCATATCGTTGTAAAAGTCGCCTATATACGGGTTGTCCGTCTCCTCGTAATATGCCTTGGCCCCGTAACGCCGGGTCAGCATCTCGGTCAGCGTAGTCTTGCCGCTGCCGATATTGCCCGCAATTGCTACATACATATATCTTATCCTCCTTTTTATTTCACTTCTTTGCCCGCAACCGCCGCATCAGTTGAAGAACTCCCCGACCTTGGGTATCGAACCCGGCATCGAGAAGACCACAACACGGTCATAGGCATTGATCTGCGTGTCACCCACGGCTATGAAGACCTTGTCGCCGCGCACAATGCCGCCGATGATGACATCCTGCGGCAGCCGCATATCCTTTATCGGATGTTTCGTGGCGGGCGAGTTGGGCTTGACGATGAACTCCAGAACCTCCGCCTCGCTTCCCGTCAGGCAGCGTATGGCCTGCACGTCGGTCGACATCGTGAAACGGAATATGTTCGACGCCGTGACACGCTTCTTGTTTATTATGGTGTCGATACCCACACTCTCGGCCATGCTTATGTAGTTTAGGTTCTCGACTTCGGCTATAACCTTCTTCACACCCAGACGCTTGGCCTGCATCGCCGCCAAGATGTTGGTCTCGCTGCGGCCCGTCACCGCAACGAAGGCATCCATGTGCGAGAGCCCCTCCTCCATCATGGCATCGAGATTACGTCCGTCCTCGTGGATGATAAGCGTCTTTTCGAGCACCTCGGCCAGCTTGTAGGCCTTCTCGCCGTTGTACTCCACAAGTTTGATGTTCATCTCGTCCTGCAGCTGCGTGGCCACACGCACACCTATGCGCGATCCGCCCAATATCATGAGGTTCTTCACCTCGACGCTCTTCTGCCCCGACAGCTCCATGACACTCTTGGCCACATCCTGCCGCGAGATGATATATACGGTGTCGCCCTCGAAGAACTCGTCCTGTCCGCGGGGGATTATGGTCTGGCTGCCGCGCGTGACGGCCACGGCGCGGAACTCCGAGATCGAGCCGTCGGCGGCCAGATCCGCCAGCTTGCGCCCCAGCAGCGGCGACGTCGGCTCCAGACGGAAGACCACGAGCGAGAGCTTGCCGCCCGAAAAATCGACATAGTCGATCGTCGAGGTGTGACCCAGAAGGTTGATCACCTCGCGCGCGGCCACCTTCTCGGGATAGAAGAGGTAGTCGATGCCCATGTTGATGAACATCTCCTTGTTGTTGGGTTCGAGGTACTCGTTGTTGTCGATGCGGGCAATGGTCTTCTTGGCCCCGAGCTGCTTGGCCATGATCGCCGCCAGCACATTCTGGTTCTCGTCGTGGTTCACGGCGATAAAGAGGTCGCAACGGCGCACTCCCGCACGCCGCAACACGGCAAATGCCGTCGTGTCACCCTCGACGGTGATCAGATCGACGAAACTGCCCAGCTCGTCCAGCGCCTTCGAGTCGCTGTCGATGACCGTGATGTCGTGTCCGTGGCCGCTCAGCATCTTCGCCAAGTGGCTCCCCATCTCGCCTATGCCCGAAATTACTATCTTCATACGTCGGAATATCGGCCGCACGATGCCCTGCGGATATGATCCGCCCGTCCCCGCATGCGCATTACATAAGGGGAAAGAGAGCAAAAACGGCCCCAATTTTGCAAAATACTTTACAAATATATAAATTTGTCGCGGTATTTTCAACTCGGGGCGTCAAAATCACCCCTTTGCAATATCAGGCCATGTCGAATTTGTGGATAGTCATACTCGTATCGGTGCTGTGCGTGGCATTCTTCGTTGTGGGGATGTCGCTCACGATAATCTTCAAGGGTCACTTCATCGACTCGGAGATCGCCACCAACAAGAACATGCAGCGTCTGGGTATCAAGTGCGCCGTACAGGAGTCGCGCGAGGATACGGGCACCGACTGCAGCGACATAGGATGCACGGGCAACTGCTCGTCGTGCGACATCGACCACGCTCAGGCCCAAACGCACACCGAGACCGACGCCAAGGCTCTCAAATAGGGACAGACAAAACCGAATCCCGGATCTCCAAACTACAAGTTCCGCAATCCAAACTCCAAGCGCCAAGTATCAGAACCACAATCCGCGTTCTGCCGCTTCACCGTACCATATTGTATCGTCCACGTCACAGCACTGGCCGCACACAGATAATTTTCACATTACGCTACCACCCCATTTCGCGGGCATAGTCGACACAACGGTTAAGGATATCATTCAACGGCCGGGCATGCCGCAGCACCCCCACCGCATTCTCAATAAAATGCTCATCGAGTACATAATCGCGGTCCACACGCTTAAACACATTGTACTCACGCAGGCGGTAATAGTCCGAGAAGTCATCCTCGGTGCGCCAACCGCGAGGCATGCGTTTGCATGCGCCGTCCCAATCGAGTTTCAACTCGCCGCAACCGCGCACCGCCGCATCAAAAGCCGCCCCGTCGGTCATCACCTCCTCGCGCACGCTGCGAACCACACCCGCCGGCGGGTTATAAAGGCCCGCACAGAGAAAATAGTTCTCCTCGTCGGGCTGCAAGTGTATGTAATAACCCGCATATCCCGATTTCTTGCCGTGCGGCGATACATAGACACCCATGTGAGTCTTATAGGGGCGTTTGTCGGCCGAGAAGCGCACGTCGCGGTATATACGGTAGGTACAGTCGCGCACCGAAAGCCCCTCCACCGCCGTGTCGAACGACGCAACAGCCTCGATAAACCGTGCGGCAAAGGCGTCGAAAAGCTCCTTTGCATGGAGGTAATCCGAACGGTGCGCCTCGAACCACTCGCGGTCGTTATGGCGCGACAACGCCTTCAGGAATTTCAATATTTCTTTCATAAAACCTTGTTTGTTTCACAAAGCCATGCTTGGCAAACCCGATGTGTGAACATACATAAAAGGCAGGTCGGTATGTTCCGACCTGCCTTGATCCGATTCGGCGCGGCACGCAGCCGCTGCCCGCAGTACTCCTAAGCCTGAGGCTCGCTCAGAGGCAGTACGCTGACGTATGACTTGCCCGACGATTTCTTGCAGAATGCAACCGTACCGTCGATCAAAGCGAACAAGGTGTGATCCTTGCCCATGCCGACGTTCTCGCCCGGATTGTGCACCGTACCTCTCTGACGAACAATGATGTTGCCAGCCTTAGCGAACTGACCACCGAAAAGTTTCACTCCGAGTCGTTTGCTCTCCGACTCACGGCCGTTCTTTGAACTACCAACGCCTTTTTTGTGTGCCATGTTTCTCTAATTTTTTGGTTAAGCGACGATATCCTCCACGAGAACCTGAGTCAGATACTGGCGGTGGCCATTGCACTTCTGATAGCCGGTTCTACGCTTTTTCTTGAACACGAGCACCTTATCGTCTTTCAGGTGCTTCAAGATCTTACACTTTACCGAGGCGCCTTCTACTGCAGGTGCACCTACCTTAACCTGACCGTCGTTGTCTACAAGCAGGACTTTGTCGAAGCTCACGGGCGAATCAACCTCACCCTGAAGACGGTGAACATAGAGCTTACGACCCTTCTCAGCCTTGAACTGCTGACCTGCGATCTCTACTATAACGTACATTTATTAAAAAATTAATAAGTGTTTTCGCCTGATTTGGCCTGCAAATATACAAAAAATATTCTTGCCGCGCACCCTGCAGCCACTTTTTTTTGCGAGCGGCGGCATTTGGCACATTTTTCGATCTGCAGTCGGGCGCAAAAACATGCGAATGGACAAGACCAAAGTCGTAATATACTCCACACGCCGCACTCTGGGCGACATGATCTCCGACATGATCTCCGACAGCGACTCGCTCGTGGTCACATGCTCCACGCCCGAACAGACCGTCACGGCGTGTCTGCGGCTGGCGCCCGATATAGTCATACTGCTCGCCGTAGCCCCGTTCATCGACGGCTCGGAGTTCATCGGCCGCATACGCCGCCGTGGAACGCGCAGGCCTGCCGTATATGTTGTTTCGTGGCATCAGGCCGAACATATAGTCCTCAGCCTGCTCGAGGCGGGCGTAGACCAATACCTAACATTCCCCGTAAGCATGGGCCGTCTCTACGGCAAGGTTCGCGACATCGGGGGCAACATCGGCACAGTGTGAACGGGGCATTGACCATATATGCCGCGGCCGTCTTCGCCGCAACGGCCGTGCTACTCCTCGCAGCCGCACGCAGGCACGCCGTACGACGCCGACGCGACGTACGGCGGCGCCACTACGTCGCCCGCATCATAACCGTACTGCGCCACGACGACATCTTTGCCGCCGAGCGCATCACGGCCCGCACCCGGCGCCACCGGCAGGCGCTGGCCGAAGCCCTGCACACGATCGTCTGCCACACATACGGCGCCGACGCCCGACTGCTGCGCATCATTGCGCGCCAGAACCGTCTCGACCGGTTTCTCATGCGTCGTGCGGCCTTCGCATCGGGATATCGCCGCGCACAATACCTCATGCTTCTGACATCGGTGCCGCCCCTCGCCTCACGTGCACGACGTCTCGAACGTTACACACGCAGCCGCAATCCCTATGTTCGCATATATGCGCTGTCGGCCATGCTCGCCGCCGACCCCGACTCGGCCATACGGCGTCTGGCCGTATACCCCCACCGGCTTACGCCATTCGACATAACGCAGATATCGGCCCTGCTGCGCCGCGGCCTGCTCCCCATAGCCTTCGAGCCGCTGCTCACAGACACGAACCCCAATCTGCGGATGCTCGGGCTGGGCATCGTACGCAGCTTCGGAATAGACACGGCACGCAAACACGTAATCCGCATAGCCGAAGAGGATGACGACATGGCCGTCGCCGACGATGCGCTCCACACGCTCGCCGCTCTGGGCAACGACATACCTACGGAACGTCTGCGCCGACGCATCGCCACATTCGACGCCACACGCCGCAAGGCACTGTGCCGGTTCTTCGCCGCACAGGGCTACTCCATACGCACGATCGAGGCGATGTTCGACAGCCCGGAGTGCGAATGCGCCCGCAAACTGATCGACTCCTACAAAAAAAGCATCGTATGCAAATCGCCCTCACTCTGATACTCGCCCTGCTGGCCGTCGCCGCCCTCGCCACAGCCATGCGCGCCATCGTCATAGCCCGCGCCGCGGCGTGGATGGATATGGTCGCCATAGGCGCCACGGACAGCTGCGAATCGGCCGGATATGTCGGATGCTCGGTCGTATGCACCGGCGTGGAGAACATGCAGCAGATAGAGAGCCTGCTCGATGTCGAATATGACCGTTACGAGACCATAGTCGTACTCGACGCCCGCGCCGCCGGCATCACGTTCCGCGCCATCGTCGCACGCTACGACCTCATACGCGTCGACGCCGACCCTTCGGACGAATTCCCCTCGGCGCGCATACGCTCACTCTTCCGTTCGCGCACGCGCAGCATGCGGCGCCTCACCCTCGTCGACCGTGCCGCCGCCTCGCCTTACGACGATCTGGACGCCGGCGCCAGCGTCGCCTCCTACGACTACATACTTCCCGTCGGACGCGACACCTATCTCATGCCCAACGCCATCGAGAAGGCGGTCATAGCCATAGCCTCGACGCCCGATACGCCCATCGCCGCGCTGCACTCCGTCTCCGACGACCAGTGCTACGTCTTCAACCGCGAGACACTTATCGCCCAAGGCGGATTCTCGCCTCATCTTCTCAACAGCATACGCAGCGGCGAAGTGCGCCGCACGTTCGTGCCCCTCATATACCGCACGAGCAACACACGGCGCATAAAAATTGTTACCCGCCTAACAATTTTAATCCTTATGGCAACGTTACTTACAATAGAGACTGTCACGCTCGGCACACGCCTCGCCACAGCCTCGGCTGCGGCCGTGGCAATGGCTCTGGCAAACGCGGCATACGCCCGTACGGCTCTGGGCAGGTACAACTGTTTCGAAAAGTCAATTTTATGTTACATAGATCGTATGTTTTCCATTTTGGGCAAACGAAAATTTACTATTTCATAAAATATGACTAATTTTACAAAACAATCTAACACCTACTAACAAATGATGACCAAAAATCAGATAAGCGAACAGATCAAGGCTCATCTCATGCCGCAATGTTTCAATGCGGCAGTCAAGGCCGGCGCGGCCATAATGAAGATATACAAGAATATAGACGACTACGACATCAGCCTCAAAAGCGACCACACGCCCATCACCATAGCCGACCGTGTCGCCCATACTACCATCAAGGAGTTTCTCGGTTCGACCCGCATACCCGTCTTGAGCGAGGAGGGGCGCGAGATGCACTACGACGAGCGCCGCAACTGGGATCTCTTCTTTCTCGTAGACCCGCTCGACGGAACAGTCGAATTCATCAAGGGAAACAACGAATTTACGGTAAACATAGCCCTCATGTCGGACAACAGATGCGTAACATCGGTGCTCTACGTCCCCTACCACCGCAAGATGTATCTCGCCTTCAAGGGCCACGGTGCCTACCTCATAAACGACATCGAGCCCGACGACAACCCGACATACGACTACGCCCGCATCAGCTCCATGATGCAGCGCCTGCCGCTCGAGAGCACCCGCCACGACCATCTGCGCGTGGCCGTGTCGCGCTCGCACCAGACACCCGAGACCTTCGAGCAGATCGACCGCATACGCAAGACACACCCCGATCTGGAGATCGTCGAACAGGGCAGCTCCTACAAGTTCTGCCTGCTGGCCGAGGGTACGGTCGACTATTACGTTCGCACGACCAACACCTACGAATGGGATACCGCGGCCGGAGAGCTTATCCTCGCCGAGGCCGGCGGCAAGACCGTGTCGTTCCCCGACGGACAACCGCTCGTCTACAACAAGGCCGACCTGCACAACCCGTGGTTCGAGGCCACGAGCGCCCGCTGCAAGCTCTGATCCGGCGCAGGCCGCAACGACCGATATCCGCACGACAACATACGGGCGCGCAACCGTCAAGTTGCGCGCCCGTATCGTTCAGCCGTACCTTACTCGTACAGATAACGTTTTATGCTCTGTTTGGGGGTCTTCTCGAACTCCTCCGCGCGCAGTCCGATAGATGCCACACGGCTGTATGCCGGCAGCGTGGCGTTCAACGCCTTCAGATTCTCGGCCATAACCCGCTCCACCTCCGCATCGCCCGTGCGGCGCGAGGCATCCACATCGGCCACCACCAGCGCCACGATACCGTTGCGCCGTCCGACAACAAGCGACTCCGCAACCAGCGGCATCGCATTCAAACGCTCCTCGATCTCCTCGGGATAGATATTCTGCCCGCTCGGGCCGAGGATCATGCTCTTGCAGCGGCCGCGTATGTAGAGGTTGCCATCCGCGTCGACAACACCCATATCTCCCGTACGCAGCCACCCGTCCTCGGTGAAGGCCGCATCGGTCGCCTCCGTATTCTTGTAATATCCGAGCATCACGTTGTCGCCCCGCACCTGAATCTCACCGGCCTCGTGTTCGGGATCCGACGAATCGATACGCAGCTCCATACGGTCCACGACGCGGCCGCATGACCCCTCGGCAAACGAGTGCCAGTCGGAATAGCATATCAGCGGTCCGCACTCGGTCATGCCGTAACCGACCGTATAGGGGAGTTTGATACGCCGCATGAAGCGCTCAACCTCGGGATTTATGCCCGCACCGCCGGCGATGAAGTGGCGTATCTTGCCGCCGAACGACTCTATTATACCGTTCCGCACATTTTGGAAAACAACCTCCCGCACAACAGGTATACGCATCAACGTACGGGCCGGTTCGCGTTTCAGCGCAGGGAAGACCTTGTTGCGGAAGATCTTTTCGAGGATCAACGGCACCACAAGCTGCATGTATGGCCGTACCTCACGCAAGGCCTCCATCAATACCGAAGGCGTCGGCGCCGCCCCGAGGAACGTGACGCGGCAACCGCTCAACATCGGGTACATCAACTCGAACATCAGGCCGTAGAGGTGCGCCAGCGGCAGGATCGACAGCACGCGCCAGCCGCGGCGCGTCGGGATAAGGCGTCGCGCGAAGGCAACGTTAGAGCTTATGCTGCGCGCCGAGAGCATCGTCCCCTTGGGCGAGCCCGACGTTCCGGAGGTATAGCTTATGATGCACAGCTCGTCGAGGGTCGAGGTATCGAAATGCACGTCGCCCGGACATACACCCTGCCGATACTGCTCCTCATACAGGCGGTCGACACGCGACAGGGCCACGGGCAGCAGCCCCGATGCCGATCGCAACACCTCACCGTTGTCAAGAGCCATCACATCCGGAAGCGAGAGTCGCGACGTTTGGTCCATACCCTTCCAGATATGGCGGTCGAGGATAAGCAGACGGGCATCCGAATGGAGCGTCAGGGCCGCCACGCTCGAAGGGGTGAAGTCGCTGAGTATGGGAACCGCCACGGCCTTGTATGCCAATATTGCAAAATAGGTAACAGCCCAACGGGCGCTGTTGCGGCCGCAGAGCGCTATCTTGTCGCCCACGGATATGCCCGCCTCCTCGAAAAGGATGTGCATGCGGCATATCTCGCGCGCCAGATCACCGAACGAAAGCGTCGCGCCGCGATAGTCCGAAAGAGCCGGCTCGTCCCAGTTCTCACGTATGGTTTGTTGCAAAAGATCGAGATAGTGTTTCATAGTTGCAGATATTTTATTCCAAATCCGCCGCTCCTTACAAAAAAAGCATCATGCGAAGCCTCCACATGATGTCGGCCGGCGGTGTCGCAATGCGAATATCGCAATTCGCCGTCTGACGGTAAAATTTTAGTGATACCCACCGTCTCAAGGTTCCAAAACAGCATTATACGGGGTGAAAATATGAAATACGTGGCCAAATTCCGACAACGCAAAACAAGATAGTAGATAGATACAGGGGAAAACAGGGCTTGCACACAACCGTCCCGGGAGGAGATACGGGGATCGCGGTACGGGAGCAAAAGCCCGCCGGAATCAATACGCTGCAGCATCGGCATACACCTCCGCAACCCATGCGGCGCATATCGGCCGATTGCAACCGCAGTATACAATCCGAAGGCACAGTCCCAAACCACAAACACACGGAAACGGCGGCTTACGACCGATTAACAGGGCTGAAAATTGGAATTCCGTGCCGAAAACAATAACTTTGACACGGATTTATATTATAAATGTAAGACCGATAACGACGCAACAGTTTATGAAAACGCCACGATCAATTCTAACGACAGCGATTATGACCATCACCGTTTCAGCACTCTGCGCATGCCGCGACAAGTCGGATGCGCAGCAGCAGGAGCAGGCTCAGGCCGAGAAGCCGTGGGTTGTCGACCGCTTCGACGACATCAAGGTTCTGCGATATGAAGTCCCCGAATTCGAGAAGCTGCCCCTGCAACAGAAGAAATTGATATATTACCTTGCGCAGGCTGCCAAATGCGGCCGCGACATACTCTTCGACCAGAACTTCAAGTATAACCTCACCGTGCGCCGCGTACTGGAGAACATCTACCTGCGGCACGACGACAAGAGCGACACCACCGAGTTCCGCGCCATGGAGAAGTATCTCAAGAAGGTATGGTTCGCCAACGGCATCCACCACCACTATTCGAACGACAAGTTCCGTCCCGAGTTCTCGCGCGAGTGGTTCGAGGCGGCCGTGGACAAGTATGTCGACGTGGCGGAGCTGCCCATAGGGAAGAAACTCCTGTGCGACATAATATTCGACCCCACGCTCTACGCCACGCGTCTGGATCAGACCGACGGCAACGATCTGCTTGCCACGTCGGCCTGCAACTACTACGAGGGTGTCACGATGAAGGAGGCAGAGGAGTTCTACGCCGCGCAGGTCGACCACAACGACCCGCAGCCCATATCGTACGGACTGAACTCGAAACTCGAGAAACGCGACGACGGCACCATCGTCGAGCGTACGTGGCGTCTGGGCGGCATGTACACAGCCGCCATACAGCAGATAATATATTGGCTGGAGCAGGCGCGGCAGGTGGCCGAGGAGCCGCAGAAGAGCATCATCGATGCGCTGGTGAACTACTACCGCACGGGAGACCTGCGCGAGTTCGACCGATACAATATATTATGGGTAGGCGACAACTCGTCGAACGTCGATTTCATCAACGGCTTCATCGAGGACTACGGCGACCCGCTCGGCCGCAAGGCATCATGGGAGGGTCTGGTTAACTTCGTCGACAGCGCCGCATGCCACCGCACGCAGATCATATCCGACAATGCGCAATGGTTCGAGGACAACTCGCCCATCGACCCCGCCTTCCGCAAGAAGGAGGTAAAGGGCGTCTCGGCCAAGGTGGTGACGGTAGCCATGCTGGGCGGCGACTGCTACCCCGCAACCCCCATAGGCATCAACCTGCCAAACGCCGACTGGATACGCAAGGAGTACGGATCCAAGTCGGTCACCATCGACAACATAACATACGCCTACGACAAGGCGGCACAGGGCAACGGCTTCAACGAGGAGTTCGTGCTGCGTGCCGAGGACCGCGAGCGCATGAAGCTCTACGGCAAACTGGCCGATGACCTGCACACCGACCTGCACGAGTGCCTGGGACACGGTTCGGGACAGCTGGCACCGGGCGTCAAGGGCGGCGAACTGAAAAACTACACCTCGACGCTCGAGGAGGCGCGCGCCGATCTGTTCGGTCTCTACTATCTCGGCGATCCGAAGATGGTAGAGCTGGGACTCATACCCTCGCTCGACGTGGCAAAGGCCCAGTATGCGTCATACATCATGAACGGCATGATGACACAGTTCGCACGTATCGAGGCAGGCAAGAATGTCGAGGAGGCGCACATGCGCAACCGCAAGCTCATAGCCGAATGGTGCTACGAGCACGGCAAGCAGGACAACGTCATCGAGTGGGTAAAGCAGGATGGCAAGAGCTACGTCGTGGTCAACGACTTCGAGGCTCTGCGCAAGCTCTTCGGCGAGTTGCTGCGCGAAGTGCAGCGCATAAAGTCTACGGGCGACTATGAGGCCGGCCGCGCACTCGTCGAGGATTACGCCGTGAAGATCGACCCCGCAATCCACGCCGAGGTTCTGGAGCGTTATGGCGCTCTGGGCATAGAGCCGTACAGCGGATTCGTGAATCCCGACTACGAGCCCGTCATGACCGACGGAGAGATCACCGACGTCAAGATCGTCTACACGGACGACTACGTGGGGCAGATGCTCGACTACTCGAAAAACTACTCGTTCCTGCCGTTGATCAACTGATCGCAGCATACAGTTCCGCAATAAGAAAAGAAGCGACACCCACAGCAGGCCGCACGTCAGCGGCCTGCTTTCTTTGGATGCCATACAACGCATCAGGCCGGATTCGCTCTCGCACAAGTCGAAAGACGATAACATGGAATCGCATTTGCATAATGAGCATTCGGTTCCGCGGAACATCTTATTAAAGGTATATAAATATATGTACCTCGGACGGAGGAACGCGAGAAGGTGAATAAGACCTGATGGAAATCAAGAATACAAGATAAAACCGAAAACCTTAAACACTGTAACATTATGAATCGTTTCCGTTCATGGTTTCTTTCGGAGGAGTCGTTCGACAGCGAGCGCCGCAGCATCGTACTCTTTGCGCTGCGCGTCTTCGCGGCACTTGTAACCATCCCCTACGGCATCGACAAGATCGCCCGCTACAACGCCTTGGCCGTCGATTTCTTCGGCGACCCGATAGGCATAGGCATGGAGCCGTCGCTCGTGCTGACAATAGCCGCACAGGTGGGATTTACCGTGCTGCTGATCGCGGGCCTGCAGACACGCCTATTCGCCATGCTGCTTGCATTCCACATGGCCGTAGCCACCAAGTACCACTTCTTCGACCCCTTCAAGACTAAAGTGCTGCCGATGATATTTCTGGCGCTATACTTTCTTGTAATAGCCCTCGGTGCAGGACGATACTCGGCCGACGCCGCCATAGCCGCACGCCACGGCCGCTTTTCGCCCGTATGGCGCCCGAGAGAGACGACATACGTTATAATCATGACCATCGTAACCATGTTGGCCGTCATCGTCTTCGCCAACCTTCTGAGCGGCGCCGTCTCGGCTGCAGCACTGGCACTCTGCCTGCTGATGACGATATGGTGCTACGCCGACGCCCGCATCTGAAACCTTGGCGATACACGGCCGCAGGCCCTCAACCACGTCCTGTGGCTATACACACGCTCCGATTTGAGCCGCAGAGGGATTTTTTGTCCCCGCGCGGCTCTTTTTTATTCGAATATATTGTATAACTTTGCCGCAGTTTTATAGGCTACTATAAAAATGAAGACAATCTACACAACAAGCGACCTGAAAAAGGAGCTCGCAACGGTAGACCACAAGGGCATAGGATTCGTCCCCACGATGGGAGCGCTCCATGCGGGTCACCGTTCTCTGGTCGAGAAGGCACGCCGCGAGTGCCCCACCGTAGTGGTGAGCGTATTCGTCAACCCGACCCAATTCAACGACAAGAACGATCTGCGCAACTATCCCCGCACCCCCGAAGCCGACCGTGCGCTTCTGGAGGCCGCAGGCGCCGACTACGTATTCATGCCCTCGGTCGAGGAGATGTATCCGCAGCCCGATACGCGACAGTTCGATTTCGGTATGGTAGACAAGGTGATGGAGGGCGCCACACGCCCCGGACACTTCAACGGCGTGGCACAGGTCGTAAGCCGTCTGTTCGCCATCGTCGAGCCAGCAAAGGCATACTTCGGCGAGAAGGATTTCCAGCAGATAGCCGTCATCAAGGCCATGGTGCGTCAGCTCGCACTCCCCGTAGAGATCGTCGAGTGCCCCATCGTCCGCGGCGAGGACGGCCTTGCCCTCTCGTCACGCAACGCGCTGCTCGACGCCCCGCACCGCAAGGCCGCACCTCATATATATGAAGTGATCTCGCAGTGCGCAGCCAAGGCCGCCGAGATGACGCCCGCACAGCTCACAGAGTGGGTAAAGGCTCAGGTCGAGGCCGACGGACTGCTCAAGGTGATATATTTCCAAGCCGTCGACGCCACGACGATGCAGCAGGTCTCGTCGTGGGAGCAGAGCGACCGCATTCAGGGCTGCATAGCCGTACAGGCCGGAGATGTCCGCCTGATAGACAATATACGCATAAAGTAGCAAGGCGATGTTGATAGAAGTATTGAAATCGAAGATTCACCGTGTCTCGGTCACCGAGGCAAACCTCAACTACGTGGGCAGCATCACCATCGACGAGGCTCTGATGGAGGCCGCCGGCATGATCGAGGGTGAGAAGGTACAGATCCTTGACATAAACAACGGCGAGCGTCTCGAGACATATATAATCAAGGGACGTCGCGGCAGCGGCTGCATCTGCCTCAACGGTGCGGCGGCACGCAAGGTCGCCGTGGGCGATCTGGTCATAATCGTCTCGTATGCGCTGATGGACTTCGAGGAGGCGAAGAGTTTCAAACCGACGGTCATCTTCCCCGACTCGGCCACAAACCGACTTATCGGATAGGACCATGCGGGCATACACATGGCCCGCACGGCCCAAGGCCGCAAAAAATTCATTATAGACGATGGATACATTTCTGGCCATACTTGCCGTTATATGCGGCATCGGAGGAATCCTCGGGGCGGTTCTGCCCGTAATCCCGGGGCCGGCGCTCTCATACTTCGGCATGCTGTGCGCCTACTGGACCGACTCGACCGCCATCACGGGACGCATGCTCATCATCTGGGCCGTCATAACCATCCTCGTCACACTGCTCGACTACGTCCTTCCCGGATACTTCAGCAAGGTCTTTGGCGGCACACGCGCCGGAATAACCGGAGCTACCGTAGGCGTATTCGTAGGTCTCTTCTTCGGGCCCGCGGGCATAATCCTCGGCCCCTTCTTCGGCGCCGTCATAGGCGAACTCCTACACGAACGACAGGAGTTGGGCAAAGCCCTCAAGGTGGGTATCGGCTCGCTCATATCGTTCATCGTAGGCTCGGGCATCAAGATCATAGCCTCGGGCTTCATGCTCTTCTACATCTGGCGCGACGTGTGGGCCATGATCAGTTAGGCTGACGGCCCGCATCACAACTCCAGCCGTATCCGATGGCTTCGGCTCCGCAACCCGCCTCCGCACGGAGAATCTCTTATTTATTTACTGTTGGATATGGCCGTGACTGCCACGAACGATCGGTCACATCCCGTTAAAAGACTTATCCAAATTCAAACCAATATGATGAAAAAACTACTTATTTTGTTCATCGCCGTCTGCACGGCAGTCTCGTGCTCGCAGTACAAGTACGAGAGTGTTGCAGGCGACCCGCTCCACACCCGCATATATACGCTTGACAACGGACTCAAGGTATATATGACGGTCAACAACGAGGAGCCGCGTATCCAGACCTATATCGCCGTAAAGGTGGGCGCCAAGAACGACCCCGAGGAGACCACGGGTCTGGCACACTACTTCGAGCACCTCATGTTCAAGGGTACCGACAAGTTCGGCACGCAAGACTACGAGGCCGAGAAACCCATGCTCGACGAGATCGAGCGTCTCTACGAGGTATATCGCGCCACCGACAACGACGACGAGCGCAAGGCCATCTACGCCCAGATCGACTCCGTATCGCAGGAGGCATCGAAGATAGCCATACCCAACGAGTACGACAAGCTGATGTCCGCAATCTCGGCCGAGGGTTCAAACGCATGGACTTCGTTCGACGAGACGGTCTACACCGAGGACATACCCTCGAACCAGATCGAGAACTGGGCCAAGATCCAGAGCGAGCGTTTCAAGAATGCCGTTATCCGCGGCTTCCACACCGAGCTGGAGACCGTATACGAGGAGTACAACATGTCGCTCACGAGAGATGACGAGAAGGCCTATTACGGTGTACTGTCGATGCTCTACCCCAACCACCCGAGCGGCCGCCACAGCGTGCTGGGATATCAGGACCATCTGAAGAACCCCTCGATCACCAACATCAAGAACTACTACGCCACCTACTACGTGCCCAACAACATGGCCATTTGTCTCTCGGGCGACTTCGATCCCGACGAGATGATCGCCACCATCGACCGTTATTTCGGTGACATGAAGGCCAACCCGACGCTGCCCGAGTTCAAGGCGCCGGCCGAGGAGCCGATAAAGGAGATACGCACGAAGACCGTCTATGGCAACGAGGCCGAGTTCATCTATGTGGCATGGCCCTACGGAGGCGTAGGCACGCATGACGCCGAGGTGGCCGATATAGCGTCGAGCATACTCTACAACGGCAAGTGCGGCCTTCTGGACCTCGACGTCAACCAGCAGCAGAAGGTGCAGATGGCAGCCGCATATTCGGATACGGGTGTCGATTACGGAGGCATGTGGTTCCTCGGCTACCCCAAGCAGGGACAGACGCTCGACGAGGTGAAGCAGATCATGCTCGACGAGGTTGCCAAACTGCGCAGCGGCGACTTCGACGAGGGCCTTATCGCCGCCTCGATTGCCAACTACAAGCGCAACCAGATGCGCCGCCTCGACTCAAACAGCGGGCGTGCGCAGGCCTACGTGCGCAGCTTCATCAACGGCACCGACTGGGCCTATGACGTGGCCGAGCTCGATCGTCTGGAGAAGATCACCAAGCAGGACGTAATCGACTGGGCAAACAAGGTGCTCGGCGACAACAACTACGTCGTACTTTACAAGCTTCAGGGCGAGGATACCACCCAGAAGAAGATCGAGAAGCCGCAGATCACCCCTATCGCCACCAACCGCGACTGCGTGAGCGACTTCCTCGCCTCGATACAGTCGTCGCAGGTAAAGCCCATAGCTCCCGTATATGTCGACTACGAGAAGGATCTCGACGTATTCGACGTTGACGGCACGCAGGTGCTCTACAAGAAGAACGAGGCCAACGAGCTCTTCTCGCTCATCTACATCTACGACTTCGGCGCTAATAACGATCCTGCCCTCTCGATGGCCCTGCAGCAGTATTGGGACTATCTGGGCACCGACAGCAAGACGGCCGAGCAGATACAGAACGAACTCTATGCCATGGCCTGCGACATGCGTGTGAGCGTATCGACCGACATGGTGATGCTCAACATCTCGGGCATAGCCGAGAACGAGCAGGAGGCCATCGCGCTGGTCAAGGATTACATAGCCAACGTGAAGGGTGACGATACGATTCTCGCAGCCCTCAAGCAGGATATGCTCAAGGCTCGCGCCGATGCCAAGCTGAGCCAAGGATCGAACTTCTCGGCCCTGCGCACATATATCACCTATGGTGAGGATGCAGTCAAGGCCATGACGCTGAGCAACGACCGTCTGAACGGCATCACCTCGGACGAGCTTCTGCAGCGCATACACGATCTGTCACGCTATGCACACCGCATAGCCTACTACGGCCCCACCGCCACGGAGCAGATCAAGAAGACGATAACAGAGGACGGACTTCTGGGTAAGGAGGCCTATCCCGCCTCGTCAGAGCTCAAGCAACTGCTCACGCCCGAGAACAAGGTCGTCGTGGCACAGTACGACGCCAAGCAGATATACTATCTGCAATACTCGAACCGCGGCGAGCAGTTCAACGTAGCGATGGATCCTGCCGAGCAGCTCTACAACGCATACTTCGGCGGCGGCATGAACTCGATCGTCTTCCAAGAGATGCGTGAGGCGCGCGGTCTGGCATACTCGGCCGACGCATATATGTCTACGGGACTCAAGAGCACCGATCCCTATACATTCAATGCCTTCATCGCCACGCAGAACGACAAGATGCAGCAGGCCGTGGAGACCTTCGAGCAGATCATAAACGAGATGCCCGAGTCTGAGGCGGCATTCGAACTGGCTAAGAAGTCGCTGCTCGGATCGATCGAGACCTCGCGCACGATAAAGAGCCAAGTACTCGACAGCTACCTTACAAACGTCATCTACAAGGGCGTCAAGGAGGACCGAAACAAGGCCATATACGAGAAGGTGAAGGCCATGACCCTCGACGACGTGAAGGCCTACCAGCAGAAGTGGGTCAAGGGCCGCACCTACACCTATGCCGTGCTGGGCGACAAGTCTGACATCGACATGGATTACCTGCGCACGCTGGGTCCCGTGACCGAGGTTTCACAGGAGCAGATATTCGGATATTAATCCGACGCGGCTGCGGCTGCGGCTGCGCCCAAAACGACAGGCGGGGAATCTTCCGAAAGATTCCCCGCCTGCTTTATATATATCTTATCTCTCGGCATTGAGCATGTCTACACGACCTCCGTTGCAGATAGCTCGGCCGCTAAAACCGAAGTCCGTACTTCTCGCGCAGGAGCTGCTCCGCCTGCCCGGCCGAGACAAAACGCTCGGATGCCATTCCTACGGCACGAGCCCCCTCGACATTGGCCGCGTTGTCATCCAGAAATATCGACTCCTCGGGCTTTAAACCGTAACGCGACAGCAGTACGCGATATATCCGAGCATCGGGCTTGAGCAGGTGCTCCTCACCCGAAACCACCATGCCGTCCAACTCATCGAATATGCCGTAGCGCGCCCGCACCTTCGGGAAGGTCTCGGCCGACCAGTTCGTAAGGCCGTAGACGCCGTAACCAGCACGTTTCAGACGGCGCACCAGATCGGCCGTATGCGGGATCTCGCCGCCGATCATCTCAATCCAGCGGTCACGATAGGCGGCAATGGCATCCGCCCACTCGGGATGCTTGGCCGTAAGCTCGGCCACACCCACGTCGAATGGTTTGCCGCCGTCGAGCGTCGCATTCCAATCGTTCGTACATATATTGTCGATAAACCACTGGCTGCGCTCCGTATCACCGAAATAGTTGTCATACAGATAACGGGGATTCCAATCCACCAACACCCCACCGTAGTCGAATACTATATTTCTTATCATATTACTATCCTTGATTTTATTCGATTTTAATTTATTGGATTCAAGTCTGACCGAATAACCGCCCGGCATTCCATAACCCGATTTTTGCGTTACGGCGACAGATCTTACGGTCTCTTTGCGTTGTTGCTCCGATGTTATCAGTCGTCATTCTCGGTCTGCGAGATACGGACAAGAGCCTCGCGGTAGGCGTTCAGTATGCGCGATTTGGAGATGAAGCCCAGATAGCGGTTGTCGCGGTCCACGACGGGAAGCATCCATGTATGGTTCTCCTCGAAACGCGGAAGTATCGACTGCACCTGCTCGTGCTCGAGAATCTTGTACGGCGGCTGACGCATGTAGTCTATGACGGGACGGCCCCACATCTCTCGCTTGAACATATCCTCGCGCAGGTCATCCAGCTGCACAACACCCAACAGATGTCCGAAGTTGTCGATCACGGGGAATATGTTCCTATGGGCCGAAGATATGATCCCCACAAGATCCCCCAGCGTGAAGTTCTCCTTAATGCGCACGAAGTCGGTCTCCATAAGGTCCTCCAGACGCAGGAAGACAAACACCGAGCTGTCCTTGTCGTGCGAGAGCAGTTCGCCCCTCTGACGCAGCTGTTTGGTATAGATCGAGTCGCGGTCGAGCGTATAGTCCACGGCGAAGGATATCGACGCCACAATCATCAGCGGGATGAAGAGTCCATAACCGTTCGAGAGCTCCGCTATGAGGAATATCGACGTCAGCGGCGCCTTCATCACGCCCGCCATGACACCCGCCATACCCACAAGCGTGAACGACACCACCGAGATGTTCCAATCGAGCAACGTATTGCATGCCAGCGCCACGATGGCTCCCATAAAGGCGCCGACGAAGAGCGACGGGGCGAAGGTACCTCCCACGCCTCCCGCAGCGTTTGTCGTAGCCATGGCTATGACCTTGAAGAACATCACCGCCGTGACGTATATGAGCGCCACCCACTCCACATGACGGAAGCGGAAGAAGAGCGAGTTATCGAACAGATCGGGGACATTGCCGTGCATGAGTGCCGTCAGAGCCTCGTAGCCCTCACCGTAGAGGGGCGGGAAGATGAATATCAGCACACCGAGCACCACGCCGCCCAGCGCCCACCGGCGATACTGCGACTGCACGCCCTTGACAAAGGCTCCAACTTTCGAGTTCATCGACGTGAAGTAATACGACATGAGGCCGCAGCATACACCCAGCAGCACATAAAGCGGGATCTGGTGTATGACGAATACGTCCGACGAACTCAGCGTGATTGACAATATGGGGTCGAAGCCGCGAAAGACAAGCGCCACGGTCGTAGCCGAGACCGACGATACGAGCAGCGGTATGATCGACGAGGCCGTTATGTCCAGCATAAGGATCTCCAGCACGAAGACCACACCCGTGATCGGGGCCTTGAATATGGCAGCCACGGCAGCACCCGCACCGCAACACAGCAAAAGAGTCAGCTCCTTGTAATTGAGACGTGCGAGCTTCCCGACATTGGAGCCTATTGCGGCGCCCGTCAACACGATCGGGGCCTCGGGGCCGACCGATCCGCCGAAACCTATGGTCGTGGCACCGCCAACGATCGACGTCCAGCAGTTATGGGGCGCTATGCGCGAATCGCGACGCGACATGGCGTACAATACGCGGGTCACGCCCTCCGAGATCTCGTCCTTGACGATATACTTTACGAAGAGTGTGGCCAGCACGATACCTGCGGCGGGGTATATAAGGTAGAGGAAGTGCGCCCGATCGACCGGGAACCATGTAACCAGAGCCGAGCGTATGCCGTACAGGAGCATCTCGAATAGATATGTACCCAGACCCGCAAGGACGCCCACAATGACTGCAAGCAACACCATCATCTGGCGGTTGCTCAAACCCTTGACCCTACCGAGCAGCCAATCGGATATTCTCTCCTTCGTGCTTGACGACATATATCATATTTCGCAGATCACCGCGGCTTCGACGGCCGCGGCTTCTCCGTTACTTGGAATTTCGATACATCTCCGACTGACGGCGGATCATCTCCACGTCGTCGAAATAGTCGATCTTCATCGACCGCTTAACCATGGCCAACGTCTCGGCGGCTTCAGCGCGCGCCACCTCGCATCCGCGGCGCAGCATGTCGTAGACGCCCTCGATGTCGCGTTCGTACTCCTTGCGGCGCTGGCGTATCGGCTCCAGCATCTGCTGCAGAACCGAATTGAGGAACTTCTTGACCTTCACGTCACCCAGACCGCCGCGACGGTAGTGATCCTTCAGTTCGTCGAGTGAAGAGTACTCGGGCAGGAACTCTGCAAAATCCTTGCAACACGAGAAGGCATCCAGATAGGTGAAGACGCAATTGCCCTCGATCTTGCCCGGATCCTCGATGCGGATATGGTCGGGATCGGTGTACATGCTCATAACCTTCTTGCGCACATCCTCCGCCGAGTCCGACAGATAGATGCAGTTGCCCAGCGACTTGCTCATCTTGGCCTTGCCGTCGGTGCCGGGCAGACGCAGACACGCCGCATTCTTCGGCAGCAGGATCTCAGGCTCCACCAGCGTCTCGCCATATACCGAGTTGAACTTGTGGACGATCTCGCGCGTCTGCTCGATCATCGGCTCCTGATCCTCCCCGACGGGCACCGTCGTGGCGCGGAAAGCCGTGATGTCCGAAGCCTGCGAGATGGGATAGGTATAGAATCCTACGGGGATCGACTTGCCGAAGTTGCGCATCTGGATCTCCGACTTGACGGTAGGATTGCGTTCCAGACGCGCCACCGTCACAAGATTCATATAGTAGAAGGCAAGCTCGCACAGCTCCGGAACCTGACTCTGGATAAATATCGTCGACTTGGCTGGGTCCAGACCGCACGAGAGGTAATCGAGCGCCACCTCCACGATGTTGCTGCGTATCTTCTCCGGATTGTCGGCATTGTCGGTCAGCGCCTGCGCGTCGGCTATCATGATGAATATCTTGTCAAATTCGCCCAAGTTCTGCAACTCGACCCTCTGGCGCAACGACCCTACGTAGTGGCCCAGATGAAGCCTTCCGGTGGGTCTGTCGCCCGTTAAAATTACCTTTCCCATCGTATTAGAGATTAAAAACAGTCGGATGTCCGCACCCCGCGCCGTCACCGGTCTGCGGCGGACACATGACCACAAAAGTAACAATTTATGCGCGAGGGGCAAAAAAAGTTGGATGCTATAATTTTTTTTTATACCTTCGCCTTGAGAACTACCGTTTGACTTATGACAATAATACAACTCCAATATCTGATCGAGGTCGCCAACTGCGGCAGCTTTTCCGGGGCGTCGGAGCGCTGTTTCGTGACGCAGCCCTCGCTCAGCATGCAGATAAAGGCTCTGGAGGATGAGCTCGGCGTCGTCCTGCTCGACCGCTCCAAGAAACCCGTCATCCCCACCGACGCCGGCAATGTGGTCATAGCTCAGGCGCAGGAGACGCTCCGCGCATACAACTACATACGCGAGTCGGTCGCCGAACTCAAGGGCGAGACTTCGGGCAAACTCCGTCTGGGCGTCATCCCGACCATAGCCCCCTATCTGCTGCACAAGTTCATACCCGACTTCGTGAAGGAGTTCCCGCGCGTGGAGCTCGAGATACGCGAGATGATCACGGCCGACATAATCGAGGCCCTGAAGCACGACAACATCGACGCGGCCATCGTCGCCAGCGGCACCTGCGGTGACGGCATCGTCGAGCACGACCTCTTCAGCGACCGCTTCTACGCCTACGTCTCGCCCGAGAACCCGCTCTTCGAACGCACGAACATCCGTATCGAGGATATCGACCTGAAGGACCTCATCCTGCTCAGCCGCGGCAACTGCATGCGTGACCAGATCATCGAGTTGTGTCAGGCACGGCGGAGCGTCCCATCGCACTACTATTTCGAGTCGGGCTCGCTCGACACGCTGATGCGTATCGTCGACTGCACGGCATGCCTTACGATCATACCCGAGATGGCGCTCGAATATATCCCCGCCGAGCGGCGCGCTCAGGTCAAGACTCTGGCCAAGGGTGCAACCTCGCGGCGCATAGCCATCGTCGTGCGCCGCACCTACGTCAAGAACTCCATAATCTCGGCGCTCGAATCCACAATCATGGCCAAGGCCGCACCCAAGGCTGCCGCCAAAAGTCCCGTCCCGGCCACGACGCAGCCGCAAACGGCATGACCGGCATCGAATAACGGCCAAAAATGATACAAACCGCTGCGCCGCAGGTCGGAGATCCTCGCGCGGCGGTTCGTTTTTCGCAACGACACTCCGTACCGATGCCCTTATTTCCACCACGGGCCGCCACACTTTATCATGCACGCCAAACTCCGCATAATCGCGACAATACGCGCTTCATCGCCCCCGCAAACACCCGACTTGACCGAAGTCGGGACAATATTTTCGTAGTCTCGCAAAAAAAACATATCTTTGCGAAGTTATACGTGCGCATTATTTAATTTATGGAAAAACTGATTGAGACGATAGTCGAAGCAATACAAGAAAAAAAAGGTAAGAATATTGTATCGTTGGATCTCTCGGGTTTCGACGGGGCGATATGCTCGCATTTTGTAGTGTGCAACGCCGACTCGACAACACAGGTGGCAGGTATCGCCGCCGGCATCGAGGAGAAGGTCGAGCAGGTGCTCGGACAGAAGGTGTGGCGAATCGAGGGACAGCAAAACGCATTCTGGATAGCGATGGACTACCTCGACGTGGTGGTGCACATCTTCCAGACCGAACTGCGCGACTACTACAAGCTCGAAGAGCTGTGGGCCGACGCACCGATTAAAAAATACGAATACGAATTGTAGTCATGGCAAATACCAACAACGACAAAAGAGGCAACATCAAAACCATCCGGCCCAACTTCATGTGGATATGGGCCGCGGTGGTGATGATCATAATAGGATACTCGTTCTTCTCGGGCGGCGACTCGAAGCCCGTCACCAGCGACTGGTACACCGTCGCGGACATGATCCGCAACGGCGAAGTGCAGCGTATAAAGGTGATGAACAAGAACACGGCCCTCGTATACCTTACGCCCGAGGCCATCGAAAAGTACCGCGAGAGCGACGACGAGCGCTACAAGCGCATGCCGCGACAGGGCGAACAGCTTACCTTCACCATAGGTTCGGTCGACATACTCGACCGCGACGTCAACAATGCCATAGCCGAATCCACCGTCCCGGACAACCCCGTAAGGCTTGAATATGCCAACGAACGTACGGGCTGGGGCGACATCGTGCTCAACCTGCTGCCGTGGGTATTCCTTATCGGCGTCTACATCTTCCTCATACGCAGCATGTCGCGCGGCGGAGGTGGCGCCGGCGGAGGCATCATGAACGTAGGCAAGGCCCGCGCTCAGGTCTTCGACAAGGACGACACCAACAAACGCGTCACCTTCAAGGATGTTGCAGGTCTGGAGGAGGCCAAGGTCGAGATCATGGAGATAGTCGACTTCCTCAAGAAGGCCGACAAATACCGTGAGCTGGGAGCCAAGATCCCCAAGGGAGCGCTTCTGGTAGGCCCTCCGGGTACGGGAAAGACCCTTCTTGCAAAGGCCGTTGCCGGTGAGGCAAACGTACCGTTCCTCTCGATATCGGGATCGGATTTCGTCGAGATGTTCGTCGGCGTGGGCGCTTCGCGCGTGCGAGACCTCTTCGAGCAGGCCAAGCAGAAGGCCCCATGCATCGTCTTCATCGACGAGATTGACGCCATAGGACGCGCCCGCGGCAAGAATGCCGGATTCTCGGGTAACGACGAACGTGAGAATACCCTCAACCAGCTGCTTACCGAGATGGACGGCTTCCAGACAAATACGGGTGTCATCGTTCTCGCCGCGACCAACCGTGCCGACATACTCGACAAGGCATTGATGCGTGCCGGACGTTTCGACCGTCAGATCGAGGTCGGCCTGCCCGATGTCAAGGAGCGCGAGGAGATATTCAACGTACACCTGCGCAACCTGAAACTCGACCCGCATCTCGACCGTTCGTTCCTCGCCAAGCAGACACCCGGTTTCTCGGGCGCCGATATAGCAAACGTATGCAACGAGGCGGCCCTCATAGCCGCACGCCACAACAAGAGCCGCATCGAGCGTGAGGACTTTCTCGCCGCCATCGACCGTATCGTCGGCGGTCTCGAGCGCAAGAACAAGATCATAACCCCCGAAGAGAAGCGAACCATAGCCTATCACGAGGCGGGGCACGCCACCGTGAGCTGGATTCTGGAGAATGCCAGCCCCCTGATCAAGGTGACGATAATCCCGCGCGGCAAGGCTCTCGGCGCGGCGTGGTACCTGCCCGAGGAGCGGCAGATCACCACACGCGAGCAGCTCATGGACGAGATGGCCTCGACGCTCGGAGGACGCGTATCGGAGCAGCTCACCTTCGGCAAGGTATCCACAGGAGCGCTGAACGATCTGGAGCGCGTCACCAAGATGGCATACGCCATGGTCGCATACTACGGCATGAGCGACAAGGTCGGCACACTCAGCTACTACGACTCGACGGGACAGAGCGACATGACCTTCACCAAGCCCTACTCGGAGCAGACGGCACAGGAGATCGACACCGAGACCAAACGTATCATCGACGAAGCCTACGCCATGGCGCGCAAGGTGCTTACCGAGCACGCCGACGGCCTGAAGCAGTTGGCCGAACTGCTTCTTGCGCGCGAGGTCGTCTTCACGGAGGATGTGGAGCGCATCTTCGGCAAGCGCAAGAAGGATATTCTCCGCGAGCGTGCCGAGGCCGAAGCCGCACAGGAGCACAAGCAGGCCGAGAAGCTGCGCCGCGAGGAGCGTGCGGAAGAGAAGGCTGAGGAGAAGGAAAATGATAATGCCGCAACCGCCGTCAATGGCAAAGAACCCAAAGCAGGCTCGACGATAATCACCGTCAGTCTCGATCCCGAGATCAAGGCCGAAACGGACAAGGACGGAAAGCCGGAGGAGAAACCGAATGAGAAATCGGAGGAGAAATCAGATACGACAGACAAACTGTCATAGCGCAGACCATCAGTTTAGCATAAGGGAGAGATGAACGACAAGATGAAAAACCTGTGGGTGCGCTCCGTGAGCGGAGCGGTACTCGTCGTGGTAGTGCTGGGGGCGATACTGTGGTCGAAATGGAGTTTCGCCGCACTGCTCATGGCAATACTTATCGGCGGCGAGTCGGAATTCTACCGTATGGCGCAAAAGGCCGGTTACGCCCCGCAAAAAGTGTTGGGATTCGTCGCCGGAGCCATAATCCTAATGGTGGCATTCATACTGATGTGGCTGCTCGACGACAGTACAACCGTCAGCTCGCAATATCTCATCATTGCCGTGGGTCTGGCACTCTATATCATGATGCTCATCCCCGTGATGTTCATCTGCGAGCTGTACCGCAAAAGCCCTACGCCAATAGCCAACATCGGATCGACGCTGATGGGTATCGTATATGTGGCCATGCCGCTGGCGCTGCTCTTCTTCATACCGCTGCTGCTCGGCCGCGGCGTATGGAACCCGTGGGCCCTCATATTCTACATATTCATAATCTGGGCCAACGACGTATGCGCATATCTGGTCGGTATGAGCATCGGCAAACATCGCCTCTTCCAGCGCATCTCGCCCAAGAAGTCGTGGGAGGGATTCATCGGCGGACTCGTCGGCGCAATGGCCATGGGCTACGTAGCCTCGACATTCATGGAAGGTACGCATGCAATATGGATCGGAATGGCCCTCATAGCCGCCATAACGGGTGTCTTCGGCGATCTGGTCGAGTCGCTGCTCAAACGCTCGGTCGACGTAAAGGATTCGGGAAACATACTCCCCGGACACGGCGGGTGGCTCGACCGTTTCGACGCCCTGCTGCTGTCGATACCTTTCGTATTCATATATCTCGTATTCTGTATCGATTAACCTATGATTCAGATATATACAAACCGATAACACAACCTGACAACCCCTAACGGATTCAAGTCATGAAGATAAACAAGGAAGGTTACAAGATCATAGCCATATCGGGGCTGGTATGCCTCATATTCTGGTTGTTGCTATACTATTTCGAGAGCAAGCACTCGGGCGTGGGACTGCTCGTAACGTGTGCCCTGCTGCTCATCATCTTCTGGTTCTTCATCGTGGCCTTCTTCCGCGAGCCCCGACGTGTGAAGATTCACGATCCGGAGCTGGTATTCTCGCCATGCGACGGCCGTGTCGTCGTAACAGAGATCGTCCATGACGACGAGTACCTCAAGGAGAACATGCTGCAGATTTCGATCTTCATGTCCATAACCAACGTACACATGAACTGGGTGCCCGTGAGCGGTACGGTCGAGTATTACAAGTACCACCCGGGACGTTTCCTCATAGCCTACCACCCAAAGTCGTCGACCGAGAATGAACGTACCACGACCGTCGTCAGAATGGAGAACGGCAAGTGCGTGTTGTTCCGCCAGATAGCAGGTCTTATCGCACGTCGCATCGTTTCATACATGAAGGTCGGTGACCAAGTGACGCAGAACGATGTATTCGGATTCATCAAGTTCGGTTCGCGCATCGACGTACTCGTGCCAAAGGACAGCGAGCTGCTCGTCGAGATAGGTGACCCCGTCGTAGGATCTCAGACCCCGATCGTACGTCTGAAAAAATAGCGTGCACCGAGTGAATCGTAATTTACTGACAAGAGACATAACGACAAGAGACATAACGCTGCCCCGCTACTGTTTGGAACAGGGAATAACGGACAAGGCGGGCGAATAGAGGCAAATCAACACAGCGTTGCCGCAACTGTACGCAGAGACAAACGGCCGCACAGGACGGGCGGCATAAGAGTTACGGCGGACCAAGATTAAGAAGTGTTACGGACGCCAAGATTATTAAGAAGATTTACGTCGGCCAAGATTATTAACAGAAAGGCTGATACAGATATATAGAATTTTTCGAACGACCGCAGCGCGGCTCGTGAAACAATTAACCAAGAGAGACGTATGACAATAACCCCGCAAAGCATATTGAGGTTCACGGTGGGCCTCGCCGTCACGGCCGTCATACTCTACCTCATGTGGTTCTTCAGCGCCGTGGTCATATACATACTCGTGTCGGCCGTGCTGGCCATCATGGGGCGCCCGTTGGTGAACAAGCTCTCGGAACTGAGCTTCCGCGGACGGCACTTGCCCCGCTGGTGTGCAGCCACAATAACACTCATAGTAATATGGGTGGTGTTCGCAACGATATTCTCGTTGTTCATACCCCTCATATTCGGCAAGATAAACGAATTCGCCTCGCTTGACTTCTCGTCGGTGCTCGCCTCCATAGAGGAGCCCATAGCCCAAGCGCAGGCATACATACAGCACACCTTCGCCATGCCCGAGACGCAGTTCTCGCTCACGGACACTCTCGCCACGACGCTCAAGAACCTGATCGACTACGACACCATAAACAACGCCTTCTCGTCGATCGTGAGCATAGCCATATCCACGCTCATAACCATATTCTCAATATCGTTCATAACCTTCTTCTTTCTCAAGGAGGACGGCCTGTTCTACGCCATGGTCAAGGCCATGTTCCCCGAACGGCTGCAGGAGAATGTCACACGCGCACTCGACTCGATAACATATCTTCTGTCGCGATACTTCACCGGAATACTTACCGAGAGCATCATCCTGATGATAGTCATATCGACGGCAATGATACTCTTCGGCATGAAGACCGACAACGCCCTGCTCATAGGACTCATCATGGGCGTGATGAACGTCATACCGTACGCCGGGCCCCTTATCGGAGGCGTAATATCGGTCTGCATAGGCATCATAAGCCCCATAGACGGATTCACCGCAGGTCATACGATTCTGGTCATAGCCTGCACACTCTTCTGCATAAAGGGTCTCGATGACTTCATACTGCAGCCTACGATCTACTCCGAGCGCGTAAAGGCCCACCCGCTCGAGGTCTTCCTCGTAATACTTATAGCGGGATATATGGCCGGCATTCTGGGCATGCTGCTTGCCATACCGTCATATACGGTGCTGCGTGTGCTGGCAAAGGAGTTCTTCTCGGAGTTCTCGCTCGTACAGAAACTTACCAAGAAGATATGATTATGACTGCGGCATGTGGCGCGGACGCGTGCTGACACGTTACAATAGTTTCGATACTGATTAGATGATGATAATTATAGGAAAGGTGATACACGGCGCACAGCTTGGCCGCAGAATGGGATTCCCGACGGCCAATCTCGACGCCTCACAGATAAAGGGTGCAGACAACGGTGTCTACTGTTCACGCGCCGTCGTCGACGGCAAGATATACGGCGCCATGTCGAACCTCGGATGCCGGCCCTCGGTAGACGGCCAGAGCCGCCTGCTCGAGACCCACATATTCGACTTCAGCGGCGACATCTACGGCAAGACCATCGAGGTGCGTCTGCTGAGCAAGATACGTGACGAGAAGCGGTTCGACTCTATCGAGGAGCTGCGCCGCCAGCTCGAACGCGATGCCGACCGCTGCCGCGCCGCACTGTCCGAGAATGCTCCCAAAAGGGAGAGCTTCGGCAGCATGATCCGCCGCGCCTGCTCGACGCTGCGGACAATAGGCAAACAGCGGCCGTGACTGCCCCGCCGGTCAATATCGACATGCATATTGACACAACTCAACGGAAATAACAACTCTCTGCAACCATGACCATCCCGCTCCACCGCATACTGTCTGTCTCGGCCGCACTGCTTGCGATATGCTGCACGGCACAGTCATGCATATCGGAGCCCGGGGAGGATTCCGACCAGTCGACCATCGTCGCCATAGGGGACGAGGCGCCAGACTTCACGGTCGAGATGACCGATTCGAGACAGATTACACTATCGGATCTGCGCGGCAGTGTCGTCATGCTCTACTTCTGGAGCGCCGACTGCCCGATGTGTCAGGAGGAGATGCGTGTCGTACAGCACGCCGTCATTGACCGCATCGACGGCAAACAGATACACTACCTTCCCATAGCCCGCGACGGACGCCGCGATGCCATCGAACAATTCTGCCGTGACTACGGCTGTGACTTTGCCGTCGGGCTGGACCCCGACCGAGCCATCTACACGCTCTACGCCACCTCTTTCGTGCCGCGCATGTTCATAATCGACCGCGACGGCACCATCCGCGCCTCATACGTGGAATACGATACGGATCAACTCGGGGAGATTGTATCTGAAGCCGAGAATCTTCTATAACAATAAATTACACAACACATTACGGCTGTCGGAACGGTTGATGCACAATCCTTTGACGCACCTGCCACCGCCGCACGGACCACACACCGCCGCAAAGAATTGTTCAAAAGGCGGTTATTTATTTTCTAAAATTATTTATTAACACTATATTTGCGGCATAAAAGAGCGCACGCGCCACATACGCCTGCGCCAACGTCCTGTTGGCAGGCATGACGCCGCAGCGCAAAAGCTCAGAGACACGATATGCAGACACCGAACAATGCACACACCGAATTGGCCGCAACGGTGGGATTCATCGCCCGCTACGCCTCCTACCTTATGGGATCGGGTGTGCACACATCGCGTGTGGTGCGTAACTCGCGGCGCATAGGAGCAGCGCTCGACGTAGAGATCAATCTGGCGGTATTTCCCAAGTCGATCATCGTATCCGGCACCGACACCGAAGGCGAAACATTCAGCCGCGTGGTCACAATACCCGCATGTCCCATAGACTTCGAACGCAACGCCGACCTCTCGGCCCTGAGTTGGGAGGCATACGACTGCAAGCTCTCGCTGCAACAGATCGAGAAGCGCTATGAGGAGCTGTGCGCCAAGCCGCGGCTTGACCCCATGCTCGTCATGATACTTGCGGGTATAGCCAACGCGGCATTCTGCCACCTCTTCGGGGGCGATTTCCAAGCCATGGGCGTAGTATTCACCGCCACGCTCTTCGGCTTCTTCGTCAAGCAGAAGCTCGCCCAACGCGGCCTGAACCACTATCTGGTATTCATCGTCGCGGCCTTTGCCGCCTCGCTTCTGAGCTCCATGTCGCTCATACTCGACGCAAAGTCGGACGTGGCACTCGCGACAAGCGTCCTCTTCCTCATACCGGGCGTACCCCTCATAAACGGGTTCATCGACATCATCGAAGGTCACATCCTCACCGGAATATCGCGTCTGACAGCCGCCATTATGCTCATAGCCTGCATAGCGATAGGTCTGTCGGCAACGCTGATGATGGTAAAATCTGAACTGCTATGATCGAGATCGTGTGGAACATACTCGCAGACGGGCTCTTCGCCGCCGTCGCCGCCGTAGGTTTCGGAGCCATCTCCGACCCTCCCATGAGGGCCTTCCCGCGTATAGCGCTGCTCGCAGCCGTGGGACACGCCCTGCGATTCACACTCATGACATACTTCAGCGTCGACATAGCCACAGGGTCGCTCTGCGCCTCGCTTACGATAGGTTTCGGCAGCATGCTCTTCGCTCACCGAATACACTGCCCCACCACCGTCATGTCGATACCGGCGCTGCTGCCCATGATACCCGGAATGTACGCATACAAGAGTATGTTCTCGATCATCATGTTCTTCCAGAAGATAGACGACGCTACCGTCGGCACCGCATATCTCGACTCGGCCCTGCGCAACGGCATGATAACCGTCTTCGTGATATTGATGCTCGCGGCCGGCGCTACGCTGCCCATACTCATGATGCCCAGCAAGGCCTACACCATGACCCGCCGCCGCGTATACCCATCACAACAAAACAACGACTGACATGGAGCTCTTCTGGGATACGATAGCCGACTACAACCGCAACACATGGGTGGCACAGGGCGCAATATCGCTTCTCGGGGCCGTTCTGGTCACGCTGCTCTTCAACAGGCCGTCGCCTGCGGTAAAACGTGCCATGAAGTGCTATATCGTGATGCTCAACCTCTGGATAGCGTTGGTCTACTATCTCTACTTCTGCCACCAGAGGCCATACAACTATGCCACGGTACTTATATGGCTTATAATGGCCGCGATATGGATATACGATGTCGCCACGGGATATACCGCCTTCGAGCGGAACCGCAAGCATGAACGTCTGGCTACGCTCTTCATGCTGCTGCCGCTCTCATTCCCGCTCATATCGGCCGCGCGCGGCATGCACTATCCGATGATGGCCTCGCCCGTTATGCCCTCGTCGGTGGCCTTGTTCACCATAGGCTTCATGCTCGCCTTCTCGCAGCGCGTAAACCTCTTCATCGTGCTTTTTCTGTGCCACTGGGCCCTTGTCGGAGCATCGAAGATATATGCATACAACATACCCGAAGATGCGCTGCTCGCCTGCGCAATCGTGCCCGCTATATATATCTTCCTGCGCGAGTATGTTACGTCGAACGTCTCGGCACACAGCAAGCCCGACCCCAGAACGGCAAACATACTGCTCATAACCCTCAGCGCCGGTACGGGAATACTCTTCGCCGCCCTTATGATTCACCCGCTGCTGCGATAACAGCATTATCCTCCACTTGAAACATACTTGACAATCGCTCCGTCGGGAGTGTTTTGCGCTTTTGTGCCGAGAGATATTCGGCGCAAACAATGGTATTCGGCAATTTATTGTTACATTTGTATCAGACCAACCCGAAAACCATGAAAATCACACTTTTCCTCCTTATCGCCGCAGCCATGACCGGCACCTCGCATGCAGCAGCCCGTCCCGAAGGAGCCGCGCAACTCACGCAGCAGAAAAATATCACGATCTGTGTCGGCGAGACATCGACACCGATACTTCTCGACCGCACGGACAACGAACTCTTCCGCATACGCCTCGACACCCCTGACGGAGGTACACTCACCTCTCTCACGATGACGCTCGACGAGGAATCGGCACGGCACGCCGCGGAAGTCAAGCTCTATTACGGCGGTACGGATGCACGCAACACGCCGCGCGAACGCCTCGCCCCGACCGACTACATACCCGACGGCCGCCTTGAGGCCGAGCCGTCATACAGCCAGCTGCTGGCGCACGACAAGGGCGCCCGAACGGTCAGTTTCGACGTGGGCAAGGAGCTTTTCCGCGGCATAAACTACCTGTGGGTAAGCATCCGAATGAAGCATAATACACCCCTCACACACAAGCTCTCGGCCGCGATCAGTACGATCACCGTAGATGGTGCGGAATGTACATTCGAGACCGTCGGCCGTACCGGACAACCTCACCGCATGGCCGTAGGCGTACGACATGCAGGTGATGACGGCGCCGCCGCATACCGCATACCGGGCCTTGTCACCACCTCGCGCGGAACGCTGCTCGCCGTCTACGACGTGCGCCACAACTCCTCGAAGGATCTCCAGCAGCATATCGACATCGGGCTGAGCCGCAGCACCGACGGCGGCCGCACATGGGAGCGTATGCGTCTGCCGCTGAGCTTTGCCGACGAGGGCACGCTTCCCGCGGCGCAGAATGGCGTGGGAGACCCCTCGATACTCTACGACCCCACGACACAACGTGCATGGATCGTGGCGGCGTGGTGTCATGGCATGGGCTACGGCATGGCATGGAACAACTCGGCACAGGGGATGGATCCCGACATGACGGGACAGCTTGTATTGGCATACAGCGACGATGACGGCAAGACATGGAGCGAGCCCATAAACATCACCCGACAGGTGAAACGGCCCGAGTGGCACTTCCTGCTTCAGGGGCCCGGGCGCGGCATCACCATGCGCGACGGCACCCTCGTATTCCCCACACAATACATCGACGCCGAGCGCATGCCCCACTCGGCCATCATGTACAGCCGCGACAGCGGCCGCACGTGGCACATGCACCTCGGGCCGCGCGCCAACACTACCGAAGCGCAGGTAGCCGAGCTTCCGGACGGAACACTGATGCTCAACATGCGCGACAATCGCGGCGGCAGCCGCGCCGTAGCCGTTACGGATGATCTCGGCGCCACATGGAGTGAGCATATATCATCACGCAAGGCCCTGCGCGAGCCCGTATGTATGGCAAGTCTCATATCCGTACCGGCCGGGCAGAATATCTCGGGCCGAGACATACTCCTTTTCTCGAATCCAGACAGCGACCGCGCCCGACGGGATATAACAATCAAGATCAGCTTCGACGGCGGATGTACATGGCCCGCCGAGAACCAAGTATTGCTTGACGGGGAGGATGGCTGGGGATATTCATGCCTTACGATGATCGACCCGCAAACCGTAGGTATTCTATACGAAAGCAGTCAGGCTCACATCACATTCCAAGCCATACCTCTCGAGGACCTGCTGCCCCGCTAATGACAACGGCGCCCGGATCTTTGGATCCGGGCGCCGAGTCTATTCTCAAACGATCCGCTAAAGCGCCAGATAACGCATGGCGGCCTCGATGAAATAGTAGTCGCCGTACGTAAGCGGCACGTCAACCTCCGAGCCGGCCATATAGTGTCCCACGCCGTGCATCAGCACAAAATTACCGTTCTCGCCCACGGGCGCCAGATAGGCATCAGAACAGAGCGAATGCAGCTGCCGCTCAGCCGTCTCGAGATAGCTCTCATCCTGCGTGAAACCGTAGAGCTCGATCAGTGCCGAAGCCATGATCGCTCCGGCCGACGAATCCTTCGACTGCTCCTTGGCATCGTAATCCCAATTCGGGATAGCATCCTCCGGAAGGCGCGCGATAAGGTAATCGGCTATGTTGACAGCCTGATCGAGGTATTTCTTGTCCTGCGTCATGCGGTACATCATCGTATAGCCGTAGAGGCCCCACGACTGCCCGCGCGACCACGCCGAGTCATCCGAACGGCCCTGCGCCGTGCGTCGGTCGGTCACTTCGCCCGTAAGCTCGTTGTAGGCTACGACGTGATACGAACTGTAATCGTCACGGAAGTGGTTCTTAATGGTGGTATCGGCATGGCGGCGTGCTATGTCGGCATACTTGCCGCCGCACCACTCCAGCATCTCAAGATTCATCATGTTGTCTATGATGACCATAAAGTCCAGTTCGGGATTCTCCTTGCGGCCCGTATTCCACGAACGGATACACCCTACCGTCTCATTGAAACGCGATGCCAGCGACTCGGCTGCCTGCTCGATAACAGACTTATAGTAGGGATCGCCCGTAAGACGGTAGGCATTGCCATACGAGCAGAAGATCATGAAGCCCAGATCGTGCGTACCCTTATAGTCTTTCAACACCTCCAGACGGCGCGTAAACTCGTCGGCATAGGTGCGCAACTGCTCGTCTCCCGTATATTCATACAAAAGCCACAGAGATCCCGGGAAGAAGCCGCTGACCCAATTATAGGGCGAGTCGACCTTGACTTCGCCATTCTCGAAGGTGCGGGGCAGTTTGCCCTCGATGCCCTCCATACGCACCGCCTGCGCCTTCTCCTGCTCCACAGCTACAGACAAAGCACTCTTGAGTTCCTGTTTGAGTGCATGACGACGCCCGCAGCCGCTCAAGCCCAATGATCCGATAATAATTAGTGAGAGTAAGATTTTCTTCATACGATTAGGTTTTGAGTTAGAGTTAGGTTTATATTTTGTCATTATGTTTCACTCTCGCCGTCCGGATTCAACCGTCTATCAACGATCGGTATCGGCCGACATTCCGCAAACAGCCCCGTGCATATTGGCTACCACACGACGATCCACTATCCACATCGTCCGTCCATCGTCCGCCCCCATCGCGCGTCAGTCTCCATAAACGGGATCCCGCATTCAGAATCACCGCTTGCCCAACAGAATGGCCGCCTGAGAAAGTGCGGCGTCGGTGATGGTACTACCCGACAACATCTTCGCTATCTCGCGCACACGCTCCTCTTCGCCGAGGCGTACGATATTTGTACGGCTCTGCTCCTTGTAGACCACAAAGTGCGTATCGCCCTTCGACGCCACCTGCGGCAGGTGCGTTATGTCCACAACCTGCATGTGCGTCGCCAGAGATGAGATAATCTCGCCCATGGCATCGGCTATGCGGCCCGACACACCCGTATCGATCTCGTCAAATATGATCGTCGGCAGCTTGGATTTCTCGGCCAGCATGGCCTTCAGAGCCAGCATTACGCGCGACGTTTCACCTCCCGAAGCGACTTTCTCCACCGGCTGCGGGGCCATACGTCCGTTGGCCGTGAACATGAAACGCACACGGTCGCCGCCCGTTGCCAGCAACTCGCCCGCCGGTTCCACCTTAACTTCGAAACGCGCCTCCGGCATGCCCAACTTGACCAACATGGCCGCTACGCCCGACGATACGCGCTGCGAAGCCTTGCTCCGCATGTCGTGTATGGCGGCGGCACGCTCCCCGGCATCCCGACGCAGAGCCTCGATCTTCTCGCGCTGCGCCGCCAGAGCCTCATCGCCATGCTGTATGAGACTTAACCGCGAAGCGAGATCCTCACCTACGGCCAACAACTCCTCAAGCGTCGAGACATGGTGCTTCTGACACATCGAATATATCATGTTGACGCGATCCGTCAGACGCTGCAGACGCTCCGGATCGGCCTCTATACGGTCGCTCTCGTCGGCCGCAACGGCCCCGATGTCCTTCAACTCCGAGACTACCGAGTGCAGACGCGAAGCCAGCTCCGCACCTTGGGGATATCCCTCACCGAGATGTGTCAGCGCCGTCTCGGCGACAGCCAACTGCTCCAAAACACCTATCTGGTCGGCGTCGAGCGTATTGCGCAGCGACGTCAGCGCCTCGATTATATGGTCGGCATTCTCCAGTACGGAGAGTTCGGCCTCCGCCTCCGCCAATTCGCCCTCACGCAGCTGCGCCGCCTCGAACTCCTCGACCTGAAACCGCAGCCACTCCTCATCACGGCGCATCGTCTCCGCCTCGCTCTCCATACGGTGCAGCTCACGCTCCGCCTCGCGCAGCGCTTCGTAGCTGCGGCCATACTCAGCCACAGCATCCGTAGATCCGGCCAACATATCGAGCGACCGCACACGGAACGCCTCGTCGGCCAGCACCTGATTCTGATGCTGCGAGTGTATGTCTATGAGGTGTGCGCCCAATTCGCGCAACGCCGACAACTGGACGGGCACGTCATTCACAAAGGCACGGCTCTTGCCCGACGGCGAGATCATACGTCGGATCACGGTCTGCTCCTCGTAATCCATATCGTTGCGCTCGAACAGCTCCTCAAGGCCGTAACCGGCCAGATCGAAAAGTCCCTCGATAACGCAATTACGCGTAGCGTCACCCAGCGAGCCGCTCTCGTTCTTGTTTCCGAGAAGCAGCCCCAAAGCACCCAGCAGGATCGATTTACCGGCACCCGTCTCGCCGGTGATGATATTGAGATGCGGATCGAGCTCCATGTCGAGGCGCTCGATCAACGCATAATTTTCGACTGTAAGCCGTCGCAACATACTCCTTATGAGTTAAGCAGTTTCTCCATACGGTCGACGATACGTGCCGCCACCTCGCGTTTGCTCATAAGCGGCAGCTCCACGCACGACACTCGATCGATGAGCGACACCACATTCGTATCGCACCCGAAGCCCGCACCGGCATCCCGCAGCGAATTGAGGACTATGAAGTCAAGATTCTTCCTATCCAGTTTCTCGCGGGCATTGGCCGCGCCGTTCTCCGTCTCCAGAGCGAACCCGACAAGCAGACGCCCGCCCTTCTCACGGCCCAACTCGGCCGCTATGTCTTTCGTACGGCGCAGTTCGATCGACATGTCGCCGTCTCCCTTCTTGATCTTCTCGTCGGCAACCGTCACGGGCGTATAATCCGCAACGGCGGCACACATGATGGCTCCGTCCGCCCCTTCGAATGCCTTGACCGTGGCGTTGTACATATCCTCCGCCGAGACCACATCCACACGATCCACACCTTCGGGCGTCGCAAGGTTGGTACGTCCGCTCACGAGCGTCACCGCCGCACCGCGCGCCGCCAACTCTCCGGCCACGGCATAGCCCATCTTACCGGTCGAGTGGTTCGATATGTAACGTACGGGATCTATGGCCTCGATCGTGGCACCCGCCGTAACGACGAAACGCCGTCCGGCAAGCGTCGCACTTCCCAGCAACGCATCCACCTCCTTGACGATATGTGACGGCTCGGCCATACGTCCCTTGCCGACAAGACCGCTTGCCAACTCACCCTGCTCGGGCTCGATGACATGCACACCGTCACGACGCAGCTGCTCAAGGTTGCGCTGTGTAGCCGCATGGGCATACATGTCGAGATCCATCGCCGGAGCAACAGCCACACGGCACTTGGCCGACAGATAACTCGTCAACAGAAGGTTGTCCGCAACGCCGCACGCCATCTTGGCCAGCGTGTTGGCCGTCGCGGGGGCTATGACCATGCAATCGGCCCACTCGCCCAGCGACACGTGCGAATTCCACTCCCCGTTCTCGGGATTGAAGAACTCCACAAGAACGGGATGCTTGGCCAACGTGGCCATCGTCAGCGGCGTGATGAACTGCTTGGCCAGAGGCGTCATAACCACACGCACCTCGGCTCCCGCCGACACAAATAAACGGCAAAGCACAGCCGCCTTGTATGCAGCTATGCTACCCGTAACTCCCAATATTATATGCTTGCCTTTCAACATAGCGGGGAATCCAAATTTTATGATTTCAGCCGACTCATCCGACGCGGCTCAATAGCTCGACACCCGGCACTCGGAGCACACTTCACCGTGCAGTCTCTCTTCGCTCCTCCAACGGCGCACAAGGTATACTTCGCTCGCTCCTCACGGGGACAATTTCCTTCGCCCGTCACTCAATCACGCCTCACACGAAGCGTCTTTCTCCCTCCCCTCGGCTCGCGACACTCTCCGCACGCACGATAAACCGCGCCCGGCCTCTCGGCTCACTATGCGGGACGCACACTCCATACACGATACTCGTCCCGGCCAACCGCGCACGACGCTATTTCGACTCCTTGTCGCCGCCCTCGCGGTAGTAGAGTTCGCCGTCGAGGAACTCCTCCGTGGCGATGATCGTCGGCTTGGGCAGACGCTCGTAATAACGCGAGATCTCGATCTGCTCGCGGTTCTCGAAGGTCTCCTCCATCGTATCCGTCGGCGACGAGAAGTCGGCCAGCTTGCGCGTAAGCTCCGCCTTGAGCTCCGTCGAGATCTGATTGGCACGACGTGCTATGATGTTGATGCTCTCGTAGATATTGCCCGTATCCTTGTCCAGATCGACCAACTTGCGGGTAATCGTGTTGTTGGGAATGTTCTTCTTGATCTCCATCTTATGCGTAATTTTGTCGTTGTTATTCTTCTTTGCGGTTCTTCTCTATGAAGCGTTTGGTCTGCTCCTCCACGTGCTCCAGATCCTTCAGGTACTTCGACTCCGGGAACTCCATGATAAACGAATAGTAGGCATCCAGCGTCGACATGTATCGATCCAGCTGCTTCGATTCGATCGAGTTGCTGGCCAGCTTGTAGGATGACATCACGATGTGATAGAGCAGATCCTCCCGCCGGTGCGAATCGGGATATTGCCTCAACGCATTGCGGAAGGCTATGATGGCCGAGTTGTAACGCTCGATCTTGTAATACGTATATGCATTCAGGTATGCCTTCTCGTGCATACGCCACGTCAAGTCGTCGGTCATATCCTTGAAAAGCGGATACTGCTCGCTCTCGGGATAGTGCGACATGAACTCCGAGATCGCAATCACCGCCTGACTGGTCATCGACTGGTCACGCGTAGGGCCCGGACACATGTTGTAGAGACTGATGGCATACATGGCCTCGGCATCCTCCAGAAACGCACTGCGCCCGAACTTGTGACGGAAGTCGTCCAACAGCGTCGACGACGTAAGGAAATCGTGATCCTTAAACTTGCAGCGGGCGATATAGAAAGCGACCGTATCCTCCTTCATCGTACCGGAGAAATAGTGTTCGCAGCTCTCGAACAGCAATGCCGCCTTATTCCACTTCTCGGCGTTGTAATACATCATGCCGCGATCGAAGATAAGATCTGCGTCGTCGGTGTTTATCACCTTCTGGATTCCTGAGCAGCTGCCGAACAGTGCCGCGAGCGCTAAGACGAGGGCAAACGTGGTGAAACATTTTTTCATACCGAATAGTTTATACAGTATGCTGGGTATTAAGCGTACAAAATTACACATATTTTTTGGTTTAACGACATTATGCCCCCAATTATTATCCGCAGCCACGACAAAAACCCTTCCACAGGCCGATTTATGGCCACCGGCACAACAAAAAAAAATTCCGACTGCAGGCCTCGGCCGTGCAGTCGGAATAATCAATAAAAACAAACGTCTACCTCACATCATTCCAGTCATCCGTACGGAACGGTACGGCCGGCACACCGAACATGTTGTGGAGGTTGTTCTCGATATAGTTGCGGAAAGCGTAACGCACGGCCACAGGCTCCTTCACCTCGTCGCTCCAGACCGTGACGCTGTTACCCGAAATCGAGGCATTGGCCTTGTGGAAGACACGGTCCGAACCCGCGATCTCGAAGCCCTTGATCGGCTCGCCGTACCACGGGGTCAGGCCCAGACCGGCACGCAGCAGGCGTACCGTCACCTTGCCGTCACGTATCTCGTATGACTCCATGCGCGGAGCACGCGGCTCGAAACCGCTCTGGCCGTAGGTCTGCATCAGAGCCAGTGCAGCAAGACGCTGCCCTACCTCGAACTTCTGGGCCGGGTGGATGCAGTTCTCCGAACCGATATCCGTCGTGCCGGCCATGCCGCAGTTGGGGATCTCGCTCAAGGCACGCACCTGAGCCTCCACAAAGAGAGGATAAGAGATGCTCTGCGAGTCACCGTACGAATAGGGAGCAATCTGGGCATAATAGAACGGCATCGAGTTATCCTCGTCGCCCCAGTCGCTGCGCCACTGCTCTACCATACGGGCCATCATCTTGTCATAGTGGTCGATATCGCCAAGATTGGCCTCACCCTGATACCACAGGAATCCGCGTGCCGTGAAGTTGCGTATCGGGGCTATCATGGCACAATAGAGCTCGCTCGGCTTGATGTCGTGCACCGTCTGCTTCTGCTTGAACTGCTCCTCGGTCACGCAATCCTTCAATGCCGACAACGGCATCCACGACTCGACGCGCGTACCGCCCCAATCGGTAGCGATAATGCCGATAGGGATATTGACCGCATGCGTAATGTTGTAGGCAAAGAAGTATGCCGTAGCCGAACAGTTGGCCACGCTCGCGGGCGAGGCGCACTCCCACTGGCCGCCGGCACAATCCTCCATATCCTTGTCATACGAGCGGGCACGCTGCACCGTGAACATGCGTATGCGCGAAGCCTCCTCGCCGCCACGCATGATATAGTCGATGGAGTTCTCCACGGGCTGGTTGCCGAAACCCTTGACCGGCATCTCCATGTTGCTCTGGCCCGAGCATACCCATACGTCGCCGATGAGTATGTTTTCGAGCGTCACGCTCTCGCCGTCGCTGATGGTGATCGTCTGCGGATCGAACGATGCGGCCGGCGTCGCCACCTTGACTGCCCAACAGCCCTCGGCATCACTGTGAGTCTGTATCTTGTCGTTACTCCACGAAACCACAACCGTGACCTTAGAGTCGGCATCGGCCTTACCCCACAGATTCACTTCGCTCTGCTGCTGCAGCACCATATTGCTGTCCAGCACCTTCGGGAGGACGATCTCGGCAGACGCACCCCAACAGAGGCACGCCGCCGCCAACGTCATTATGAGTCTCTTCATTTCTCAGCAAAATTAAATATCCAACTTGCGTGCTCCGTCCGAGATCACAACGTCATAAACCTTGGGTTCGTGACCGTAAGCCACCGCAAACTTCTGCTTGGCCGTTGCGATGAACGGATCGTAGAGGCTGTCCTTCACAAGGTTGATCGTGCAGCCGCCGAAGCCGCCACCCATGATACGCGAGCCCGTCACGCCACACTCCTTGGCGATAGTAGCCAACAGATCAAGCTCCTCGCACGACACCTCGTAATCCTTCGACATGCCCCAGTGGGTCTCATACATGCGCTCGCCGACGGTCTCCAGATCGCCGCGCTCCAGCGCGTCGCACACGTCGAGCACGCGACGCTCCTCGCCGATAACATAACGTGCACGCTTGTAGTCCTCCTCCGAGATCTTGTCCTTGATAGCGTCGAGCTGCTCCATAGTGGCGCCGCGCAGGGTCTCCTGCCCCAGAGCCTTGGCTACACGCTCGCACGACTCGCGACGCTTGTTGTAGGGCGAACCCACCAGCTCATGCTTTACGACCGAGTCGAGCAGCACCAGACGGTAACCGTACTTCTCGGGATCGAACGGGAAGTATGCGAACTCCATCGAACGGCAGTCCAGACGCATCAGGTTGCCCTTCTTTCCGAATACCGAGGCGAACTGGTCCATGATACCGCAGTTAACACCGCAATAGTTGTGCTCGGTCGACTGGCCGATGCGTGCCAGCTCGAACTTGTCGATCTTGTCATCATTGTAGATGTGGTTCAGCGCAAAGGCGAAAGTCGACTCCAGCGCCGCCGACGACGACATTCCCGCTCCGAGGGGCACGTCACCCGAGAAGGCCGTATCGAAGCCCTCAACCTTACCGCCGCGCTTCTGGATCTCGCGTGCCACGCCGAAGATATAACGTGCCCACGATGCCGCGGGTTTGTCCTCCTCGCGCAGGCCGAACTCGGCATAGTCATCCAGATCGATGGCATAGGCGCGGATCTTGTCCGTACCGTTGGGGCGTATCTCAGCTACGATGCCCTTGTCGATGGCACCCGGGAATACGAATCCGCCATTGTAGTCGGTATGCTCTCCTATAAGGTTTATACGACCCGGAGATGCGTAAACGTCGCCTTTGGTTCCAAACTTCTCGGCAAACTTCTCTCTTACCAATTCGATGTTCATAGGTCTAAGTTTTTTGGTTTATTGTTCGATTAATATTGATAAACTTTTCTGCTAAAGCAATTTTTCTTCTGAAGCAATTTTACGTCTCACACTGCGGCTGCACCATACACTATATATTACATATTACACAGCATACATCCGCCTTAATACACAAGCAGCCCGTGCCGGCATTACGTCCTACGGGAGTTTGACCTCTATCGTACGGCCCTGCCTTACGGTGAAACGCTGCTCGTAACGCTTGTCCTTTTCGCCGTGCTGCAATACCGTAACCTGCAGTTTCTCGGGCGAGAGGCGCTTCACCTCGATATCGAAATCGCGGTCAAAAGCACGCACGTGCCGGAGCGATGCATGATCCCACGTCGAGGGGATCTCGGGCTTGAGCTCGAAGCTGCGCATGCCCGTCGGACGCATGCCGAACATACCCTCCGTAATGATACGGCAGTAGAGTCCGCTCTCGGCCGAGAGGTGGCGCTGGTTGCCCTCGGGCCACGCCTCGATCGGATAGGGCACATGGTCACCCAACAGTCGGCGGTTCGAATAGAACGACAGCTGCTCGGTCATGAAGTCGGGATAGCCCGCAGCATAACCTCCGCGGAAGGCATAGAGGGTCGAGCGGTCCCAGAAGGTCTCGCTGCCCTGCGCCGTCAGCAGTCCGTCCGACGTGTAGAGATCAGAATGGAACAGAGCGTCAATCGTACCCTCGGCCCGGTCATAGATGCCCACGATAAGCGGCATACATATCCACGAACGCAGGATATCGTTACCGTCATAATAGCGGTAGGTCTCATATCCGCACACCGTAGCCCCGAAGTATGACTCGATGGCCGCACGCATGGCCTTGGCACGACGGCTGTAATCGGCCGTCAGCGACGGGCTCTTGCCCAACTCGCGGCCCAGATACGATGCCGAAATAAGCGCATCGTAATAGAGCGTCGAGGTACAGAGGTTGGCCTCGCCCGAAGGGAAGCGTCCCTCCAGCTCGTCACGGTCCGACTTGACCACACCCTCGTCGTTGATCTGGCGCTTGCAATACTCCAGACACCACTCGATCAGAGGCCACAGCTCCTCGGCCTCGGCACGATCGCCCCGCGTCAGGGCGTAGCGCGCAGCGCCGTACGCGATCATGGCCGCATCCCCGCGGTCGCCGGCACCGTTCCACGTACCGTCGCCCTCGGCTATGATAGAACTCGGAATAGGCTTGTACTCGTCATTCATGTATTTAGCGAAGAGACGGTAGGCATTCAAAGCCGATTCGTTACCCACGCCATATCCCAAGAACGGAAAGAAGGGGTTGACATACTCGGCCTGATCGTTCGCCCAGATGGCCGCATAGTAGCTCTCGCCGCCCGGGCCGTGCATATATCCGCGTTTGGTCTTGAATATGCTCTCCGAAGCGCGGATCTTGGCATAGCGGAACTCCGTGTCGATCACGTCATCAGGCGTATCGAGCACCAGATTGTCGTCCACCGCATCAAGGAAAGCCTTGCGCTCGGCCCACATGTCGTCCGCACTCGCCGCAACCTCGGCATCGTCCTTTGCCAGAGCCTCAATCACTAGCGAGAATACAACGCTGTCACCCGGCTCCACCGTGTAGACACCGCCGCCGTGAACGCGGCTGACAATGCGATATGAACCTTCGACACCTCTTGCAGGATCCGTCTCGATCGTCTGCTCGAGTTCGGGTATCTGCAACGCGTATGCCACCGAGCCCGTATTGCGCGCAACATAACGTTCGCACATGGCCGGCTCCTCCATAGCGGGGAAGATCACCCGATCCACCTCAAGGCCGTAGTCACCCTGACGATGCTCCTCCACGACACGCATAGCGCCGTTCAACTCGACAGAATGAGTCTTGAAGGTCAGGAAGTTATTGTTATTGATACGCAGTTGCGACACCACGTCCAAATTCTGGCGCAGCATCAGACTGCCGTGCGTATCGTTCGGGATCGTACGCAGCATCGGGAAGACCAGCGAGCGGTCCACACCGAAAATGCCATCCTCGTCAACATCCCAATACAAGACCACGGCCATATACTTGCCGCTCATCTCGACATGGTCGTCATGAGGTATAGTCCGTTCGTTTACATCCATACGGATGGTCTTGCCGTCAGGCTCGATCGTCCAACGATTCTGCGCCGAGGCGGCCATGCCCAAAGACACGGCCGCCAGCGTCATAGCCAAAAATCCTGCTCTTCGCATCATTTCGTGTAGAATTTATAGATACAGGTCTGCGAATAGGTCTCGCCCGGGTTGAGCACGATCGAGGGGAAGTTCTCGTGGTTGGGCGCATCGGGGAACTTCTGCGTCTCCAACGCGATCGACTCACGGAAGCGCAGAGGCTCGCCATACTTGCCGTTGTACGTACCATCGAAGAAGTTGCCACTGTAGAACTGAAGTCCTATCTGATCCGTCGCCACATCCATGCAGCGGCCCGTCGTGGGATCGTAGAGCGTAGCCACGGTCTCTACCTGACCGTTATCCTCACGCGAGAGAACCCAGTTCATGTCGTAGCCGTTGCCGAACTTGAGCTGGTCGTTATCCGCATCGATACGCTCGCCGATGACATGCGGCTCGCGGAAATCGTACGGCGTACCCTCAACGGCGCGAAGCTCACCGGTCGGAATCAGACGCTCGTCAGTAGGAGTGATGTAGTCACCCTTGATCGTCAGCACGTTGTCCAGAACCGTACCGCCGCCCTCACCCTTGAGGTTGAAGAACGAGTGGTGCGACAGGTTCACAAGCGTCGGAGCATCCGTCTCGGCCAGATAGAGTACCTTGAACTCGTTATCGGGCGTAAGCGTATAGGTCATCGTGATGGTCAGATTGCCCGGGAAGCCGTCCTGACCGTCGGGCAGCGTGCAACGCAGCACGATCGACGACGGCATAACGTCCACTACGTCCCACACGATCATGTCGATACCCTTGTCACCGCCGTGCAGCATCTGTCCGTTGCTGTTCTGCGGGCCCGAGTACTCCTTGCCGTTGAGCGTGAAACGGCCCTCGTTGATACGGTTTGCGACACGTCCCACGGCGGCACCGAGGAAACGTTCGCCCGTATTGTGTACATAACGGTCGATATTCTCGTAACCCAGCACTATGTCGGCCATCTTGCCGTCACGGTCGGGCACCCACAACGATACCACGCGGCCGCCGAAGTTGGTAACCTGCATGGTGAGCGTACCGTTTGTAAGCGTATAGAGCGATACCGGCTTGCCGTCGATCTCGCACTTGAAGTTCTCCTCCTTCATGAGGTTCAGTCCGTTATCCGCGGGCTTCTCACTTCCGCCGCAGCCGACCATCATGGCCAGCGCAGCCATTGCCATTACAATGCGTTTCATAATGCGAATTTTATATTTTCGTCCTGTTTTCCTATATCGTGACCGTATCCGCCGCTCGGTCACAAAGTCCCCGTGATGCGGCGTCGGCGCATACCGTCATCCGTCAAAAAGCGGCCGACGGACAACGTTGTCCGCCGCCGCTATGCGTTACTTCTTCTTATTATCCGCGGCCGCAGGCTGCTCGGGCAGTGCCATCTGGAATATAGCGCGTACGCGATCCATGTCGTACTTGGTCGAACGGTCGTAGTAGTAGATACCGTTCTGCTCCTGCTCCACATCCGTCAGCTGCGTGTAGCAATAGCCCCAGATGAGATCACTCATATCGATCAGCACACGCACCTGCGACTCCAGACGCTTGTAGAAATCCTCCTTGGTCTGGGCTGCATCGCCGTAACCCCATGCGCCATCCTTCGCCGGGTTGGCCTCCATACACTTTATACCGCCGAACTCGTCGAGGATATAAGGTATGTCACCCTCGTATGTTGGGAAGGTATAGGGGCTGTTGAGCTCGGGGCGGTTGAAACCGACATTGCCGCGCAGGCGTCCCTGAACATCGGGCTTGCGAACGAACATCTTGCCGCCGTTGTAGATTATATCGTGCAGACGCTCGGCATTCTGCTCATAGTGGTGCTCGGTCCAGATATCGGTCTTGATATGTATTCCGCCGCTCACGGTGTTGATCGGGCGCGTAGGATCCAGCTGCTTGGTCATATCGTAGATGTCCGACACGAAACGCGGATACTGCGTCTCGTCGGGCCAGAACTCCTCGTTGAATGGCGTCCACGTCACAAGCGACGGGTGGTTCATGTCACGCACGACGATATTGCGCCACTCCGACATGAAGTTACGCGCCGCAACGGGCGAGTTGGCGTCAAGACCCCAGCTCGGAGCCTCGCCCCATGTCAAATATCCCAGCTTGTCGGCCCAATAGTAGAAACGCTCCTCGAAGACCTTCTGGTGCAGACGCGCACCGTTGAAACCGGCCGCCATCGAGAGCTCGATGTCATGCTTGAGGGCCTCGTCCGACGGAGCGGTCCAGATACCGTCGGGATAGAATCCCTGATCGAGCACAAGACGCTGGTAATATGGCTCGTTGTTCAGATATATGCGGTTACCCTCGGTGTGGATCTTGCGCATGCCGAAATACGACGTCACCTTGTCGAGCGTATTGCCATCGGCATCCTTGAGGAGGAACTCGACGTCATAGAGGAATGGCGACTCGGGACTCCACAGCTTGGCCTTCTTCACGGGCAGCGTCACGACCGATCCCGACGCCACGGGCGCCGTCTGCGAAGCGATAGTCTTGCCGCCGTCCATTACGTTCACCGTAAGCGTATTACCACTGCGGTTGCGGCGCAGCGACACCTCGAATGACACCTCGTTGCGGTCGATGTCGGTGGTGCACTTCACGCGCGAGAGTCCGCACGGCGCCACAGCCTCCATCCATACCGTCTGCCAGATACCTGTCGTTCGGGTGTACATGCACTCGAAGGGGCCGTGACGCAGCGACTGCTTTCCGGCCGACTGCTCGCGGCTGCGCAGATCGCTCTTGGCGCTAACGACCAGAGAGTGCATACCTCCCGCCTTGACGAAATCCGTAATATCCACCGAGAACGAGTCCGAACCGCCGAAGTGGCGTGCCACGAACTTGCCGTCAATATATACCTCCGACTCATAATATACGGCGCCGAAGTTGAGCAGGATATCCTTACCGGCCCACGCCTCGGGCACCGAGATCTCGCGCTGGTACCAGATGCAGGGGATGAACTCCTTGTGCTCGACACCCGAGAGCTTGCTCTCCGGTGCGAACGGCACGATGATCTTGTCGGCGAAGCCGCGGCTCGACATGAGGCCGCGCTCCCATCCCGTCATGACGGGATCCATCGAGTAGCTCCACTCGCCGTTCAGATTAACCCAATCGGCACGCACGAACTGCGGACGGGGATACTCGGCACGCGGCACCGCGGCCGTCGCGCCTGAACAGGCCGCCACGGCGGCCAGCATACACACTATTTTCGCTGCTTTTCTGATCATTACTCTTTATCGTTTTTTGTTTCGGTTAATAAATTTCCATTCCGTTTTTCAATGTTCCTTTTTCAATATCTCGCCCCGACGATACGCCGTGCGATTATGTGGCTCGTTGCATTATACTCTACTGCTCGTAGCCCTCGGCCTTCATCTGGAAGATAGCCTTCACACGCCCCATGTCGAACTTCTCGCCACGGTCGTAATAGTAGACGCCGTTCTGCTCCTGCTCCACATCCGTCAACTGCGTATAGCAGAAACCGCAAATCTTGTCGCTGTGGTCGACTATGGCCTTCACCAACGCCTCCAGACGCGTGTAGAAATCCTCACGCGTGGGAGCAGCGTTGCCGTAACCCCATGAATTGCCGCCCTCAGGCTGCGTCTCGGCACACTTGATGCCGCCGAACTCGTCGAGCACATACGGCAGCGAGCCGTCATAGTACAACTTACGGATAGCACGCTCGAAACCTTCGTTCGGGCCCTGAGGCTGGTAGAACTTCTCGCCGTCGAAGAGCATCGAATGCAGACGTGCGCCGTCCTGCTCGTAGCAGTGCGCCGTGCAGAAGTCCGAAATGACATATATGCCGCCGCTCACGGTATTCACCGGACGCGTCGGATCCAGACGCCGTGTCTCGTTATATACGTCTGTAAGGAAGCGTCCAGCTTCGTTCGACGGCACACCAAACTCCTCGTTGAAGGGCGTCCACACGATCAACGCCGGATGGTTGCGGTCACGCACCACAATATTGCCCCACTCCGAGAGGAAGTTGCGCGCCGCGGCAACCGAGTTGCTGTCCTTGTCCCACGAGGCCATCTCGCCCCAGACGATATATCCCAACTTGTCGGCCCAATAGTAGAAACGCTCCTCGAATACCTTCTGGTGCAGGCGCGCACCGTTGAAGCCGGCAGCCTTCGACATCTCTATGTCATGCTTGAGGGCCTCGTCCGACGGAGCCGTCCAGATACCGTCGGGATAGAATCCCTGATCAAGCACAAGACGCTGATAGTATGGTTTGTTGTTAAGGTATATCTTGTTGCCGTCGATATGCACCTTGCGCATACCTACATAGGCATCGACACGGTCGAGCGTCCTGCCCTCGGCATCCTTTACCTCATACACCACATCGTAGAGGAACGGCGACTCGGGACTCCACAGTTTGGCCTTCTTCAGCGCCACAACTACGGGCACGCCCTGCACCGCTGCCGACTCGGCATGCGCCACGACCTTCCCGCCATCACGAACTTCAACCGAAAGGGTATTCCCGCCTGCGACATTATAATATGTCGGGATTACTACTATCTGCTCATTGTCGATATCGGTTACGACCTGCACACGCTCCAGTGCCATGTCATCCACGGCCTCCATCCACACCGTCTGCCAGATACCGGTGGTACGGGTGTAGCTGCAACCATACGAATAGTAATTTGTCGACTGCTTGCCTCCGGGCTGCGTGCCGCTGCGAAGGTCGCTCTCGGCATGCACCACGATGCTGTGCTCCTTGCCGTCACCCACGAAATCCGTGATATCGAACGCGAAGGAGTCAGAACCACCGTAGTGGCGGCCGACAAAGCGACCGTCGATATATACCTCCGACTCGTAATATACGGCACCGAAGTTGAGCTTCACGCGCTTGCCCTGCCATGCCGACGGAATCTGTATCATGCGCTGATACCACACGCTGTTGATGAAATCGGTATACCCTATGCCCGAGAGTTTGCTCTCCGGTGCGAACGGCACCGTGATACGCTGCTCGAAGCCCTTGCTGTTATAGAAATCGCGGTCGCGACCCGAATCCGACAGATCGAGTGCAAAACTCCATTCGCCGTTCAGGTTGACCCAGTCGGCTCGTTCGAACTGCGGGCGGGGATACTCCGCACGCGGTTGTGCGCCTATGGCTGTCGAAAACAGCAGAGCCGCAACAACAATTAAAAGTCTTGATTTCATCATTGAATAAAGTTAGCAGTTAATATTCTTACAAATGTAGTTTTTTTTCGTCACTTGACAAAATCAAAAACCACATTATGCAAAAAACACGAGGGCATTCCGTTTTTTTCGGAATACCCCCGTGCCGTTATTCATTCTGCGCCGCGCAGCGGTCGGCAAAGGCCCAATACGTGCCGCTGCCGAAGCGCCGTACAGATCAGATAAATATGTATTTCAGTATGAAAAGCACGGCCAGAACGTACATCGTCACCGACAGACGTTTGAAGTTGCCGCACAGAACGTTGATCACAACATAGCTGATCATGCCGAGCAGAATGCCGTCCGAGATCGAATATGCCAGCGGCATCATGATGATGCAGATGAAGGCGGGGATCGACTCGGCATAGTCGTCCAACGGGATGTTGCGTATGGGGCTGAGCATGAAGAGTCCCACGATGATCAGCACGGGAGCCGTCGCCGCCGACGGTATGGCCAAAAAGAGCGGCGAGAAGAAGAGCGCCACGAAGAAGCAGCACGCCACCACGAACGACGTAAGTCCCGAGCGGCCGCCCTGTGCCACACCTGCAGCGCTCTCGACGTATGTCGTCGTCGTAGAGGTGCCGAAGCATGCGCCTGCCACCGTGGCCAGAGCGTCGGCCATGAAGGCCTGCTTCACGCGCGGAATACGGCCGTTGGCATCGAGCATGTCGGCCTTGGTGCATACGCCCACCAGAGTACCGATCGTATCGAACATGTCGATGAAGAGGAAAGTGAATATCACCACCACCATATCGAGCGACCAGATCTGGCTCCACTCGAACTTGCAGAATATCGGGGCGATCGAGTGCGGTGCCGAGACAAGGCCGCCATAGTTGGTGATACCCATCGGGATACCTATCACCGTCGTGATGAGGATACCGATCAGCAGCGCGCCGCGCACGTTCTTCACCACCAGCACCGACGTTACGGCAAGACCTATCATCGCCAGCAGCGGGCTGCCCGAGGTGATCTCGCCCAACGATACGAGCGTCGAGTCGTTGTTGCTTATGATACCGGCATTCTGCAAGCCGATGAAGGCTATGAAGAGGCCGATACCGGCGCCTATGGCATTCTTGAGCGAGGCGGGGATGGCATTCACTATGGCCTCGCGCAGATTCGTAAGCGTGAGGATCACGAAGATGATACCCTCGATGAATACGGCCGTCAGGGCGAACTGCCACGGATAGCCCATACCCATACATACGGAGAATACGAAGAAGGCATTAAGTCCCATTCCGGGCGCCAGTCCGAAGGGGAGCTTGGCCCAGAGCGACATGATAAGCGTACCGGTTATGGCGGCCAGAGCCGTAGCCGTGAAGACGGCGCCGGCGGGCATGCCGTCCAGCTGGCTGAACATTCCGGGGTTGACGGCCAGAATGTACGACATGGTAAGGAATGTGGTGACACCCGCCAAGATCTCCGTGCGCGGCGTGGTCACCGACTGATCGAATCCGAACAGTTTCTTAAGCATATATCTTCCGTTTTTACTCGTTACAAAACACTACGCAGCCGTCAGAAGGTCCACTTTGCCGCCACGGTCGGGATGGCATAGAAGCCCTTCGAGACGAAGTTGTTCGACAACTCGACCTCGCCGCCGACACTCAGATGCACGTTATCCCAGCCGCGGATCTTGTGCAGGTTTACCCAGAACTGAGGCTCCGAGAGCAGGATGTGGCTCGTGTTCTGCCACGGACGCCACTCGCGCCAGAAATCGATGAAGCCCGAGAAGGTGCACCAACCCTTCGCAAAGTCGATGCCCCATACGCCCGTCAGCTGGAAGTTGCTCGTCTGCTTTTTTCCGGCCGTGTCGTATGTCTTGGGGATGTATTTGTACATGACGCTCACCGACCACGTCTTGGTAAAGTCCTTCGAGTGACCCGAATAGGTCGGGCCCACAAGCCATGCGTTGTTGAACGAGCCGGCCGCGTCGCTCAGACCGCCGTCATACTCCACGTGCGCCGACAGCCACCCGAGCTTCGACTCCTGCCAGAAGCATATCTCGCGCGAGATCTCCCAATAAGCACCCTTCATGCCGGCATTGTAATCGAGGTCGATGAAAAAGTAGGTGCTGCCCCACGTATCGCCGCGGAACATCTCCACCGTCGTGGTGATCGGGGCACGTCCGTCCGACTCCGAGGTCTTTTTCAGGTCCTTGTAGAGGTTGTGACCGAAGTCGTAATGGAACTGTACATTCTGAGCCGCAGCGCCCAACGAGAGCATTGCCGCACATGCCATGAGCAGAAGTTTCTTCATAAGCGTGTAAATTTGATTAAAGGTTTGAGTTTCATGGTAAATATCGGCCTGAGCCTCGGGCAGCGTACATACGGAAGCACCTTTACGCGAACAAATATAGGATTAGGGCGCGAGCATAACCATAAAAGGCGTCTTAAATTATTAACAATTTATTAATAATCGTAATCTGAACGCCTTTCGGAAAAGCACGCACCGCTGCCGCAACACAATGTATATCCGTTAAATAACCGTATTCACAGTCGCATTACAAACTGTCGGCGCACCATCCACCGCACAGCTTGCAATAGAGACTCCCCCACTTCCGACCTACTTCACCGTATAATGACAATCCGCAAAAGCCATCGCATCCGACCTGCCCCAAGACATACCCCCCCCCGACCACGACATCCACTCGGGATACCACATCATTACAGAGGCCGGTAGCTGCAGACGGCACCCTTCGTGACGGCCACGCACTCCATCTCCACGAGCCATTCGGGACGGCATACCGGAGCCAGCGTGATCACGGCAGGTATATCGGGCCAGCGGCGCGCAAACATGTCGCGCACGGCGGCATAGTCGGCCGTATCGCGCAGATAGACAATGATCGACATCACATCATCCATCGTCGCGCCGCCCTCGCGCAGCAGCGCATCGACGTTCTCCCACATACGTTCCGTCTGCCGCCGCACGTCGCCCGCATGCACCACGCGTCCGCGGTTGTCGATACTTGCCGTGCCCGAAATGAATATATGGCTGCGGTCTCCGTAATCGACCCTCACGCCACGTTCGAAGGTGACGCCGTACTCGTATGTCGGATTGAGATAATCCCTCGCATAGAGATATTGCTGCTGCCCCTCGGACAACCCCTCCACGGAATAGGCATCCATACGCACGAAGACATCGCGCCGGTCGGGTTTGCCCTCGATGCCCGTACTCGCTATATAATGAGTCTTCGGGGTCAGGCCGCAGCTGTCGAACTTCTCGCGACGGGCGTCCACGACACCCTGATAGTTCACATCCACGTCACGCACGAAGAACCACGTACGCACGCAGTTGTCGGCCAGCGTCATGCCGCACGATGCAAGGTCCGCCCCGTAGGCATCGAGCAGTGCCGTCGTCTGAGAAGCGCTGTCCGTACCCGCCGCCTCACGCATGAGCGCATAGCGGTGTGTATAGCCGTTATGGCTGAATGCGCCCTCGCCGACGCGCTCCACACCCTCGCAGAAGATCGCCCACACGGCGACCTTGCTGCCGTCGAGCGGCGGCTGCTGTATCATCGACAGCGGCACGTCGGCGAAGATTGCGACCGCGGCACGCTGCTGTGCCGCGGCATCGCTCAGGAACAGGCGGCACATGAGGCACTCGGCACCCGCAAAGCCCTCGCGCAGCGTCTCAAAGGCCCGACGCAGCGACGCGGCCTGATCCGCAAACTGCCGTTCGCCGCCATCGACATGCAGCACGGCATGCCACTCGCGCACGCCGCCGTGCGTAGCGAAGGATGCCACCTGTGCCGTCACGCGGCACACCCCGCCGCCGCACACTATCTTGTCATGAAGGATCATCTCTTATGATTCTACTCTTTCGTTGGAATTATACAAATTTTTATCGTCCTGCCGCGCACATCACTCCTCCGTGACGCGGTTGACCTCGAAATCGACCGACGTGTCGCCCTTCGAGTTGCGGCCGAAGACATAATCCTTTCCCGGCAGCAGGGCGTTCAGCGCAATACCCACGATAGCGGCTACGGCCAGACCCGACAGCGAGGTAAATCCGAGCGAGACGGCATCGTTGGCGCCGTACTTGATACCTATGGCCAGCACGAGGATCATGGCGGCGATGATGACGTTGCGCGAAGCCGTGAAGTCGACCTTGTTGTCCACAACGTTACGCACACCCACGGCCGAGATCATACCGTAGAGCACCAGCGACACGCCGCCGATGGTAGCCGTAGGCATCGAGCTTACCAGCGCCGCAAACTTGGGCGAGAGCGAGAAGAGTATGGCAAAGACGGCCGCAAGGCGTATCACGCGCGGATCGAACACTTTGGTAAGGTTCAGCACGCCCGTATTCTCGCCGTATGTGGTATTTGCAGGCGCCCCGAACAGCGACGCTATCGAGGTGGCCAGACCGTCACCCACAAGCGTACGGTGCAAGCCCGGGTCGGCAAGGAAATTACGTCCAACCGTAGACGATATGGCACACATGTCACCTATATGCTCCACCATCGTGGCCAGAGCTATGGGCATGATGGTGATGATGGCCGAGACGAGAAGTCCCCAGTCGGGGTTGGCGAAGACGGCGAAGGCCGTATCCTTCATGTGGAACGGGACTCCGATCCATGCGGCCTCGCGCACGGCCGTAAAGTCCACCTGCCCGCACAGGGCTGCCACTACATAAGAACCGACCACGCCCAACAATATGGGTACAATGCGGACCATGCCGCGGCCCCAGATGTTGGCCACGATGATAATGGCGATGGCCAGCAGCGCGATCCACCAGTTGGCCATACAGTTGGTGATGGCCGAACCCGAAAGTATCAGACCGATAGATATGATAATGGGGCCCGTGACAATGGGCGGGAAGTAACGCATCACACGGCGCGCGCCGAACATGGCGAACAATCCTGCCAGCACGAAATACAACAAACCGGCAAAGAATACCCCGACACAGGCATAAGGCAGCGCTTCGGCCGTCGAGAGGCCCTGCGCCGTACCCATCTCGGTGACGGTGGCGTAGCCGCCGATGAAGGCGAACGACGAACCGAGGAATGCCGGCACCTTGAATCGAGTTATGGCGTGGAAGAGCAGCGTGCCCAGACCCGCAAAGAGCAGTGTGGCCGAGACCGAGAGGCCCGTTATGGCCGGAACAAGTACCGTAGCGCCAAACATGGCGAACATGTGTTGCAGGCCCAGAGCCAGCATCTTGGGGTTCCCCAGCAAACGGGCGTCATACACCGCGCCGTCATTAAGTGGATTATTCGACATATTAATAACAGATAAGGGTTAATTTGTATCTTTCACTATCGGTCAATTCATCACCAAACACATATCACACATCTCTCCGCGTCGGTTACCACTGGCTTATGCCCAGAGCCTCGGTCTGCTCTACAAGGCGGTCGAAAGCCTCCTCCAGTGACGGGTCGAGCCGGGCACGCTCACGCCACGCCTCGGATCCGTAGACTCCGGCCTGAGTCGTGTCGAAGGGCTCGAAACCGATCTTGCGCGCCACACGTCTGTTCTTCAGTCTGAAGTCGAAATGCGCGGCATCCACAAATCCCGGATCGGCCACGACCGAATGCACATCCTTGCCCGCCGCACGCCACTCGGCAAGCGACACGCCTTGGAACGACAGGTCGGTCGAACGCGTATCCCAATAGCAGTTGTGATCCGACACCATGTTGGCGCCCTTCCAGTTCACGCCCGCCAGATCGCCGCGGTCGAAATATATGATATTGTTCGTAAATGTAAACGAGAGGTGCTCCTCCTGCCGCGTAGCCTCCAGCTGGGCCCGTATCTGACAGGCAAAGATGTTGTTGCATATAAGATTGCCTTCGCCGTAATGCTGATGGAAGCCCGCACTCTTGCATGCGTAGACCAGATTGTCGCGCAGCGTGATGCCCGTCGACCCCTCGTCCGTATAGAGTCCCCAGCCTCCGTAATAGCGTGAATATATATGGTGTACGACGTTGTGGTTCACCGTCGTGCCTTCCGAACGGCCCAACGTATAGACACCGCCCATATCCGACAGCTCGCCCCACCCCAGATGGTGAATGCGGTTATAGTCTATATGGTTGCGTTTGGCCGGGCTGTCGGCATAGCCCCAGACCCAACCTACCGACACTCCGCTGTAACGGAAGTCGGCTATATCGTTATGCGTAACGTTGTTGTCCGATGCGTGGAATATAACCACACCCACGGCGCACGGAAAGACATAACCGCCATGCTGTATGATCGAGTTGTCGACCGTAATATGGTGCGTGACCATATCCGATGTCGGCATATCCGGCTCGCCGATCTTGACGCCGTTCGCCCCCAGATCGTGCAGGTGGCACTGCCGCAGGGCTGAATTGCGGCATGCACGGCGGAACCATACTCCCCCCAGCCCCGTGTGGGCGACCTCGCAACGCTCCAGTACGACATCTTCGGCATAGTCGGCCATGACCGCCGCCTCGATTGGCGCCGCCGCCTGAGCCGCAGCATTGCCGAAGGCCGGGGTACGGTATCCCGCCTCGCGGAACGACATATCACGAAGGATCACATGCCCCGCACGCCTTCCCGACGCCTCATCGCCCGTAATCTCGAGGAACTTCTCCACCACGGGCACCGACACCTCCAGCGTCTCGGGATTCTCGCCATCGACGGGTATATAATAGAGCCACCCCTCACTGCGGTCGAAATACCACTCTCCGGCCGAATCCAACGCCGCAGAACAATTCTCGACAACAAGGCGGCTCTTCACGTCGATAGGGTTCCACTGCATCATACCCTCCTCCGCGAAATAAGCCTCGCCCTGTGCCGCATCGAGATACTGCAGGCGCAGACGCGTGACATCCCATTTATGATAGAAATTGAAGATCGCATCATTCCACTCCGCCCTAGGCATGCGCCCCAAACGTGATGCCGTCCCGTCATCGAGCGTGACCTTCAGCACGGCCCAGTTCTTTCCCGTACGGTTCGTCGCCGAGGAGTCGATTACAAACTCATCGACACGCTCCATCTCGAGGAAGCCGCCGCGGTCGGGCAGCTGAGCGCGGAAGCGGCGTTCACCCCCGACATATATCTGTTCGAACCCGCCGCGGCACTCGCGCGGGACGCGCACACACCACACCTTGTCGTCATAACGTTGGAATCCTCCGAAGGTGACGCTGCCGCGGAACACCGTCGCATCCATACCCGCGCCCTCGATGACAAGGGGTGCCGCCGCCGTACCCGAATTGTCGGGCGTGATGCGTACCGGATCGTACAGACGGTACTCCCCACCGCCGACACGAATGAAGAGCGTATCGTTTTTTGGCAACGCTGCGGCATAATCCAGAGCCCGCTGCAGCGACGCAAAGGGACGCACGGCACTGCCGTCTCCACGCACGTCATCGCCCGCAGGCGATACATTCACAACATCCGCCGATGCCGCCACGACCGTACCGAGCAGCATTGCAACCGACAAAACGAGTTTGATACGACACTCCATAACTACAACATATTTCAACCGGCCGAAACGACACGCATACACACCCCGCCGACCTCTCCACGCATGCTGCAGGTTGGCCGGCAGACGCCGTTCCGTCCGGACAAGATACTTCTAAAAGACACTGCGTTATATGATTAACACGACAACACGAGCCGTGACGAAGGTTGACACGCCACGCTCCATCACTACAAATATAACGTTTATAGTCCGTTCGGGCAAACCTTTCGGACGGAAAAACGCAAAATACGGGAAACGAAAAAGGCGGACATGCCATCATGTCCGCCCACTCTCAACTATTACAATTATCTCTTTGTGGTTAAAGATTCTTTGCCCGCACGGCACGCAGCATGTCGTCCGTCATCGACGAAAGATCCCACTGCGGCTTCCAGCCCCACTCTTCGCGGGCGCACGTATCGTCCAGCTTGTTGGGCCAGCTCTCAGCTATGGCCTCCTTTACGGGGTCCACGTCGTAAACCATCTCGAACTCGGGCAGACGCTTGCGTATCTCGGCATAGATGATCTCGGGCGTGAAACTCATCGACGCGATATTGAAGCTGTTGCGGTGCTTCAGCTTTGCGGGGTCGGCCTCCATGAGCTCCACCGTCGCACGCAGCGCGTCGGGCATATACATCATGTCCATATATACGTTTGACGATACGGGGCATACAAAACGCTCACCCTTCACGGCCGCGTAATATATCTCCACGGCGTAGTCCGTCGTACCGCCTCCGGGCAGCGTAACATTGGATATGATACCCGGGAAACGCACCGAGCGCGTATCCACACCAAAACGCGTGTGGTAGTAGTTCGACAACAGCTCGCCAGTAACCTTGCATACACCGTACATCGTATTGGGCTGCATGATGGTATCCTGCGGCGTATTGTCGCGCGGGAAATCACCTCCGAACGCCCCGATCGAACTCGGCGTAAAGAGTGCGCAGTTGTACTGCCGCGCCACCTCCAGAGAGTTGGTCAGCGCCCCGATGTTGATCTTCCACGCCAGCGTGGGATTCGCCTCTCCCTTGGCTGACAACAGGGCTGCAAGGTTGAATATCGAATCGATACCGTACTTGCGTACCAGCTCCGCATACCGCTCGGCATCCAGAGCATCGAGAATCTCAAACGGGCCGTCGGCCGCAAGCCGCTCCGACTGCCGGAGATCGGCCGCAACAACGTTGCCATTGCCATATAATCCGCGGAGATAGGTCACCAACTCGGAACCTATTTGTCCTCCCGCACCTACAATAAGGATCTTTTTCATTGTGGAAAGTTTACGAATCGTGTACAAAAGTAATGCTTTTTATTCAAAATCGTTATCCCGATGACTTTTTTTACATTTTTTTGTCACTTTTTTCCTTATCGCTGCTCCGCACCGCGGAAATTACGACACCGAGACACTCTTTTACCACCTTTACTACCGCTTATCCCGCCTCCATTTACCCTACCTCTGCCCTACGCCTCGTAACATGATCAACAACCGAGAGCGGCACAACACGCGAAACGATACGCCTATCATATTATGCCAGCCGTTATCCACATATAAATATAGCCACTGCTCCGCCCGAAAAAGACGGAAGACGACACATCCCCGTTCGCCAGTCGTCATGCCCCACCACGAGCAAGGCCGCACCACCCTCCCATTCGCCGACCAACTTTCAGAGCCGCAAATATCCTCAACCGCAGAATGGCGTTTGCCGACGCATACGGCACCCGTGCGCCAAAATTTTTGCCAATGACAACGCCGTGGCATTTGAGGGCCGTTACATGAAACAATATCAATCCGATAGATGCTACGAAACGGCATGACACGGAATGAAGGATATGAAAATTTTAAAATAAAATCGCAAAAAAAATCACAAAAGTTTTGGAGAATAATTTTTTTGACATATCTTTGCACTCGCAATCCGATAGAGACAACGACTCCTCGAGGTTGCAAGGTTCACAAACATCCGGGGGAGGGTGAATAAAACCTCTCGAATAAAAAGTGAGAGACTCACGAAACGGAAAGTTTGTAATGTAATGCGGAAATAGCTCAGTTGGTAGAGCGCAACCTTGCCAAGGTTGAGGTCGCGGGTCCGAGTCCCGTTTTCCGCTCACCGGGTCAGAAAAGAGGATGAGCAGAAATCTGACCAAATCCTAGAAAGCCTTGTATATCAGCGATATACGAGGCTTTTTTCTTGTATTTCCCCACTCCTATTGAAGCAAAAGGCAGCAAGTATTTCACGCCTTAATCGTGACCTTTTTTGCCCGGACCGAAAACAGGTCACTATTTAGCTCTATTTCGCTGATTTGCATCATTTTACTCTGCAACATTCCGGTGCTGAAGACGTTTCATTTACTCAAAAACCAAGCAGCCATGTTGCCACGAACCTCCTTCAGCGTCGTCTTCTTCTGCAAGAAGACCAAAGTCACGAAAAATGGCAAAGCCCCGATCTACGCCCGCATCACCAACCGGAATCTATGACGGCCGCATCAAATCCAACCGAGACCTCTAAGTTCAGAGATAGAGTTCGCAGGCTTTACGCTCCGAGCACACCTTTTTGAGCATACGACCGACAAGTGCAAGCATCAACCGATTAACGTGCCGCGCTCCGTGTGGACATACCGCAACGCACCGCATGCAGGAGATACACAACTCCTTGTCGACACAACTCGGATCCTTCGCATCGATGGCGCCAACGGGACATTTCGTCGCACAAACGCCGCACTTGACGCATGCACGCGTAGCCTTGGGTACGATACCTGCGCCAGCAGCCTTGCGATATGGGCGATTACCCGGGATCTCCGGTTCGCCCGTGTCTCCATTATCGATCTTACTGCGAATCCGCTCTGCGAAATTGCGCAACACCGCTTCGTCATCCGCATCGGGACGCCCCGCGGCATATTGGCGGGCGATCGAATGCTCGGCCACGGCCGCCACGGCTGCAATGACAGTAAATCCGGCCCGTGAGGCCGTATCACGCAACTCCACCAATGTATCCTCATAGGCCCTGTTGCCATAGACACAGACCAGTATGGCCCGTGCGCCGTTACCGTGCATCTCGGCCAGACGCGCCGCCGCAACGGCCGGAACACGTCCGCTGTATGACGGTACGGCAATCATCGCCACATCATCCTTACCAAGTGTCACGCTGCCGAAATCGACATCGCGCGCCGTAAGATCGACCGAAACCGTCTCTGCAGCCAGCGTCTTGGCCAATATTGCGGCCACACGCTCCGTTCCGCCCGTCGGGCTGAAGCATATTTCATAAATCTTATCCATGCAAAATAATTTTACATTCTGACAATTACCTTTCCATTGATCGGGCCCTCGGCCACGAGCCGCATGGCATCGTTTATCTCATCCAGAGAGAACGTATGCGGATCGACTGCAGGAACAATATGATTACGCTCAACGATCTCCGTTATACGGCGCAGTTGCGCCCCGTCGGCATGCACAAACACAAAGATACTCCTTACCCTGACACCGGGCCGACAGATCGTATTTCATTCCGGCAAGCGTAAAGAGGGCACGCTTGTACCACGGGAAGCCGTTGCGTCGGGCAAACTCCCCGTTGGGTGATGTCCTCAGGCTCAACAGACGCCCGCCCCGTTTCAGCACCGAGAGTTCGTGTTCGAATTCACCGGCTCCGAGCGTGTCGATAACCAGATCGACTCCCGGCACTACCTCCCAATAGTTCTCCTGACGGTAATCTATATAGCGTTCGACCCCCATGGCCAAAAACTCTTCGCGGGCACGTGCGTTGCCAGTCACCATGACACGAAGCCCCAACTCTCTGGCAATCGGGACGGCCATCTGCCCGAAGCTACCCGATCCGCCCGTAATCAGCAGTGTCTGCCCAGCCTGCGCCTCCAACACGTCAATAAGGCCCTGCCATGCAGTCAGCGCGGTCAACGGGATGGCGGCCGCCACGTCGAAGGCATACCCCTCGGGGATCTTCGCCACAGCCGCCTCATCCACTGCGACATATTCGGCAAAGGCGCCGATACGCCCCAACGGGAGCCGCGTATAGACGGCATCGCCCGGGCGGAAATCACGGACTTGGCTGCCTACCTTCACCACGACACCCGAACACTCGTTGCCGAGTGTCTGCGGCAGGCGGTAATCCTGAATCAGCCTGATATTTCCCGAAGCGATCAGCAACTCCAGCGGATTGACTGCCGCCGCGCGCACCTCTATCAGAACCTCGTTCGCCGCCGGCTCCGGATCGGGAACCTCCCGAACAACCAGACGGCCATCCTTCGCATAACAATCCAATTGTGCAGCTTTCATTCCTCCATGCGTTTGATTTTGTCTTTCGACCCATGTGCCTTCCTGCGATCCTGCATGACGGCATCCATATTATCCACGGCCCATGCGAGCAGCTCCTCGAGAATCGGACGCAGCGTCTCGCTCCGCGCCGTGAGCGCATACTCGACCCGCGGCGGAACCTCCGCATAGAGCGTTCGCGTGATGTAACCGTCCTCTTCGAGCGTGCGCAGTGTCGTTGCCAACATCTTTTGCGAGATGTCGGGCATAGCCTGCCTCAACTCCGTAAAACGCAGCTTTCCCGTCTGCGAACGCGCCAGCAGGTAGAGTACCAGCAACGCCCACTTGTCACACAGACGCGCCAGAATATTCCGCACCGGACATGCCGGGAACATCGTATCCTCGATCGTCGATCGTTTCATCGTAACAGTCGTATTAAGTTCCGCCGATACTTACGGTCCGTTACCGGCATTTTGCGGCATTCGGGACCAACGGCAAATAATATTTGTATGCAAAGATACATGGTTTCTTTTTTATACCGAATATATTTTATATATTATTGCAAATAGACCGGCTGTCGGGAGATATTTGCCGAGAGAAGAATAAATCTGCCGGGCCGCAAATATCGAATCGGCCGCATAAAGACTGCAGCTAATCGGATTACAACCATGCGCCGCCCCGCCCCATTGAAGACCGGCGTGCGTGACATGGCGGCAGTCGTGAATGTCACATTTTCACGATGCAAAGGTCGAGATACCGACTGGCAAAGCATAAACGCCACATGTCGCACTTTACGGGAACGAACCGCAAGAAGCCGCATGAGATCCCGTTTAGCCGATAAAACTTATTTGCAATATATTTACAATCAAATTTATTGCATAACTTTGCCTATGCAACGGGGTAAATGGACATAATGTCCGCTCCGCCGCATCCGCCTGCAAACCGGCTCCGGAATATCGGGAAACTATTTCATCAACGCATCTGCGCAGCAAGACCGCAAAGACGCACAAGCGCAAGCGGCAAGATTATGAGACCCTGAAACACAGATATTAGCCGAAGTGCAGGCCCATAAAACATGAAACATAGATGAACATTCCGCTGTATGAATATTCGCTCTGGACGGCACTGCCGCTGATGGTCTTCTTCGGGGCCTACTTTCTGCTTGCCCGAACGCCCGACAAGGCCATCTTCGACAACTATCTCCGTTCGCGCCGCATCATGGGGTGTGCGTTGCTGCTGCTCTCCGCCAACTATGCCGTACACCTATTCACCGAGATTCGCCTGCGGGATATCGATGCCGCCATACTGATGAACCTGTCGACATACTTCCTCTGCTACTGGCTCTTCAGTTCGGCCCTAACAACACTGCTCGACCGTTTCTACGTCACCCGCCGACGCATGGCCACACACCTTGCCCAGTGGCTGCTCTTCACGCTGGCTGCAGGCATCATCCTGAAGTGGCTGCCCGAAGGTACAACCCAGAAGATCGGACTCTTGGCCATGGCCGCATGGCTCGTATGCTACGGGCTCACACTCGCCCGACGGCTCATCAAGGCATACCGCCGTGCCGTGCGGCTTTTCGACGACACCCTCTCCGACGATATCGCCGCCTACATACGCTGGCTCTCGATATTCACATATTGGGCCGTGATCTTCGGCGTGGGTTGCGGCCTGCTCACCTTCCTGCCCGACCGATACATATTCCTGTGGGTATTCTCGTCAATACCATTCTACGTATATCTCTTCTGCTCCTACATGAACTACCTGCTTTTTTACGAGCAGGTGGAGCGTGCGCTCGAGGCCGACACCCTGACCGAACCAGCCGCCACAGACGATACGCCGGAACCCGCGGCCGCCATGCCGACAAGCATCCGCGCCGACATCGCCGCACGGCTTGAGGAGTGGATTGCGGCCGACGGCTACACACGTCCGGGACTCACAATAACAGACGTGGCGAACGACCTGCTCACAAACCGCACATACCTTTCGGGTTACATCAACACCACATACGACACAACGTTCCGCGAATGGATCACCCGACTGCGCATCGAATATGCCAAGCGGCTGCTGCTCGGCTCTCCCGAGCTGACCGTACAAGACGTCTCGGAGCGGTCGGGCTTCCAGTCGACAAGCCATTTCATACGCATATTCAAGGAGAGGACGGCCTGCCCGCCGGCAAAGTGGCGCAAATCAGTGAGCGAATAAGGCCGCCGAGAGCCATTACCCACATTTCGTCATATCCGACTCGGATACAAGGCCAAATGCCTGCACATCAAAACGACCGGCACATAACGCCGAAATCAGTTAGCGTAATAATTGCACATTCAGGCTCCGCCGCCGTCATTACTGCCGCGACGCCGCCGAAACGGCATAATGCGCCTTACGCGGTAAAACGCCGCACGTTACACGCTTTTCACCGCACAGCCCACCGCATAAACTGAATCCGCATTAAGGATTGATAGCGTCCCTATACGTCTGAAACTCGCGATCTTCCACCGCTAATGACGCTCCGGCACGAGGTTTTTACGCCGACAATGGTTATATTTGTATAACCGTAAGAGCCATTGCGAACTACGACCCCACAAACGACAATATACGCGGCAGCGTGCCAGCACCCTCGGGTGCATGGCAGCAACGCCGCATGAAGTTGCAGGCTCTGCGGCCGAACCTTGCCACCGACATACGGACTCAAACATCAAATACCATAAAGGCATGAAACGACAAATACTCATTCTAAGTGCCGCGGCGATGCTTGCCGCCTGCGGCGGCACACAACCGCAGCCCGCGCAGCAGCCGCAGCAATCGATGGAACAGCAGGTCGATCAGCTGCTCGACTCGATGAACGTCGACGAGAAGATCGGCCAGATGATGAACTCGACACCGGGCATCGAGCGCCTCGGCATCAAACCCTACGACTGGTGGAACGAGGGTCTGCACGGCGTGGGCCGCAGCGGCCGCGCAACGGTATTCCCGCAGCCGATAGGCCTTGGCGCCACATTCGACATCGAACTGCTCAACAGCATAGGCGACGCCATCTCGGACGAGGCGCGCGCAAAGTATCAGGTGGCGCAGCGCATAGGCAACTACGGCCGCTACGCCGGACTTACTTTCTGGTCTCCCAACGTCAACATCTTCCGTGATCCGCGCTGGGGCCGCGGCATGGAGACCTACGGCGAGGACCCCTATCTGACGGGCATGCTGGGAACGGCATTCGTCAAGGGGCTTCAGGGCGACGACCCGAACTATCTCAAGGCCGCAGCCTGCGCCAAGCACTTCGCCGTGCATTCGGGCCCCGAAGCCACACGACACGGAGCCAATGTCGAACCTTCGCTCAAGGACCTCTATGAGACATACCTTCCGGCATTCGAGATGCTGGTCAAGGACGCAAAGGTCGAGACCGTCATGACGGCCTACAACGCCGTCTACGGCGACTGCTGTTCGGCCAGCCCGTTCCTCATGCAGGACATACTGCGCAACAGATGGAACTTCAAGGGCCACATCGTATCCGACTGCGGCGCCGTGACCGACATCTACACGGGACACCACTGCACCCGCTGCGAGATGGATGCCGCCGTCAAGGCCCTCAAGGCAGGCCTCAACCTCGAGTGCGGCTCGTCGATGCGCACGCTCAAGGATGCATACGCCAAGCAGCTAATTACCGAGCAGGATCTCGACAACGCCCTGCGCCCGACACTCATGACACGCATGAAACTGGGTATCCTGCACGATGACCCGCAATGCCCCTACAACAACATGCCGGAAGATGTGATCGGCTCGCCCGAACACCGCGCTCTGGCCAAACGCGCGGCCGTGGAGAGCATGGTGCTGCTGAAGAACGACGGCATACTGCCTCTGGACAAGAACATCCACTCGCTCAACATGTCGGGCAGCGGTGCCACGGACGTCTTCTACCAGATGGGCAACTATTACGGGGTGAGCGATGACTACAGCACATACCTTCAGGGCATAGTATCGAAGGTCAGCGCCGGCACCACGGTATCCTACCACACGGGATTCATGCAGCTCGACGGCCTTGCCGCCAACATGAACATAGGCGAAGCCGCGGGTGCGGATGTCGCCATCGTATTCATGGGCAACAACGGCAATGTAGAGGGCGAGGAGGGCGAATCGATCGCCAACAGCACCAGCGGCGACCGTCTGGACCTGCGCCTGCCCGAGTCGCAGATGAACTACCTGCGCACACTCAAGAGATACAAGGGCGAAGGGATCGTCGTAGTGCTCACAGGCGGCAGTCCCATCGACCTGCGCGAGATATACGAACTGGCCGACGCCGTGGTTATGGCATGGTATTCGGGACAGGCCGGCGGAGAGGCGCTGGGAGATCTGCTCTTCGGCGACGCCAACTTCAGCGGCCGCCTGCCTGTGACCTTCCCTGCCGAGACCGAGAAGCTGCCGCCGTTCGAGGATTACTCGATGGCAGGACGCACATACAAATACATGACCGACAACATCCTCTTCCCCTTCGGTTACGGTCTGAGATACGGCAAGGTCACATACGGGCCCGCCAAGGTCGTCTCGAGCGACGACAAGAACGTTACCGTGGAGTTCACCCTGAGCAACGACGGCACGTCCGACGTCGACGAGATCGTACAGCTCTACCACTCGTCGCCCGCTGCAGGCGTCACGGCACCGCAATCGCAACTCGTAACCTTCAGCCGCGAGCATCTGAAGGCCGGCGAGAAGCGCACCGTACGCATGGAGATTCCCGTAGAGCGCCTCTCGACCGTGCAGGAGGACGGCACGAAGAAGCTGCTGCAAGGCACCCACACGCTTCATGTGGCATCGGCCGCCCCGACATACCGCAGCGCCGACCTTGGTGTGCAGGATGTCACCGTAACGCTCGAATTGTAGCGTCCGACGGTACAAATAAAATACCCGCAGCTCCGAGAGTTGCGGGTATTTTATTTGTCTGCGCTGCGAGCCTACTTGCGGCCGCGCCACAGGGCCGACATCTGCTCGAGGGTCTTGCCCTTTGTTTCGGGAACCATCTTCCATACGAACAGGGCCGACAACAGCGACATGACGGCATATATGCAATATGTACCGCCGACGCTCCAGCCGCTCAGTGACGGGAAGGTAGCCGAGACAAGGAAGTTCGATATCCACTGTGCCGCCACGGCTATGGCCACGGCCTGCGAACGAATCGTATTGGGGAAGATCTCCGATATGAGCACCCAGCAGATGGGTCCCCACGACATCATGAACGACGCCGTGTAGATGATTATGAAGATCAGGGCTCCGAGACCGATCGTATCGGTGAACGAAAGAGCGGCCAGAACCGCCATGCCGATCATCATGCCCGTCGATCCGATCATAAGCAGCGGCTTGCGGCCCACACGGTCGACAGTGAAGATCGCAACCACCGTGAAGATGATGTTCACCACACCCATGACCACCGTCTGCAACATCGAGGCATCACCCGTAGCGCCCATGTTCTCAAAGATGCGCGGGGCGTAATAGAGCACCACGTTGATACCTATCGCCTGCTGGAAGAACGAGAGCAGCACGCCCACCACGATAACCGTCTTGCCGTAAGCGAACAGGTGTTCGCGCTTCTCGTCGACGGTCGACTTGATCTCGTCGAGGATTGTTCGGGCCTCGGCCGTGCCGTTTATGCGTTCGAGAACCGAGAAGGCACGCGAATCGTTACCGTGCAGAGCCAGAAAACGCGGTGTCTCGGGCACCAGCAGTATGAGCAGGAAGAATGCACCTGCAGGGAAAGCCTCCGAGAGGAACATGCGGCGCCAGCCGACGTCGACCATAGCCTGCTGTATGGCCTCGGCCGTATCGCCCAGATTGTTGCGTATGAGATAGTTCACGAAATATACTACCAGCATGCCGAATATTATGGCGAACTGGTTGCACGAGACCAGCGTGCCGCGTATGCGCGCGGGCGAGATCTCGGCTATGTACATCGGGCATACGGCCGATGCCAGACCGACGCCTATGCCGCCGATTATACGGTAGAGGTTGAACGATACGAGCAGCGCGAACGACGCCTCGCCGTATGGAAGTATTCCGCTTTCGGGCCACCACGAGCCCACGGCCGATACAAAGAACAACACGGCCGCCGCCACGAGCGTGCGCTTGCGGCCCAGACGCGCGGCAAGCACGCCCGATATGGCACCGCCGATGACGCAGCCTATCAGGGCGCTGGAGGCCGTGAAACCGTGCATCCACGCCGTGTAGGTAAAGTCTTTCGCCGTGCGGAAGAAATCGTCGAGAGCCTGCTCGGCACCCGACACGACAGCCGTATCGTAGCCGAACAACAGACCTCCGATAACCGCCACCAGCACGATCGAAAAGAGATACGCCCGGCTTCCATTTGATTGGGTTGAAGTCATATTTGCAAATTGAGGTTACAGTTTCAGGTCGGGGATCGGCAGCATTACAATACCGCACCATAATGGTACGGCGCGCCACGCAATCCGCATAAACGAAAAATTCCGCCGACGGCATCTGCACCGACGGCGGAACCGAGACAAGATTAGATGTACATGTTGATCATCGCCTCATAGAGCTCCTGCTTGCCGCTGCGCTGTGCAGGCTCATGGTGGCGTGCATACTCGGCAACCTGCTCGAGCGTAAGCTCCCCCTTCTCGAAAGCCTTGCCCTCACCGCTGTCGTACGAGGCGTAACGCTCCTTGAGCATCTTCTCGTAGGGCGAGTTCTCGAGGATGTCGGCAGCGATAAGCAGCGCACGCGCCATCGTATCCATACCCGAAATGTGGGCAATGAAGATATCCTCCAGATCGGTCGAGTTGCGGCGTGTCTTGGCATCGAAGTTCGTGCCGCCGCCCTGAAGGCCGCCGCCGCGCAGGATCACCATCATCGCCTGAACCAGCTCGTACAGGTCGATCGGGAACTGGTCGGTATCCCAGCCGTTCTGGTAGTCGCCGCGGTTGGCATCGATCGAACCGAGCATGCCGGCATCGACGGCACACTGAAGCTCATGCTCGAAGGTGTGGCCGGCAAGCGTGGCGTGGTTAACCTCGATATTAACCTTGAAGTCCTTGTCCAGACCGTGCGCACGCAGGAAACCGATCACCGTCTCCGTATCGACGTCATACTGGTGCTTCATCGGCTCCATGGGCTTCGGCTCGACGAGGAACGTACCCTTGAATCCCTTGCCGCGGGCATAGTCGCGCGCCATGCGCAGCATGGTGGCCATGTGCTCCTTCTCGCGCTTCATGTCGGTGTTGAGCAGCGACATGTAACCCTCACGGCCGCCCCAGAAGACATAGCAGTCGCCGCCCAGTTCGATCGTGGCGTCGAGAGCGTTCTTGATCTGCAGCATTGCACGGGCCGCAGCGTCGAAATCGGGATTGGTCGACGCCCCGTTCATGTAACGAGGGTGCCCGAAGACATTGGCCGTACCCCACAGCAGGCGGATACCGGTCTCGGCCTGCTTCTGCTTGGCATAGGCGACCATCTCCTTGAGGTTCTTCTCATACTCCTCGGCCGTGGCAGCCTCGTCCACGAGGTCCACGTCATGGAAACAGTAATACTCGATACCCATCTTCTGCATGAATTCGAAACCGGCATCCATCTTGGCCTTGGCACGCTCCATCGGGCAGGCGGCCTCGTTCCACGGGAACTTCTTGGTGCCCACACCGAACTGGTCGCCACCCTCGGCGCAGAGCGTATGCCACCACGCCATCGAGAAACGGAACCAATCCTTCATCTTGCGGCCCATAACCACACGCTCGGGCTCATAGTAATGAAATGCCATCGGGTTCTTTGAATCCTTACCCTCGAAAGGGATCTTTCCCACGTTGGGGAAATAGCTTTTAGTTGCCATAATAAACGTTGTTTTTAATTGAACACATTATTTTTATGTAATATCTTCAGTTTCGCATCCCTTGGACGGCTCGCCGCCGCAAAAGAGCTGCCGCATAATCACTCATATACCGTATTCACGGCTGCATCAGGCCCTTTCGAGCCGCATTTCGACCTCGCGCACCCACTTTCCGTAGGCCTCCTCCAGCGCCTCGCGCTCCTTCGCCACAGGCTCCACCGTTTCGAGTCTCCGCAGCGAGGCGAAGGCCTCCTCACGGCTGTGGTAATACCCCGCACCGAGCGCGGCACCGCGTGCGGCACCCAACGCCCCGTCCGTATTGAAGAGCTCGATACGCGCACCCGTGAGCGTTGCCAGCGTCTGCCGGAACAGCGGCGAAAGGAACAGGTTCGCCTCACCGGCGCGTATCACGTCGGGCGAGAGTCCCAGTCCGCGCATGATATCTATGCCGTAACGGAACGAGCAGGCTATACCCTCCTGCGCCGCACGCACGACATGCGCCGTCGTATGGCGGTTAAGGTCGAGGCCGACAATCTCCGCACCCGTAGTCCGGTTACCCAACACACGTTCGGCACCGTTGCCGAAGGGCAGCACCACAACGCCGTCCGAACCAACGGGGGCCGTGGCCGCAAGGTTGTTCATGGCGGCATAATCGAGCGTCTGCTGCACCACATTGCGGCGTATCCACGAATTCATTATGCCCGTACCGTTGATGCAGAGCAGGATGCCGTAGCGCGGCCTTACGGCCGTATGGTTCACATGCACGAACGTATTGACACGCGACTGCGGGTCGGCCTTCGGCGTATCGACAACACCATACACCACGCCGCTCGTACCTCCCGTCGCGGCCACCTCACCCGCCTCCAGAACATTCAGCGAGAAGGCGTTGTTTGGCTGGTCACCCGCACGGTACGATATCGGTGTACCCTTCGGTATGCCGAGCAGTTGTTCCGTTGCGGCATCGGTCTCGGCCTGCGTGCCGATCGACGGCCCGGCCTCGGGGATCATCTCATGCGGAATGCCGTACCAGTCGGCCACGAAGTCGGCACGACGCTGCTCGGCAAAGTCCCACAGTATCTGTTCCGACAGGCCGCTCACGCTCGTCGAGAGGTGTCCCGACAGCCGATAGGCTATATAGTCTCCGGGCAGCACGAACTTGTCGATGCGCGCGAACAGCTCGGGTTCGTTGCGCTTGACCCACGCCAGCTTCGAGGCCGTGAAATTTCCGGGCGAGTTGAGCGCATGGCCAAGACAGTAGTCGCGGCCTATGCCTTCGAGAGCCTCGGCTCCGATCTCCACGGCACGCGAGTCGCACCAGATGATCGACTTGCGCAGCGGGTGCCCCGCAGCATCGAGACACACCAGACCGTGCATCTGATAGGTTATACCTATCGACACGACATCGCGCAGCGGGCTCTTGGCCCCGACCTGACGTATGCCCTCGCATACATAATGCCACCACATGTCGGGGTCCTGCTCCGCCCATCCGCTCCGAAGGGCGTCTATCGGCATCTCCTGCGCGGGGTTTGTCGCCGAGGCGACGCACTCTCCCGTCGCTACGTCAAGCAGCGACACCTTCACCGACGAGGAGCCTATGTCTATTCCCAAACTCTTCATATCCTGATATCTTTCTCTTTCGTTTATACTTCATTCCAAGTGCCGCCGGCACTCTCCTGCCCGCCATTCGTCCGCACGGCCTCCGACGGTCAATATTTCCAATTGTTGATGAATCCCAGTTTGAGTTTCTCGCGCACGGCCTTACGGTAGGCGTTGCGGTTGAACATGTAGTATCGCGCCGGCTTGTGGGCTACGCCCTGCTCCTTCTCGGCCGTAGGTGAGAGGAACCCCGACGAGAGAATCTTCTTGCGGAAGTTGCGGTTGTCGATCTCGATGCCCAGCACCGCGCTATATAGGTTCTGCAAGGCACGTATCGTGAACTTGCGCGGCAGAAGTTCGAAGGCCACGGGCGACTGCAGCATCTCGCGGCACAATACCGACAGCGCCGACGTCAGGATCTGCTTGTGGTCCATCGCCAGACGCTGGATTGAATCCACATCCACCCACTGCGCGCCCTTGGCCGTGGTGTAGGCCACCATGCGGCTGTCGAGCTTGACCAAGGCGTAATAACCCACCGTCACCACACGCTCGCTGTGGATGCCGTGATAGCGGTTTATCCACTCCAGTTCCTCGCCGCTCACGCGTTTGGGGTCGGAGAATATCTCCATCTGTTTGAGATATACGTTTTTCAATCCCGTGGCCTCTTCGAGCACTCGATACGCCGCCTCGGGCAGGGTCTCGTTCTCGAGGATCATTGCTCCGGGCAACTTCAGCGGGTCGAGGCGCGTGTCGGGCTTGTAGTAGCGACGCTCGATGAGCAGGACCTTGAGCGTCGTACCGTTAAATCCGAACACGGCACAGTCAACCGACAATGATTGATTGGTCTGGATTGACATGGGTATTTGAAGTTTCAGGTTTTGATTGTAAAATTACCCATTCGCACGATAGATTGCAAACTTATCGTAATTCATACACTAACCATCGACATTTATCCGCTCGAAACGGCTTCCAAAGCCGATATCGAGCGTCGCAAACAATAACCGTAATATACGCTAACTCGCCGCACGGCCGACTGCACGACAGCGTGTTGCGGCCGTGACGCGGCAACAGGCACAACGTCCGGAACGCTCTGCGGCATCCGATTCCGTGGTTCGGGTTACAAGATCCGGAAAAAGTATACAGTACAACATCTTTATAATAAGTAGTTTTGCAGTGCAGCAACCTCTCAGAACAGACTGCATGCGCAGGTTTCACCGTTAAAAACACATAATATGAAAATAAGTATGATCCTTGCGATATTCGCATTGACCGCAAACACTACAACAATCATGGCACAGCAAAAAATCAAACAGACGGCCGGGCGTGAGCAGCTCGGCGAATTTGCCCCGAAGTTCGCGGAATTGAACGACGACGTCCTCTTCGGGGAGGTATGGAGCCGCACCGACCGGCTCGGGCTGCGCGACCGCAGTCTGGTTACCATCACCTCGCTCATAAGTCAGGGCATAACCGACTCGTCGCTCACATACCATCTCCAGACGGCAAAACAGAACGGCATTACGCGCAGCGAGATCTCCGAGATCATCACCCATATCAGTTTCTATGCCGGCTGGCCCAAGGCGTGGGCGGCATTCCGTCTGGCAAAGGACGTATGGGCCGAGGACAGCGCTGCCGAGGATGCCAAGGCCGCATTCCAGCAGCAGATGATATTCCCGATAGGCGAGCCCAATTCGGCCTACGCACAGTACTTTACCGGCAACAGCTACCTCGCCCCCATATCGCGTGAGCAGGTTGTGGTGTCGAATGTTACATTCGAACCACGCTGCCGCAACAACTGGCACATACACCACGCCAAGAGCGGCGGCGGCCAGATGCTTATAGGCGTTGCGGGCCGCGGATGGTATCAGGAGGAGGGCAAACCCGCCGTCGAGATCCTGCCCGGCACGGTGATACATATCCCCGCAGGCGTAAAGCATTGGCACGGGGCCTCGGCCGACGGTTGGTTTGCGCATCTGGCATTCGAGATCCCGGGTGAGGAGAGCTCGAACGAGTGGCTCGAACCCGTCACCGACGAAGAGTATGACAAGCTCAAGTAACGCATCTTTATACTCCGGATCGATACGCGCTACGGCGACAGGAATCTCTACCAAGGCCATGCGCCGGTCATATTATACGGCCGCAACCCGTGTAGTCATACTATGCTCAGCAAGATAATAGATGACGTATCCACGCGCGAGCGTATGTTCGAACTACCGGACGGCAAGGGCGAGACAGAGCTGGTCTTGTCACCCGATTAGCCTTGGCAAACATACGGGCGGCACTTCGTATTGGAAACGAAGTGCCGCCCGTTCTCATGTCGTCCAAAATATAGCTTCTTACATATCGCGGTATGCCGAAGGCGAGCATCCGACACTGCGTTTGAAATATGCCCCGAAAAATGACTGGTTGGCGAAGTTCAACATGTCGGATACCTGCTGCACACTGTAACGTCCGCTCTTGAGTAGCGCCTTCGCCTCCAGAATGACATAATCGCGTATCCAGTCACCCGCATGGCGGCCGCTCACCGAATAGACCACCTGTGAAAGGTATTTCGGCGTCATGCACAGACGGTCGGCATAGAATCCTATGGCACGCTGCGTGGCATAGTTCTCACGCAGAATCTCGATGAAGCGGTCGAAGATCTCATTTTTGCGTGTGCCGCGCACGGCATCCTGCTGCTCGACATAAGGTGTCATGGCCTGACACATACAATAATAGAATACCTGCATGTATCCGTCCAGCACCTCACGCTTGTAGTTGAAATCCTGTTGTTGCACCTTGCTCCTCATGGCGTGGTAGATCGACAGCAACTCCCCCATCTGACCATCCGACAACTGCAACATAGGACTCTTCGACAGGAATTTACGAACCACGAGCGCCCCGTCGCGGTTCTTCTCCGTGATCGAGCCGCCGTTCGCCAACGCTATGATGGCCAAGCGGCAATCGGGCGACAACTCCAGACACTGGCCTATCGACCCGGGCGTTACGATCATCATAGAGTTTCGGTGCAACTCGTATTCGGTCAGATTATGACGCAGCCGCATGCTCCCAGCAACACACATCTGCACCATCGCGAACTGCATCTTGAAGGGATAGGGCGCCAAGATAAACCCCCGCATGCGCGGATCCGACGACAAGTCGCATACATTACCGTCCTCGTCGAAATTATCGCTTATGATCAATTCGTTGTCCACAACGCACGTGCGCTCATCTCGCGGCAACATCGACAATTCCAGTGCGTCGAATTTGTGATTGTCCCTCATTGTCAGTTATTATTTACAACGCAAATATACCGTTTAGAACTGTAATTGCAATATTTTATTCTCCCATATTACTGTTCATACATCCTTTAGAACAATATATTCTCTCCGCAAGACAAACGCCTCTCGACAAAAAGCCACAACTTTGCGACACAAGAAACCATCAAACGGAGAAACGATATGAGAATCGCAACAAAACTTTCGCTCGTCACGGCCGCGTGCCTGCTTGCGGCCTGCGGCGGCAGTACTCAGACCTCGACGGAGCGGCACAGCGTCTGCCTCACGAGGCCCGAGGCTCTGACGCCGCAAAAGACAAGGAGTTACTCGGGTGTGGTAAAGGCCGCGCACGAGATCGGACTCGGATTCAAGACGGCAGGGCAGATCGCCCGCATACACGTACGCGAAGGCGACTATGTACGTCAGGGCCAGCTGCTGGCCGAACTGGACGATGCCGACTACCGTCTGGCCGTGGAGGCGCTGCAGATACAGTACGACCAGTTGGAGGATGAGGTGAAGCGCACCTCACAGCTCTTCGAGCAGAAGAGCGTCTCGGCCAACGACTTCGAGAAGGCCTCGGCAGGACTGCACCAGCTGGGCGTGCAGCTGCGCATAAACAAGAACAAACTCGACTATACGAAGCTCTACGCCCCGGCCGACGGCTACATCCGCAGCGTAGGATTCTCCGCGGCCGAGATGGTCGATGCCGGCACTTCGGTCATGACGCTTCTCGACGCCTCGCCGCTCGAAGTATCGGTCGACATACCCGTCGAGGAGTATCAGCGCCGCGGCAGCGTCATACGATACAACTGCAGAGCTTCGGGCATCGCCGCGTCGATGCCGCTGCGGTTCCTGAGCGTGGCACCCAAAGCCGACGGCAACCAGCTCTACACCCTTGAGTTGGGCTTCACCGACCGTCCCGACGCCACACTCACCGCAGGCATGAACGTCGAGGTCGAGATCGTCTCGGCCGACTCGACGGCCGCACACGGCCATACGGTACCGCTCCGCGCACTATTCAATGACGGGCAGAGCGCATGCGTATGGGTCATGCAGGGCGATTCGACCGTCGTAAAACGCCCCGTCACTATCGACGGCAGCCTCGACAACTCCCGCGCCGTAGTCACGGACGGCCTCACGGGTGACGAACTGATAGTCCGCGCCGGAGTCAACGTCCTGCAGCAGGGCGAGAAGGTGAAGGTTGTGGAGCAGCCGAGTAAAACCAATATCGGAGGGATACTGTGATGACACGCTTAACGGAATTTTTCATGCGGCGGCCGAGAATATTCTGGTCGTTCGTGGCGGCGATCGTCATCGCCGGCATACTATCCTTCATCCAGATGCCCAAACTGGAGGACCCCGCCGTCTCGGCCAAGCAGGCCATGGTCGTAGTGTCGTGGCCCGGGGCCGACGCCCACGAGATGGAGCTCAAGGTGGCGCAGATGATGGAGGAGGAGCTGCGGGCCCTGCCCAACGTACACAAGGTGAAGACCGAGTGCCGTAACTCTATGGCCATGTTCACCGTCGAATTCCAGATGACGGTGCTCAACCGCGATCTGGAGCAGCACTTCGACCTGCTGCGCCGCAAGGTCAACGATGCGGCGATGCGTCTGCCTCAAGGGTGCTACGACCCCGTAGTCATAGACGACATGATGGATGTCTACGGCATCTTCTACGCCCTGACGGCCGACGGGTACGACTACTCGGAGATGTACCGCTATGCGAAATACATACGTCGCGAGCTGCTCGACGTGAAGGGCGTCAAGCGTATCAACATTGTCGGCACACGCGACGAAGTGATCAACATCATACTCTCGAAGGAGCAGATCGCCCGCAACGGCATAATCCCCACGCAGATCATGTCGGCGTTGCAGTCGGCCGGCAAGGTTGTCGATGCCGGATCCTACTCCACCGACGGCCAGCGCATAGCGCTGCGCGTGGACGGCGCCGTCGAGAACGAGCAGCAGATACGCGACCTGCGCATCCAGACCTTCGACGGCAAGGTTCTGCGCATAGGCGACATCGCCCGCGTCGAGCGCGGCTATGCCGAGCCGCAGCGCAACGGATTCTTCGTCGGGCGCGAGCCTGCGCTGGCGATATGCGTGGCCATGGAGTCGTCGGCCATAGTGCCCGACGTGGGACGTGCCGTCGACAAGCGTCTGGCCGAGGTCATGAAGAACGTACCGGCTGGTTTCGAGACTGAGAAGATATTCTTCCAGCCCGACAAGGTCGAGGCGGCCATATCGTCCTTCATGCTCAACCTCGTCGAGTCGGTCGCAATCGTCATCTTGGTGCTCATCTTCACGATGGGACTGCGAAGCGGCATAATCATAGGCGTGGGGCTTATCCTGACGGTAGCCGTATCGTTCCCCATACTTCTCGCCTGCGGCACCACGCTGCAACGTATCTCGCTCGGAGCCTTCATCGTGGCGATGGGTATGCTCGTAGACAACGCCGTGGTCATCATGGACGGAATACTGGTCGACCGCAACCGCGGCCTCGGCCCCAAGACATACCTCTACCGCATCGGGCGCAACACGGCGCTGCCGCTGCTCGGTGCTACCATCATCGCCGCCTCGACGTTCCTATGCGTATATCTCTCGCCCGATACGGCCGGAGAGTATGCCGGAGACCTCTTTCTGGTGCTGTGCGTAAGCCTTCTGGCGAGCTGGGTGCTGGCGCTGGTGCAGGTACCCGTATGCGCAGCCTCGTGGCTGCCGCGTCCGCATGCCATATCAAAAGACAAAGGCTCGACGGTGATGAACTCGCCCGTACACCGCTTCGTACGCCGCGCCGTCGCCAAACTGATCGACAACAAACGCAAGACCATCGTGGCGGCATTCTGCCTGCTGGCCGTGTCGCTCTTCGGCATGACGCGCGTGAAAAACCTCTTCTTCCCCGACTTCGACTACAAACAGTTCGTCGTCGAGTGCTTCTTCCCCTCGGCCTCGGACCCCAACGCCGTGCGTGACCGCCTGCTCGAGATGAGCGACATGGTGGCCGCAAACCCCGCCGTCGAACGCGTCGCCGCAAGTCAGGGCAGCGCCCCCGCACACTACTGTCTGGTACGTCCCATGACCTCGGGCGGAGACTGCTACGGCGAGCTTATCGTCGACTGCAAGGACTATCGCACCGTCGTCGAGCAGATCCCCGTCATACGCCGCCAACTGCGGCAGGCATGGCCCGACGCGTACATACGTATAAAAAAATACAACTTCTCGATCTCGACAAGCCACACCGTGGAGGTGGAGTTCGCAGGCCCCGACCCTGCCGTGCTGCGTGAGCTCAGCGCACAGGCCGAGCAGATCATGCGCAACTCGCCCTATATCGACCCCTATTCGGTTCAGAACAACTGGAAACCTATGGGCAAAACCCTCGTGGCGCACTACTCGCAGCAGGATGCCCTGCGCGCCGGCATCGGCCGCAGCGATGTGGCGAATGCCCTGCTTGCCGCTACGGACGGCATGACCGTAGGCGTACTGAACGATCAGGAACGCATGGTACGCCTCAACCTTCAGGTGCGCAACGATGACGGCAGCCGCATAACCGATCTCGAGAACATCCCCGTATGGAGCATGCTCAACATGCACCTGTCGAACGACGAGCTGCAGGGGGCCCTCGGAGGAGGAGAGGCAATGAGCAAGTTGCAGGACAAGCTCTTCCGCGCCACGCCGCTGAGCAACGTCGCCTCCGATGTCTCGCTCGATTGGGACGAGGACATGGTGCTGCGTCTGAACGGACGCCGCGTCATCGAGGCCGAATGCGACCCCAACCCCGACCGTAAGGACGCCACGCCGGCAAAGGCCGTGGCCTCGATCAAGAAACAGATCGAACAGATCCATCTGCCCGACGGTTATACGATGCGTTGGGTCGGTGAGGGAGAGATTCAGGGCGAGGCCATCGGCAACCTGATGAAGTTCGTACCCATCACCATATTCCTCATACTGACCATACTGCTGCTCTTGTTCAACAGCTGGCGCAAGGTGGGGCTCATACTGCTCTGTTTCCCGTTTGTCTTCTGCGGCATCACCCCGTCGCTGCTGATCACGGGGCAGCCGATGACATTCATGGCCATAATCGGTATCATGGGCCTTATCGGCATGATGGTCAAGAACGCCATTGTGCTCGTCGACGAGATCAACCGCCTGCAGAAGGAGCAGCGCTTCCACCCCTACACCGCCGTCATCGAAGCCACCGTCTCGCGCGTAAGGCCCGTGCTGATGGCATCACTCACCACCATCGTGGGAATGATACCTCTGGTTACCGACCCCATGTACAGCTCGATGGCCATCACCATCATGGGCGGCCTTACCGTGGGCACCATCATAACGCTCATACTGCTGCCGCTCTTCTATACGGCCATGTTCCGCATAACAAGGCCCCGAAACGCATAAAACCGACAAGAGATGAACATCAAACTAATCACAACGATATGCTGTGCGCTGCTTATGGGCGCGCACGAGCTGCGGGCGCAGCAGCCCATGAAGCTCTCGATGGAGCAGTGCCGCGACATGGCTCTCACCGCCAGCGAGGAGCTCAAACAGGCCGACAACCGTCTGCGGCAGGCCGAACTCGACGACAAGATCGCCGCTACGGCGCGCCTGCCCAAGATAGAAGGGTCGGCAACGGGGGCATACGTCCTTCCCGACATCGAGATGACGGGCATGGAGCTTGCCATGCGCGGCGCCTACATGGCAGGCCTGACACTGACGCAGCCGATATATACCGGCGGCAAGATATCCGCCGGCAGGCAGATGGCGCATCTGGGCCGGCAGATCGCCGACCAGCAGCTCCGCATGACGCGCATGGACGTTCTGGTCGATGCCGACAACGCCTACTGGAGCTATATTGCCGTACGTCGCAAAGTGCGCATGCTCGAAAGCTACTCCACGCAGATGGACACCATCTACAAACAGACCTCATCAGCCGTAGCCGCAGGCATGGCCATCGAGAATGACCTGCTGCGCATCGAGGCCAAGCGCACCGAGATAGAGTATCAGCTCCAGCGTGCGCGCAACGGCGCCGACCTCTGCCGCATGGCTCTGTGCAACGTCATCGGGACACCGCTCGACACGGCCATCGAGCCGACCGACACCACATTCAACATCGAGAGTCCTACGGCGATGAGTCTCGACATAGCGAGGCGGCCCGAGGTCGGATTGCTCGAGAAGCAGATCGACGTCAACATGCAGCGCATACGCGACGCCCGCTCCGAGATGCTCCCGACGGTGGGCCTGTCGGCCGGATACAGCTACTACGGCAACATCAAGCTCAAGGGCTTTGCCGACATGGGCAACGGCACCACCGTACCCTACACACAAGAGTTCCGCGACGGCATAGGCATAGCCATGCTGGCCGTCAAGATCCCAATATTCCATTGGGGCGAGAGCCGCAAGAAAATGCACAAGGCGCGTTACGAGCTCGACAACTCGCAGCTCGAACTGCAACGCAACATGCGCCTCATGTCGATCGAGGCGCAGCAGGCCGTACAAAACGTCGAGGACGGCTACCGCATGATCCATACGGCCGAGAGCGGGCTCCGACAGGCCGAGGAGAACCTGCGCGTGATGCGCAACCGCTACGCGGCGGCCATGTCGCCGCTGACAGACCTCCTCGATGCACAGTCGCAATGGCAGCAGGCGCAGAGCAACCTAATAGAGGCCCAGACGCAATATATGATCTACCGCACGGACTATCTGCGCGCGACGGGACAGCTCGAATAGACGCCGACAGACATACAATCCGTTCAACTCCATACGACAGCGGGGCGGCCTTCGGAAAGAGGCTGTCCCGCTGTATTTACGGTAAAACATTCTACTCTATCCGCATAGACTCCATCTGCCGCTTCGAGACACCGTGACGCCGCCCGTACATGCGCCAATATATGTCCGACGCCCATAAGAACATTCGTTTGGTTATCGGCATGGTCACATGCATGCTTTGCGCACGTCCTTCGGCCACGGCACGCGCAAATGCCGCAATGCGCCGCCCGGCCAGCAGCCGGAACGGCGTATCGAGGATAGCCTCGCCGCCACCGATCATCAGCACCGACCCGAAAGGATAGCCGTTGCGGCGGCAGAAGAGTCGCACCATATCCACGGCGACCATATTCTGCTCATACTCCAGAAAACCGCAATTGATCATCACCGACACCGTCGGACGACGCTCCGAGCGCGCCGCCTCCAACGATTTGAGAAAATCCAGCAGGCTCACCGGCAGCGAGTCGGCATAGAGAGGAAAGACCAGCACGACATCCGTATATTCATCCATTTTGGAACATAACATCGCATGGTTGCGGCGTGTGATCTCGAAATAATCCGCCGCGACGGGGCAATGCTCGCGGAATATGGCCGCATAACGTTTAGAATTTGACTTGGGCGCCCGCGGGCTGCCGTTCAACAACACTATTTTTCGTTCCATCGCTCCGTAATCTCCTTTACCGCCGTCTCGACATCAGCCTCATCGACGAACCTTATATCATAACTCTCAAAACTCATATTGCGGGCATTGCGCGCGACAAGACGCCGGAACAGATCCCGCTCCGCCTCGTCCTCGGCCCCGTATGCCACGATCACGGCACGCTTGGGCTCGACGGCACGCTGTACGTGGTGCGTCTCACCGCCGTGTATTCTGATAAATGCCTGCTGCACGGGAATCGCCCGCTCCAACATGCGTTTCATAACGCTGTCGTAGCCGCCATAGCGTATGCGGCTCACATAAACCACCTCGTCGCTCGCAGCTATCAGGGGATATACCCGCACGGCATCGTCTCGTATGACGCACTTTCCGGGGGTGCGGGTCCAGCAGCCGAAGCACCCCACGCAGGGGGCGATCTTCAGCGCCGACAGGTCTACATATTCGAAATCGCGCCCGACAGGGACACTCGTCAGGGCGCGGTCGCTAAGTACGAGTCTCATAATCTCATGTGTTTATTCACGTGGGACAAATGTCATACCACAAGATAACACATCGCAACACCCGTTTAGTACATACGCCGCGGGGCGGCCTGCCGACCTCAGAGGTCGCAAGCCGCCCCGCATGCCGCCGGAAGAGGGCACCGCTACCATACCGAACTCTAAAAGTCGTTCATGGCCATGATACGCTTGTACTCGGTGGGGATGACCTTGATGAACTGCTTCGAGTAGACATCCCATGCGTCGATCATCTCCTTTGCCAGCTGGCTGCCCGTGTAGTACATGTGGGCGCTGATGAGCGTATGCAGCTCCTTCAGGTCGGCCTCCGTCTCCACAAGCGACAACTCCACAAGCTCCATGTTGCAGTAATAGTCGAAGTCGCCATCCTTGTTCCAGACGTATGCCACGCCGCCGCTCATGCCTGCGGCGAAGTTACGTCCCGTCGTACCGAGCACGACGACACGCCCTCCGGTCATATACTCGCAGCAGTGGTCACCCACGCCCTCGACTACAGCCACGGCACCACTGTTACGCACACAGAAACGCTCGCCCACAACACCGTTGACGTAGAGTTCGCCCTCCGTTGCGCCATACATCAGCGTATTGCCGGCAATGATATTGGCTTCGTGGCGGAAGGTCGAGCCGTCGGGCGGTGTCACGATGATACGGCCGCCGGAGAGCGACTTGCCCAGATAGTCGTTGGCATCGCCCTTCAAACGGAACGTCACGCCGTGGCAGAGGAACGCGCCGAAACTCTGACCTGCCGACCCCTTGAATGTGATCTGCACTGTATCTTCTGGAAGGCCCTCGCCACCGTAGCGGCGGGTAATGTATCCCGACAGCATGGCCCCGACCGAACGGTCCGTGTTGTGTATCGGGAAACTCAGCTGCGCCGGCATCTTCGAATCGATGGCGGGCGAGAGCAGCGATATGAGCATGCGGTCCAGAACCGAATCTATCTTGTGATCCTGCACCTCGCAGCAGCGAACGGCATTGACGGCCGACTCGGCGGGACGGTACAATATCTTCGAGAGGTCAACCTTCGAGAGACGATCCGTGGCGGGATAGCTGCGCGGCGTGAGCAGATCCGTACGGCCGATGATATCGTCCAGACACGTGAATCCCATCTCGGCCAGATGCTCGCGCACATCCTCGGCCAAGAAACGGAAGAAGTTGACCAGATGCAGGTGGCTGCCCTCGAACCGCTTCACCAGCTCGGGGTTCTGCGTCGCAACACCCATCGGGCAGGTATTCAGATGGCACTTACGGATCATCTTGCATCCCAGCACGATCAATGCGCTGGTGGCAAATCCGTACTCCTCGGCTCCGAGCAGCGCGCTGATGATAATGTCGCGGCCCGTCTTGAGCTGACCGTCGACCTGCAGCGACACCTTGCCGCGCAGATTGTTCAGCACGAGCGTCTGCTGCACCTCCGCCAGACCTATCTCGGGCGGCAGGCCGGCATGCTTGATCGAACTCATGGGGCTGGCGCCCGTACCGCCGTCACATCCGCTGATGAGGATCATGTCGGCCTTAGCCTTGGCGACGCCCGCGGCGATGGTGCCGATACCACCTTCTGATACCAACTTGACGCTGATGCGGGCATCGGGATTGACATTCTTCAAGTCGAAGATCAACTGCGACAGATCCTCGATCGAGTAGATATCGTGGTGAGGCGGGGGCGAGATGAGCGATATGCCGGGCAGCGAGTGGCGCGTACGCGCTATCACCTCGTTGACCTTGAATCCGGGCAGCTGGCCGCCCTCTCCGGGCTTGGCGCCCTGCCCCACCTTGATCTGGATCTCGTCGGCATTGACCAGATACTCGGCATTGACACCGAAACGCGCCGAGGCAACCTGCTTGATGGCGCTGCGCGACGACGTGCCGTCGGCATTGGGCTTGTAACGTGCCGGATCCTCGCCGCCCTCACCCGTATTGCTCTTGCCGCCGATCATATTCATGGCCTTGGCCAGAGCCTCATGCGCCAGAGCGTTGATCGATCCGAACGACATGGCCCCCGTAGCGAAACGGTGCATGATCGACTCTACGGGCTCGACCTTCGATATGTCGATCGGATTGCGCTTGATCTCCAGCATGTCGCGGATGAAGATCGGGCGCTCCTTCTCGTCAACAAGGCGCGTGTACTCCTTGAACTTGGCGTAGTCGCCCGTGCGTGTCGCCGCCTGAAGCGCCGCCACGACCTGCGGGTTCCACGCATGCGTGATACCGCCCTTGCGGTATGCATACTCGCCCGAGGGCTGCAACAGCGTCTCGGAATCGGCATCTGCAGCAAAGGCCGCACTGTGGTTCTTCAGCAGGTCGGAGGTGATATCCTCCAGATCGGAGCCTCCGATCGACGAGGTGATGCCGCTGAAATATTTGTCGAGGAACGCCTTCGACAGGCCCACAGCCTCGAATATCTTGGCGCCGCGGTAGCTGCGGATGGTCGAGATACCCATCTTCGAGATGATCTTGAGCATACCCTTGTTCACAGCCTTCACGTAACGTTTCTCGGCCGTATCGTAATCGAGCTGCAGCTCCTTGCGCTTGACCAGATCGTCCAGCACGGCAAAGGCCATATAGGGATTGACAGCGCTGGCTCCGAATCCGATCAGAAGGGCGATGTGCATCACCTCGCGCGCCTCGGCCGTCTCGACGATAAGTGCTATCTGCGCACGCTTGCGCACGTTTATCAGATAGTGGTGTACGGCCGACAGGGCCAGCAGCGACGGAATGGGGGCATGCTCGGCATCGACGCCGCGGTCACTCAGCACGACATAGTTGATACCGTCGTCGACCGCCTTCTCGGCCATGCGGCACAACTCCTCGACAGCCGTCTTGACGCCCTCGGCGCCGCGCGACGGATCGAACAGCATGGGCAGCGACTGAGTGTTGAAACCCTTGTAGCGCAGGTTGCACAATATGTCGAGTTCCGTATTCGATATGACGGGGCTCGGCAGCTTCACCACCTTGCAGTGCTTCTCCGAGGGGTGGAGTATATTGCCGCCCACGGCACCGATGTAGCTCGATATCGACATCACGAGCTCCTCGCGCAAGGGATCCACGGGCGGGTTCGTCACCTGTGCGAACTGTTGCCGGAAGTAGTTGAACAGCAGCTGCGGACGCGACGAGAGTACCGCCAGCGGCGTATCGTCACCCATCGAACCGATAGGCTCGGCCGCATCGCGGCTCATCGGAAGGATTATGCGGTCGACATCCTCACGGCTGTATCCGAAGGCGCGCATCTGACGCTCCAGATCGGGCAGCGAGTGCACCACATGGCGGCCCGACGATATCTGACTCAGGATGACACGGTTCTTGCGCAGCCACTCCATATATGGATGCTCGCGTGCCAGCGCCTCCTTGATCTCGGGATCATACTGTATGGTTCCCGTCTGGGTATCTATCATAAGTATCTTGCCCGGACGCAGACGCCCCTTCTCGCGCACCTGCGACGCCTCGATATCGAGTACGCCCATCTCCGAAGCCACGACCATCATGTTGTCCTTGGTGATGAAATATCGAGCCGGACGCAGGCCGTTTCGGTCGAGCATACCGCCCGCATAACGTCCGTCCGAGAAGAGCAGCGTCGCCGGGCCGTCCCACGGCTCCATGAAGATACTGTGATACTCGTAGAAGGCCTTCAACTCACCCGAGATTGGGTTCTTGTCGTTATAGCTCTCTGGCACCAGCATCGAGAGCGCATGCGGCAGGCTCATGCCGCTCACCACGAAGAACTCCAGAACGTTGTCCAACGTAGCGCTGTCGCTCATGTCGGGCTGCACGATGGGATAGACATCCTGCATGTTGCCGAAGCCCTCAACGTTGAACAGCGCCTCGCGCGTGATCATCCAGCTGCGGTTGCCCTTGATGGTGTTGATCTCGCCGTTGTGCCCGAGCAGACGGAACGGCTGCGCCAGATGCCACTTGGGGAAGGTGTTGGTCGAGAATCGCGAGTGTACCAGTGCCAATCCGCTCGTAAAATAGGGATTTATCAGATCGGTGAAGTAGTACCGCAGCTGCATGCTCGACAGCATGCCCTTGTAGATAAGCGTACGCGTCGACAGACTCACTACATATACCTGCTCCTTGTCGTGCAGTTCGTGCGAGGCCATCACCGCATGCTCGATCTTGCGGCGCGCAACGTAGATACGCTTCTCGAACGACTCCAGATCCGATGCCGCGGCACCTCCCGTATCGCATACGAATATCTGCTTTATGGCCGGCTCCGTCGCCCGCGCCGCATCTCCCAGAATATCACTGTTGACGGGGACGTTGCGCACGTGTGTCAGCGACAGGCCCTCGGATTCGATCTGGTCACGTATAATACTGAGCGTCAGCTCCTGCTGCTGCCTGTCTTTCGACATGAACACCATACCCGTGGCATAACGTCCCTTCTCGGGGACGGGAATACCCTGCAGGAGAATAAACTCGTGCGGTATCTGCACCATGATACCGGCACCGTCACCCGTCTTGTTGTCGGCACCCTCGGCCCCGCGGTGCGCCATGTGCTCGAGAACCTGAAGGGCATTTTCAACCACCTCGTGCGATTTGCGCCCGTCGATATGCGCCACAAGTCCGACACCGCACCCGTCCTTCTCGTTGTGCGGATCATAAAGGCCCTGCGCCTGCGGAGCCCTATGGTTCGTTCCGATATTCTTTGCCATGGTTACTCTGTTTTATGAAGGTTTGATTCTATACGATGCTTGCGATCCTCCGTGACGGCCTCCCCTCATTTAGCCGCCGTCTGCATACGTCATTCGGGGCCTGCCGGACAACAACGCCACATCTGTCGCCGCCACAATGCCGGCATACATCCCGCCGCTATGCAACAGATGCCGCCGACGGCTCCGATTCCGCACCGGAGGTTACGGATGCAAAGTTAATAAAAATTATCAAAAAGCGTATATCCAACCATCCTTACGCAACGGCGAATACGCTCACCCAAGCCGCAAAATAAATCATATATCGTTGATTGAAAATATAATAAGCGCGCAAAAATATTTTTATATTTTTTTATGATATTTAATCTGCACCTGTCTAAATAACATTTTTATGCAACAATATGCATTCTGCATCATTTCCTGCATCAATACCAATGACACATCGTAACCACACAACACCCGTCCCATTAGCACGATACGGAATGTACACCATGTCCGACAATTTTCACATGATATGCACCCGACAAAATACCTCCGCACGAACACAGGAAGGCCTCGCCGCCGCAACTTCCCAAAGGTTGTCACGACGGCGAGGCCCCAAACGTCAGTAACGACGGTCTACTCATCGCCGAGGGGTACCACCGTAACCTTGACGCCCTGCTCCTGCATCGCCTCGATCATCTTGCGCGGTGTGCCCGAGTCGGTTATGACCATGTCGACCTCCCCCACATCGCATATCTTGCTGAAGCCGCGCCGTCCGAACTTCGACGAATCGGCCAGAACAATGGTCTTGGTCGCAGCGTCGATCATGGCACGGTTGAGTATCGCCTCCTGAAGGTGCGTCGTCGAGAGACCGTAGACGGGGTCTATGCCGTCAACGCCGAGAAAGAGCTTGCTGCACGCAAAGTTCTCCAACATGCGCACGGCATATTCGCTCACCACCGACGCCGACGAATGGCGTATGATACCGCCCAGCTGTATGATCTCGATATCGGGTTTGTCCAACAGCTCCATCGCCACGTTCATCGCCGACGTTATCACCGTCATGCGCATGTTGCCTATGCAGCTGGCAAAGGCCTGTACGGTCGTTCCCGAGGCTATCATCAGCGCATCCTGCGGCGCGAGCAGCTCCACGGCCTTCAGGCCGATGCGGTGCTTGGCTTCGGGGTGAAGCTTCTCCTTCTCCGAGACCTTGCGCGTAGCGATATACGGGTCGGCCATGATGGCGCCGCCGTGTGTACGGTACAAAAGGTTCTTCTCCTCCAGAAGGTCGAGGTCCTTGCGTATGGTCACGGCCGACACCTTCAGCCGCACACTCAGATCGGCTACATCGACACGCCCCGCCTCGCGCAGCATGTCAAGGATAGCCTTATGTCTTTCGGATAGTGTCATGATCGTATCGTCATGTTTAAGCAAACATCATAATTTGGATTCTTGGTCACAGGCCTCGTCAGAATATCAGGCAGTATAGCCCTGCCGCAAGCAGACCGCCCGCGACGGGCCCCACAACAGGCACCCACGCGTAGGCCCAATCGCTCGGGCCTTTGCCCTTGATCGGCAGCAACGCATGCGCCACACGCGGCGAGAGGTCTCGCGCCGGATTGATCGCATATCCCGTGGTGCCGCCGAGCGACATGCCCAGCGCAACGATCAGCATGGCCACGGGGAATGCCCCCAGAGCGCCCATACCCATCTCGGGAGTGTTGCCCTCGGTTGCAAGCGCCAGAATTACGAATACGAGCACGAATGTGCCCAACAATTCGCTGAAGAGATTGCGGCCGTAGTTGCGTATGGCCGGAGCCGTACAGAATGTGCCCAACTTGGCAGCGGCATCGTCCGTAGCATCATAGTGATCCTTGTAGAAGGCATAGACAAGCACCGCGCCCACAAATCCGCCCAGCATCTGCGCCACAATATATGGCACCACGAGGTTCCAGCCGAAGGTTCCGGCGGCGGCCAGTCCCAACGTCACGGCGGGGTTGAGATGTGCGCCCGAATAGGGGCCGGCAATGAATACTCCGAGCATGACGGCCAGACCCCATGCGATGGTTATGACCACCCAGCCGCCATTCTCACCCTTCGACTTACGCAAGACGTTCGAGGCAACGACGCCGTCTCCGAAGAGCACCAGTACGGCCGTGCCGATAAATTCGAACAGGCATTTAACAAAGATTTCGTTCATATAGGTTCAGGTTTCAGGTTCGCTTGAAATGCCGGTATGAGCCGGGCCGCAGTACGACCCGGCCCAACGTCCGGCCGAGATGTCATCCCGCTCTATTTGGCATAGCTGCTCAGCGTACGCTTCACGGCATCCTCCCAGCCGTCCCGGGCCTTAGATATGGCCGTCTCGTCCCACGTCGGCTCGAAGATACGGTCGACATGCCACTGCTTGCGTATCTGCTCCACACTCGACCAGTAACCGACGGCCAATCCGGCCAGATAGGCCGCACCCAGCGCCGTGGTCTCAACCACACGTGGACGGATGACACGCGTACCGAGAATATCAGCTTGGAACTGCATGAGCAGATTGTTGCGCGAGGCGCCGCCGTCGACCTTAAGCTCACGCAGCGGCAGACCCGCATCGCGCGACATGGCGGCCGTGATATCCATCGTCTGGAAGGCTATACCCTCGAGGGCGGCACGCGCTATATGCGCCGTGGTGGTGCCGCGGCTGATACCGACGATCGTACCGCGGGCATACTGGTCCCACCACGGGGCACCAAGGCCCGTCAGCGCCGGCACGAAATAGACACCGTTGGTATCGGGCACACGCGAAGCCAGCTCCTCGACCTCGGACGACGATTTGATCACGCCCAGACCGTCACGCAGCCACTGCACGACCGAGCCGCCGACAAAGATGCTCCCCTCGAGCGCATAGTTCACCTTGTCGCCGATCTTCCACGCAACGGTGGTGATGAGGTTGTTCTGCGAGATGATGGGTTTGTCGCCGCTGTTCATCAGCAGGAAACAGCCCGTGCCGTAGGTGTTCTTCACCATGCCCGGCTCGATGCACATCTGTCCGAACAGGGCGGCCTGCTGGTCGCCCGCAATACCGGCGATGGGCACCTTGTGGGCGAAGATCGTAGTCTTCGTATGGCCGTAGATCTCGCTCGACGAGCGCACCTCGGGCATCATCGAACGCGGTATGTCGAACATCTTCAACAACTCGTCGTCCCACTGCAGCGTATTGATGTTGAAGAGCATCGTACGCGAGGCGTTGCTCACGTCCGTAACGTGCACCTCACCGCGCGTAAGACGCCATATAAGCCACGTATCGACCGTACCGAACAGCAGCTTTCCCTTGTTGGCACGCTCGCGCGCCCCGGGGACGTTGTCCAGAATCCACTTGATCTTCGTAGCGCTGAAGTAGGCGTCGATAATGAGGCCCGTCTTGCGGCGTATCATCTCCGTTACGCCCTCGCTCTTGAGTTTGTCGCAATAGTCCGACGTACGGCGATCCTGCCATACGATGGCATTGTAGATCGGCTCCTCGGTATCCGAATCCCACACGATCGTCGTCTCGCGCTGGTTCGTGATGCCGATACCGGCAATGTTGAGTCCGTTTATGTCCAGCGTGGTGATGGCCTCGGCTATAACCGACGCCTGCGACGACCATATCTCGTGCGGGTCGTGCTCGACCCAACCCGAGCGAGGAAATATCTGTCGGAACTCCTTCTGCGCCACGGCACACGTAGCGCCCGTCTCGTCGAATACGATGGCACGCGAACTGCTCGTGCCTTGATCCAGAGCAAGAATATACTGTTTCATTTGAGGTTAGTTGTGTATTTGTGTTTCTATTAAGGTTCTTTTACATATCGGCGGCAGACATCACACTGCGGCCGCCCCGTCACGGCATCCGCCCGTCACGATATCACATCGTGACGGCATGCCGCCACACTCACCGTCAAGCCAGACGCGAGGCCAGAATCGACAGAGGGTGCTCGCAGCGCTTCGAGGTCGACATCTCGATCTGCCACTTGCAGGTCTCGCAGTCGGTGGCGACCAGATCGGCACCCGAAGCCTCGATCTGACGGAACAGAGGCTCGCCCACGGCCTGTGAAGTTTGATAGTTCTCCTTCTTGAATCCGTATGTACCGGCTATGCCGCAGCACTGCGAATCGAGTACCGTGACCTCAACGCCGGGGATCATGCGCAGCAGCTCGATCGAGTAGTACGCCCACCCCATCTTCTCCATGTGGCAGGGGGTGTGGTAGGCCACGCGCAGCGGCCCGGCATCCTCGCGGAAACGCAGTTTTGCGCCCTGCTCGTTGATCAGACGGTAGATGTATCGCGTCGCCAACTCCACATGGTCGCGTACGTCGCCGTTCTCCAGATCGAGCAGATGTGGATACTCGTCGCGTATGGTGAAGGTGCAGGTCGACGAGGTGGTTATGACGTCGCGCCCGTCGCCCTTGACAGCCGTACGGATCGACTCCATATTCGTGCGAGCCTGACGCTTGGCCTGAGAGTAGAGGCCGTTCGATATGAGAGCCACGCCGCAGCACTTCTCCTTATCCAGAAGCCGCACGCCGTAACCCAGCGCATTCATTATACGGATCATATCCTTGCCCAGCTGCGGGTTATTGTAATTGACGTAGCAGCCGTGGAAATACGAGACCTGACGCTCGAACGACGCCTGCTGCTCCGCCGCGTGACGACGGTACCACGACTCGAACGTTCCGTGCGAGTACTTGGGGAAGATACGGCGGTGGTCGATACCCATCACCTTGTCCATGATCATACGCACGGGCTTGGTCGCCACGGCCGCATTCACCACCGGCGCCAGAGGCGTGGCAAGCGTACCCACGAGATCGGTGTTGGCAAGGATGTAGTTGCGGATCGAGGTGTTATGCTTGGGGCCGTACTTGATACGCGCCGCCTGTATGATGTCGCCTATGCGCACGTTCGACGGGCAGGCAACCTCACACCGCTTGCAGTTGAGACAGTACTTCAGCGCGCTGTCGAAGAAGTCGGGCTGCTTCAGACGCAGGCGCTCGCCGTCGGGGCCGGCCTGCTTGGGGCCCGGATAGTCGGGATTCACCGCAGCTACGGGACAATAGACCGTACAGATGGTGCACTTGATGCACTGTTCGAAATTGTTTTCGCTGACTGTATTCTGTTGAATGTTCATGATCATTTGCCATTTAGAATCTTGTCCGCAACATATTGAGCCGAGAGCATCGACACGCCGGCGCCGCAGCCCTCCTGCACGGGATGGAATCCCGCGAGCCCGGCTCCCGCACAATAGAGGTTTTCGATAGCGTTGCCGTCCTTGACAGCATGCAGCCCGCCGTCGGTTTTGACGCCGAAAGCCTGATACCTGTGACGGTCGAAGAAACGCAGCGTGTACCACTTCGAGCGGTCGGCATCGTACACCGTATCCAGACCGAATACCGGCTCCACAACGCGGTCGGGCGTAGCCACAAGGCCCTTGCTGAAGAAACTGCCCGTAGCCAGCACGAAACTGTCGGCCTCGAAGGCTATGTTTCCCTGATTGGCCGTATGGATACGCAGCACACGCGCCCCGTCACAATCGGCCGAGAGAACCGTGTCGCCGAGGAAGTATTCGCCTCCGAGCGAACGGAAGCGTCGCTGCAGCGCACGCTGTGCGCGTATGCCCGGGATCGAGGGCGGCAGCGTCGGCAGCAGACGGATCGGGACCGAGGTCTTCGACTGCAGCACGCTGAACGAATCGTCGCGGTGCAGCCCGATAATCGCCGGCAGTATCACCGCATCACACCCCTTGCCGAAATCCCTAACCTTGGCAGCCAGCGCCTCGAGGTTCTCCTCATGGTCGAAGACGCGGGCTATGTTGGCCGAGCGCATCTCGCTCGGGTTCTGACGTATGCGCTCCAGATCTGGGAGGTTGACACTCCCGAAGCTGCACTCGACACCCTTCTTGCGGAACTCTTCGGCTATGAACTCGGGATAGAAATCCAGAAACCCCTCGACGTTGACGATGCAGACCTTCTTGAAGGGAAGGCTACGCTCACTCTCGGAGGTCATGTAGTCGTCGATGGTAAGCCACGCGGCCTTCGCACATCCGATAGGGCTTATCCTGTAGTGATTGCGGCGGCAGTCGCCCGATACGGGGATGCCCGCACGCCGCAGCAGATCGGGCGCAGCGGCTGCATAACGGCTGCAGCTCTCGACACCCATCAAGGAATATGGATGTTCGGGCGCCTGCTCCGCCATGCTCTCCATGGCCGCTATGGGGTCATCGACAGCCGTACCGTCGGGCATGTGCCCGAGCAGGTCGAACGACCCGGATGAAAAATGTATGGCGCTCTGTCCCTGCGAGACTATCGCGCACTTGCGGCCCTGCTCGGCCAGACGTATGCCGCACACCATGCCGGCCAAGCCGCCGCCTATGATAACTGTATCGAATCTCATTGTTGAGCTGTTTTATCCTGTTCGTCCGACAATCCGCATACGCTCTCGTACACCCATGTCGTATATTCGCTCTCGCGCAGCGTATCGCCCCACGCTATCGGGGCCATCCCCTTCCAACGTTCATTAAGGAAAGAGGCCAGATCGGCCTTGGCCTTGCGGGCGCAGACCGCATCCCGACGTCCCATAAGTCCTGCGGCGCGGCAGGCGCACAGCTCGCCCTGACACGTACCCATACCGACACGCGTACGGCGCCGCAGGTCTACAATATTATTCACCCCGAGGTTGTCGATGGCATACTCCACCTCGCCGATCGAGACCTCCTCGCATTCACATACAAGACTGTTCTTGATCGAGTCGCGGCTGTCGATATTGACCGCCATGTCGCCGTGACGCGCTATCATCGAGCGGCGCTGCGCGACCGACCTGTTGCCCATCTGCTTCTCAATATCCTTTCCCTTGCCTGCGGATCCGGGCAGTGGCAGCTCGGCCGTACGGCATACGGCATTGACACCGATCTTCCTGCATACCAGATCCGTGGCCCACTCGGCCATCAGACGGTATGTCATCAGTTTGCCGCCCGTGATGGTGATGAATCCCTCCATGCCGTCACGCTTGGCATGGTCCAGAAGCACGATGCCGCGGCTTACGGTACGTCCGCTCGGGTCGTCGTCCGAAGCCACAAGGGGACGCACGCCCGCATAGGCACGCAGGATGCGCGTATGCGCCAATATGGGCGAGAGCTTCTCACCCTCGCGCAACAGTATATCCACCTCGTCGGGAGTGATTATCATGTTGTCGATCTGATCGAACGGCACCTTGCTCGACGTGGTGCCTATGAGCGATATCGTGTCGCCCGGAACCAGAATATCGGCATCGGCAGGCTTGCGGCAGCGGTTCAGCACCATCTTGTTTACTCGGTGCCCGAATATAAGCAACGCGCCCTTTGCCGGCAGCATGTTGACCGTGATGCCGACCTTGGCGGCGATGCCGTGGCCCCAGATGCCGCCCGCATTGACCACCACCTGCGCATAGAACGTCAGTTCACATTTGGCGTGGTGATCGTATGCCTTCACGCCCACGATGCGCGTGCCATCACGCAGCAGCTCCGTCACTTCGGTATATGTACGTATCTCGGCACCGTGAGCCTTGGCGTCGATTATGTTCGACGAGGTCAGGCGGAAGGGGGCGACCGCACCGTCTGGTACGCGCACCGCACCTATCAGCGCCGGGTTGGCCGCAGGCTCCAGACGACGCGCATAGTCGGGATCGAGCACCTCGGCGCGGATGCCGGCCTTACGGCACGCCTCGACGAAACGCGCCTGATAGTCGAGACCGTCCTCGGGAAGCGTGATGAAGAGTCCGTCGGTCCGCTCGACACAGTGAGAGGCGATCTTGCGCAGCGTCATGTTCTCGCGGATACACTCCACGGCCGACTCGTGGTCCGTCACGGCATACCGCGCACCGCTGTGCAGCAGTCCGTGGTTACGGCCCGTGGCGCCCGTCGATATGTCGGAACGTTCGAGCAGCAGCACCTTGAGGCCGCGCAGCGAGCAGTCGCGCGCGGTACCGGCACCCGTAGCGCCGCCGCCGATGATGATTACATCATACGTGTTGTTCATATTGCAGGTGATTAATTCTTCAGCAAAGATAATATTACGAGTTGTGAAAAACAAACAAAACGAAATAAAAAAATTTCATTTTATTTCGATTACCTCGAATAACAGCCCCGCCCGCCCTGCCGAATACTGCAGAACTGCCGGAAAACACAAGTTTCGCATTTTCGATACGAAATACGGCTCCGCAAAGACCATTCCTTTCCCTGACTTCGGACGTCAGTTCTTCCTGCGACCACATAAGACGGTTTCGCGCGTATAAAATCACGGCCTTCACACGACAAAACCACGCGACGCAATATCTCTGCCACGGCCGCCACACCGCAACATAAGTTTTTGTTTCGCAACGCATACCGTCATTCTCAAAAGGCGGATCGCCTCCCTCGGATACTCATTTATACGATCTTCCCAGCCTTGGCACGACGAAAATAAATCGGGAAATATTTGGTTTATATTATAAACTACTTTATATTTGCATTGTGATCAGGAAAGAAACGCACCGCATAGGTGCGTTGCCGCATGGAAAAGATCACATGTTTTTTTGGAAATTTGGTTTACAACATAAACTACCTTATCTGTCTCCAACCTATCATGGCGGCCGCATGAGGAGGAGCGGATAGAGGCAAAAAACATTTGAACTATGGAGACGACAAAACGCAAATTCATCATGTCATGGGTCAGCTACATCGTAATATGCGGATTTCTGGCCATTGTCAACTACGCCACCTCCGACCACTACCCGTGGGTACTGTGGGTCATGGCGGGCTGGGGTCTCGGGCAACTGATACACACGGTCGACTACATGCTCGCGCGCGCCGAAAGAGGCGAAGCAGCCGAGGCGAAGCAGCATCAGGCGCACTGAACCGCCCAAGATACAAGATACAAATGCCGACATGATATGAAAAGGATCATAATGACGATACTTGCCGCGGCCGTATGCCTTGCGGCCGCGGCGCAACAGTGGGATTCGCTATATTACCGTCCCGACAGACATGTAGTGCTCGTCGAGGAGATTACGTGCCGACGCGGCATGGAGCTTCTGGGCGGCGACAGCCTCGACGTCATCGAGACCGTCGCCGAAGGCAAGCACGCGGGCATAGTATATATCTATCACGGCAATGCCGAGAACATCACGGGCAAGAACATGCAGGCCGCAATGAGGGCACTGACCAAGGCTGGATATACGGTACGGACGTTCGACTACCCGGGATTCGGCCGCTCGGCGGGCACGCCTGCGCACGAGGCGATATGCGAAGCGGCACGCGAGCATTTCCGCCGCACGATGGCCGACACCTCCCCGACAATACCGGTAATACTTTACGGCCGCAGCATCGGGACACAGGTTGCCGCCGAGATCGCCGCCGAGAACGACGGCCGTGTCGCAGGACTGATACTCGACGGCGGCAGCCCCTCGTTCAAATCGCTGGCGCTGCTGTTTGCCCCGATGGAGGTCCACCCATACATCGAGCAATTCATGCACGACCCGTACAGCGCCAAAGAGGCACTTCGGCGGCTGAATAACACAAAAGTTCTCTTCATACACTCGAAGGATGACCACATACCCTACTCCGATGCCCGCAGCATGTACGACAACTTCGAGGGCAGCAAATCGTTCTGGACATACGACGGCGTACACATCGACGCCGCGACACTCCATCCCGACGAGTTTGTCTCGCACGTGGACTCTCTTGCGCGCGGCATGATACCTTAACCACACCCGACACGTAAAAAGTCTTCCTCAAACCGTAAAAACATAGTAAATTTGCAACCGTATGGGAAACAACGCACCTGAACTCGACCAAAAGCGAAGCATCGGCATCATCACTTCGGCCATCAACGACACACGGGCCCGAATGGAGGTAAATACTGGCGCGCACATGCTCCTGTGGGGATACACTCTCACCCTGACAGCGGCCGCTGCGGCAATAGTAACACTGCATGCCGCAACACCTGCAACGACGATGATATGGATAGCTGTACCCGTTGCGGGAATCATCGGCACGCGGATTCTCTCTCGCCGCAAGCCTTCGGACTATCCATCGAACCGCATACTGAAAGCTCTGTGGTGGGTCGTCGGCATCATCGCCGCAGTTATATTCACCCTGACCGCACACTTCTTCACCGTTGCCCTGCTGCTCGCCGTTGCCGCCATAGTAACGGGCATCATAACACGCGAGAAGGCAGTCGTCGCAGCAGGCGTTGCCGCAGCACTTGCCGCCACACTGTTCCCCATATACAAATATCTCCACCCGACGGCAGCCCTTTTCGGAACAGAGGATGCAACCCCTGCCATTCGCGTCGCCTCATACGAAGCATGGTTTGCCCTCACAGCCGCCATCATGTTCATAATACCGGGACACATAATGCACAGCCGCAAAAGTGCGCTCACCGGCAACAATAATCCACAAAAAAAGAGTCTATAATGAACGACAACAATACACTTACCGAGCAGCAGAGCCTCGAACTTATAACCCGCATGATAAGCGAGACGCGCACGCGCCTTGTGCGCAACTCGGGCACGCCATTTCTCATCTGGGGCTATGCGACCGTAGCCGTAGCCATATTCGAATATTTCGTCCAGAGCACCTTCACCGATCCCGCGCCGTGGCTGTGGGCATGGTGGGCAATCCCCGTAATCGGCATCATCGGGATGCTCATCCTCGGCCGCCGCGACACGGGCGCAAAGAATTACCTCGACCGAACGGTCTCGGCCGTATGGGCGGTATGCAGCATCTCGATCCTCACAGTGGCCGTACCCCTGTCGCTGTTCTACCATGTATCGATGCTCTTCTCGGTAGTTGTGCTCATAGGCATAGGCACCACAATCACGGGACGGATCATACGCGACACGACGACTACCGCCGCAGGGTTCCTCTTCACGCTCTCGGCACTGATATATCCGCTGCGCAACACCTTCTTCGGCGAGATACCCTCCGACGCCGCTGCCGACGTAATACGCTGGCACAGCGTCAACAACCTCGTCTTCGCCGCACAGTTCTTCGTCTTCATGGTAATACCGGGACACATACTCAACCGCAAAACCAACCGCCAATGTTCCGGGAACTGAATCCGCTGCTGCACTCCGAACTGCGTCTGGCCGTGATGTCGATCCTAATCTCGGTCGAGAGTGCCGACTTCGTCTACCTGCGCGAGCGGACGGGGGCCACGGCCGGCAACCTCAGCGTACAGATCGACAAACTGCAGAAAGCGGGATACATCACCGTGAGCAAAGGCTTCAAGGGACGTATGCCCTGCACCACATGCGCCGTCACGGCCGAGGGTAGCGCCGCCTTTGCCGAGTATGTCGACGCGCTGGCCGACTATATCGGCCGCAAACAATGACTTTACATTCCCAACCAAGCATAAAAGAGGCG
>URBK01000008.1 GCA_900546065.1 uncultured Alistipes sp.
TTGAAGGACTATTTGATTAAATTTTTAACTCGTCCATTTTTATTGGACACTAATGACAAGCAGTATTATTAATAGCGAACACAGACAAAAACAACAAAAAGACCCAATAGGGTTCTACCGCCCAAAACTCTTTTAGATTATATATAAAACACCATATCAAAATCATATTTGCCAACTTCGCCACAAGGCTATTACGCATATGTTTCTTTAATATATCACAATACAATATTTGCCCAATGAAATAAGCAATACTACCTATTATACCCCAATAAAACAAGCTACGGACATATCCGACATCAGTATTCATATAGAATCCCTTATTATTTTGACTCCGACCATCCCCTATAACCCAGGTTTTTGTGCTTGTCGGAAGGATATACATATCCTTTAGATCATTTGTAGATGAAGTCTCTATAGAACCATCGTCCTTCATATTTACAAATAACTCCATCGACCAATCGACCACAGCATCCATATCCTTCGCTATTAAATATGTTACCAAAATAGCTCCGACAAAAATTATTGGAACTAATAGCTTTGTTATTATGCTGATACAAGAACCTATCCTTCTTATTCCAACAATATATACTATATATACCATAGTAAGAAGCAGAAATATAAAGAAGGTTCTGGCAGATAAGATTCCACATATGCAGAATAAAGGTGCTACACAACTGAAAACATAACCATTCTTATAAAATATTGAACCAGGACAGATATACAACAATATCAATACCCATAATGCAATACCATAATGCACGGCAGAATTTGCGAATTGCACGGATCCAATTCCCGTTAACCGGAAAGCGTTTAACCCTTCGATTTTTTCCGTATAATCATCATCAATTACAATCAAACTATTATATGCATCAAGTGAATTGGGCCAACAAAAAAACACCAAAGAAATAATCGCCTGAATTAATGTAACCCATATTACGACTTCTAATGCCTTAGTAATAGTAAATGGTTTATATGCACATTTCATAAGGCTAACTATAAAAAACATCTCAAACGAGTAGAATATTATATATAAGCCTTTTGTTAATGCAAAATCGAACTGCATAGAGTGGTTCACAATCGACGTGGAAACAACCCCAATCATGAATATGAAAATGCCTATAGCTGCATAATATAATATTCGTTTAGATAATTTCCTCTTATATATAATATACACAAATAAACAGACTGCACCCAGAATCTGCAATATACGGGCATTAGATAATGGCAATATTTTAAGCTGAAACGGGAAAAAATACAGAAATAAACTTATAAGTACTGCAATCTTAAATACAATTCTGGGTATAGCAATCATGTCTGAGCCCTATTATTTACGTCTTATCCTGCAAATTAGAATCTCTATTACTGCCGGAACAATATATGGTAATAACAACCTATGATGATATACTATTTCATACCAAAGATTCTTATCATTATCTAGATATAAGCCAATAGCTCTACGTAAAATGAAAGTTTTAATACTAAAATCATCTTTAAAATTTCGTTTTCTTATCTGCTTATTTAAATACAATCGAGATACATATTTGAATACCTCCAATGTCATTTTACTTATTTTTTGAGGCATCAATGATGTTAGCCCATTAGGTTGCAATCTATAACAACCGGTCTTATCAGGAATATAATACACAGGACCTTTTGAAGATGCTATCAAAAACCATAAATAATCCAAACTTACCGGAGCCTTTACAAGCTCGTCACAAAACAAAATATCTTTTCTAAAGCATGTAGTAAGTGTCAATATAAAATTACCTCTGATGAGACGTCCAAATATATCTCCACTAAATGAGTTTCTGGCATAATCCTCATAAACAGGCCGAATTATGTAATCGCCATTTTCCTCTATCGTCTGAAAATTTGTATATACGAAAGTTGCATTAGGATTATTTTCTAATATATCTACCTGCTTCTGCAATTTATATGGATCACTCCAATAGTCATCGCCCTCACAAAAGGCAATATATTTACCCTTAGCCCTTGGGTAATTATAGACTCGTTGCACCTTGACACCCTTACTATACTGATTTTCGATTTGATATATAGGCTTTACAATATTCGGATACCTTAGTTCGTATTCTCTAATAATCTCAGCTGTACCATCAGTAGATGCGTCATCATGTATCAGAACCTCAAAAGCAAATGTTGTTCGCTGCATAATGAACCCGTTCAAACACTGACGAATATAAGGAAAGTGATTATATGTCAAACAAGAAATACTAACCAATATATCTTGACTCATATTATATCTGAATATTTTTAATGATCTTTGCCGGCGTTCCAGCCACAATGACTCCGGCAGGCACATCATGCGTAATAAGACTTCTTGCTCCTATATAAGAGTGATGACCTATTACATTAACTTTACCAGATATAGATAAAGCACCCTGCCCGACAAAGACAAAATCTTCTACTGTGGTATATGCTCCAATTGTTGCACCTCCGGCTATAAAGCAATTTCTACCGATCTTGTTATTGTGCGATATATTAACACCTGATAAAATAATTGTATTTTCACAAACTTCCGAATCGGCCTGCACATAAGAAAATGGAGAAATATAAACGCCGGCATTGGAGATCTTAGCAAATCTTGAGATTACAGCACTTGGGTGTATCAAAGACGGAATAACGCCACCATGACTCAATATTCTGTCGCATATATTTGCTCGAATATTGTTATCACCCATGGACAAAGGAAAATTACGGCCACTTATGTTTCCGCCTTCACATAAATCGTCAAATGAACCCAGAATTTCAAAACCATGATCAAATTCCCCTGTTCTATCACCATTATAATGATACAACCCTTTTACCTCATATCCACAAGCCTCTGCTAAATCTATAAAAACAGGACTATTATGACCAATTCCCAATACATAAATCTCACGATTGTCCATTTTTCCATTCATTTATGATTGGTTTACGTTTCCCTGAAGCCAGAATCGGAACCTCGTCAACTAACTCCACCCTTATATTAGAGTCTATGCCTATGGGCTCTTTTAAAGCTAATATAATTTCATTTATATAATTTAACGAAATATTCCTATCCCTCATGCACAACTTCAGCAGATATTGTTTATCTCCTTTTTGAATAAACTGCCACTGCATGATTTCATTAAAATGTTTCAAAACACGACCGATCGCAAGTGGGGAAATCGGGTGGTTATCGGCGCTATAACACACATCAAGACGTCGACCATACAATTTACCTAGAATAGGGAAGCCATTGCTTTTCTCATTAGCTGGTAACTTCACGCCCACATCTCCTGTATCATATCTTATAATGGGGAAAGCATGGTTATGATAATCTGTCAACACAATTCGCCCTAACTCACCAATCTCTGCGGGTTTATCACTATCCAATTTGAGAAACTCTATATAATATCCTGCATAATTTAGATACATTACATTATCCGACTCCATAGTGGGCGGCTGTTCCTGAGCTATTATTCCACATTCCTCATTCGCATATTGAGATATTATCTCACAGCCGATATATTCCTTCACCTTCTTTCGGACATCATCTTGTAATGTCTCTGATCCTGCTATTAATAATTTCAAAGATGGCAACTTAATTGGATGTCGCTTAATATAATTCGCCAACAAATCAAACGAAGACGCATAACCTCGCAAGCAGACGGCCTTTGTATCATTTATTAAACGACATAATTCCGTCAAACGAATATCACTCATATCAGAAATATCAAATGGAATTATATTTTCCCGACGAATCTGTTTGCTTGTTTTATTCTGCCACCTATTCCATGCTCTCAAGTGTATCAGTTTCTCATGACTCCTATATCCGACAACTTTTCCATAATATTTAAGTTCTGCAATTCTCCGTTCTCGCTTTAATGTATCTTGAGGAATTGCAAAAGGGGTTCCTGTTGAACCTGAAGTTGTTTGAATATGAATAGGGCCTATTTGTCCTGGAATTTTATGTTCTTCCACTACAACCTTATCATAATTCTGAATAAGCGTCATTTTATCCACTACAGGATAATCACTTAAATCCAATGTATCATACTTTCTATAGAACTCAGAATTTTCATGAGCATACTCCAGTATATGACATAACTTTTGGTCCAACAAAGCACGACAGTCAGATATATTGTGCTCATTGATCCATTTTATTTCTTTATACGGTTTAATAATACGGCTTCCGTTAAAAAAATCCTTAGTCCAAAAAATAGTCCTTAAATATAATGGAGTCAGGTCTATCATCATATTACTTGAGCTAAAATTCTTTCAATATCTTCATCAGATAAACAATGATGCATCGGCAAACAAATTACTTCATTAGCCATACGCGTTGCCACAGGTAAGTTATCTGGACCGGCCGATGGGAGCCCCCTATAGGTACTGAACTCACTTATCAAAGGATAGAAATAACGTCGACCAAGAATACCGGCATTCTTCATTTTAAAATACAATTCGTCTCGCGTCATACCATACTCTTCGGCATCAATAAAAATAGGAAAATATGAGTAATTGTGTTTCACACCATCTATATCATCAAAGAAACTGATTCCTCGAACTCCTCTTAACGCCTCTCGATAACGAACTGCTACTTTATGTCTTGCTTCAATTGCAGCATCTACATATTTAAGGTTAATCAATCCGTATGCGGCACGTATCTCATCCATTTTGGAATTAATACCCGGCGCAACAACCTCCGTTTCTCCTGCAAAGCCAAAATTCTTCAAATAATCTATACGCTGCTTTGTCTTGGCATCGTGGCAAATCAAAGCTCCACCCTCAACTGTATTATAGGTTTTGGTTGCATGGAAACTCAAGGTACTCATATCCCCGGCATTAAGAATTGATTCACCATTTACCTTTACACCGAAAGCATGCGCTGCGTCATAGATCACTTTTAAGCCATATTTATCAGCTATTGATTGAATACGATCTGTATCACATGGGTTACCATAAACATGCACAGGCATAATTGCTGTAGTTTTTGGCGTTATAGCAGCCTCTATCTTATTTGGATCAAGATTCCCCGTAGCAGGATCAACATCGACAAAAACTGGTTTAATGCCATTCCACCACAAAGAATGCGTCGTAGCCACAAAACTGTATGGAGTAGTTATAACTTCACCAGTAATGCGCAATGCTTGTAAAGCTGTTATCAGAGGGAGTGTCCCGTTGGTAAACACACTAATGTAAGCAACACCCAAATATTCGCACAAGGCTTTTTCTAGTTCTTGATGATAATACCCATTGTTCGTAATCCATTTACGATCCCATATATCCCGCAAATATGTATTCAATTCCTCCAACGGTGGAAGTAGCGGTGACGTAACTGTAATAGTTTTCCCCATTGTTTATTTTACTTTTAGATGTATCAAAGATAGTAAATCCTTAAGTTCAGTAGAATGCGTAATAATACTTATAAATATATAATATAAGATACCCACAACAACTCCAACAATGACCTTTTGTAAATTATCATTAAAAAATTCAGTCACACAATAAACAACAGCAAGCATGGAAAAAGAGTACGCCATTGACGGGAAAAGATCCTTCATCTGCTTAATAAAACCAAGCCCTATTAAACGCTCAGTATAATATGTATTTATTACCAACGCTATAACAGAAGATATGACACTACCGATACACATGGCTATCAGCCCAATCGGTATAGTGACACATAATATTCCAACACCAATAAGTTTCTTATATATCTCCAATTTCAAAAAGAGATCACTGCGACCTTTTACTTGTAAAAGATTCAAATTTATAGAATGTATAGGGTACCACATCATAGAAAAACATAATATTTGCAACAAGACTGCAGTAAAATCCCATTGTTCCTTAAGCAATAATATGACCAACGGATGAGCCACAGCCACTAATCCCATCATAAAAGGAAATATAACAAAGGCTGACAATTTTAAAAAACGACGATACACGCCACACAATCGTTCATCATCATCCTGTATCGAACACAATACAGGAAAAGTTACTCGCTGGATGATACCTGTAAAATTAGACGACGGGAAATCTGCAAATTGCTGAGCTCGCGTGTAATATCCAAGATCAGCCGCCTTGAATATTTTTCCTATTACTATCAAATATAAATTCTTATAAATGGTATCTATTATACCGGAGACTGCGAGCTTCGAGCCAAAACCGAACATTTCTATAAAAGAAGGCCAAGAAAATTGTAATGACGGACGCCAATGCGACAATACCCATAATAATCCAGCATTTACAGAAAGATTGATTAGTTGATATATCACAATTGCCCAAACTCCGAAACCACATTTTGCCATTGATATTCCCACGACTCCGGAAATAACCGAAGCTGATAATGATGCTTTAGCCTGTGTTTTAAAATCAAGACGTTCAGTTAAAAGTGCCCGCTGAACAACTACAAATGAATTTATAACGACACTCAGCGATATTAATCTAGTAATGGATGACAAAATAGGTTCTTCGTAAAACCGAGCTATTAACGGAGCACATATATACAATAGTATATAAATGACGACACCTACAACTATATTGAAATAAAAAACGGTTGAGCAATCTACTTGACTTCGATTTTGTTTTCTAATCAATGCCTGTGAAAACCCACTATCAATCAATGATTGCGATATGGCTATAAATATTGTTAACATTCCCACCAAGCCATAATCAGTAGGAGTTAATATTCTGGCCATTATAACCATAACCACAAAAGACACTCCTTGCACAGAAAATCGCTCCACCATACTCCATATAGTGCCCTTTACAGTTTTATTTTTTAACGATTCAGGCATAAAATAAACCCATTCTATATCTTACTAACCTATTCTATATAGATTTATAGATACCAGCTACTAATAATATTAACGATTCAAAATACAAGTAATGGTATTGGCCTTAACAATATCCGCTTCCTCTTCGCAATCGCATTTGGCCGCCTCATACCTCTCCTTGTCTCCCATCAGGTAATAGCTGGCCGCAAGCAGTGCCGACACCTTGGCACGCATCTTCGCCGTCGGGATCTCGGCAAGGCCGAAGCGCGTGATGAAGTAGCTTACGGCTGCCGCGTTCGTCACGTCGAGCTCTCCGTTGCGTCTGTAATAGTCCATCGCCCGCCGCAATTTGGACTCGTAACTGTCAATCTTGTCGTACATGCGTCGGCTACCCTTGGCAAAGGACAATACGCTGATATACTTGGGATTTATATCGAGCGTCTGCACTGCCATAAGTTCTCCAACCTTGATTATGACACGGCCGCCGTCACGCCCCTGCTGGCTTACGAGGTAGCCCTCCACACCCGCGAACTCGCCGCCAACGATACGTACCTTGTCGCACGCCACCAAGTCCACTTCCGAAGGGCTGAAACACGGCATGTTGTATTTGTATGCCAGAGCCATCGACCTGAAGGCCGACATATCCTCGTCCGACAGGTGCAGGTATGACGTTTCGGACTCTTTGTCAGCCCTGTCGTATACCAGATTATACCCTTTGTTGCGCGACCGGAAATCCTTCACCTGAGACAGCCGCCCGCGGATAAAGAAATATTGGCACGCCAGCGGCAGCATCCTGCGACGCGGAGACTTTGCTTCGTTGTAAACCTTGACGAATGTCGGGGCAAATACCTCGAGGCCGGAACCATGCTCCGCGTTGTATTTTTCAACCTGTGCCGCGATAGACATGCCACGTCTTTTGTCGAGCGCGTAACCCGTCATTACATACCAGCGAATCTGCTCGGTTTCTGCGCCCATTCTATTTGCGGTCCCCGATGCGGGCGATGGCTCACTCCTTCCGGTCATTGCATATCTTCTCCTCAGCACAATGAATAAATGTGCGTATAAATCAGATAGTTATACCACTACACCTGCACAACTTCCGAAAAATTTCGGTTCCGGATATCACTCGAATGCCGACCTGTATTTCTTACCCGACGGCACTCGGAAGCAGGGATAGTACGCCGCAAATGTACGAAATAATAAGATCATTAACAACACAAAACAGCATTTTATTACAAGTACGTGACCTTATGGAATATATTAAAAAAATTTGTTTATTTTTCCATACATCTACAAGCCGCGCAATTTGCCATCCGGAGTATGAAATACGTAACAAGATCGACTTTGACAAACCCCTATACACTTACGCACGGAGGGTTACGGAGTTATTTCACGTTCAGGATTTTATTATACGGACACGAGGCCATAAACAGGAACAACGCATGTAAATTCAAATTACGGGGATAAAAGGGTTACCGGAGTTTTACAAAAAATAAGAAACGGACCCTCTCTACATCGAAAAGGTCCGTTCGCGCGAAATATGGTGAGCGGTAAGCGGGACTCGAACCCGTGACCCTTGGCTTGGGAAGCCAATGCTCTACCAACTGAGCTACTACCGCATACATCGGACAGCGTCGGCGCACCAAAGGTGTCAGCGCACTACCCGACTGCAAATATACAAAAATTAGCTTAATGCCGAAACGGCATCACATTTTTTTCATTCTCCGTTACCGTCATCAGCACCCTTCGCATACATAATAAAGCCCGTCCGGCCGCTGCGGCTGGCGAGGAGAGGGGCTAATGACGCAAGCGACCAAAGACGTGGATGGCCAATAGTGTGAGTCACAAATAGATAGACACAAAGCCGAATATGGCCAATGGAGCAGGTAGCCATGACGCAGATGCCAAGCGCGCAGACGGTCAATGGTCTGAATGACTATGGCATATATAACCGATACTGCAGGCGCACAAGGCGCCGGCAGACGAGGGTATATATAACAACGAGGGTATATATAGCAAACGGCGTGTGCAGGTCCCCGTCAATCCATCTTCAGCACGGCGAGGAATGCCGACTGCGGCACCTGTACCTGCCCCACCTGACGCATACGTTTCTTACCGGCCTTCTGCTTTTCGAGCAGTTTGCGCTTACGCGATATGTCGCCGCCGTAGCACTTCGCCGTCACATCCTTACGCACGGCCTTCACAGTCTCGCGGGCGATGATCTTGGCACCGATGGCGGCCTGTATGGCTATGTCAAACTGCTGGCGCGGAATCAGCTCCTTGAGTTTCTCGCACATCTTGCGGCCGAAGTCATAGGCGTGGTCGGCATATATGAGCGACGAGAGGGCGTCGACGGGCTCGCCGTTAAGCAGGATGTCGAGCTTCGCCAGACGGCTCGGCTCGTAGCCCGTGCGGTGGTAATCGAACGACGCATATCCCTTCGATATGCTCTTCAGCTTGTCGTAGAAGTCGAATACGATCTCCGACAATGGCATGTCGAAATTTATCTCGACGCGGTCCTGCGTGATGAACGTCTGGTTCTTCATCACGCCGCGCTTGTCGATGCAGAGCTTTATCACGGGGCCCATGAAGTCGGCCTTCGTTATTATCTGGGCGAGGATATACGGCTCCTCGATCTTCGCCACCTTCGTTATCTCGGGCAGACCCGAAGGGTTGTGCACCTCGAGCACCTCGCCCGACGTAGTGGTTATGCGGTACGAGACGTTGGGAACGGTGGTGATGACATCCATGTCGAACTCGCGGTAGAGACGCTCCTGTATGATCTCCATGTGCAGCAGGCCTAGGAAACCGCAGCGAAAACCGAATCCCAATGCGAGCGAGCTCTCGGGTTCGAACGTCAGCGAGGCGTCGTTGAGCTGCAACTTCTCGAGCGAGGCGCGCAGATCCTCGTACTGGTCGGCCTCGACGGGATATACGCCCGCGAAGACCATCGGCTTGACATCCTCGAAGCCGGCAATGGCCTCGTTGCAGGGTCGCTCCACCGAGGTGATCGTATCGCCCACCTTGACGTCGGTCGAGGTCTTGATACCCGAACATATATATCCCACGTCGCCCGCACGCAGCTCCTCGCGCGGCTGCAGCTTGAGCTTCAGAACGCCGATCTCGTCGGCCTCGTAGTCGCTGCCCGTATTGAAGAACTTGACATGCTCGCCCTTGCGCAACGTGCCGTTGAAGATGCGGTAGTAGGCTATGATGCCACGGAAGGGGTTGAACACCGAGTCGAAGATCAGGGCCTGCAGGGGGGCGTTATCGTCTCCCTTCGGAGCCGGTATGCGCGCCACAATGGCCTCGAGCAGCTCCTCGACGCCCTGTCCCGTCTTACCCGAGGCGAGCAGTATATCCTCCTCACGACAGCCTATGAGGTCGATGACCTGATCCTTCACCTCGTCGATCATGGCCGACTCGACATCTATCTTGTTCAGCACGGGGATGATCTCCAGATCGTGTCCTATGGCCAGATAGAGGTTCGATATGGTCTGCGCCTGAATACCCTGCGTGGCGTCCACCACGAGCAGCGCCCCCTCGCACGAAGCGATGGCACGCGACACCTCATACGAGAAATCGACATGTCCCGGCGTGTCGATCAGGTTCAGGACGTACATCTGGCCGTCGCGGGCGCGGTACTCCATCTGTATGGCGTGGCTCTTGATGGTGATGCCCTTCTCGCGCTCGAGGTCCATGTCGTCCAGCACCTGATTCTGCATTTCGCGCTGGTTGAGCGTATTGGTCTTTTCGAGCAGGCGGTCGGCCAGAGTCGATTTACCGTGATCGATATGAGCTATGATACAAAAGTTGCGTATGTTTTTCATTCCAAGTCCGCGTTGTGTGCATAGTGTGTGCAAAGATACGCAAAAAACGTGATGACAGCGGCATTTTGCACCGAAAAAGCACTCCGCGGTCTCTTTGCGCAAGTGATATCCGCAGCCGTCCCCTCAAAAAAGGCCGCCCGCAAAGCGGACGGCCCACGCAAAAACTCTATACAATTCTAATAAACCCACTCTATATCGTCGATATAAAGTTCGTTGTCGGGATTGCCGCAGAGGTAGTCGCCGTACTTGCTCGAGGCGAATGATATGACGAGCGAGTAGTTGCCGGCGGCGGGACGCTTCTCCGTGTCACGGTATATGAGGTGAATCGTCTTCTCGATCCAGCCGTTGCTGTTCTCCTCTATGGTCGACGTGCCGAACGCAATCACGGGGCCCTCGTCGGTCGAGGCATCGGTAATGGGGTCGAAGGGGTTGATCTGATCGACCGTGACGCCGAGACCCGAATGTACCGAGTGACGTGCCGTCCAGTCGGTTATGCAGACATATATTGATGCGGGATCCACATCGTCCGTAGTAAGTTCGCCCTGCTTAAGTCCGAGCGAAGTGATATTGCCCACGTTGGCCTTGTAACGCAGGCGCAGCGCACGGGGACGTGCCGTGAAGGTATATTTCTGACCGAAGTCGGCATAACCGGCGATGCCGCTCATACGGAACGCTCCCGTGAAGAGATTGCCCGCGGCAAAGATGCCGAATGTGCTCTTGCCCTTAAGCAGTGCAGAGGTGTTGTCGCTGCCCTGCTCGGTATAAGGGGTGCAGAGCGTCTGCGTGAAGGCGTTGTTGCCGTTGCTCCAGAAGGCCTCGTCGGCCGACGCGTTGGGATAGTACACGGCACTGCCCGCAGAACCGTAACCTACATACTGGCTCCACGCCTGCATGTCGCCGTTGGGGATCACGTCACCGGCGGCAGTCTCGAAGGTCGAGGTTGCAACCTCCTCGCCGCCAACCGTTACGCGGCACTCGTACTTCTGACCGGCGAATACGCCCGTCATGCCGTCCATCTGCCATACGCCCGCGGCATCGTCCGACATCCACTCGGGGGCGATGGTGCCCTTATAGAACCCGTTGCCGGCATCGGTCACCGTTGCCGTCTGCCACGTCTGTTCTCCCGCACGGCGATACTCGATGGCTACATTTCCGCCGTCGGGCACCTCGGCCGTAAGGGTTGCGGTGTTGAGCCACAGATTGGCGTCGTTGTTATATACGACCGACGGCTCGGCTCCCGAGATATGGAACTTGAGCGTCTCGCGCGCCATCTGGTTCGCGGCGTCGGTCACCGTAAGCTCGAAATTGTGGTTCGAATCGCGTTCGTGGCCGTTGTAGAGCTGCTTGATCAGGGGCACGAACGACGAGATGTCGAACGAGAGCTGCTTTGCGCCCGTCACGTCGGCTCCGACAGGGAAGCCGAGCGATGCGAGGGCAGCCGACATGTCATCGTTCGCGGGTGCCGTCAGCTCCATCTCGGCCGAGAGGCCGATACCCGAAAGAAGCTCCTCGGTGAGCAGCGGCGAGGTGATGCGGATGGCGAAGGTCTTGATGCCGGCGTCGGCCTTGACATTCACCTTGACGGTCATGGGTTCGCCCGTGATCTCATGCACCTGTGTAATATCGAGGCCCTCGAGTGCAATCGTCGGCCCGGCCGGCGTCGGGGCATCCTTCTTGCCGCACGATACCAGCGATACGGCTGCCAGAGCCGTCACCATGATTGTAAGCAATCGTTTCATAACAATATAATTTATTAAGCAATAAAAATTTTCTCACACGGTTTTCGGCAAAAATATCTCCCTCGGCAGCCGTTTCAAAATATTTTCAACGAACGTCGGGTATTCAATCACCAACCGGACATTTTCACCGATGAAAATATGGCTGACTGCCGACAGATCCGCCCCGAATTACGAAGAGACACGACATACACGCCCCTGCCCGACCCGAAAACAGTGTTTTCGATTTGCCCCTGCGCCCCGCTTTGCGTATCTTTTCGTATCTTTGCAGCCGCAAATATAGTTCTCATACATCACAAGCCATGAATCCCATATCGAAATATGCACATCTGGTGAGGTTCTCACATACGATCTTCGCCATGCCATTCGCCCTTACATCGTTCGTCTACGCCCTGCGCGACATCGGCTTCGGCGTCGAGAACTCCGCGCCGGTGTGGTGGCTGTCGCTGCTGGTGAAAGTGGTCCTGTGCATGGTCTTCGCCCGCAACGTGGCCATGGGCTTCAACCGCTGGGCCGACCGCCGCATCGATGCCGAGAATCCCCGCACGGCCGACCGCGAGATCCCCGCAGGGCGCATCTCGGCACGCGCCGCACTGTGGTTCGTCATAATCAACGCCGCGCTGTTCATCGCCGCGGCCGCATCGATAAACAGCCTGACGGCGGCACTCTCACCCGTGGCGCTCATCGTGATCATGTCGTACAGCTACTGCAAGCGCTTTACATCACTGTCGCACCTCGTACTCGGACTCTCGCTCGCCATAGCCCCCGTCGGCGCATACATCGCCGTCACGGGCCGCTTCGCTCTGGCGCCGTGCGTGCTGGCGCTGCTGGTGCTGACGTGGTGCGGCGGCTTCGACATAATATATGCGCTTCAGGACCGCGACTTCGACCGCGCGCACGGCCTGCACTCGATACCGGCACGCTTCTCCGTCAGCACGGCCCTCAACATAAGCATCGGCCTGCACGCGGTGAGCATCGCGGCCCTCGCGTGGTTCGTGGCGATGCTGCCCGCGAGCGTTTGGACGTGGGGCGGCACGGCCATATTCACCGCCCTGCTCGTCGCCGAGCACATACTCGTAACACCCGGACACCAGAAGAACATCGGCATAGCCTTCGGTACGCTCAACGGTCTGGCCAGCACGCTGCTCGCCGCATGCCTCATCGTCGGCATGCTCACCGCATAGCCCCAACGTAAAAGCTCCTCACCATGTGGTTGATACTCGCATTTCTCTCGGCCCTGCTGCTGGGATTCTACGACGTGGCCAAGAAACAGGCCCTGCGCGACAACTCCGTACCGGCGGTGCTGCTGCTCAATACATTCTTCTCGTCGCTCATATTCCTGCCCTCGATCGTCTCCACGCTCAGCGGCGGCGGATGGTTCGACGTCACGGCATACCGCATACCCCTCGGTACGGCACATGACCATATACTCGTGGCATTGAAGGCCGTGATAGTACTCTCGTCGTGGGCATTCGGATATTACGGCATCAAGCACCTGCCCATCACCATCGTCGGCCCCATCAACGCCACACGTCCAGTGATGGTGCTCATCGGGGCTCTTCTGATCTTCGGCGAGCGTCTCAACGCCCTGCAATGGATCGGTGTCGGGCTGGCCGTCTTTTCACTCTTCATGCTCAGCCGCGCCGGACGACGCGAGGGTATCGACTTCGGCCATAACGTCTGGATCGTGTGCGTTGCCGCCGCCGCACTGCTCGGCGCCGCCAGCGGACTCTATGACCGCTATCTCATGCAGCGCCTCGAGCCCATCTTCGTGCAGGGGTGGTACAACCTCTACCAGACCATCATCATGATCGTCGTCATGATCCTCATGCGCCTTTTCGACAGCCGTTCCGCCGCGCGCTTCCACTGGTCATGGGCCATACCCATGATCTCGATCCTGCTCACGGCCGCCGACATGGCCTACTTCGTGGCCCTGAGCGATACGGATGCCATGATATCGGTCGTCTCTATGATCCGCCGCGGCTCGGTGGTCGTGTCGTTCGCCTGCGGCGCGCTGCTCTTCCGCGAGCGCAACCTCAAGGCCAAGGCACTCGATCTGGCACTCATAATCATCGGCATGGTCTTCCTCTACTTCGGCAGCCGCTGACAGCATGGGGAACGCCGCCAAGAGGTTTTGCGTACCGTCATTTTTTCGACAATCAAAATCATTTCAGACAGCCGGCGAACAGAATTATTTGCGTATTTTTGTGAACAGTACCAACCTGAACATAAAAACACGCAACATGATGAAAAAACAAATTCTGCTGTTCGTCGTACTCTCGTTTCTGGGATTGGGGCTTACGGCCTCGGCGGCCGCACCGGCACGTACGGAGCGTCTGCTCGTCGATATGAAGAGCAATCCCGAGGGTATCGAATCACTTCGTCCCCTCTTCTCGTGGACCATCGCGTCGGACGCCCGCGACGTCACCCAAACCGCATACCGCATACAGGTCGCAACCTCGGAGGCCGACCTCAAGCGCGGCCGCAATCTCGTCTGGGACTCGGGCGAGGTGATCTCCGACCGCTCGATCCTCGTCGAATACGAGGGACAGACGCTCCGCTCACGCACACAATATTTCTGGCGCGTGAAGGTGGACACGAATCTCGGTCAGGGACGCTGGAGCGACATCAACCACTGGTCGATGGGTATTCTCGACGCAGCGGAGTGGCAGGCCGAGTGGATCGGCGAGAATGCCCTGTCGAACAAGGGCGAGACCGATCAGGGCAATACGCGCCTTGCGGCTCGCTACCTGCGCAAGACATTTGACGTCGAAGGCAAGGTCAAGCGCGCCGTCCTATATATCAGCGGTCTCGGCTCGTCGGAGTCGTACATCAACGGCGAGCGTATCAGCGACGACGTCCTCTCCCCCACCCCGTCTCTCTATTCGACACGCGTATATTACAACGTCTATGACGTAACCGACATGCTCAACAAGGGCGACAACGTGCTGGGCGTGATGCTCGGCAACGGACGCTACTTCACCATGCGTGCGGGCGGCTTCATGCACTTCGGGCTGCCGTCGCTGCTGGCGCGGCTCGAGATCGAGTATGCCGACGGCACCACCGAGGCTGTCGTCAGCGACACCTCGTGGCGCGTCACCTCGCGCGGCCCCATCGTCGCCAACAACGAGTTCGACGGCGAGGAGTACGATGCCCGCCTCGAACTGACGGGATGGAGCACCACGCAGTACGACGACTCGGCATGGAAACAGGCCGACCGCATGAAGGATCCGGGAGGCAAGCTCCACGCACAGCCCAACCCCAACATCACCATACAGGATGAGATCAAGCCCCTGAGCGTCACGGCCCGCGCCGACGGCAAGATCATCGTCGACATGGGACAGAACATGGTGGGCTGGCTCGGTGTCAGCTTCAACGGCCGCGCCGGCAAACCCGTGACGATGCGCTTTGCGGAGATTCTCAACCCCGACTCGACGCTCTACACGGCCAACCTGCGTTCGGCCCGTGCCACCGACATCTACACACCGGCCCGCGACGGGGCCTTCGAGTGGCATCCGACATTCACCTACCACGGTTTCCGCTATGTGGAGATCGACGGTCTGGACTATACACCCTCGACAGACGACATGACGGGCTACGTCATCTACGATGCCATGCCCACGACGGGCACGTTCGAGAGCTCTATACCTCTGCTCGACCGCATCCACCGTAACGCCTACTGGGGCATACGCGGCAACTACCGCGGCATGCCGACCGACTGCCCGCAGCGCGACGAACGCTTGGGCTGGCTCGGCGACCGCGCCACGGGCTCTTACGGTGAGGCCTACATCTTCAAGAACGCCATGGTATATGACAAGTGGCTGCAGGACATCGAGGACTCGAGCAGCCCCGAGGGATGTCTCTCGTCGGTATCGCCCCGCTACTGGACTCTCTACAACAACGAGGTGACTTGGTCTTCGGCCTTCTTCTACTGCGCCGACATGCTCTACTACCACTACGGCGACGACCGCGCCATACGGCGCCACTACGACGCCATGAAGAAGTGGGTGGAGTACACCTGCGAGCATTCGATGCGCAACGACGTCATCGTAAACGACACCTACGGCGACTGGTGCATGCCGCCCGAGTCGCAGACGCTAATACACTCTCAGGATCCCGCACGCAAGACCGCGGGTCCGATCCTCAGCACCACCGTCTTCTACGACATACTGCAACGCATGGCCCGCTTCGCCCGTATCTGCGGCAAGGAGCAGGACGTGGAGGGATATCTGCAGCTGGCCGAGCGCATAAAGAAGGCATACAACGAGCAGTTCTTCGATCGTGAGACGGCCCGCTACGGCAACAATACGGTGACGGGCAACCTTCTCTCGCTGCGTCTGGGACTTGTGCCCGAGGGATACGAGCGCCGCGTCTTCGACAACATCGTCAACAAGACCGAAGTCGAGCTTGGCGGCCACGTCAGCACGGGCGTACTGGGCGTGCAGCACCTCATGCGCGGCCTGACCGAATACGGACGCAAGGATCTGGCGCTGCGCATAGCCACCAACGAGGACTACCCGAGCTGGGGATACATGATCGCCAAGGATGCCACGACTATATGGGAACTCTGGAACGGCGACACGGCAGATCCGGCCATGAACTCGGCCAACCACGTCATGCTGCTCGGCGACCTGATAATATGGTATTACGAGGATCTTGCGGGCATCAAGTGCGCCGAGGGCAGCCGCGCCTTCAAGAAGATCGACATGTCACCCGCCTTCCCCGAGGGTCTCGACCACGTGAAGGCCACGCATGACTCCTCTTACGGCACCATCGTGAGCGACTGGAGCCGCAACGGCGGCAGTTTCGAGTGGAACGTTACCGTCCCGTGCAATACCACCGCGACGCTCCGCATACCCAAAGCCTTCGGCGTCAAGGCCACGGCGGGCGACGGCATACACTCGGTCAAGGAGCAGGGCAACGACCTTGTCATCGAGATCGGCTCGGGAAGCTACCGCTTCACAAGCGAAAAATAGACCATAAAGGTCGGAAACGGATAACCGCCGCACCCTTCGGGATGCGGCGGTTGCCGGTTTAAGGGGCCGACGGCTCACATTTCGGCGTGCGGAGAGTCATATTACGTGAAATCTTCGTATATTTGTCCGTATTTTGCGCAAACAAAACTAAAAACACATATATCATGGAGATATCTTTCAACTGGTTGAAAAAGTATATCGACCTCGACATCTCGGCCGAAGAGACGGCGAAAATACTCACCGACATAGGCCTCGAGGTGGAGGATTTCCGAAAGGTGGAGACCATACGCGGCGGCTTGGCCGGTGTTGTCGTGGGTGAGGTTGTCGAGTGCGAAGACCATCCCGACTCCGACCACCTGCACGTCACGTCGGTAGACGTCGGCGCCGAGGCTCCGCTGCGCATCGTCTGCGGCGCCCCCAACTGCCGCAAAGGGCTCAAGGTTCTCTGCGCCACCATCGGCTCGGTGCTCTACCCCAACGGCGGTGACGAGCCCTTCAAGATCAAGCGCAGCAAGATCCGCGGCGTCGAGTCGATGGGTATGCTCTGCGCCGAGGACGAACTCGGCATCGGCACCGACCATGCCGGCATCATGGAGCTGCCCGCAGATGCCACGGTGGGAATGCCGGCACGCGAGTTTCTCCATATCAAGGATGACTATCTGATCGGCATAGGCCTCACGCCCAACCGTATCGACGCCGCCTCGCACATAGGCGTGGCGCGCGATCTGGCGGCCTACCTCCGCAGCCGCGGCAAGCAGGTGAGCCTCAAGCTCCCCTCGGTGGACGCCTTCGCTGTCGACAACCACGACATGCCGATCGAGATCGTCGTCGAGAACAGTGCCGCAGCGCCCCGATATGCGGGCCTCACGGTCACGGGGTGCAAGATAGCCCCCTCGCCCGAGTGGATGCAGAACGAACTGCGCGCCGCAGGCATCAACCCCAAGAACAATCTGGTCGACATAACTAATTACGTCCTCTTCGAGCTGGGACAACCACTGCACGCCTTCGATGCCGACAAGATCGAGGGACATAAGGTCGTCGTGCGCAACTGCGCCGAGGGCACGCCCTTCGTCACGCTCGACGGCGTGGAGCGCAAGCTCTCGTCGGAGGACCTCATGATATGTTCGGCCGTGCGTCCGATGTGTATCGGAGGAGTCTTCGGCGGCCTCGATTCGGGCATCAGCGACACCACGACGAACGTATTCCTCGAGAGTGCATACTTCAACCCCGTCTCAATCCGCAAGTCGGCCAAGCGCCACGGCCTGAATACCGACGCCTCGTTCCGTTTCGAGCGCGGCATCGACCCCAACATACAGGTCTACGCCCTCAAGCGTGCTGCCCTGCTCATGAAGGAGCTCGCCGGAGGCAAGATCTCGAGTGAGATCACCGACATAAACCCCACGCCGGCACAGGATTTCGTCTTCGACATCTCGTTCACGCGCATCGACTCGCTCGTGGGCAAGCATATACCCGAACAGACCGTACGCACGATCCTCGACGCTCTGGAGGTGAAGATCCTCGCGCAGAAGGACGACACGCTGACGGTAGCCGTACCTCCGTACCGCGTGGACGTACGCCGCGAGGCCGACCTCATAGAGGATATCCTGCGTATCTACGGTTACAACAACGTCGAGATACCGCAGCGCGTAAGCTCTACGCTCTCGTACGCACCCAAGCCCGACAAGACCCGTCTTGTGAATATCGCGTCGGACTTCCTCTCGGCCAACGGCTTCACCGAGATCATGTCCAACTCGCTCACCAAGGGCGCCTACTACGATGCGCTGACATCATATCCGGCATCGGCATGCGTGCGCATACTCAACCCCCTGAGCGCCGACCTGAACGTATTGCGTCAGACGCTTCTGTTCAATGCGCTCGAGGCCGTGGAGCTCAACATCAACCACCGCAACGGCGATCTGAAACTCTACGAGGTGGGCAACTGCTACTACTACGACCAGAGCGTCGAGACCGACAACCCGCTCAACCGTTACAGCGAGCGTTACCGTATGGACATCACCGTCACGGGCGCCGACGCCGCCCCGTCATGGAACTGCAAGCCCGCACCCGTGTCGTTCTACACGCTGCGCGCCGCCGTCGAGAAGCTTCTGCGCCGCTTCGGCGTGGACATCTACTCGCTGCATTGCGAAACGACGGATTGCGACCTCTTCGCCGATGCCGTCTCGCTCACGCACGGCAAGCGCGAGATCGTACGCATGGGTGTCGTATCGCCCAAGCTGCGCCGCATGTTCGACATCAAGCAGGAGGTATATTTCGCCGAAATCGAGTTCGACAATCTGATCCGCCTCGCCTCGAAGCAGCACATCACGGCCGAGGAGCTGTCGAAGTTCCCCGAGGTGAAACGCGATCTGGCGCTGCTCGTAGACAAGGGCGTCACCTTCTCGCAGCTGCGTGACATAGCCTTCGCTACGGAGAAGAAACTGCTCAAGCGCGTGGTTCTGTTCGACGTATATGAGGGCGACAAGCTGCCCGAGGGCAAGAAGTCATACGCCCTGAGCTTCACGCTCGAGGACAAGACCCAGACGCTCAACGACAAGACCATCGAGAAGACAATGAACAATCTGGCCCGCCAGCTCGAAACACGTGCCGGAGCCCAGATCCGCTCATAGCGCACATGCGCAACAAACAAAAAGGCCGCAACCCGGATTCTGGTTGCGGCCTTTTGTATTGTACGCTATTCGATCTATTCCAACACAGGATATACCCACGGCGACTGAAGCGTAACGAATGCGGCGCCGTTTCCATCCTTCGTAGAGACTATGCGCACGGCCTTGATCGCATGGCGCGGGGCATCCACCACGCCTATGCCGTTCTGCAGGTCGCACACGCGGCGGAAGGTCTCCCCGTCCTCGCTCACCTCCATGTATCCCTGCTCGAAGATACAGCGCGGCAGCTGTATGTACCCCGTGCGTATCTCCATACGGCGGCAGCGGACGGGTTCATCAAAGGTATATAACACCCAGTCGCCGTTGTGGCACGTACGGCCCGTGTAGGCTATGCGGCCGTCATACGAGGCGGCATTGGTGTATGGATATTTCGTACTCGGCGGAATCGACGAGGTGACCGTAACCTTCGGTTGCGACATGCGGAAACGAGCCTCGACACCCGCCTCGGGACTCACGGCCTCACCGAAGCGGCTGCGGAAGGCATAGAGCTGAGGTTTGCCGGTCGTGATCGGGCCCGTATATTCATGCTCCGTACCATTCTCTTCACCTACGACCGTATAATAGATACGCGAATGGTCGTCGGTCGATGCCGTCAGACGGCCGTCGGCATACGACACCTTCGGCGGGAAGAGGCGGAATCCGACACCCATGGCGGCCAGACGGCTGTAATGCCCCGCCGTGAGACGCCCGTAGAAGTCGTCCCACGCGCGGCCGTCACCGCACCACCCGATCTCGCTCAGAGAACAGATACGCGGATAGGTCATGTAATAGAGGTAGTCGGGCTTCATGTCTCGGTGCGAGATGTATGCCTCGCTGAAGAAGCTCGCCTCGACACCCTGCACGCTGCGCATCTCCTCGGGGGTGAATCCCTGAGCGGCGAAGTCGAACGAATAGCACTTGCGGGCGTCGAATATCGCGGCCCAGATGTGTCCGTCCTCACGCGCGCTCTGGCGCATGTCGAAGTAGAAATATTGTCCGGGCATCACCACCGTAGGGTATCCCTCGGCTGCGGCCTTGCGCGCCGCGGCGATGCTCTCCCAACCGTAGACCTGCGAGTTGCGTGTAAAGCGGCTGCCGGCAACGGCCTCGTTCCATACGCCCGGCACCTTGCCCAGCTCCTCCACCATTGCGGCCACGCGCCCCATGAAATATGCCTGCAGCTGCTCGCCTTCGGTCATTCCGCGGGCCTGCATCAGGGCCTTGCAGTCGGGACACGACATCCACTGCGAGAAGTCGACCTCGTCGCCGCCGATATGGAGGTAACGCGAGGGGAAGATTGCGGCAATCTCACCCAGAATATCCTTTAACAGCGCATAGTTCGACTCCTTGGCCGCACATAGAACATTGCGCGTGTCGTAACCGTCCGATGCGGCAAGCGAGGGGGTATAGTTGCACAGCACCTCCGGCATCACGCGCGCCATGTCGCGGCTGTGGCCCGGAAGGTCGATCTCGGGGATGATCTCGATGTTGCGCACGACCGCATAGTCTACAATATCGCGCAGCTGCTGCTGGGTATAGTATCCGCCGTAGCGTTCGCCCCACTTGCCGTATATGGCCGCCACGGGCGAGTCACCGCCGCGGAAACCCCCGACCTCGGCAAGCTCGGGGTGTGAGAGGATCTCCACGCGCCAGCCCTCGTCATCCGACAGGTGCAGGTGGAGTTTGTTGATCTTGTGGTGCGCCAGCACCGAGATGAAACTCTTCACCTCGTCGGCCGTCATCCACGTACGGCATACGTCGAGCATGAAGCCGCGGTACGTAAAGCGCGGGGCATCCTCCACCTCGCAGCACCCCACCATCACCGGCAGCGGCATATCGCCCGAATATACCTTCGCGGGCAGCAGCTGCAGCAGGGTCTCCACACCGTTGAAGGCGCCGCCGTAGGCTCCGCCCTCGATTACAATGCCCTCGGGCGTGACGCTGAGACGGTACTCCTCGTCGGCCAAATTTTTATTCAGACGCAACACAATATCGCCGCCCGACTCTCCGTTATATTCACGAAGCGAGAGCGGAAGAGATTCCGCCAAGTACTTTGCCAAGGAACGGAGTTCAGGGTAGTGTGTAATCTTAGTTGTTGTTAGTATGGTAAATACTCCGTTCCTTTTTTCATAGCCTCTGACTGCGGGCACGATATTCTGCGCCGCGGCGCCTGCGGGGCCACCGACAAGCAGCAGCGTCGCAACGAGCGTCAAAAGATGCCTGATCATCATAATTTTCAAATTTATCTGTTACAAAGTTAACATTTCGTGTCGAAAAAATGGTAACTTTGTAATCGGATAATTACGTTTTCACATGAACTACGACAATAAACTCAAAGCCGCAGAGCGCCTGCTCGAGGTAATGGACACGTTGCGCGCCAAGTGCCCGTGGGACCGCGAGCAGACATTCGAATCGCTGCGCAACAACACCATAGAAGAGACCTACGAACTTGTCGACGCCATCGCCGACCACAACATGGACGGCATACGCGAGGAGCTGGGCGACCTGCTGCTGCACGTGGTATTCTACTCGAAGCTGGGCGAGGAGGCCGGGGCCTTCGACTTCGCCGACGTAGCCAACGCCGAATGCGACAAGCTCATATACCGCCACCCCCACGTCTACAGCGACATCCATGCCGACACTCCGGACGAGGTGCTCAAGAACTGGGAGGCACTCAAACTGCGCAAGAAGAACCGCAAGGGCGGCATTCTGGGCGGCGTGCCCCGCTCGCTGCCGGCAATGGTCAAGGCATTCCGCATAGGCGAGAAGGCGTCGAGCGCAGGCTTCGACTGGGGCCGCAAGGAGGATATATGGGACAAGGTCAAGGAGGAGACCGCCGAAGTCGAGGCCGAGATGCGCCGCGGCGACAATGACCGCACGGCCGAGGAGGTGGGCGACCTCTTCTTCTCGCTGGTGAACATGTGCCGTCTCTACGGTATCGACCCCGAGCTGGCTCTGGAGCGCGCAAACAAGAAGTTCATCACCCGCTTCAGCCACATGGAGACCGAAGCCGAGCGTGACGGAGGCCTCTTCACCGACCTTACACCCGAACAGATGGAGGAGCTGTGGCAGAAGGCCAAGCAGGCCGAGACGGAGCAGGCCACAGGCGAAGGGAAATAACAGCCTTTTCCACAGAAACTCCGAGATATCAATACGGACGAGATATCGATACGGAGTAGAAGAAGCGGAAGCCGATTCCGGATTTTATAATAGGAACGTAAAGATTACACAGACATGGCATACATAAAGGAGGTACGGGGACACACCCCGTCAATAGGCGAAGGCACATTTGTAGCCGATACGGCCGTTATCGTGGGTGACGTCACAATCGGGCGCGACTCGTCGATATGGTTCAACGCCGTGCTTCGCGGCGACGTGAACACCATCACCATAGGCGACCGTACAAACATTCAGGACGGCGCCGTCATCCACACCCTCTACGACGGCTCGCCCCACCCCTCGCAGACGCACATAGGCAACGACGTCTCGGTGGGCCACAACGCCATCATCCACGGCGGCATCATCGGCGACAACTGCCTCATCGGCATGGGAGCCATCATCCTCGACAATGCCGAGGTACCGGCGGGTTGCATCATTGCCGCAGGCGCGCTGGTGCTCTCGAACGCCAAGCTCGAACCCGACTCGCTCTATGCCGGCATACCGGCGCGCAAGATACGCACCGTGACGCCCGAGCAGCGCGAGCAGATCATCAAGCGCACGGCGCACGACTACCGCATGTACGCCTCGTGGTACGAGGAGTAGCCGCCGCACCCCGACACAACAACCTGCCCACAGAAAAGACCACGCCCTCCGATGGAATGGATGAACATAAAAATCGGATGACATGACCAAATTCAAACTCAAGCAATCGGCCACAGTACTCAACATACTGATAGCACTGGTGGTAACCCTCGTGGTAAACTTCTCCTACCTGCTGTCGGTGATGGTTGAGCAGCGCGAGACCTCCGAGCAGCAGAAACTGCGCAACGAACGGCCCTTCTTCGTCAAGCCGCACCGCAAGGGTGTGCTGCGCATCTCGCGCGACGGCTACGGCTATCTAATATGCGAGCGGCACTTCTCGCCCGAGGAGGGCGTCGACTCCGTGCGCACGGACAGCGTCTACGCCACAAACCGCAAGATCCGGTGGTACAATCTCCACGACGGAGACTCGCTTGTATGCACCATATTCCCGTCGAAAGGCGACTCCAACCCCGTCATGGACGAGGTTCTCATGCAGAACGGCAACGAGATAACCGCACCCATGATCTACGACCGCCCCAAGCGGAATCAGGACATGGCCGTGCAGCTGCTCTACTACTTTGTACTCTCGTTCCTGCTCATGACCATCATCACCGCACGCGTGGGCAAGGACAACTACTCAACCAAATCATACCTGCAACGCTGTGCGCTGGCGCTCGTTGCGGCATTCGTATGCTATTTCTTCGCGCCATTCATCGAGTGGCAGACGGGGCGCGTGCTGATGATCTTCCAGAACAAACACATGCCGCTCGACCTTATCGTCATACTGAAGTGTACGGTTGTGCTGGTGGTAGCCGTACTCTACGGCCGTATCTACGGACTCATGTCGCAGCAGCAGCAGATACTGCTCGAGAACGAACGTCTGCGTAACGAGAACCTCCAGACCCGCTACGACATGCTTATGGGTCAGATCAGCCCCCACTTCTTCTTCAACTCGCTCAATTCGCTCTCGATGCTCGTGCGCGAGAACGACTCCGAGAAGGCTCTGGCATACATCGACCAGCTCTCATATACCTTCCGCTACATCATCCAGAACGGACAGAACACCTCCACAACGCTCGAGGAGGAGATAGCCTTCGCCAAGGCCTACGGCGAGCTGTTCAAGGTGCGGTATGCCGACAAACTATTTTTCGACATCGACATCGACCCGCAATATGAGAAGTGGACGCTGCCGGCGCTCTCGCTCCAGCCTCTGATAGGCAACGCCGTCAAGCACAACACCATCACGCGCAAGCAGCCCTTCCACGTGTCGATACGTACCGAAGGGCCCGTACTGGTGGTATCGAACCGCAAGCAGCCCAAACTTGAACCCGAGCCCTCGACAGGCATCGGATTGAAGAATCTGCGCAGCCGCTGGCAGCTCATCACCGGACAGGACATTCAGATAATCGAGACCGACGACGAATTCACCGTACGTCTGCCTCTGCAAAAACCCATAACACGATGAAAGTACTCATAGTCGAAGACGAGACGGCTGCGGCCGTAAACCTGCAGGCAATACTGCGCAAGGTAGCCCCGACATACGAAGTGTTGGCGGTGCTGGAGAGCATAGAGGATACGGTGGACTACTTCCGCGACACGACGCAGACGGCGCCCGACCTCGTATTCATGGATATACATCTGGCCGACGGCGAGTCGTTCCGCATATTCGACTCGGTGCAGATCGACGCCCCGATAATCTTCACCACGGCATACGACGAATATGCGCTTCAGGCCTTCAAGGTCAACAGCATCGACTACCTGCTCAAGCCCATCAAGGCCGAGGACCTGCAGCACGCCATCGACAAGTTCGCCCGTCTGACGCGCAGCGAACGCACCGACTACAAGGGTCGTGTGGACGAGATGATCGAGAAGGCGAAGCAGGAGAGCCAGCACGTCTTTCTGGTACACTACAAGGACAAGATCATACCTTTATATATTGACCGCGTGGCCTACTTCTATACCTCGAACGAGAAGGTCTCGGCCTTCACCCACACGGGTGAACGCTACGTGGTTGACCGCACGCTCGAGATGCTGCAGTCGCAGCTGCCGGAGGATGAGTTCTTCCGCGCCAACCGCCAGTTCATCATCTCGCGCAAGGCCGTCAAGGATATCACGGTATGGTTCGGCAGCCGTCTGTCGCTCAATCTGACGGTGGAGACCCCCGAGAGAATCATCATCTCGAAGACGCGCGTTCCGGAGTTCAAGCAATGGCTCACGGCGGTTCACCCTGCCGATTAGGCGATTCACCCGCCCAATTTGGTCGTTTCACCGGCGTTACCGATCTTTTCGGCAACGCCTTTTCTATCTTTGTATCGGAAACAGGAAACAAATATCACGATAATGAAACGTATAACCATCCTTACTGCGGCAGCGGCCCTGATAATGGGTACCGCATCGGCACAGGATTTCGGCAGCCAGCAGCGCCCCGAGCGCAAACAGTTCACCCCCGAGCAGATCGCCGAAAGACGCGTCGAATCGCTGGGCAAGACACTCGAGCTGACCGACGAACAGAAAAAGGAGATATACGACATCTACCTTGCCAATGCCGCCGAGCAGCAGCAGGAGATGGAGGCGATGCGCAAGATCATGCAGCAGCAGCGCGAAAAGCAGCAGGCGCGTCAGAAAGCACTCGATGAGAAGATGCAGAAGATACTCGATGCATCACAATATAAGAAATGGTCGAAGCAGCAGCAGGCCATGCAGAGCCGCGGCCGCTTCCCCGCACAGGGCGGGTTCCAGCGTCCCCAAGGCGGTGAAGGAGGTTTCGGCGGCCCGGGTCAGGGCGGCGGTTTCGACAACGGCATGGGATTTTAATCATTCAGTCCTTTCTTCTTCAAAAATCCCATATAGAATCCATTCTAGGGCAGTAATGGAAATTAGGTTGTTTTTCGGAGGGGTGTCAATGGTCTGTTGACACCCCGATTTTGTCGATTCACCGACCCGAAAGACCGAATTGGCCGATTAATCCGTACCTTCGTACTCGATTCCGGACAGAATATCCACCCGAACACTAACATACGTAAAAGCGAAAAACGAAATACAACTAAGCATGAAGAGATTTCTGACAACATTTTTCATTACCTGCCTTGCTGCCGCCGCATACGCGCAGAACGGCAAGGTTACGATGACCGTCGTCGACTCCCAGACCAAGGAGGGCGTTGCGGGTGCGGTCATCGAATTCAAACTCTCCGACGGCAGCGCCGATCCCAAGTATTACACTTCGGGCTTCAACGGCAAGGCCGATATCGCCGGACTTAAGAGCGGCGAATACGACTTGACCATATCGTTCCTCGGATACGACGACCTCGCGAAGAAGATCACCGTGACGGCCTCGACGAAGGATCTGGGAACCTTCGAGCTCACGCAGTCGACCACCAAGATCGAGACCGTAGTCAAGGAGGTGCAGTCGATACGCACCTCGCAGAAGGGCGATACGGTGAGCTACAACGCCGAAGCCTTCAAGGTGGCCAATGATGCCGACATGGAGGGTCTGCTGAAGAAGATGCCGGGTATAACGATCACCAACGGTACGGTCGAGGCTCAGGGCGAGACCGTGCAGAAGATATTCGTCGACGGCAAGGAGTTCTTCGGCGAGGATGTGGCCACGGCGCTCAACTCGCTGCCTGCACAGGCCGTAAAGAGCGTCGAGGTATACAACAAGCTGAGCGACAACGCCGAGTTCTCGGGTATGGATGACGGCGAGGGATACAAGGCCATCAATATCGTCACGCACGAGACCATGCGTCAGGGCTTCTTCGGCAAGCTCTACGCCGGATACGGTTACCAGCCCGAAACAGATGAAATCACCAACTCGAACAAATACATCCTCGGCGGTAACGTCAACATGTTCCACGGCTCGAGCCGCGTGTCGCTCATCGGCCTGCTGAACAACATCAACCAGCAGAACTTCTCGTTCGAGGACATACTCGACGTCTCAGGCTCGACCGGCGGCATGGGCGGCGGCATGGGCGGCGGCGTCGGACAGTATATGGTACGTCCGCAGAGCGGCGTTGCCAATGTCGGCTCGATCGGTGTCAACTACTCGGACTCGTGGGGCGAGAACGAGAAGGTGAAACTTCAGGCCAGCTACTTCTTCAACCGCACGCGTACGCGAAACCTCTCGAAGACGACCAAGTGGTATGAAGCTCCGCTCGAGGATCTGGGTACGCTCGAGCAGGAGGGACGTTCGGACAACCTCAACTATAACAACCGACTGAATGCCCGTGTCGACTGGCGCATAGCCGAGAACCACTCGATGATGTCGCGTACGAACCTCAGTTTCCAGACCTACGATCCTTTCAGCGTAACCAACGGTCTGCAGTACGGCGACAACCTTTACAACATCATCGCCAACGGCAATGACGCCAACCGCGGAGGTTTCAACCTCAACGAGTTCATCCAGTACCGCGTCAAGTTGGGTAAGGCGGGACGTCTGCTGACGGCCGACTTCCGTCTGGGCATGCGTGACAACAACAACGACTCGAAGAGCTACTCGAACCAGCAGACCATCGACAACGGTGACGGCACCTACTCGCCGCTGCTGCGCCACCTCAAGGAGGAGACCGAGTCTGACAACACCGATCTGGCAGGATCGCTCACCTATGCGGAGCCTGTGTCGAAGCACTCGCAGGTAACGCTTTCATACCGTCTCGACTACTCGGGACAGCAGCGTGACAAGCAGACATACAACTACGGCACCGACGACACCTATACCAACGGTACGCTCGACCAGCAGCTCTCAAACATGTATAAGAGCGACTACACGACGCACCGTGTAGGTCCGGGCTTCCGTTTCAGCAAGGAGAAGAATACGGTTGTTGTGAACCTCAACTACCAATACTCGACCCTCAACGGCCGCGTCGAGGCAGTGAACACCCAGCCCGTGAAGCGCAACTACAACAACTTCACATACTTCCTGATGGGTAACTTCAACATCAACCCTCAGAATTCGATCCGTCTGTTCGTGATGTCGAGCACCAACGAGCCGCGCATCACGCAGTTGCAGAACCTGCTTGACATATCGGACATGCAGTATGTATCGCGCGGTAACGAGAATCTGAACCCCGCATACTCGCACCGCATAAACTTCCACTACAACAACACCAATCTGGAGAAGGGCCGCACCTTCATGTGGATGTTCTCGTTCCAGAGCACGCAGGACTACATCTCGTCAAGCATGTACACCGGAGACAACATCCCGCAGCAGGTCGTTGACGAGGTCGGCGCACGCCCCATACAGTACTCGACATACGACAACGTCGACGGTTACATGAGCCTGCGCACACACATAAGCTACGGCCTGCCGATCAACCCCATAAAGTGTAATCTGAACGTTATGGCGGGCGTCACCTATTCGAAGGTTCCGTCGCTTGTGAACGGCGAGCGCAACATGGCCAGCAACATGGGCTACGACGCCAACGTGGTACTCGGCAGCAACATATCTGAGAATGTAGACTTCACCCTCGCGTGGAACGGAACATACAACGTTGCCAACAACTCTCTCGCCTCGGGCGGCAGCCGTAACGAATACCTCAACCACAGCGCTACGGGTTCACTGAAGACGGTATTCTGGAAGGGCTTCACCTTCACCGTCTCGGCATCATACGTACAGTATGTCGGCTTCACCAACGACTACAACGACTCATACACCCTCTGCAACGCCTACATCGGCAAGAAGGTCTTCCGCAACCAGCTGGGTGAGATCATGGTCGGCGTGAACGACATCTTCAACCAGAACACCGCATTCACGCGCACGACGGGTTCGGGCTATACGCAGAACGCATGGAACAGCGTCATCGGACGTTACTTCACCGTGCAGTTCAACTATAACCTGCGTGTCTTCGGCAAGCGCGGCTCGCGCGTACTGTCGGACTACGGCATCTCGGACGGCAAGAGCAGCGGCATGCGCCGTATGGGTCCGCCCCCCATGGGAGGTCCCGGCGGCCCGCACTAACAGAGATGCTCAAGGAAACAAAACAGAAAATCCCTCGGACTCACCGAGGGATTTTTTATTCCTACCGTTTAAGCTCTCCGCCCGCACCCAAAGATATGACACACGGGCGATACCGCATGGCCGGATTATTTGTTTATACGTGCGGCTGCGGGATCGTATTTGTATCGGAAGAAGATGGCGAAAAGTATCGTCACCACCAGCGCATAGGCGGCAAATATGAGCCACGAGGTCTGCCATCCGGCTATCATATCGACACCCTGCGAGCCGTTATATACGAAACGGTTGACGACGGCCTGCGCGCCGAGTGTACCGATGGTGGCGCCGATGCCGTTTGTCATCATCATGAAGAGCCCCTGAGCCGAGGAGCGGATCTCGACATCGGTCTGTTCATTTACGAACAGCGAGCCCGAGATGTTGAAGAAGTCGAAGGCCACACCGTATATTATCATCGAAAGTATGAACATCCACACGCCGCCGCCGGGGTTGCCCAGACCGAAGAGTCCGAAGCGGCCGACCCATGCCAACATTGAGATAACCATTACGCGCTTGATACCGTATCGTTTCATGAAGAAGGGTATGAGCAGTATGCAGAGTGTCTCGGATATCTGCGACAGCGATATGAGGGCATTTGCGTGGTTGGCGCCGAAGGTAGACATATATTCGGGCACGTCACGGTACGATGTGAGGAACGGGTTTGCGAATCCGTTTGTTATCTGCAGCGACACACCCAGCAGCATCGAGAAGATGAAGAATATGGCCATGCGCCGGTCACGGAAGAGCGTGAAGGCGCGCAGACCCAGCGCATCCACCACGCCGCGCTTGGCCGAATGGCCGGCAATGGGACACTGCGGCAGCGTGAAGGCATATACGGCCAGCACGATGCCGATGACGCCGCACTGCATGAACTGCGCATATCCCGTCTGGAATCCCGCGAAGTCGCACACAAGCATGGCGCAGATGAACCCGACGGTGCCCCATACGCGTATGGGCGGGAATGCCCTCACGGGGTCGAGGTTACTCTTTTCGAGGGCGCTGTATGCCACCGAATTTGCCAACGCTATGGTCGGCATGTAGAATGCCACGCTCAGGGCATAGAGCGTAAAGAGCGGGGCGAAGGCCACGGCGTCACCCGCCGTCATGGCATAATACCCTGCGCCGAACATGAACAGGGCGGCCAAGCCGTGACATATACCGAGCAGCCGCTGTGCCTCGATCCAACGGTCGGCTATGATACCGATCAATGCCGGCATGAACAGCGACACGATACCCTGCATGGCATAAAAGAGGCCTATGTTCGAGGCCATGCCCGCGCCTGCCAGATAGGTTCCCATCGACGTCAGATAGGAGCCCCACACGGCAAACTGCAGGAAATTCATAATTATCAACCTAAGTTTTACGCTCATAGATATACTCTTTTTGTAATACGTTACATTTCACGGACGCGCCTTGGGCCGTCGCCCGCCGATTGCTTTATCATGTAAAGGTAGCAATTTTTTCATTTCCACGATAAAAGGCTGCATAAAAACCTCTTCCGGCTTTGCTTTCCGGCGCAAAAGCGCTATATTTACCGTAACCTGAAACCAAACATATATTTTCACCCAAAAACGCCATCCGATGAATCTCACACCCCTGCTTGCCGCCATGCTGATGCTTTCAGCCGCAATGCCCCACGCGCTCTGCGCCGCGCAAACGGCCGATAGCGCCGTTATCGAACGAGACAAAACGCCCCAAGCCGAGAACCGCCCCACGGGGCTTATGACCGACCTCGTAAAGGATGCGCACAAGGTCTACCGCAACGGCTTCGCAACGGACATGGGCGTCGAAGACCTTACCGCCGACGATATCTCCGACTACACCTTTGCCGCAATACGTTCGTCGCGCCCGACATTCGGGTGGATCGTTCCCGACTGCGGCCGCGCCACACGTCAGAAGAGCTACCGTATAGTCCTCTCGGACAACATGACGGATGCCCTTGCACGCCGCGGCAACATCTGGGACAGCGGCACGGTGCGCAGCGCACAATCCGAGGCCGTAGAGTACGGCGGCAACAGCCTCGAACCCGATCGACTCTACTTCTGGAGCGTGCAGGTCGCAACCGACAGGGGCGGCCGCAGCGAGTGGTCCGAGATACAGCCCTTCCGCACGGCATCCGAACTCGAACAGTATGCCCCCTCGTACCGCCCGCAGATACGGCGTGAGGAGCTCACCGCCCGTATCGAGCATCTCGACAGCGAGACCACGCTGCTCGACTTCGGCCGCGCGTCGTTTGCCTCGCTGCGCGTAAGTCTGGAATCCGCCACGGGAGGCGACACGGTATATGTGGCCATAGGCGAGGCGATGAAGCAGGGGCGCATCGACCCCCGCCCGGGAGGTACGATACGCTACTACCGCTACCCTGTCGTGCTGCAGCGCGGACGCCGCACATACGACATCATCCCCGCCCACGACGGCCGCAACACGGGGCCGCAGGCGGTACTGATGCCCGACTACATAGGCGAGGTGGCCCCGTTCCGATATTGCCAGATAGAGAACTATGCGGGCAGCGTGGACGCGGGGGATGTGGTGCGCCTGACGGTGACATATCCTTTCGACACAAGGGCCTCGCACTTTGTCTCGGACAACGCCGCCCTGAACGAGGTGTGGGATATGTGCCGCTATACAATCGAGGCCACGTCGGCTCTGGGCATATATATCGACGGCGACCGCGAACGCATCCCCTACGAGGCCGACGCCATAATAAACCAGCTCGGGCACTACGCCGTCGACCGCGAATATGCCATGGCGCGCCGCACGTCGGAGTATCTGCTGCAACACCCCACATGGCCTACGGAGTGGATCCTGCAGGCGCTCATCATCGCATGGAATGACTACCTTTATACGGGAGACCTGCGCTCCGTGGAGCAGAACTACGACCTGCTTTCGGCGCGTACGCTCCGCTCGCTGCGTCGTGACAACGGGTTGATATCAACGCGCATCGACGACACCGTCTCGACCGACGCATTCCGCCGCTCGATACGTTTCAACGGCAACATCAGTGACATTGTCGACTGGCCGCGCGGCAGCGAGGACGACAACTACGTCTTCACACCCTACAATACGGTTGTAAACGCCTTCCACTACCGCGCCATGCAGCTGCTTGCGCGCATGGCCGAGGCTTTGGGACGCCATGACGAGGCGCGCGAACTGAATTCCTATTGCGACACCTTCCGCGATACCTTCAACGCCGCCATGATCGACCCGACGACGGGCACCTACCGCGACGGCATCGACACCGACCACCGCTCGCTGCATGCCAACCTCTTCCCGCTGGCATTCGGACTCGTACCCGAAGAGTACGAGCGGAGTGTTGTCGACTATATCCGCTCGCGCGGCATGGCCTGCAGTGTCTATGCGGCACAGTTCCTTCTCGACGGCCTCTACGACATGGCCGAAGGCGACTACGCCCTGCATCTGCTCACGAAGGATGACATTCGCAGCTGGCGCAACATGATCCGCGCCGGCGCCACCATCACCTTCGAGGCGTGGGACAACTCCTTCAAGCCCAATCAGGACTGGAACCATGCGTGGGGTGCCGCCCCCGCCGACATCATACCGATGCGTCTGGTCGGAGTGCGGCCGCTCACACCTTCGGCCGCCACGATCGAAGTGCGGCCGCAGACCGCATCGCTGCGCCACGTCACGGCCGCCGTACCTACGATACGCGGCACCGTGGAGGTGGATATCGACCGCACAGACAATCTGTACCGCATGCGCGTACGCATACCGGCCAACACCGACGCCCGTATTCTGCTGCCCGCACCCGACCATAAATATATCCTGCGCCGCGACGGCCGCCGCATACGCCCACGCAAGAGCGGCAACGGGGCATTCGTCGATGCCGGCACCGTCGCCTCGGGAGAGTATATCTTCACTCTCGAACGCGCCAGATAGCCGCCGTAAAACGGAAGAAGCCGAAACGGAGCGTCCGTTTCGGCTTCTTCCTATATAATCTTTGGAAATATATCAGGCCTCTGTCTGCTTGCCCCGCACATACTCGTCAATGGCTCGGGCCGCACGGCGGCCGGCACCCATGGCAAGAATCACGGTAGCGGCACCCGTCACGGCATCGCCTCCGGCAAAGACCCCGCGACGAGACGTAGCGCCCGACTCGTCTGTAACGATACATCCGCGGCGGTTGGTCTCAAGGCCCGCCGTCGTACGCTTCAACAGCGGATTGGGCGACGTACCCAGCGCCATGATCACAACGTCGCAATCGATATCGAAATCCGAGCCTTCGATCACAACGGGCGAACGGCGCCCGCTTTCGTCGGGTTCACCCAGCGTCATGCGTACGCACGAAATGCCGCGCACCCAGCCCTTGTCGTTGCCCAGCACACGGGTAGGATTGGTCAGCATACGGAACTCTATGCCCTCCTCCTTGGCGTGGTGCACCTCCTCGCGGCGCGCCGGAAGCTCCGCCTCGCTGCGGCGGTAGACGATCGTCGCCTCGGCGCCCAGACGTTTGGCCGTGCGCACGGCATCCATGGCCACGTTGCCGCCGCCTACCACTACCACGCGTTTGCCGACATATATCGGCGTATCGTACACTTCGTCATAGGCGTGCATCAGATTGGCGCGTGTCAGGAACTCGTTGGCCGAGACCACACCGTTCAGATTTTCGCCCTCGATGCCCATGAAGCGCGGAAGACCCGCACCCGACCCGATGAAGACGGCATCAAAGCCCTCGTCCTCCAGCAGGGAATCGACCGTGACGGTGCGGCCGACGATGACGTCGGTCTCGAACTTCACGCCCAGCCTGCGCAGCGACGCGATCTCGCGTGCCACGATCTTATCCTTCGGCAGGCGGAACTCGGGAATACCGTAAACCAGCACGCCGCCCAGTTTGTGCAGCGCCTCGAATACCGTCACGTCGTACCCCATCTTTGCCAGATCGCTCGCGCAGGCCAGACCTGCGGGGCCGCTACCGACAACCGCAATACGGTGTCCGTTTTTCTCGATCTCGGGGGCCGTATCGTCACCATGCGCCAGATGCCAGTCGCCGACGTAACGCTCCAACTTGCCGATGGCGACAGGCTCGCCCTTGACACCCAGCACGCACGAACCCTCGCACTGCGTCTCCTGCGGGCAGACGCGCCCGCAGATACTCGGCAGCGAACTGTCCGCGGCAATCACCGCCGCAGCCGAGGCTACGTCCCCACGCACAAGGTCGGCAATAAAGGCCGGAATGTTTATATTGACGGGGCAGGCCTCGACACAGCGCGGCCGCTTGCACGCAAGGCAGCGCGACGCCTCCAGACGCGCCTCCTCGTCGTTATACCCGTAGCATACCTCTTCGAAATTTGTGGCGCGTACGGCTGCATCCTGCTCACGTACCGCCACGCGCGGAATCTTATTTGCCATAGCACTCACATTTATGTTTCTCGTTTGCCTCACCCTCCTGCGTGCGATACATCGCCTGTCGGCGCATCGCCTCGTCGAAATCGACCTTATGGCCGTCGAACTCGGGGCCGTCAACACACGTAAAGCGCGTCTGCCCGTCGACACTCACGCGGCACGCACCGCACATGCCCGTACCGTCAACCATCAGCGCGTTGAGCGATACCGTCGTCGGCAGGTCGTACTCGCGCGTGGTGAGAGTCACGAACTTCATCATTATCATGGGGCCTATGGCCACACACTCGTCATAATGGCGGCCCTCGGTTGCGATAAGTTCACGGATCTTGCCCGTAACCATACCCTTGAATCCCTCGCTGCCGTCGTCGGTTGCGATGTAGAGATTGTCTGCCACACGGCTCATCTCCTCCTTGTAGATAAGCATCGAGGAGGTCTTGGCGCCGATGATCACATCGACCGCCACACCGTGTTCGTGCAGCCACTTCACCTGCGGATATACGGGAGCCGTACCCACACCTCCCGCAACGAAGAGATAACGCCGGCGGCGCAACTCATCCATCGGCACGTTGACAAACTCCGACGGGTTACCCAACGGCCCCGCCAGATCGGCCAAAGCGTCGCCCTCGTTCAGTGCGCACATCTTGCGCGTCGACATGCCTATGGCCTGTATGACTATTGTTACCGTACCGGCCGAAGGGTCGTAATCGGCAATGGTCAGAGGCACGCGTTCGCCGTGCTCGTCGGTGCGGACTATCACGAACTGTCCGGGCAGGGCACTGTGCGCAACGCGCGGCGCCTCGACACGCAGTCGGTAGATGTTCTCCGCAAGCAGTTTCTTCTCTACGATCTTGAACATATATCTTCGTATATAACGTTTGGTATAAACGTTTCCCATCAAACGCTCCCCGCAAGCGGCCACAGACTACGCGTCTCTCCGCTTACGGCTCCACGACGATAGCCGTCACGCGCAGCGTCTGCATCGGGTGCGCCGGGTCGTTCGTGATGATACGCACACGGTCGACCCACACGCCGTAATCGGCATCGGCCGTCGACAGACGGAAGGTCACCGTCACCGACTTCCCGGCCGCGATGCGGTCTCCGGCCTTGAGCGAGCACTCCAACGCCCGATTCTTGAACTCGACGGCTCGTATGATCAACTCCCCGCTGCCGTTGTTCGTCAGCACGACCGAACTGTCCTCGGCCCCGGCGCCGCGCTTGAGTTCGCCAAATTTAATAAATTTTTTCGATAACTCCATATCGGGCGATGCCATATCGTCCACAGCCGCATCGTATCGGTCGACGGCAATGGCACTTACGCTGAGTGCAGTTTGTGATCGCACGCCGTTCACCGACACCGCCAACACGTCGGTAAGCGTACCGTAGCGGTCGCTTCCGGCCGGGACCTCATAGTGCAGGCGGAACTTGCCCTTCTCCCCCGCCGCAAGTACCGCCGGCATATCCACCGTGAGCAGGCCGCTGCGCTGCTGCCACTCGAACGACAGGCGCGCTGTCTTGGAGGAGGTATTCACCCACCCTATCTCGGCATCGGCACGGTCACCGCGCCCGACATAGGCAAAGGCACGGAAGTTGGAATCGAAACGCACGCCGCCGCCCATATCGAATGGGAACAGCTCTTCGAGCGTCTTTTCGCGCGGCACGACATTACCCTCGACCTGCAGCAGCACGGGCTCCTTCGAAGCCGAAGTCATCACCGACACCCCCTTTGAGAAGTGCCCGGGGCGGTTTATCGGGTCGAAGGCCACGACGATCTCCCCCTTCGCACCCGCAAGCACAGGCTTGCGCGAATATTTCGGCGTGGTACATCCACACCCCGTCGATACATCCACTATGACCACGGGACGGTCGGAGACATTCGTAAAAACGAAGGTGTGTTCAACACTGCCACCGCTCTCCTGAACGTCGCCGAAGTTCCATTTGGGCTCCTCGAAGAGAATCGGCGCCTGCTGCGCCGAAACCGTAGCCAAGCCCGACAACAGACTGAACGCCAGTAATAAAGTATGTAATACGTATCTCATAACAAAGACAAAGTTATATTTTTTTCGAGATTTTTTGTCATATTTTTTTGCACGAACGAAAAATTGCACTTATATTTGCACTCGCTAAACGAAACAAACGTTCTTTGTATTGCCTGAATAGCTCAGTCGGTTAGAGCACATGACTGTTAATCATGGGGTCCTAGGTTCAAGTCCTTGTTCAGGCGCTGATACGCGAGGGTTGCGAATTGAGTCGTCCGCGTCGAGAGCCCGTCCGCCGAAAGCCGGATGGCGCCGTCGAGACCTCAAGAAAAAATTCGAGCGAAGATTTGCAGAATAGAAAATTTTGCTTACCTTTGCAACGCCCAAGCGATTTTTAGGGAGCTTAGCTCAGTTGGTTCAGAGCGTCTGCCTTACAAGCAGAGGGTCGGGGGTTCGAATCCCTCAGCTCCCACACCAGAAGCCTTTCACGAAAGTGAGAGGCTTTTTTCGTATATCCATCTTCCGTCCTTCCGCCTTTATCCTCCCCCATCACAGATATCGCATCAACGGCCGGACCATGTAAAACATCAAGGCAGCAAAGGAACACTCTTATCTAAAATCCATATTGCACACCCGAAAAGACGGGAGAAACATCTCTTCGGAGTTCACAAACAGGACACCATAGCGAAAGATATCCAACGCGACAACGGCGGATGGGGACAAGGCAACAAAAAACCTCCGCAATCGGCGGAGGTCTCGGAGTTGGGCTACCAAGATTCGAACTTGGAATGACAGGACCAGAATCTGTAGTGTTACCATTACACCATAGCCCAATGATATGTTCTTGTCGTAAAGACGATGCAAAAGTAGAACTTAATTTTTTATCTGCAAAGAAAAATCGATGTTTTTTTACTTTTTCGTTCTGCGGTGCCCCAAAATCGACATCCGGCACGCCTGAACACCCTGCCCGCCGGCATACGCCCACACCGTGACACTCCGTGTGCGGCCCGCCATACAATCACCCCGCCGGTAAAGATGTTGTCTGCGACTCATGCCCCGACATCCAAAACTCCAAGACTGCCATGCAACATCATATCGTCGGAATATCGTCGGATAGAGAACCGACACGACGACAAGGTCTCGCTTTTTTTCGTATTTTTGTCACTGAAAATACCACTGCAAATGGGAAACAAGATAAACGACCCGATAGCGCGCCTTATGGGCCTGCGATACAAGTCGCACCCGTGGCACGGAATAGAGGTGGGCGACAACGCCCCCGAAATAGTCACGGCATTCATCGAGATGGTGCCGACAGACACGGTCAAATACGAGCTCGACAAGGTGAGCGGATACATACGCATCGACCGCCCGCAGAAATACTCTACGGTCGTGCCGGCACTCTACGGCTTCATCCCGCAGAGCTTCTGCGGCGACACGGTGGCACGCTACTGCATGGAGCGTTGCGGCCGCACGGATATCCTCGGTGACGGCGACCCGCTCGACGTATGCGTTTTGACCGAGCGCACGATATCGCATGGCGACATTATTGCAAGCGTAAAGCCCATAGGAGGCTTCCGCATGATCGACGGCAATGAGGCCGACGACAAGATCATCGCTGTACTGCACAACGACGCCACCTATCGCGGCTACGGCGACATCACCGAGCTGCCGCACATCGTGGTCGAGCGTCTGAAGCACTACTTCCTCACATACAAGGATATGCCGGCCTCGGACGAGCCTGCATGCAAGAAGAGCGTCGAGATTGTCGCCACCTACGGCCGCGAGGAGGCATACGAGGTGATACGGCGCTCGCTCGAGGACTACAAGAACCACTTCGAGTCGCTGGAGGAGATCCTGCGGCACGTATGACACCGTATGTCAGAACATAGAACGCATTATTATGGAATCACTCAAGGAGTTATATAAGGTAGGCAACGGGCCGTCGAGCAGCCATACGATGGGTCCGAAGAAGGCGGCCGAGAGTTTTCTCGAGCGCGGCAACGACGTCGATTCTTTCCGTGTGACGCTGTACGGGTCGCTCGCGGCAACGGGCAAGGGGCACCTTACCGACGTAGCCATCTGCTCGGTACTGGAGAAAGTGGCGCCCACGCAGATTATATGGAAGCCCGACGTGGTGCTCGACTTCCACGCCAACGGCATGCTGTTCGAGGCCGTCAAGGGCGGCAAGGTGGTTGACAGCTGGACGGTCTTCAGTGTCGGCGGCGGCACCATCGCCAGCCCCGACATGCCGCACATAGCCGACGACACGGTCTATCCGCTCAACACCATCGAGGAGATCCTCGCATGGGCCGACCGCGAGGGAAAGACCTTCTGGGAGTATGTTCAGGATTACGACGAGCCCGATATATGGGACTATCTCGACTATATCTGGCAGGAGATGTGCAACACCATCGACCGCGGCCTGAACAACGACGGCGTGCTGCCCGGAGGGCTGAAGGTCGCACGCAAGGCATGTACCTATTGGGTCAAGGCCAAGGAGTATGGCGAGAACGTAAGCTACCGCTCGAAACTCTATGCCTACGCTCTGGCCACATCCGAGGAAAATGCCTGCGGGGGGCAGGTCGTAACGGCGCCGACGTGCGGATCGAGCGGCGTACTGCCGGCCGTGCTCTACCACCTCGCCTCGATAAACGACTACCGCCGCATACGTATACTGCGGGCGCTGGCCACGGCCGGCATCTTCGGCAACGTGGTCAAGTGCAACGCCTCGATCTCGGGTGCCGAGGTCGGGTGTCAGGGTGAGATCGGCGTGGCGTGCGCCATGGCTGCAGCCGCCGCATGCCAGCTTATGGGCGGTACCCCCACGCAGATAGAGTATGCCGCCGAGATGGCCCTCGAACACCATCTGGGACTGACGTGCGACCCCGTATGCGGACTTGTGCAGATACCCTGCATCGAACGCAACGCCGTGGCCGCCGCCCGCGCCATCGACTCGGCCACCTATGCCATCCTCTCCGACGGCAAGCACCGCGTGGCGTTCGACCGCGTCGTCGACGTGATGAAGGAGACGGGACACAACCTGCCCAGCCTCTACCGCGAGACCTCGGGCGGCGGTCTGGCCACACACTACAAGATGGATTAGCGCACATACGTGCGTAAAAAGAGGCGTGTCGGAGTTATTCCGACACGCCTCCTGTCATACCTGCCGATCACATATAATAGTCATAATTGCCATCCTTGTCGGCGATAAAATATGTCCCGTCGGGCAGGAACTTTACTCTATAAGCGTCGATCGTGGTCACACGCAGTCGCTTCAGAAACGACTCGGGCGCCTTGCCGAGAATCTTGTATCCTGTCTCAAAGCAGAGTAAAATACCCTCGTTGTTCATTGCGGCCGACACCAGATTGCCGTATTCCTTCATTCACGTATCGATCTCATCCGACAACACGGTCGATGAGACCGAATAATGATCCCGCGAGATGATTATCCAGTCGCCCAGATCGTTGAACGCCACAGTATTGATCACCTCATTGTCATCGTGATAGGCCAACACCTCCTTCTCCAGATCCTCGGACAATCCCCTATACACCAGTCCGTTATCACCATACAATATCAACCAGCTTCCCACCTCGGTAATCTGAATGTCATCGATATACTCACCATTCTCCTTCAATTCGGCCAACTCCTTTTCAATACTTTCGGGAATACCCACAGTGACATAGTCGTTAATGCCGTTCAGCGCAACGCTCCACCCCTTCATCGTGATGGCCACATTACGGCAATGGCCCCACTCGGAGATCTTATTCTTGATGTTCGAGCGGCTATAATACTGCGCCACCGACGGCAGCCACACGCACAGCAGCAATACCGATATCAGACAAAATTTTGATTTCATATATGCAATGTTTTATTTGGCATCATACCCATATCTCCACACAAATATATTACAAATCAGCAATATAGCAAGCGACGGACGATATTTATGTATTGTTTTCGGCCATGCGGAATATGCATGAATTTGCAATATTGCGTTACACGCCATCATTTTTATGTTATTGTCACGTATTTTTTGTAAATTTGTCTTCGATAAAACCTATTACAAACCTAACCCCAAAATCCATGAAACGAATCCTACGATTTCTAATCGTGTGCCTCATGGCCGCCGCCGCATATCCGGCCGAGGCGCAGCTGGTCACCGGCAAACGCGGTTCAGACGATTTCCAGATAGGTGTGGCCGGATACACCTATCGCAACTTCACCATCGACCAGACGCTGGAGTATCTCCGCAGTCTGGGCGTAAAGTATCTCTCGATAAAGGATTTCTGGCTGCCGCTCGATGCCACGGCCGAGGAGATGCACGAATTCAAGGCCAAATGCTCGCAGTACGGTGTCGAGGGCTATATCCTCGGCCCCATCTACATGAACAGCGAGGCCGAAGTTGACCGCGCCTTCGCATACGCCGAGCGCTACGGCTCGGACATGTTCATCGGCGTGCCCAAATATGAGCTTATCGACTACACGATCAAGAAGGTCGCCGAGACGGGCATCAAGGTCGCAATACACACCCACGGCCCCGACGGAGCACCCTTCCCCAACATCCAGAAGGTCGTGGAGATGGTCAAGGATCCCTCACTGGGCGTAGGCTGCTGCATGGACCTCGGACACTCGGTACGTATGGGTGAAGATATCGTCAAGGATATCAAGAAATACAAGGACTGGATCTACGACATCCACATCAAGGACGAGAGCGAGGCCTCGAAGAAGGGCCAGACTTGGGAGATGGGCCGCGGCGTGATGGACTTCAAGCCCATCATCGAGGCTCTGCGCAAGATTAAGTACAAGGGCAAGGTGTCGCTCGAGTTCGAGAAGAACGGCAAGAACCCCCATCCGGGTGTTTGCGAGTCGATCGGCTACCTGCGCGGCGTGTGCGACGCAACAAAATAGCCCCCACGGCATGTCAAACCTCAGCGGCAGTCCCGAAGACGGGACTGCCGCTTTGCATTCACACCGTACATACGAGATCGAGTCGGCAAAAAGATGACGACACGGCGGCGGCCGCACGGGCGATACGCGCACGGCGCGACGATGCCGCCACATGGCACGAAATTCGCCCCGCGGCGTAGGAATGTAATCTTTTTGTGTTATATTTGTGTGTATGGAGGGCACGCGAAGCCCGCCCGCAGAGATACCGTTCAGGCAACGCATAACAATACGATAATATGTCAAAGGTTTACAGATTCCGCATGCTCAGCGACGAGAACGACAATTTCGTCCGTGACTTCGAGGTTCCGGCCGAGGCCTCGCTGCTCGACATGCACGACTTCATAATCGGGATGCTGGGATACGACCCCTGCATCACCTCCTTCTACACGGCCGACAGCGAGTGGCAGCCGCTGCAGGAGTACACCTCGATGGATATGGGTATGGATGCCGACAACGGGGCCGCCATGCCGAGCCGCCCCATGGCCGAGGCGAAGGTGGCCGACGTGGCGGGCAATGTGCACGACCGTCTGATATACCTGTTCGACAACCTCAACCAACGCGCCTACTATCTGGAGCTGCTCGAGCAGAAGAAACCGCAGGACGGCATGACCTACCCGCGCCTGCAGTTCGAACACTCGCCCGCACCCCACCAGTACGACCCCGAGGCCAACGAAGAGAGCGGTTCGATCTTCGACGAGATGATGGGCGAGTACAACGACTTCGAGGGTGACGACAACTACGACGACGAATATTGACGCCATGGCCGCCGCCGACAAGACCCTCATCGTTATCGTCGGCCCCACGGGGTCGGGCAAGACCGAGCTTGCGGTGTCGCTGGCCGAACGTTTCGCGGCGCCCGTAATCTCGACAGACTCGCGCCAGATATACCGTGACCTGCCCATAGGCACGGCGCAGCCCGATGCCGCACAGCTGCAGCGCGCCGAGCACCACTTCATCGCCACACACGCCATAGACGAGGAATTCAACTGCGGCGCCTACGAGCAGGCGGCTCTCGCCCTGCTCGACAAACTCTTCGAGCAACATCCGACAGTCATCGCCGTCGGCGGTTCGGGCCTCTATGTGAAGGCCCTGTGCGACGGTCTGGACGACCTGCCCGAGGCGGCGTCCGAGATCCGTCGGGAGCTTGCGCAGCGGCTGCGCGACGAGGGTCTCGAACCTCTGGCCGAACAGCTGCGACAGCTCGACCCCGAATATTACCGGCAGGTCGACACGAAGAATCCCGCCCGCGTACTGCGCGCTCTGGAGGTATGCCTCTTGACGGGGCAGCCATACTCGTCGCTGCGTACCGGGACGCAGCATGAACGCCCTTTCCGCATCGTCATGATAGGCACTCAGATGGAACGCGCGGAGCTATACCGGCGCATCGACCGCCGTGTGGACGAGATGATGGCGGCGGGTCTGGAGCAGGAGGCGCGCGCCGTCTACCCGCACCGGCACCTCAACTCACTGCAAACGGTCGGATACAAGGAGCTGTTCGACTACTTCGACGGCAAGATCACCCGCGAGGAGGCCGTGGAGCTCATCAAACGCAACACACGCCGCTATGCCAAGCGCCAGATGACATGGTTCCGCCGCGACAGGCGTATCGCATGGTTCGAGCCGACGCATAGGGATGAGATCGTGCGCCATATCGAGAAACAGATCTTTGCGGATTGAAATTATTTTGCTACTTTTGTCGCGTCCGTCCCCTCGGGGAGCGTACTGCTCGAATGGTGGAATTGGTAGACACGCCGGACTTAAAATCCTGTGGCCAGCAATGGCCGTGCCGGTTCGATCCCGGCTTCGAGTACAAGCGTTGACCAAATATCGCGTATGACGGCTTTGCATAGCGTTGCAAGGCCGTCTTTTATTTTATTATTATACGATTCATCACCGGCCGTAATATATCTCCTTTTCTGAAAACATGCCGGAAAATATGACAAGGTTTGCCGGAACGTATTGTTTTTCGTATATTTGGATTTCGCATCAAGGAGTATCGGCACAAGGCGCAAGCGGCGATACCCTGTCGGGACAGAAATATACGATTTAACATATGAAACACCTCCTCAAGATATTTGCTACGGCTGCGGCCGCAGCCCTTACGCTCATTTCATGCGGCGGTGCCGATAGTGCCGTCACGGCCGATGAGCCTCAATATGCGGGTTATCTGTTCGCCTACTTCGAGGGCAGCGGCGAGGCCGAAAAGCAGGAGCAGCTGCGTTTTGCGCTGAGCACCGACGCCGTGAACTGGACGGCGCTGAACGGCAACCGCCCCATAATCGCCTCCGACACCATATCCAAGAGCGGCGGCATACGCGACCCGCACATTCTGCGCGGCGAGGACGGCAGGTCGTTCTACATGGTAGCCACCGACATGTTCACCGTAAAGTACGGCTGGGGCGAGAATCCGGGCATCGTGATGCTGCGTTCGGAGGACCTCATCAACTGGACACACACCTACATCGACCTTGCCGAGACCTATCCCGAGCACTTCGGCGACGCACACTGGGTATGGGCGCCGCAGACGGTCTTCGACCCCGAAGCCGGCAAATACATGGTCTACTTCACCCTCAACCGCAAGGGTGTGGGCGGCCTTGTGACATACTACGCCTACGCCAAAGACGACTTCAGCGGCTTCGAGGCCGAGCCGCAGGTGCTCTTCAGCGCCAAATACGGCTCCATCGACAACGACATCATCTGCAAGGACGGCACGTGGCATCTCTTCTACAAGGGCAACACCAAGGACGACGAGGGCCGCGAAGTGAAGAACGGCATACAGCAGGCCACCTCCACGTCGCTGCGCGGCCCGTGGAAGGAGGATTTCGTCTATCTGGACGCCTATGCGGACAAGACACCCGTCGAGGGGTCGAGCATATTCAAACTCAACGGCGAAGAGCGTTACGTATTGATGTACGACCTCTACACCTCGGGCCGCTACGAGTACCAGACAAGCGACGACCTCTACCGTTTCGACTCGATTCCCCGCCCCTTCAACAAGGATTTCCATCCGCGCCACGGCAGCGTCATATCCCTGACACGCGAGGAGATGGATGCCCTGCGCCAACGCTGGGGAAAATACGAATTCCAAGCCACGGGCAACCCCATCATCCGCCACAAGCATACGGCTGACCCTGCGGCTATGGTCTCGGGCGACACGCTGTGGTTGTTCACGGAGCATGACTACGAAGGCAACCAGAACGGATACAAACTCAAGGACTGGTGCGTCTTCTCGACCACCGACATGGTCAACTGGACGGAGTACCCCACGCCGCTGCGCGTGGCCGACTTCGCGTGGGACCGAACGGGTGCGGCTTATGCGGCGCATGTGGTCGAACGCGACGGTAAATACTACTACTTTATCAGCACCAACGGCTCGGGCATAGGCGTGGCCGTGGCCGACCGCCCCGAGGGGCCTTACCGCGACGCCATAGGGCGCCCTCTGCTGACAAATGAGGATTGCTTCGACGCCACACACTCGTGGGTATGCATCGATCCCGCGGTCTTCATCGACGACGACGGGCAGGCATGGATATTCTGGGGCAACAAGGTGTGCTACTGCGCACGCCTGAAACGCGACATGACCGAGATCGACGGCCCGATAAAGCGTATCGACCGCAAGGAGTTCGACTTCACGGAAGCTCCGTGGGTACACAAATACAACGGCAAATACTACCTCACCTTCGCCACGGGCTGGCCCGAAAAGATCGCATACGCCATGTCGGACCGTCCCGACGGCCCATACGAGTACAAAGGCATCATATCCGAGATCGCGGGCAACTGCAACACCACCCACCCCTCGATCGTGGAGTTCCGCGGCAAGTGGTACTTCTTCACCCACAACGGCGGGCTGCCCGACGGCACGAGCTACAGCCGTTCGGTATGTCTGGAGCCGCTGGAGTACAACGCCGACGGCACCATCCGCAAGATACACCCCTCGACAGAGAGTATTTTCGGGAAGTAGCACACCTCTTTCCGAGACGTGCATGGTACATAAAATGACGACGGAATCCGCAGCCAGCAGGCACAACGGATTCCGTCGTCTCATGTTGCAGGTTCGGCCCTGCCCGCACAGTATCAATATATGCTGTTTAGTATCGCCGCCAGACGCAGGCCGCCCTTGAGCAACTGCTCCTCGATCAGGGGAGCGTAACGCGCAACCTCGTCATACGAGAGGTTCGTGCCCGCGGGGATCTCTTCGTAGACACGGCCGCAGATGTCGACCGTCTCGGCAAACCAATCCTCAATCGATCCCTCGCACACGGCCTGACGGTCACGCTTTGCAAGGCGGTCGATCTCGCGCTGCCACTCCGTATAACCCCACTTGTGCGCCGCCTCCACAAGGTGCGTGTCCCACACGGTATGGAGTCTTGTCGGTTCGCCGAAGAACTTGACCTCGACCGTATTCCCGCCCAGATCGCTCTTGTGGCCCGCATGCATCGGGCAGTGCAGATCGCCCATGAGATGTATGAGCATACGCAGCGCCGTGTTCTCCTCCTCGTGCGTAAGGCCGCCGCGGCGCAGACGCGACACAATGTCGTTCAACGCCGTTACGACATCGCCCTTCTCGTTGCGGGGCATCGTCTCGTAGGTATAACCCTCGTCGACGTTGGCATAGTGCCATGTGCTCGTATGGGCATATTCGGGCGTATGGCTCGCATTGTCCATCCAGTTGGCGTAATATACGGGCGAGTGTCCGTCCAGTATCTTGGTGATGCGTTTGGCCGCACGTCGCGAAAGATGGCACTCGGCTACGTAGGCCACAACATCGTGACCCTTGCCGCCCCATGCGAAGGCCTCCGTCGCGGCACACACCGCAACGAGCGCAAATATGAATATTCTCTTCATCTGTTTCAAATCCGGGTTTTTACATTTGAACGCTACTGGTTCATCGTGGCGAGAAACTCCTCGTTGGTCTCCGTCAGCGACATCTGCTTCTGCAGGAACTCCATGGCCTCGACCGTGGTCATCTCCGAGAAGTACTTGCGCAGCACCCACGTGCGGTTCATCACCTCGGGTGTGAGCAGCAGATCCTCGCGACGCGTACCCGACGATATGACATCCACCGCGGGGTATACCCTCTTGTTCGAGAGGCGGCGGTCAAGCTGAAGCTCCATGTTGCCCGTACCCTTGAACTCCTCGAAGATCACCTCGTCCATCTTCGAACCCGTATCAATAAGTGCCGTGGCGATGATCGTAAGCGAACCCTTCTCCTCGGTGTTTCGCGCCGCACCGAAGAAACGTTTGGGCTTGTGCAGCGCGTTTGCATCCACACCTCCCGAAAGCACCTTGCCCGAAGCCGGCTGCACGGAGTTGTAGGCACGCGCCAGACGCGTTATCGAGTCGAGGAATATGACCACGTCGTGGCCGCACTCGACCATACGCTTGGCCTTCTCGAGCACCATCTCCGCAACCTTCACGTGGCGCGAGGCCTGCTCGTCGAAGGTCGACGCCACAACCTCCGCCTTGACGTTGCGCGCCATCTCGGTAACCTCCTCCGGACGCTCGTCGATCAGAAGCACGATCATGTAGACCTCGGGGTGGTTGTCCGCAATGGCATTGGCGATCGACTGCAGCAGCATTGTCTTACCCGTCTTGGGCTGCGCCACGATAAGGCCGCGCTGTCCCTTGCCTATGGGCGAGAAGAGATCCACCACGCGATTCGAAAGGTTGTTGTGACCCTTGCCAGTGAGATTGAACTTCTCGCTCGGGAACAGCGGCGTCATGTACTCGAACTGTACGCGGTCGCGGATATACTCCGGAGCCAGACCGTTTATCTCGTTCACGCGGATCAGCGGGAAATACTTCTCACCCTCCTTCGGCGGGTGGATCGTTCCGCTTATCGTATCGCCGGGCTTCAGGCCGAAGAGCTTGATCTGCGACGGCGACACATATATGTCGTCGGGCGAGTTGAGATAGTTGTAATCGGCCGAACGGAGGAATCCGTATCCGTCGGGCATAACCTCCAGAACTCCCTCACCGATGATCTCGCCCGCAAAATACTCCTTCTCCTTGTCCTTGCCCTCCTTGGGCTCACGCACCTCCTTCGTCTGCGACTCGTCGGCCGCATGTGCTGCCGCATGGTGATGCGACGCCGCATGGGGCTCCGCCTCGGCGGCTCCGCCCTCCTCGGCCGCAGCATTCTGTTCGGCCTCCTTCACGGCCTTGGGCTTGCGGCCGCGACGTTTGGGTGCCTCCTGCTCCGCAGGCACCTCTGCCGCAGGCGAAGGCTCCGCCGCACTCTCCTCCGACGCAGCGGCTCCCGCGCTCTCGGGAACGACGATACGCACCCGCTCCGACGAGGCCTCACCCGCAGGTTTGTTCTCCTCGATGCGGACGCTGCTCATACGCGGACGGCGGCCGCGCTTGCGATGCGGCTCGGCGTCACCCTCAACTGCGGCGGTAGTTTCGGCGTTCTCCTCCGTGTCATTCTCCGCAGCAGCCATCTCGGCTATGCGTGCAATGAGTTCTCTCTTCTTCAATGACTGATCGGTTATACCCAGAACCTTGGCTATCTCGCGCAGTTCAGATAGGGTCTTCCCGTTAAGCGCACTAAGATCTTGCATATAGAATATTTCCGTTTGTTTATAATTCGCTGATTGTAAAATAATCGAACGATTATTTTGATGACGGTGCAAAGATAGTACAAATTTCTTCCCGTCCAAAGGCGTAACGACTTTTTAACCGCAAAAAACACCATCGAAGACATATCCGCGCATTCGCCTCACCCCGCACACAAGCCTTTAGCCCCAAATGCAGCGGCGGGCGGCATCCTTAAAGATACCGCCCGCCGCAAAATCGCAACACAGACCGCTATCGGGCATACTTGCGCGGCGGCGTAGGCAGTTCACGCAGGAAATAGTCGAGTATGCGGCCACACTCCCCGTCCGTAGCCTCGATAACGCGGAAACGGCCATCGGCCTTGGGCATAAACTCCGTCACGCCCTTGTCCGTCACGCGCACCTCACCCTTTTGTCCGAGCGTGAAGCACCCCTCCGTATGGTCGAACAGATAGAGGCACGCTATCACGTCCCATGTCGGCCGGTCGTACGGCATCGGCGCATAGGCCTTGTATGCCTCGACCATTGGATGCGCCTCCGCCCATCCGAAATCCTCCTCGATACTGCGCCCCGGGTATTGCACGCGCGTCCCCAACTTGAAGGGGGTTATAACCACCGGAACGGGCGTATTGTCGAAGAAATATTGCGCCGCCGGGATGTCGTTGACTATATTATATTCGGAGTAGTTCTTCATCTCGAACTCGCCGCCCATCACCGAGAAGAACTTCACCTTGCGCGCCACAAGCTCGCGTCCCGTAAGTTCCGAATAACGGTCGGACCCGCTCTTGAGCAACGCGGCAACCGTAGTCGAGAATCCCACGCTCACGATCACCACCGAGCCGTCCTCCTGCTTCGACAACAGACGCCGGTACATCGCCACAGCCTCCTCGTAGTTCGGGCGGCGCGAACGGGCGAAGAGCGGTTTGCCGTTCTCGTCCTTCATGCGGCATACACGCGTGGTGTAGTCGTCACACTCGGCAACGGTGACGCACGACACCCCGATCGGGATATCGGCATGGCCGTACCAGCGGCGCATGATATCGATGAACTCGGCCGCGCAGGGATTGTTCTTGTGTACGCTCACGCCCAAAAGGTTGATCACACCCTGCTCGTGTTTCTTCAGCAGCAGGTCGAGCGCCATCGCGTCGTCGATATCATTTCCCATGTCGGTCTCGAAAATCACGGCCTGACCGCGTTCGCGCGCCGCGGCAGGCGTCGCCGTACATATCCCGACAAGGGCCAAAAGCAGAAAAAGTCTCTTCATAACGTATGCAGATTACAGGTTACAGTCCGGTTATGGGTTGGTTGCAGATTGCAGCAGGCATGCTGCAGCAACAAAGGTAACAAAACCTCTCTGCCGAGACAAGCCGCACGGCAAACTTTTTTCGGATTTTTCCACAACGCGACGGCTGCCGGATCAAATTTTCCATACAGTAAAGACCATATTCTCCATACGGACAATACGACGATGCGGCCCCCGCACTGGCAGAGACCGTATCGCATCGAATTTTTCTATCGTCCGCATTCCGCACGTCAGTTGCGGAAACGCTCGCTGTAATATATCATCCGGTCGAGCGACGAGAGCATCTCCGACGACTCCTGAAGGATATTCAGATATACCAGCGAGACGGTCAAGTTCTCGTCTCCGGCATTTATGCGCTTCACCTGAAGGTCGTACAACGCATCCAGACGTTTTTTCACCTCGTCGCTGCGCTCGACAAGGCGCGCAATGCCCTCGCTGCCGTTCTCCAGAATGGCCGCACCCTCGGCTATGAGCGAGCAGACCTTGTTGCGTACGGGCACCAGCTCCGCGGCACACGCCGCAGGCAGCGGAGTGAAGTTGTTGTCCACATGCTCGCGGCACATGTCGCACAGACGTTTTATTATATAGTGCAGCTGCTCCTGAGCGTTGCTCTGCAGGTGAAACCATGTCGTCTTCTCGATAGCCGTGCGGCTGTCCACGCGGCGTATGCATATCGTCTCCTTGCGATGGGTCTGGCGCAGCAGTTTCTTGCGGTCGTTTATCTCACGGGCTATACGCTGGAAGGCGCGGTGGTCCTCCGCAATGAAGGCGTCCGTTATGCGGCGGTACTCCTCCGACGAGTAGTTCAGCATCCCTACCGAACTGCGGCACACATGCTCCTTGACCATGGGCCACACGCCCGCAGTATCCTTCGCGTTAACGATCTCGGCAAAGAGCGTATCCTCGCTCTCGGTCTCCTTTTTACGGTTGAAAAGCACGTTGCTGCGCAAGAGCATGAAGACGACCACACCCATCGATACCACCATCACAGGCACTCCGCCGTAATACATCAGCAGCGCCACGAAGAAGCAGGCCGTAAAGGCCGCGCCCGCGGTGATGAACCAACCGCCGATGACGGACAATACACCCGTTATGCGGAAAACGGCGCTCTCGCGGCCCCACGCACGGTCGGCCAGCGACGTACCCATTGCCACCATGAAGGTCACATAGGTCGTCGACAGGGGGAGCTTGAGCGACGTGCCAAGCGCTATGAGCAGGCTCGCCAGCAGCAGCTGCACCGACGCCCTCACCATATCGAACGCCGCGCCGTCGGTGATCACCGCCTTATCGGAATCGAAACGGGAGTTAATCCACCTCTTCACGGGTGCCGGAGTCACGTTGGTGACGAAGGTGGCTACCGACATCGAGGTACGCACGATGCTGCGCGCCACGCCCGACGAACCGAACATCTCCTCTCCTGCGGCCTGACGCGACAGGTCGACCGAGGTCTTGATCACATTACGCGCCTTCTTCGAGGTATAGAGAGATATTATCATGATTACGCCCGCACAGAAGAGGAAGATGAACGGCGTCTTGGCAGGGGCGTTCAGCGATTCCATGAGGAAGGTGTCGCTGCCGGCGCCGTTGGCCATATAGTCGACGTATGACGAGTATCCGGCCAAAGGCACGCCTATGAAGTTCACCAGATCGTTTCCGGCGAATGCCATCGCCAGCGCGAAGGTGCCCAGCACGACGATAACCCTGAAGACATTCACCCGCAGCCAATGCAGCACCTGCATCAGCACCGTGAAGCCTACCAGACAGCCCACCATAAGCATGCTCGCATTCTCGTGCAGCCAAGCCTTCATGTCGTCGGTCATGAGCGAAGACTCCTTCATACCCTTTATGAGCATGAAGTATATGATGGCCGTAGCGGCGATGCCGCCGAAAAGGCCGATGCTCCACTTCAGATGACGGTGATAGTCGAACGTGAAGATCAGGCGTACGATCCACTGCACCACCGAACCGAAGAAGAAGGCCACAGCGACAGAAAGGAATATGCCGAGGATCACCGACAGCGCCTTGTCCGTATTGAGCAGCATGCCGAAAGTGAGCGCGTCGTCCGCCGAGGTCAGGATTTTCACTATGGCTATGGCGAATGCGCCGCCCAACAGCTCGAATACCATAGAGACGGTGGTCGAGGTCGGCAGGCCCAGCGAGTTGAATACGTCGAGTATGATCACGTCGGTCACCATTACCGCCATGCATATGCATATCACCTCCTGAAAGTAGTAGTGTTCGGGGCTGAAGATGCCGTTACGCGCGATCTCCATCATTCCGTTACTAACGGCCGCACCGAACATCACGCCCACGGCCGCCACGGCGAAGATATATTTTACGTTTGCGGCCTTAGCCCCGACGGCCGGGCCGAGAAAGTTTACGGCATCGTTGCTCACACCCACCATCAGGTCGAACACGGCCAAAATAAAAAGAAAGACGATGATTCCGAAGTAAACTATATCCATAAGTTCAAGTTATATGTTTTCAAACCTCTCCCGACGCCTCGCCGGAAATTCTCTTCACGCAACGGCATCCTCTCTCCGTACCGCATCGCAATACGCCGCCATTCACTCGCCGTGCGATGCCTGCTGGCTGTAACGCTTTATTTTCAGCAGGTTGGACATGCGCAGCGTCAGGGTCTTCGTCTCGCCCAACAGAGTCAGGAACAGCAGATCGGTCGCCGTATCCTCCTCCCCGCCGCCACACGCTATCTGCTCGCGCGTATATTCGCGCACCAGATCCAGCACATCGTCCCGCTGCCGCCGCACCGGCAGCACTCCGCCCGACGTCTCTGCGGATGACGTCCGTTCGGCCAGCGCCTCCGACACCTTGTGCGTCATGGCATCGATGCCGTCATTCAGACGCATCAGCGCCACGGTCTGCTCGCGTGTCAGCGCCCCGCCGTCATGCTCGACATGCTCGCATGCCGGACGCACGATACGCTCCAGCGCCTCGCACATCTCCGCCAGATATATCGTCGCGCGCGTGCCGAAGAGCCATGCCCCCATGTCGGACACGCCGCCGCGCTGCAGCGTCACACCCGCACGGCGTCGGGCCTCCGCCTCGCGGCACAGCTTCGCCGAGCGGCGCGACATATCGTGCAGCACTCGCGTATTCTGACGGAAAAGGGCTACAAGCGTCCGATTATAGATGTGCGATATCTCGTCGAGCGTAATGCATATCTCGGAGACATACCGGTCGAATATACGGTCGACGGCGCTCTGCCGCTTCTCGAGAGCCTCGGTCTCGGAGCGCAAAAGAGGAAAAAAGGTGAATGCAACGACGATGCCGTCACCCTCCGCCCCGACAGCTGCCGAGGCGACGAGTGCCGTCACACACAATAAACCAAGTAACTTAACTGCATTCATTCCGAGCGGATTTGCTGTCGCAAATAAACGCATCGCATGTTACAGATCCGTTACAACACGGTGACGTGGCTATGAATTCTTTTTCAGGGTGAAGATAAACTCCAGACCGCCGCTCAGGCGGTTGTGGGCCTCGATCGTACCGCCGTGCATGGCCACGGCATTCTTTACGATCGACAGGCCGAGACCCGTGCCGCCCATCTTGCGCGAGCGGCCCTTGTCCACGCGGTAGAAACGTTCGAACAGACGCGGCAGGTGCTCCTCCTCCACGCCTATGCCGTTGTCGGCAAACGAAATGGTATATTTCTCGTCATCCTCGGCCACGAGGCGTATGAATATGTCGCGGCCCGACGAGTAGGCCACGGCGTTCGAAGCCAGATTGCGGAATATCGAGGTGAGCATCTCGCGGTTGCCCTCGACGGCCATATCATCCGGAAAATCACAGTTGACGCGCAGCCGCCGCTCGGCCGGCTGCAAAGCGACCTCCTCGGCGATCTCGTCGACGATGTCGTTCAGCACCACGCGCTCGCGGTTCATCTGCTCGCGCCCGTCGTCCATGCGCGTTATCGTCGCCACGTCCGACAGCAGTTTGCCCAGCCGCTCGCACTGCGACAGACACCGCTGCAGAAAGGCCGTACGCGTAGTCTCGTCCATCTTCCCGTTCGAGAGGATGGTCTCGATATATCCCGATATGGAGGCAACGGGGGTCTTGAGTTCGTGGTTTATGTTGTTTGTCAGCTGACGCTTGATGCGCATCTTCTCCTGCGTCTCGTGCAGCGCCTTGGCATGCTCGCGGTCGCGCTCGCCGATGGTCTTCTGCAATTCGGCGTAAAGGCCAATGACATGGTTCGAGATGTCGTCTATCTCGTCACGCGCCGCCGTCGTGCCGCACTCGATACGCTCGCCCCGCTCGGCCCGCTGCGCGAAGTCGCGCAGGCGCTCGATCTGACGGCCCAAACGCCGCGTTGCGAAATAACCGATAATGCTGATTATGGCAGCTACCGCAAGTATGAACCACAGAAAGCCCATATCGGCCCGCAGCGAACTGTAGAGGGAATACGTATAAGGGACAGCCGTACGCATCACCGCATAACGGCCGCGGCGCGCAGAATAGAAATAACGCTCGGAGGTGCTCTCCGACAGGCGCTTTATGGTATAGCCCGAGCCCGACGACAAGGCCGCCTCCACTTCGGGGCGGTGGCGGTGGTTCTCCGAAACGGCATTCGCTTGGCTCGCCTCGTTGTAAGAGTCGTATAGCACCTCGCCGCCGAAACCTATAACCGTCACACGCAGCGTATCGGGCAGGTCGACCTCGATCAAGGGAGCGAGATCGAGGCCCTGCCGACCCTCGACCATATCAAGCAGATGGACATTCTCAAGCTGCAGCACGGCATCAAGGCTTGACACCTTGTAACGCCGCTCGCGTACGTATTGGAAGAGGATAAAACAGGCTACCAGCGCCCACGACAACGATATGAGCAGCAGAAACGCACGGCGGTGGAACGGCAGTCTACGCTTCGAATCCGTAGCCATAGCCCTGTCGCGTCACGATTTTGTCGCCGTAGCGTCCGATCTTGCGGCGCAGGCGCGTGATGTTCACGTCGATGGTGCGGTCCAGAACGATCACCTTGTCGCTCCAGACGCGGTGGAGGATCTGCTCGCGCGAGAAGATGCGGCCGCGGTTCGAGAGCAGCAGCATGAGTATCTCCAGCTCCTTTTTGGTGAGTTGTACCGGCTCGCCGTCCAACGTGCACACCTTGCGGCGGCAGTCGATGCAGAGACCCTCATACACGATACGCTCCTCACCCTCCTCGTCGCCGTGCCGCGTGCGGCGCAACACGCTCTTGACGCGCGCCACGAGTTCGCGTACCGAGAATGGCTTGGCTATGTAGTCGTCGGCGCCAAGGTCGAGTCCCGCCACGCGGTCATCCTCGCCGTCGCGCGCCGTACAGAATATTATGGGTATCTGCGCCGTCTCGGGGTCGGCCTTGAGCAGCGACGCCATGCGCGTACCGCTCATCTGGCCCATCATCACATCGAGAAGGATCAGATCAAAACTCTTGATATCGAGCCTCAACGCCTCCTCGGCGCTGTTGGCCGTCGTCACCTCGTAGCCTTCGCTCTCGAGGTTGAATTGCAGGATCTCGCACAACGACTCTTCGTCGTCCACAACGAGTATTCGACCGTTAGCCATAACAAATCGTTTTTCGTATGCGCCCCAAAATTAGGCAACAAAAGCCAATGCGCCGCAACCGCGCGTCCATATTTAATGAAAACGTAACACATTACGGCGGTGACGGAACTCCGTAGCGCAAAAAAACGGGCATTGCGATTTTCGCGCCGAAGCGTAGAAATACGCCTTCACAGACAAGGGCCAAACCCATAGCGCCACAACTGAAACCGCCCGCACGTCATGCCCGACATATCAACCAAAAAACATCGTTTTTCGAAGAGACTAAGCGTAAAATCGACAACATAGTGCGCTGCACCATAACGTAATATCAAAAAATATTGTTATATTTGCTAAGATGCCGCCGGCAGAGACTGCGTTCGGGAATCAACCGTCCGCGCGGGCTGCGTCGGCAACGACAGGGTTTATTTTCAAAAGGGTTCATTTTATAAACGGAAAACGATGTTGACACAACTCAAAGAGGAGGTTTTGCGCGCCAATCTCGATCTTGTAAAGCACGGATTGGTCATATTCACATGGGGCAACGTCAGCGCCATAGACCGCGCCAGCGGTCTCGTGGTGATCAAGCCCAGCGGCGTGGAGTACGACGTCATGCGCGCCGAGGACATGGTCGTCGTCGACCTTGACGGCAACGTGGTGGAGGGATCGCTCCGCCCCTCGAGCGACACGCCTACACATCTGGAGATATACAAGGCCTTCGAGGGTGTCGGCGGCGTGGTGCATACGCACTCTACATACGCCACGGCATGGGCACAGGCCGGACGCGACATACCCAACATCGGCACCACACATGCCGACTACTTCCACGACGCCATCCCCTGCACACCCGACATGACGGCCGAAGAGGTCGAGGGCGACTATGAGAAGCAGACCGGATGCGTCATCGTGCGCCGTTTCGCCACGCTCAACCCCATCCATACTCCGGGCGTACTGGTCAAGAACCACGGGCCCTTCAGCTGGGGCCGCACCGCCGCCGAGGCCGTACACAACGCCGTGGTGATGGAGCAGGTCGCCAAGATGGCCTTCGTGGCCTATTCGGTCAACCCCGACCTTAAGATGAACCCGCTTCTCGTCGAGAAACACTTTAACCGCAAACACGGGCCCAATGCCTACTACGGGCAGAAGAAGGGCTGACAAATAACAGACATTAAACCAATAAACAAAAACCTAAAACCTATTTATCATGTTTGAGAATTATGAAGTCTGGTTCGTAACCGGCGCACAGTTGCTCTATGGCGGCGACGCAGTCGTAGCCGTGGACGCTCACAGCAACGAGATGGTACAGGGTCTCAACGCTTCGGGCAAACTCCCCGTAAAGGTGGTATATAAAGGTACGGTAAACTCGGCCGCCGAGGTAACCGCCACGTTCAAGGCAGCGAATGCCGACGACAAGTGTATCGGCGTCATCACGTGGATGCACACCTTCAGCCCCGCCAAGATGTGGATTCACGGCCTGCAGCAGCTCAACAAGCCCCTGCTCCACCTCCACACTCAGTACAACCGCGAGATTCCGTGGGATACGATGGATATGGATTTCATGAACCTCAACCAGTCGGCACACGGCGACCGCGAGTTCGGACACATCTGCGCACGCATGCGTCTGCGCCGCAAGGTCGTAGTAGGATACTGGCAGGATGAGCAGACGCAGCACAAGATCGGCGTCTGGATGCGCGTATGCGCCGCTTGGGCCGACGCTCAGGATATGCTCATTCTCCGCTTCGGCGACCAGATGAACAACGTGGCCGTAACCGACGGCGACAAGGTCGAGGCCGAGCAGCGTCTGGGATACCACGTCGACTACTGCCCAGTCAGCGAGCTGATGGAGTACCACGCCGCCGTCAAGGATGAGGATGCCGAGAAGCTCGTTGCCGAGTACTTCAGCCTCTACGACCACGATGCCGAGATGGAGAAGCCGGGCACCGACGACTACAAGGTCGTATGGAATGCCGCCAAGGCCGAGCTGGCTCTGCGCGCCATCCTCAAGGCCAAGGGCGCCAAGGGCTTCACCACCAACTTCGACGATCTGGGCCAGACCGACGGCAGCTACTTCGACCAGATTCCGGGACTCGCATCGCAGCGCCTCATGGCCGAGGGTTACGGTTTCGGCGCCGAGGGCGACTGGAAGTCGGCCGCACTCTACCGCACCGTATGGTTCATGAGTCAGGGCCTGCCCACGGGCTGCTCGTTCCTCGAGGACTACACGCTCAACTTCGACGGCGCAAACAGCGCCATCCTACAGGCCCACATGCTCGAGGTATGTCCGCTGATTGCGGCCAAGAAGCCCCGTCTGGAGGTTCACTTCCTCGGTATCGGCATCCGCAAGGCACAGACGGCGCGTCTGGTCTTCACGAGCAAGACCGGCATGGGCTGCACCGCTACGGTCATCGACCTCGGAAACCGGTTCCGCCTGATCGTCAACGACGTGAAGTGCATCGAGCCCAAGCCGCTGCCCAAGCTCCCCGTAGCATCGGCACTGTGGATCCCGCAGCCCGACTTCGTGACGGGTGCCGGCGCATGGATTCTGGCCGGAGGTACCCACCACTCGTGCTTCTCGTACGACCTGACGGCCGAGTACTGGGAGGACTATGCCGAGATCGCAGGCATCGAGATGGTATACATCAACAAGGACACCACCATCCCCGAGTTCAAGAAGGAGCTGCGCATGAACGAGGTATATTACATGCTCAACAAGGCTCTCTGCTAATAAACCTATTCTGATCGACGCCGGCGTCCCTGCGCGGGATGCCGGCGTCTTAATAGTCAAACCAACCAAAAACTTCGATCAAAATGAAATATGTCATAGGTTTGGATTACGGCAGCGACTCGGCCCGCGCCGTAGTCGTAAACGCCGAGACGGGCCAGACCATAGCCACCTCGGTCAAAAACTATCCGCGCTGGAGCGAGGGCAAGTATTGCGATCCTGCCGCCAACCGCTACCGCCAGCATCCGCAGGACTATATCGACGTTCTGGAGGCTACCGTCAAGGATGCCCTGTCGCAGTGCCCCGCCGGCACGGCCGAACAGGTCGTAGGCATAGCCTTCGACACCACGGGCAGCACGCCCGTATTCACGGACCGTACGGGCACGCCGCTGGCCATGCTGCCGGAGTTCGCCGAGAACCCCAACGCCATGTTCGTGCTGTGGAAAGACCATACGGCCGTTAAGGAGGCCGCCGAGATAAACGAACTGAGCCACAAGTGGGATCCCGACTATACGGCCTACGAGGGCGGCATCTACTCGTCGGAGTGGTATTGGGCCAAGGCGCTGCATGTGCTGCGCGAGGACGAGCAGGTACGCAAGGCCGCATACTCGATCGTCGAGCACTGCGAGTGGCTGCCCGCGCTGCTTACGGGCGTCACATCGTCGGCCGACATTGTCCGCAGCCGCTGCGCTTGCGGGCACAAGGCCATGTGGCACAAGAAGTGGGGAGGACTCCCCTCGGAGGAGTTCCTCACGGCACTCGACCCGCTGCTTGCGGGCTTCCGCGCCCGTCTGTTCGATGAGACCGAGACGGCCGACAAAGCCGTCGGCAAGCTGACGCCCGAATGGGCCGCACGCCTCGGACTGACGACCGACGTGGTTGTCGCCGGAGGCGCTTTCGACTGCCACATGGGTGCCGTCGGCGCAGGCGTCACGCCCCACACTCTGGTGCGCGTCATCGGCACCAGCACGTGCGACGTCATGGTCGCCGACTACGAGGAGCTCGGCGACAAGCTCATTCGCGGCATCTGCGGTCAGGTCGACGGTTCGGTCATCCCCGGCATGATCGGTCTCGAGGCCGGACAGTCGGGCTTCGGCGACGTCTACGCATGGTTCAAGCGTCTTCTCGAGTTCCCGCTCAAGAATATCGTCGCACAGATGGATTGGCTCTCAGCGGCCGACCGCGAGCGTATTATCAGCGAGGCTGCCGACAAGATCATCCCCGCACTCACGGCCGAGGCCGAGCGTATCCCCATTGAGGAGAGCACCATCCTCGCAACCGACTGGATGAACGGCCGCCGCACGCCCGATGCCAACCAGCTGCTCACGGGTACCATCACGGGCCTTACGCTGGGCAGCACGGCGCCGCGCGTCTTCCGCGCACTGGTCGAGGCCACGGCTTACGGTACAAAGGCCATCGTCGACCGTTTCGTCAGCGAGGGTGTACGTATCGACAGCGTCATCGGTATCGGCGGCATAGCGCTCAAGTCGCCATTCGTCATGCAGACGATGAGCGACGTGCTCAACATGCCGATCAAGGTATGCAACACAGATCAGGCGTGCGCTCTGGGCGCCGCGATGTTCGCCGCCACGGCCGCAGGCGTCTATGCCAAGGTCGAGGATGCCATCGCCGCCATGAACTCGGGCTTCGCCAAGGAGTACACCCCCAACGCGAAGAACGCCGCCGCATACGAGAAGCTCTACAAGCGTTATCTCGAGATCGGCGCATTCACCGAGCAGCACTGCTGACATCAGGCCGCCGGCCGAAGACAGAACATATAATTTATAGGATCCCCATCCTCTACGCGCACCATCGGCGCAGAGCGTACAATATTTCGGGGCCCGCGGGAAAACCATCCGCGGGCTCCGGTCGTTTTTAAGGCTGTCGGTCAATGCCTTCTATATGGCACCAGAGGCCTTTTTCGAAAAAAAAGTTTACGGAAATTGTATTTTTCGAACGAAAGTCCGTATCTTCGCAGCGCTGAAAAGAGTCAAAATGAGAGCGCGAATAATATATATGCTGTTCGTGCTGCTTCTCGCGATAACGTGGAGTGCCGAAGATGTGACGCCCTGTAAGGCGACACACCGCGATGTATGCCCGACGACGCATCTCTGCACGTCGATCACTCCCGTACAATCCGTACCGCTGTATCTGCGCATGTCGGCCGAGGTGAACGTCTTCACCTGCACGATGGAGCCCGTCTCCACCATATCGATGCAGAAGGCCCTGCCGCGCTACCGCTCCGATACGGACAACCTCGGTGCCGAGCAGACCAGAATCTGCACCGCAGTCCGCCCCGCTTACGGCGAGAGAACTTTCCGCACGTCGGATTACTATGTCTACTCGCTGGAGCGCATCCTGATTTGATCATATACGGGCAGCCGTCAGGCCGTCCCGCCCACAGCCCCCGACTGGGGTATCCGCCTACAGGCGGAGCTGCGGATCGTATCCGTACGATAACTTCGTGATATAAGAATCCATAAACACCGAATTTATGTATTTTACACTATTAGTGGTCGTTATACTGACGGCTCTGGCACTGGTGGCCGTAGCGCTGGGTATCGCACGCGCCATCTCGCCGCGTTCGTACAACCCCCAGAAGGGTGAAGCCTACGAGTGCGGTATCCCCACACGCGGACGCTCGTGGATGCAGTTCAAGGTGGGATACTACCTCTTCGCCATACTCTTCCTGATGTTCGACGTCGAGACCGTATTCCTCTTCTCGTGGGCCGTCGTGGTTCAGGAGCTCGGACTCTACGGGCTTGCGAGCATCGTATTTTTCCTTGTGATACTTGTATTGGGCCTTGCCTACGCTTGGCGGAAAGGAGCTTTGGAATGGAAATGAGAAAACCCGAAATAAAGTCGATGAAATACGAGGATTTCAACGACAACGAATACCTCGAGAAGATGGCCGAGCAACTGCGCCGCGACGGCACAAACGTCGTGGTCGGATGCCTCGACGACATCATCAACTGGGGCCGCAGCAACAGTCTCTGGCCCCTGACCTTCGCAACGAGCTGCTGCGGCATCGAGTTCATGGCCGTAGGCGCCGCACGTTACGACTTCGCCCGTTTCGGCTTCGAAGTGACGCGCGCCTCACCGCGTCAGGCCGACTTCATCATGGTCGCCGGAACAATCACACACAAGATGGCACCTGTCTCTTATACACATCTCCGAGCCCACGAGACTAAGGCACAAGATGGCACCCGTGCTCAAGCGACTCTACGACCAGATGGCCGACCCGAAGTATGTCATCGCCGTGGGCGGCTGCGCCATCAGCGGCGGCCCCTTCAAGCAGTCGTACCATGTGGTCAACGGCGTGGATACGATCCTTCCGGTCGATGTCTACATCCCGGGCTGCCCGCCGCGCCCCGAGGCTATGCTTTACGGCCTGATGCAGTTGCAGCGCAAGGTGCGCATGCAGCGTTTCTTCGGCGACGTGAACAAGCAGATCAGCGAGAAGGAGTATGATGAGCTCATGCGCCGCGACCTCACGGCCGAAAAGAACGATTTGAACGTCGAAACTCAACAAAAGAGATAATATGAGCATAAGAGATAAGATAACGGCATGGGAACCTGCGGCCGAGTGGTCGGATGCGGGCGACGGCATACTTACGCTGCCCGTCGAGACCTTCCACGATGTTGCCGTGCGCCTCAAGCAGGAGGGATTCGACTTCCTGCGCAGCCTCACAGGCATGGACTGGGGCGAGGGCCGCTTCGGCGCCGTCTACCACATAGAGTCTACGGCCACGGGCGAGAACGTCGTGCTGCGCGTGCTGACACCCGCCCCCGACAAGTGCGGCCTTCCGTCGGTGGGCGACGTATGGAAGGGCGCCCTGCTCAACGAGCGCGAGGCATACGATTACTTCGGCATACAGTTCCTCAACCACCCCGACATGCGTCGCCTCTATCTGCGCGACGACTGGGTCGGATACCCCCTGCGCAAGGATTATGATCCTTCGCTCAACCCCCTGCGCATGAGCAACGAGGTCGCGCAGGACAGCACCCCCCACTTCGAGCTTATGCCCGACGGCAGCCTCATACGCAAGCGCGGCGTCATATTCGACGAGGGTGAGTATGTGATCAACGTCGGCCCGCAGCACCCCGCCACGCACGGCGTACTCCGTTTCCGCGTCTCGCTCGAAGGCGAGATCATCCGCAAGCTCGACGTACACTGCGGATACATACACCGCGGCATCGAGAAGATGTGCGAGAGCCTGACCTATCCGCAGACACTGGCCCTGACCGACCGTCTGGACTACCTCGGAGCCTCGCAGAACCGACACGCCCTCTGCATGTGCATAGAGAAGGGTCTGGGGCTGGAGGTGAGCCAGCGCGTGCAGTACATACGCACCATCATGGACGAGCTGCAGCGTATCGACTCACACCTGCTCTTCTTCTCGTGTCTGTGTATGGACATGGGTGCGCTGACGGCATTCTTCTACGGCTTCCGCGACCGCGAGAAGGTGCTCGACATCCTCGAGCAGACCACCGGCGGACGCCTCATACAGAACTACAACGTCATCGGCGGCGTGCAGGCCGACATACACCCCGAGTTCGTACGCCGCGTCAAGGAGTTCATCGCCTACATGCGTCCCACGCTGCGCGAATACCACGAGGTATTCACGGGCAACGTCATCGCCCGCGAGCGTCTGCGCGGCACGGGCGTACTCTCGCGCGAGGACGCCATATCGTTCGGCGCCACGGGCGGCACGGGACGTGCCTCGGGCTGGGCGTGCGACGTGCGCAAACGCCACCCCTACGCCATGTACGGCAGCGTGGACTTCGACGAGGTGCTCTTCACCGAGGGCGACTGCTACGCTCGATACTTGGTGCGTATGCACGAGATCGAGCAGAGCATGCGCATCATCGAGCAACTTATAGACAACATCCCCGAAGGCGAATACCGCGCCAAGACCAAACCCGTAATCCGCATCCCCGAGGGCACATACTATTCGGCCGTCGAGGGCAGCCGCGGCGAGTTCGGCGTCTTCATCGAGAGCCACGGCGACAAGTCCCCCTACCGCATGAAGTTCCGCTCGACGGGCCTGCCCCTCGTATCGTGCATGGAGACCATAGCCCGCGGCTCGAAGATAGCCGACCTGATAGCCATAGGCGGTACGCTCGACTATGTCGTCCCCGATATCGACCGTTAACAAATAAACTTACAACGATATGTTCGATTTCAGCATAATAACCCAAGCGATACATACGGCTCTCACATCCTTCATGCCCGAAGGTGTGGCCATACTGCTCGAGTGCATCGTGGTGGGCGTGTGTCTGCTGCTGCTCTACACCGTCATCGCCATCGTGATGATATTCATGGAGCGCAAGGTGTGCGCCGCCTTCCAGTGCCGTCTGGGTCCCGTCCGCGTGGGCCCGTGGGGCACGCTGCAAGTGGTGTGCGACGTATTCAAGATGCTCACAAAGGAGATCATCACAATACGCCACGCCGACAGGTTTCTCTACAATCTGGCACCGTATATCGTCATTCTGGCGTCGGTGCTCGCATTCTCGTGTCTGCCCATAAACAAGGGCATGGAGGTGCTCGACTTCAACGTCGGCGTCTTCTTCATGATGGCCGCATCGTCAATAGGCGTGGTCGGAATACTGCTCGCGGGCTGGAGCTCAAACAACAAGTACTCGCTCATCGGCGCCATGCGAAGCGGCGCGCAGATGATCAGCTACGAGCTTTCGATCGGTCTGTCGATCCTGACGATCGTCGTGCTCACCGATACCATGCAGTTCTCCGAGATCGTCGAGCGTCAGGCCGACGGATGGTTCATATTCAAGGGACACATCCCCGCCATCATAGCCTTCATCATATACCTTATCGCCGGCAACGCCGAGGTCAACCGCGGGCCCTTCGACCTGCCCGAGGCCGAGTCGGAGCTTACGGCCGGTTACCACACCGAATATTCGGGCATGCACTTCGGACTGTTCTACGTGGCCGAGTTCGTCAACCTGTTCATCATCGCCGGCATGGCCGCCACGATATTCCTCGGCGGATGGATGCCGCTGCACATACCCGGATGGGAGGGTTTCAACACCGTCATGGACTACATCCCGGGCTTCGTATGGTTCTTCGGCAAGGCCTTCTTCGTGGTGTGGCTGCTCATGTGGATCAAGTGGACATTCCCCCGTCTGCGAATCGACCAGATCCTGACGCTCGAATGGAAATATCTGGTGCCCATAGGTCTGGCCAACCTGCTGCTTATGGTGATAGTCGTCGTATTCAAACTCCATTTCTGACATGACACACAACAGCTACATAAAAGGATTACTTAGCGGCATAGGTTCGCTGCTCACGGGTCTCAAGGTTACCGGACGCGAGTTCTTCACCCCGAAGGTGACGGAACAGTATCCCGAGAACCGCTCTACGCTCAAGATGTTCGACCGCTACCGCGGCGAACTCGTTATGCCGCACGACGCCGAGGGCAAGAACCGCTGCATCGCCTGCGGCCTCTGTCAGGCGGCATGCCCCAACGGAACGATACATATCACCACCGAGACGGTCACCGACCCCGAAACGGGAAAACCCAAACGCCGTCTGGCCCGCTACGAGTACGACCTCGGCTCGTGCATGTTCTGCCAGCTGTGCGTGAACGCCTGCCCGCATGACGCCATACGCTTCTCGACGGCATTCGAACATGCCGTATATACGCGCAGCAAACTCGTAAAAACACTCAACAAGATATAAGCCATGGAGATATCTCTCGAACTGATAGTATTCACGATACTCGCGCTCTTTACCGTCGTAAGCGCCGTGCTGGCCGTCACCACACGACGCATACTGCGTGCGGCGACATATCTGCTCTTCGTGCTCTTCGGCACCGCGGGCATATATTTCCAGCTCAACTACTCGTTCCTCGGCGCCGTGCAGATGCTCATCTACGCGGGCGGTATCACCGTACTCTACGTCTTCTCGATACTGCTCACCTCGAGCGAGGGCGACAAGGCCGAGGATATCCGCGGCTACAAGCTCTTCGCCGGACTGGCCGCCACGTTCCTCAGTCTGGGCGTGTGCCTCTACGTGACGCTGCGCCACGACTTCCAACCCTCGCACTTCGTACACGGCGAGCTGGAGGTCACCGCCATAGGACATACGCTCATGAGTCCCGACAAGTATGGTTACCTGCTCCCCTTCGAGGTCATAAGCATCCTGCTGCTGGCCTGCATCGTGGGCGGAATACTCATCGCGAGAAAACGTTAGTCAAAAAACACGAACCACTATGATACACATGGAATATTACCTGATCGTCTCGACGATCATGATGTTCGCGGGAATCTACGGATTCGTCACGCGGCGCAACCTGCTGGCCATGCTCATATCGGTGGAGCTGATACTCAACTCGGTCGATATCAATTTCGTGGTCTTCAACCGTTTCCTCTTCCAGGAGCATCTGGAGGGCTTCTTCTTCACGCTCTTCGCCATAGGCATCAGCGCCGCCGAGACCGCCGTCGCAATAGCCATCATAATCAACATCTATCGCAACATCCGCAACATCAAGGTCAAGAGCCTGCGCCAAATGAAGTGGTAATGCCTAAACAACGATCGTCATGGAGTACACAATTCTGATTCTTGCGCTTCCGCTGCTGAGCTTTCTCCTGTTGGGGCTCCTCGGCACACGTCTGCGCCCGACGGCGGCCGGTGTCGTCGGCACGTCCGTCATAGCCGTAGTCGCAGCCGTGAGCTACATGACCGCCTACGCCTACTTCTTCACCACAGGACGCGGCGCCGACGGCCTATACCCCACCATCACACCGTGGAACACCACGTGGCTGCCCATAAGCGACACGCTCGCCATCGACATGGGCATAATGCTCGACCCGATATCGGTGATGATGCTCGTCGTCATCTCGACCGTATCGCTCATGGTGCACATATATTCGTTCGGATACATGAAGGGCGAACGCGGCTTCCAACGCTACTACGCCTTCCTGTCGCTCTTCACGGCCAGCATGATGGGTCTGGTCGTGGCGACGAACATCTTCCAGATGTATGTATTCTGGGAGTTGGTGGGCGTCAGCTCGTATCTGCTCATCGGTTTCTACTACACCCGCAAGGAGGCCGTGGCCGCCTCTAAAAAGGCATTCATCGTCACGCGTTTCGCCGATCTGGGCTTCCTTATAGGCATACTCTTCTACGGATACTATGCCGGGACGTTCTCATTCACGCCGCAGGCTGAAGCCCTTGCCTCGGCCGGTATGATCATACCGCTGGCTCTGGGGCTGATGTTCGTGGGCGGCGCCGGAAAGAGCGCCATGTTCCCGCTGCATATATGGCTTCCCGACGCCATGGAGGGCCCCACGCCCGTCTCGGCACTCATACATGCCGCCACGATGGTCGTCGCAGGCGTATATCTCGTGGCGAGGATGTTCCCGCTATTTATCGTCTACGCCCCCGACGTGCTGCACGCTACGGCCATAGTCGGCGCCTTCACATCGCTCTACGCCGCCATAGTGGCCTGTGTACAGAGCGACATCAAGCGCGTGCTGGCATTCAGTACAATATCGCAAATAGGTTTCATGATCGTCGCCCTCGGCGTCTGCACCTCGGCCGATCCCCACGCCGGAGGACTCGGTTACATGGCCTCGATGTTCCACCTCTTCACCCACGCCATGTTCAAGGCGCTGCTGTTCCTCGGCGCCGGCAGCATCATCCACGCCGTACACTCGAACGAGATGTCGGCAATGGGCGGCCTGCGCAAATATATGCCCGTGACGCACATAACCTTCCTTGTGGCATGTCTGGCCATATCGGGAATATGGCCCCTGAGCGGATTCTTCTCGAAGGACGAGATCCTCACCGCCTGCTTCGCATACAGCCCCGCCATGGGTTGGATCATGACCGCAATAGCAGGACTGACGGCATTCTACATGTTCCGTCTCTACTACGGCATCTTCTGGGGCCGCGAAAACCGCCAGCTCCATGCCGAGCATACGCCGCATGAGGCTCCCGTGACGATGACACTGCCGCTGGTGGTGCTCGCCGTCGTAACACTCGGCGCGGGATTCATCCCCTTCGGACACTTCGTCAGCAGCAACGGCACGGCCTACGACATACATATCGACACGACCGTGGCAACAACAAGCCTCTGCGTAGCCGCGGCAGGTATCCTCATCGCCTCGTGGATGTACGCCCGCGAGCGTCAGGATGTGGCCGAGAGTCTGGCCAGCCGCTTCCGGACACTCCACACGGCAGCATATCACCGCTTCTATATCGACGAGGTCTACCAGTTCATCACACACCGCATCATCTTCCGCTGCATCTCGACCCCGATCGCGTGGTTCGACCGCAACGTCGTGGACGGCTTCATGAACATGCTCGCACGCGGCGCCAACGGAGCCTCGTATGCCATACGCGGCATGCAGAGCGGCAGCATCCAACGCTACTGTATATGGTTCCTCGGCGGTGCGCTCGTACTCACCATAATACTTCTCATCATAAGATAAACGTCATACTGCAATGAATATATTATCGCTTTTTCCGGCCATACCGCTCCTGATGATGCTCGGGCTCTGGATCTCGCGCAACCGCACGCAGATACACACCGTCATGGTCACGGGCGCATCACTGCTTCTGGCACTGGCCGTGTGGCTTGTGGTGGCATACCTCTCGCAGCGCGCCGCCGGTGACACCGCACCCATGCTCTTCACCGACAGCCGCGTATGGTACGCGCCGCTCAACATACACTACGCCGTGGGCGTAGACGGCATCTCGGTAGTGATGCTACTGCTCTCGGCTATCATCGTATTCACCGGAACATTCGCCTCGTGGCAGATGCAGACTTCCGTCAAGGAGTATTTCATGTGGTTCTGCCTGCTCAGCGTCGGAGTCTTCGGATTCTTCATCTCGATCGACCTGTTCACCATGTTCATGTTCTACGAGGTGGCCCTTATCCCGATGTACCTTCTTATCGGCGTCTGGGGCAGCGGCCGCAAGGAGTATGCAGCAATGAAGCTGACGCTTATGCTTATGGGCGGCTCGGCACTGCTGCTGATAGGTATCCTCGGAATATATTTCGGGTCGGGCGCCACGACAATGAATATCCTCGAGATAGCGCAGGCCGACTGCATCCCCGTCGCGCAGCAGCGTATATGGTTCCCGCTGGTATTCGTCGGCTTCGGCGTGCTGGGCGCGCTCTTCCCCTTCCACACATGGAGCCCCGACGGCCACGCCTCGGCCCCCACGGCCGTGTCGATGCTCCACGCCGGCGTGCTGATGAAGCTCGGCGGATACGGCTGCTTCCGCGTGGCAATATTCCTTATGCCCGAGGCGGCGCACGAGCTCTCGTGGATATTTATCATCCTCACGGCCATATCGGTCGTCTACGGAGCCCTCTCGGCATGCGTGCAGACCGACCTGAAGTACATAAACGCATATTCGTCGGTATCGCACTGCGGTCTGGTGCTCTTCGCCATACTCATGATGAACACCACGGCCATGACCGGCGCCGTGATGCAGATGCTCAGCCACGGTCTGATGACGGCCCTCTTCTTCGCCCTCATCGGCATGATCTACGGACGTACGCATACGCGTGACGTAAGGCAGATGAGCGGCCTGATGCGCGTCATACCCTTCCTCGCCGTAGGTTACGTCATTGCGGGCCTTGCGAACCTCGGACTTCCGGGTCTGAGCGGATTCGTGGCCGAGATGACCATCTTCAACGGCGCATTCATGCACGCCGACACCTTCCACCGCACCGTCACCATCATCGCCTGCACGAGTATCGTCATAACGGCCGTCTATATCCTGCGTGTCATCGGACGCATACTCTACGGCACGTGCGACAACCCCGAGCACCTCAAACTCAAGGATGCTTCGTGGGATGAGCGTCTGGCCGTCGTATGCCTCATCGTAGCCGTTGCGGGCATGGGTCTGGCCCCGATGTGGATAAGCGACACCATACGCGACAGCGTCTCGGGAATAATGGCTCACATAATGAATTGAACAGCGTAAGATTATGAACTATACCGATATACTTATCTACATGCGGCACGAGGTGACGCTCATGGCCATCATCATCGTGCTCTTCATCTACGACCTTGCCGCGGGCAAGCGCGGCCGCAGCCGCTTCTCGGCCGTTGCCTGCTGTCTGCTGATAGTGCAGGTTGCCCTCAACATCGTCCCCATACACCAGTCGGCCGAACTCTTCGGCGGCATGTTCGTCTACGCGCCCGTACACGCGGTCATCAAGAGCATCCTCGCCATCGGCGCCCTCATCGTTTGCCTTCAGGCCGACTCGTGGCTGCGACGCGACGATACGGAGTTCAAACGCGGCGAATACTACATTCTGACTCTATCGACGCTGCTGGGAATGTACTTCATGATCGGCGCCGGCAACTTTCTGCTCTTCTTCATCGGGCTGGAGCTTGCCTCGATCCCGATGGCATGTCTCGTGGCCTTCGACAAGTACAAGCATTACTCGGCCGAGGCGGGCGCCAAGTATATACTCACGGCACTGTTTTCGAGCGGACTTATGCTCTACGGCATATCGTTCCTCTACGGCACGACCGGCACGCTCTACTTCGACGACATGCCGGCACGTATCGACGGCTCGGCGCTGCAGATCCTCGCAATGGTATTCTTCTTCTCGGGTCTGGGATTCAAGCTCTCGCTCGTGCCCTTCCACCTCTGGACGGCAGACTCGTATCAGGGCGCACCTACACCCGTCACGGGATATCTCTCGGTCGTATCGAAGGGAGCCGCAGCATTCACGCTCATGGTCATCATGATGAAGGTATTCGGGCCGATGATCTCGCAGTGGCAGACCATGCTCGAGATCATCATCGTGCTATCGATCACCGTCGCCAACCTCTTCGCACTGCGCCAGAGCGACCTGAAGCGTTTCCTCGCCTTCTCGTCCATCTCGCAGGCCGGATATATCATGCTGGCCGTCATCGGCGGCAGTCCCGTGGGCATGACATCGCTCATATTCTACATTCTGGTCTATATGGCCGCCAACCTCGCAGCCTTCGGCGTCATCTCGATCGTCGAGCAGCGCACCGACGGCAAGGTTTCGATGCAGGACTACAACGGATTCTACCGCACAAACCCCAAACTGGCCGTGGTGATGATGCTCGCGCTCTTCTCGCTGGCGGGAATACCTCCCTTTGCGGGATTCTTCTCGAAGTTCTTCATCTTCTCGGCCGCATTCCGCTCAGGCTTCCACGTCGTAGTCTTCATCGCCCTGCTCAACACCGTCATATCGCTCTACTACTATCTGCTTGTAGTCAAGGCGATGTTCATCACCCCGAGCGACGAGCCCATACCGACACTGCGCAGCGACGCGAGCGCCAAGATAGCCCTTACGCTCTGCACCGCCGGCATCGTGGCACTGGGTCTTACCAGCTGCGTATTCGAGGGTATCAATGCACTTACGTCGGGTCTGTGGTAACGGATCGACAAGCCATAAACGACAAGAGCGGTTCCCGCATGGGAACCGCTCTTTTTCGTTCCATGTCTCTCGGATCAAGGTATCCACTCGACAACACCCTCTACCGGATGTTCGGCACGCCAACGCTCAAGCTCTCCGTATGAGCGTACGCCGCCCTCGATCACGGCACGGTAATACTCCACGCCCATGATATGCACATCATCGGGCGTGAGCCACTTGAGGCGCAGTATCGCTCGCCGCATCTCGTCGTCCGCGATGCGCTTAACGCCGTCGGCCATACGCTCGAAATAGCCGTCATAGCGCGAGCCACGCTCGATGTGGATCATGTCTATCATCCACGTGCCGTCATCCGGCTCCGCCCACTCGGCATGCCACTCCACGCACCGCTCCTCGGTAGCCATCAGGTTGTGGCACTCGATACGCCCTATGTTCGGGCATGCGGCTATGCGCGACATAGCGGCAAAGCTGCGATCGAGCGTCAAGGGGGCAGAATATATATGCAGGTCTATGTCGCGGTGCTTCATCATGAGGCCCATGCGCAGCGACCCGACGATCTCCACCTGAGCGCCCGCCTCGCGCCACGCCTCCACGATACCGCTGCGGCGCAGGATGTCGCGCGCACGCGCACACCGCCCGCGCGAGATCGTCTCCAGAATCCCGTCATTAATCTCCATAGGATTGAAATTTAATATCGGACATAGTCTGTTCCGGCACGCAAATATACGAAATAAAGCCATGCGGCATGCCACATGGAGATAAACCGTATCCCACACGCATTGCCGCCATGCGTCGTGTGACGGCCGCGCGGCACGAAAAAGACAGAAAGATGATTGCTCGCATAATTTCACACCTTATTGATCAATATCCGTATTTGTCATTACACGCAAATTTTCTTATTTTTGTATCGGATCGTTACACATACGGTCATTTCACACAAAAAATATAACACCCAAAACCTCTACCTGACGATGATCAACGCAAAAAAGACGATCCTCGCGCTGCTGGCCGCAGGCACCGTACTCGGTGCCGCCGCTCAGGGTGAAGTCGAGGATTACCGCCGCGCATTCGCAGCATCCGGCAAATTCACCTATGACAAGGTTCTCGGCACCGTCGCCGATGTCAAATGGAACGATGCCGGCACGGCATTCATATACCGTACACGCACCGCCGAAGGCGAGAAATATGTCGCCGTAGACGTTGCCGCACGCAGCCGCAACGAATATGGCACCATCGCAAAGGCACGCGCCGCGGCCGGCATACCCGAACCCCAGCCGCAGCGTCCGCGCGGCCCGCAACGCCCCGCCAAGCACTGGATGGTGACCGACCCCGAGAATGAGGGCGGCCCCGTAAAGAGTCCCGACGGCACGCAGGAGGCCTTCATCAAGAACTACAACATCTACGTGCGCAACATAGCCGACGGCACCGAACGACGTCTGACCGACGACGGCGGCCTCGGTTTCTATTATTCATGCTACATGTCGTGGTCCCCCGACGGCACGCGCATCGCCGCGAGCAAGCTGCGCCGCGCCGAGAAACACTACGTGAGCTTCGTCGAGTCGTCGCCCTCGGACCAGCTGCAGCCCAAGCTCCACACCATGGAGTACTGCAAGCCCGGCGATGACGTTGACTACCGCGAGCCGCGCATCGTCGATGTGGCCACGGGTACGCTCCACGCCCCCTCGACCGAGCTCTTCAGCCACCAATACAACCTCGGACACCCCTATTGGCTCGGCGACAGCGACAAGATATATTTCGAATACAACCAGCGCGGACACAAGGTCTACCGTCTGCTGGAGTATTCGGCCGCTACGGACACCGTACGTCCCGTCGTGGAGGAGACGAGCGACAAGTTCGTCAACTACAGCCGTCTGTGGCGTCGGTACATACGCGACGGCAAGGAGCTGCTGTGGACAAGCGAGCGCGACAACCACAACCACATCTATCTCTACGATGTGGCTACGGGCACGGTGAAGCGTCAGATCACCCGCGGCGAGTGGTACGTGCGCAGCATCGTGGACGTTGACGAGGAGCAGGGCGTCATCTACTTCACCGCCAGCGGCATGAACCCCAAGGAGGACCCCTATCTGGTGCACTACTACCGCGTGGGCATCGACGAGGGTGATCCCGTATGTCTAACGCCCGAGGAGGGTGAGCACACGGCCGTCTTCTCACCCGACCACTCGCTCCTTGTGGACACCTACTCGAAGGCCGACACGGCCCCCGTCACGGAGCTGCGCGACGGCCGCACGGGCAAGCTGGTGATGAAGCTCGAGAAGGCCGACATCTCGGCTCTCGAGGCCGAGGGGTGGCAGGCCCCCGAGATCTTCGCCGCCCCGGGACGCGACGGCAAGACCCTTATGTGGGGCATTATCCAGCGCCCGACCAACTTCGACCCCAAGAAGAAATATCCAGTCATAGAGTACATCTACGCAGGCCCGGGCAGCGCATACGTGCCCAAGAGTTTCATACCCTACAACTGGACCACCACCTCGCTTGCCGAGCTGGGCTTCATCGTCGTACAGCTCGACGCCATGGGCACGTCGTTCCGCTCGAAGGAGTTTGAGGAGGTATGCTACAAGAACCTCAAGGATGCCGGCCTGCCCGACCGCATAGCGTGGATCAAGGCCGCAGCCAAGAAGTACCCATACATGGATATCGACCGCGTCGGCATCTACGGATGCTCGGCCGGAGGTCAGGAGAGCACTGCCGCCGTACTGCAATATCCCGAATTCTACAAGGCCGCATACAGCGCCTGCGGCTGCCATGACAACCGCATGGACAAGATCTGGTGGAACGAGCAGTGGATGGGTTACCCTGTCGACGAGTCGTACGCCGAGAGCAGCAATGTTGAGATGGCACACCAGCTGCAACGCCCGCTTATGCTCGTCGTGGGCGAGATGGACGACAATGTCGACCCCGCAAGCACCATGCAGCTCGTGAACGCCCTGATCAAGGCGGGCAAGGATTTCGAGCTCGTCGTCCTGCCGGGCGAGCGCCACACCATGGGCGGCACCTTCGGCGACCACAAACGCTACGACTTCTTCGTGCGTACGCTCATGCACAAGTTCGCACCCGACTGGAGCGAGTTCTCGGAACCCGAGACTAAATAACAGCGGATTTCATATCCAGAAACAAGACGTCCTGCAACCCGAAAGTTGCAGGACGTTTTTATACATATCTTCTCAATCCGCAGAGATCATCAATACCGACACTCTAACGAATGATCCCCTCGGCGCGCAGCATACCCTCATACACCGCGGCCTTGCGCTCCACAGACAATGGATATGCCCGAGACGATGATGGCATGCGATAAAAACGCATCGCGCGACCCTCAAACCCGAACTCTACCGCCGCACCCACGGCCGGAGCATCGCACCCGACGGCCGCAGCAAAGATCTCGGCGGCCTTCTCGCCCGTCGCGGCCACAGCGCGGCATGCAGGCACTGTACGCAACAACGCCCCGATATCGGTCGGGGTCACCACCTCCAGAAACTTGTCGGAAGCGTTTCCCGCCAGACGCCGCACCTCGCACGCCGTGTCGTAGAGACCTATACCGCGCTCCGTGCAGAAGGCTTCAACCGCCGCGCGGTCAAAACGCCGTTCGCCCGCCACGACGAAGCGGTCACGGTCGCCATGGAATATAAGCCCCATGATACGCCACATGTCGTTATTGAAGTTGGGATAGAAGAACTCCATCGACCACCGGCGCCGCTCGGGCGGGAAGCTGCCCAGCATAAGCAGGCGGCACTCCTCGGGCAGGAAGGGTTTCAGAGGATGCCGCTCGACGGGACGCTGCGACGCATCAATCATCGTGTTTGAACTCATAATGCGCCATTTGACCGTCTATCCACACCGAAGCGCCGTCCGCAACGAGGTTCAAGGTGCAATATCCCTTTCCCGAGACTATGCCCCCGGACTGCTGCCCGGCATTGTCCACGCCTACGGCCGGGCCCGAAACCGTTACGCTGTCCCTGCCACGGCGCATGCATACGCCCGCGCGTACGCCCTGACGCAGGATAACGCTCTGGAAGGCATCCGCCTGTACCTTTATCCACAAATTGCTCAGATCACCGGCCCGACACTCCACCACCTTCAATTCGTGCGGGAAATAGCCATCACGGCACACTGTCATCGTCACCGAGTCGGGCGCGGCCGCCGTGGCGGCCGCACGTTCTACCATTTCATCCATATTCGGGTTATTTTTCTTTTATATCCAACTTGTAGAGATTCGTCTGCTTGAGACTGAAGCCGACGGCACGATAGAGTGCATTCGCCGCCTCGCGCGACGGCCGCGACGTGAGCATCACCGTAACGGGAGCACACTCGCGCGCAAAGGCCAGAGCCCTCTCGACCAACATGCGGCCCAGACCGCGTCCGCGGTACGCCGTATCGACCACGACATCCTCGATCCACGCCTTGCGGCCCGTAGGGGTCGTGTAGAGTCCCATGGCGAGCATGCCCGCAACGCGGCCGTCAACACGAAGCAACCACAGACGGCTCGCTCCGTCGGCCGAAATCGCAGCCAGCCGCTCCGCCGTAAAGCGTTCGGGCGACGGCGTAAGCTGTTCCAACAGACGGTTTATATCATCCACCGCAGCTCGGTCGTGAGCGTGCGGTTCAATTATCTCTATATTCTCCATAACAGATCTTTCACTCGATACGCCACGCCGCAACGTGACGTGACGTTATTCATTCACATGTTTCGACTCTCACACCACGCGCCGTCACAATTTTATGGGTTGGAAACCGCGGCCGTAGACCCCCATGACCGACCCTACGGTCATGAAAGCGTCGGGATCGATCTGACGCACGAAGTTCATCACCGTGAGCGTCTCGCGCCGCGCGCATATCACCATCACCATCTTCGAGCGGTGGTGGGTATATCCCCCCTCCGACTCGATAAGCGTCACGCCGCGTCCAAGATCTCGGTTCAGGCGCAGCGTAATCTCCTCATAGTGCGGCGTTATGATGAATATCTGGTTCGACTGCTTGTTTCCGGCAAGGATCATGTCCACCGTATAGCCGAACACCAGCGTCATGATATAGCCGTAGATGGCCGCGTCGATCGAGAATCCCACCAGCAGCGACGAAGCTATGATCATGAAGTCGAGGGCGAAGATTATGCGCCCGTAACTGATCGAACGGTATTTGTTGATGATCATGGCCACAATGTCGGTGCCTCCGGCCGAGCCCCCCTGCATGATGGCCATCGCCACGCCGAAGCCCGTGATCACACCGCCCAGCACCATCGACAGGAAACGGTCCAGATGGAGGAAATCCTCGGGCGGGAGCATCGACTGCCACATGTTCATCGACATTGACAGCATCACGATACAGTAGATTGTCTTCAGACCGAAGTTCCACCCAAGGACAAACCCCGCCACCACAAGCAGCACGGCATTTATGGCCAGCACAATCGTACCGATCTGTATCTCCCAGCCGTAGGCGTTGTGCAGGGCCGTGCTGATGACTATGGCCAGACCCGAGGCGGCGCCGCCCGTACTCTTTGCCGGCAGCACGCATCCTATCCAACCGAACGAATAGATGAACATACCCAAGGTCATGATGGTGTACTCCTTGAGTGTTACGAGGGCCTTGCGGAAGGTCAGTTTTTGGGTTAACATAGTGTTTTACAGTTGTAATACGCAATGCGGCCGTTCTCCCGGCGGCATCGGGGCACGACAGCGCGCACCAATACCCGAACGACCGGACACGACCTTACGAATTGTGAATTTAATACAAAATAGCGATATTATACACCCTGCAGCCACAATTTTTTCGCTACCTTTACACTATAAATATCATTCCGCCCCACCGACACGCCGCATGTCAACATTTCGACATACAATACAGACCCTCATAACGGTATTCGCAACCATCACGTGCTCATCCGGCGCCGCGGCCGCGACACCGTATCCGGAGCTGGATTCCGTAATATGCACTCTGATGCGGCGATATGAGCTTCCGGCCGCAAGCATAGCCCTCATGCGCGACGACCGCATAATCTACACCGCCGCATACGGCGTTACCGACACCCTGCGACATACGCCGACGACCATACGCACCCGTTTCCGCATAGCCAGCCTCTCAAAGCCCGTAACCATGGCCGGCATACTGCTGCTCACGGCACAGGGGCGGCTGTCGCTCGATGACCGCGTCTTCGGCGAGGGCGCCATCCTCGGCACCGACTACGGACCCGTACCCAGAGGCTCGGGCAAAGACCTCATAACGGTACGCAACCTGCTCGAACACAAAAGTGGGTGGGAGAATATCCCCGACGACCCGATGTTCTCCAACGCCGGCGCCACACAACGGCAGATTATTGCCCGTATGCTGGCGGCACGCCCTCTATCCGCACCTGCAGGCGAAAAATACAGCTACTCTAATTTCGGATACCTTGTCTTGGGACGCATAATCGAGAAGGTGAGCGGCGTGCCATACGGGAAATTCATACGCCGCCACGTGCTGCGCCCCTGCGGCATACGCCGCATGCGTATCGGCGAGGCCCATGGAGACAAACCCCGACACGACGAGCCGCAATACTGCCTGCTGCCCGAAGAGACCGGCCAATCATACTACCTCGACATACGGCGGATGGATTCCCACGGCGGGTGGATAGCCTCGGCCGCCGACGTGGCCCGGTTCATGGCGCGTATCGACCGCAATCCGGCCGTCGGGGATATAATACCCGACTCGCTCGCGTCTCAGTTCTATTTCGGGTTCGAGCGTTGGATACATACCGGCTCCCTGCCCGGCACGGCAGCCGTAATGATACGCATCGACGACAGGTATTCATTCGTGCTGCTCTCAAACAAACGCTCCTGCGACGATCGATTCTGGGACGATATGTCACAAATGCCCATCCATGCCATAACCGGCCGCTGAATCCCTACACTCGTAACCGACCTCCCCCGTTGGACAGATACACCATGATTATACATGGCGGCATGCATCGTGTCCATAACATTTATAAAAAACAAATATTCCCCTCCCTTACAATTATTATATCCGACAAGAAATAGAGAACAAAAAATGCCATGGCCAATCTGGCCTCCGTATCGACTAAATATTGACTGTATATTTTCAGATATCCCGCAATAGGTTTATGCCGGCGGCATAACTTTCCAAAACAGCCACTGTAACAAACCGATATCGGACTGATATCCGTTACGGCAGTCTCCGCGTACATTTTCCCACCGACACAATTATGCCGAAAAAACACGGTACGAATACAGATACTTATTGTTAATAAACGAAAATATAATTATATTCGCGGTACCAACACAACAAACCCAAAACTACAAATATTAGCCTTTTTTAATCATTGTACCGCCTATGATTTAATTATCCCTGTGCCGTATTACCGGATGCGGAGGCTACATGTGTGTCGAGTCGCCCCGCACTTCTCCAAACAAACTACCTACCTAACCTTAAAACCCAACTTTATGAAGTTAAAATTTACCCCCCCCATTACAGGTGGCAACTTATTGTTATTCTGATCATTACGTTCGGAATAGGCAGCATGAACGTCTCGGCCCAAGAGAATACGGTCAGAGGCGTCGTGAAGGATGCCGCCGGAAACCCCATCATCGGAGCCAGCGTCGTCGAAAAAGGTACGACCAACGGTATGAATACCGATGAGAACGGAAACTATTTTCTCCAGCTGCGAAGCAAAAATCCCGTACTGGAGTTCTCGTTCGTAGGCTACACCAGCCGTACAATCCCCGTAGGCGTGCAAACCGTCATTGACGTCGTGCTCGAGGAGGACAAGGCCCAGCTCGAGGAGGTTGTCGTCATCGGTTACGGCACCGCCAAGAAGAAAGACCTCACGGGTGCAATCTCCACGGTCAACACCGAGTCGCTCACAAGCGAGGCCCCGCGTTCGGTCAGCGACCTTCTGCGTTCGGCCGCTGCCGGCCTCAACGTCAGCATGACCACCGATGCCGAGGCCGCCGGAAGCTACTCTATTCGCGGTACCACAACCCTCTCGGCCGGATCGTCACCCCTGATCGTGCTGGACGGTGTGATCTACAACGGCGCCATCACCGACATCAACCCCTATGACGTGGAGAGCGTCGACGTGCTGAAGGATGCCTCGTCGGCCGCCATCTACGGTGCCAAGTCGTCGAACGGCGTCATCTGTATCAACACCAAGAAGGGCCGCGGAGGACGTCCCACCATCTCGTTCAACGCCAACATCGGATTCGTACATCGCGCACGCCCTGTAAACGTACTCGACGGTGCCGGATTCGTCAAGTTCCGTCAGGACTACGAGGAGGGACAGCTCACACAGGAGGAGCGCGACCGCGTACCAGAGAAGTTCACCGACCCGCGCCAGCTGCAGAACGTCGATCTGCTCACGTGGTACAACTACGATCAGGCAACCCCCGCAACGGCGGTACCCGACGAGGAGACCCTTATGCGCACGTGGCTCAGCCGTCTGGAGTTCAAGACCATCGAGCAGGACAACTATCTGGCCGGCATCGAGACCGACTGGGACGACATCGTCTACCAGACAGGTCTGCAGCAGGACTACACGGCCAGCATCTCGAACAACAACGAACACACATCATACTATTGGTCGGTAGGTTATGCCGACCGTGAGGGCGTTATCGTGGGCAACCGCTACACCAACCTGCGTACGCGTCTGAACCTCAAGTCGAAGGTTACCGACTGGATGACCGTCGGCATGAACACGCAGTTTGCCGAGCGAAAGGGCGGATACCTGCAGGCCGACCACGGACAGCGTGAGAACAACTCGCCCTACACCGTCTTCACGATGGATCAGGAGAGCCCCTATTTCCGTTATCCCTCGGGCGACAACAACACCCTGAACCCCTTCTACGAGAACACATTCATCGACCGCCGACAGATTACCCAGACGCTCAATGCCAGCATCTTCGCCATCGTCAGCCTTCCCTTCGGCATCGAGTATCAGATGAACTATACGCCCTACTTCAAGTGGTACGAGTACTACAACCACAACTCGTCTGAATCGCCGTCGTACGAGGCTCTGGGCGGCTCGGCAACGCGCCAGCACCAGAAGACATACAACTGGCAGCTCGATAACGTGATCCGCTGGCAGCGCGACTTCGGCAAGCACAACATCAACATCACCCTGCTGCAGAACGCCGAGAAGAACCAGTACTGGTCGGACTCGATGTCGGCGACCAACTTCACCCCGATGGATATTCTGGGATGGCACCGCATGCAGGCCGGAACCGAGCAGACCATCTCGTCGGACGACACCTACGATACGGGTGACGCCCTGATGGCACGACTCTTCTACTCGTACGACGACACCTACATGCTTACCGCCTCGATCCGCCGCGACGGTTATTCGGCCTTCGGTCAGGGCAACCCGCGCGCCTCGTTCCCCTCGGTAGCCGTAGGCTGGGTCTTCTCGAACGAGAAGTTCATGGAGAAGGCCAAGTGGCTCAACTACGGTAAACTCCGCATATCGTGGGGTGAGAACGGTAACCGCGACATCGGACGCTACGCCGCCCTCTCGACCCTCACCTCGTCGCTGCACCCCTACATCGACTCTACCACCGGAACCGTCTACACCACATCGCAGATATGGGTCGACAAACTCGCCAACACAAACCTCTCGTGGGAGACTACCGAGTCGTGGAACTTCGGTCTGGACTTCGGCCTGTTCGACAACGTGCTGCGCGGTTCGGCCGAGTTCTACGTAGCCAAGACCAAGGACCTGCTCGTATCGCGCTCGATACCATCGATCACGGGCTTCAGCAGCATATACGACAACCTCGGACAGCTCAACAACCACGGTTTCGAGCTGACGCTCAACGCCACCCCCGTACAGAACAAGTTCATGACGTGGGATTCGTCGCTGACCTTCTCGCTCAACCGCCGCAAGATCGTACACCTGTACGGCACATACGAGGACATATATGACGACGCTGGCAACGTTATCGGCCAGAAGGAGAGCGACGACGTCAACAACGGCTGGTACATCGGCCACGACACCAACCAGATCTACGGCTACAAGCGCATCGGCGTATGGCAGCTCGGCGAAGAGGAGGAGGCAGCCGTATACGGACTCCGTCCCGGCGACTTCAAGTACTTGGATGTCGACAACAACGGCGTGCTCAACACCGACGACAAGGTATGGCAGGGCTACACCACGCCGCGCTACCGTCTCTCGTGGCGCAACGAGTTCAACTTCAAGAACGGACTCTCGCTCTCGTTCATGCTCTACGGCAACTTCGGCCAGTGGGGTACGCTCAACCGCGCCGCCAATGCCGTCGACCTTCCGGACCGCCACACCACTATCGAGATTGACCGCTGGACCGTCGACAACCCGACCAACGACTTCGCCCGCATCGGATCTACGAACAAGGGCAACAACTACGTACGCAAGGACTTCGTCCGCATGGAGAGCATCGCCCTCTCGTACCGCCTGCCCAAGAAGTGGATCAGCAAGCTGTGGATGGACAGCGCCACGATCTCGCTGACGGTACGTAACGCGTTCGTCATGACGGGATGGTATCTGGGCGATCCCGAGCAGGGAGACCTCACCCCGCGCACTTGGAACATAAACCTCAACTTCACAATGTAAGCCAACATGAAACGATCTATATCATACATAGCGGTCGCGGCAACGGCGGCCACACTGCTCAGCTCGTGCGACAAGAGCTGGCTCGACCCCAAACCGTTGTCATTCTTCGCTCCGGAGAACACATACGTCAACTCGGAAGGTCTCGAGGCCGCGCTTGTGGCAGCGGAGCGCAACATGCGTCACGAGTATTTCGGTGACGGCGCCCCCATTCTCACCGAGATGTTCACCTCGGACATCGCCGTCAACGGCAAGACCGACGCATCGAGTTCGATGTGCGACTTCATCACGCAGATGACCCCTACGGGTCTGGCCGCTTCGGTCGACAGCAACCAGATGAGCTGGTACTGGTCGGAGGGATTCAAGGGTATAAAGTATGCCAATACGGCCCTTGACCGCCGCGCCAACGCCACCTTCGAGAGTGAGGCCGAGGAGAACGAAGTGATAGGCAAGTGTTATTTCCACCGCGCCTACCGTTACTACAAGATGATCCACCAGTTCGGCGACGTGCCTTGGATCGACCACGAGATACAGACCCCCGAGGACAACTTCTCGTCGTATGACCGTTTCTCGATCGCCGAGCAGTGCTACTACGACATGGAGTTCGCTTACGAGTGGGTTACCGACGACAACGACATGGGCGCCATCTCGAAGGGTGCGTGCGGACTTCTGCTCATGAAGTTCTGCTTGGTGACGGGACGTTACGACCGTGCCCTCGAAGTAGGCAGTGAGATCGTGGCGGCACACCCCATGATCTACACCAAGCAGTTCGACAACACATCAGGCAACCTGATGCTCGACCTGCACTCGCGCGCCGCAAAGAGCAGCATCGCTAACACGGAGATTCTGCATGTCGTGGTCTCGACACTCGACACCAAGGATCAGGGTTCGGACCGCGTCTACACCATGCGTAACGGCGTTCCATACTGGGCCAACGGTTCGATCAAGACCCCCGACGGCCAGACCGGCTGCACGATCGACCTTCAGACCGAGACCAACGGCAAATACAGCTATCTGGACAACGACTACAACGTCGGCCGCGGCATCGCTACGATGCGTCCATCGGCATACTATCAGTATGAGATCTGGACCGACAAGGAGAAGAACGACATGCGAGGCCCCTACTACGGCATCAACAGTGACAATCCGGACGATCTGTCTCAGAAGTCGTGGCGCGAGATGGAAGACCTCTACTACAACAACCTCTCACTCAAGGATAAGGGCAGCGAATATTACGGCAAGCATCTGGTACGTCCGGGCGGCATGATCGTAGCCGACTCGACGCGCTGCTGGTTCCGCTGGCCGCACTACATACTCTACGTTCCCGACGAGACCCAGACTTCGGACTGGCAGGGTGGATATACGCCGTGGTACGTCTACCGTTCGGCCGAGGCATACCTCATCATGGCCGAGGCATACTACTGGAAGGGGGATAACGCCAACTGCGCCGCCATGCTCAACGAGGTACGCCGCCGCGCCGGCGCCGAGGATCTCACGGCCGACGAGGCCGGCATCTCGGCCATCCTTGCCGAGCGTGCCCGCGAGCTCTTCTACAGCGAGCCGCGCCACGTCGAGCTGGTGCGCATAAGCTACATGTACGCACGCTCGGGCAAGACCTGCGAATGGAACGGCCGACAGTACTCGATGGAGAACTTCTCGGGTCCCGAAGGTACGGGTACCACCAACCCCTGCACCGACGAGGGCTACAACTTCTACTATGACTGGGTTGTCGCTCACAACGACTTCTACTACAAGGGCAACGGCAGCAACACGCAATACAGCGAAACGGGATACGTACAGTATGCGAAGGGTATATTCCGCATCGCCGTCCACAACGCCCTGTGGCCCATTCCCGAGTCTGCAATCGTCGACAACAAGGGCGACCTGAACCAGAATGACGGATATGTCAAGGTTGCGTCGCACCCCTACAACATCGAGCCCCTGCAGATCGAGATCGACAAGCACGGCTACGAATAGACACTGCAAAGACCTTAACACAACGAGGCTGTTCCCTTTTCGGGGGACAGCCTTTTTTCACTCCGGCACATACATTTTTCATCGTCGGCAGAACTTCGCAGCCCAATTCTGCGTCTCGGCCTCAGGATATGGTCTGTTGACCGACGGTTTTGGGCGTTTCACCCATACACGGGCAGAACCTCGAGAAAAAATCGCTAATTTTGGATTCGACACCAACTTTGCAACAACTAAATCTACCCCTGATGAAAAAATCTCTACTCGGACTCGTTCTATCGTTCGTTGTCATCGCGGCCGCGGCGCAGACAAACCGCAGCACCATAGCCGGAACTGTCATCGACGCCAACAAGGAGGGCGTCGTGGGCGCCGTCATCGAGATCATGTCGATGCGCGACACCACCGACCGCAAATACACCTCGTCGGCCATACGCGGCGCATACCAGTTCAAGGGCCTCGCCGCGGGTGAGTATCGCCTTACGGCGTCGTTCCTCGGCTACAAGACCGTATCGCAGCAGGTGAAGGTCGAGGCGGGCAAGACCCTCAACGTGCCGGCTTGGACCATGGAGGAAGATCCGACGCGTATCGAGTCGGTGAACGTCACCACGCAGGCCGTGCGCACCACCATCAACGGCGATACGATCGTCTACAACGCATCGGCCTACAAGGTAATGGAGGATGCCGACACCGACGAGTTGCTCTCGAAGATGCCGGGCATAAAGGTTGACGGCGGGTCGGTCGAGGTTCAGGGCGAGGCCGTACAGAAGATCCTTATCGACGGGCGCGAGTTCTTCGGCAACGACGTGGCCACCGCCATCAAGACCCTGCCGGCCGAGGCGGTAAAGTCGATTGAGGTGTTCGACAAGCTGAGCGACGAGGCCGAATTCTCGGGTATCGACGACGGAAACAGCTACAAGGCCATCAATATCGTCACCCACAACAAGATGAAGACCGCCATCTTCGGTAAGATGAATGCCTTCTACGGTTTCGAGCCGCGCAAGGACGAGCGGACGAAGCACTACGGCAGCACGGACGGCAACCTGAACTTCTTCCGCGAGAAGTCGAAGACCACACTCCGCTTCCGTGCCAACAACATGAACGGAAACAGCCGTTCGCGCATGGGTATGGGCGGTATAAACTACATAAACACATGGGGTGAGGACGAGCGTTTCAAGCTCGAGGGTAGCTATACATACAACGCCAGCAACAACAAGAGCAGCAGCTGGACCGAACGCGACTACTTCCTGACGGAGGAGGAGATCGAGTCGAATGCCGACGACATATACGAGCACTACGACGCGACGAACAACAACGCCTCGAAGAACGGCAACCACAACTTCAATGCCCGTACGGAGCTGCGCATAAGCGAACGGCAGCGACTGATGGTGCGTGCGCAGTTGTCGTTCAACGACAGCTGGAGCAACGGTAACTCGCTCAACACCTATTTTCCCATCAGCGGGGCCGACTCGATCCTGCTCCAGAACTGGAACGACAACGACAACAGCTCGCTCAATACGGGCGTCAACGGCAACTACTTCCTGCGCATAGGCGAGAAGGCGGGGCGCACGCTTCACGTGAGCTTCAACGCCAACTATTCGACCAACAACTCGGGCGGTGAGAACTATTCGGAGAAGGCCGAGAACGACCCCATACAGCAGAAGTCGAACTCCGACAACTACAATTACAGTCTCAACGGCGGCGTCACCTACGCCGAGCCCATAGGCAGCCATGCGCAGGCGACAATAGGCTACAATGTCAACTACAACAAATCCAACGCCGACCGCTTGACGAACCTCTTCGACTGGGAGACGGGACAGTACAACGAGTTCATCAGCCCCGAGTACTCGAACCGCAACAACACCGACTACCTGACACAGCGTGTCGGCCCGGGCTTCCGCTTCAGCAACGACGGCACCACCGTCTCGGCACAGGTCAACTACCAGAACGTGCGGATGAACAGCGACCGCGAATATCCTGCCGTCTACGTCCTGCCCGAGAAGACCTTCCACAACATCACCTACTCGGTGATGACGCGCATCAAGATCAACATGGAGAACCGCATCATGGTGCGCCTCAACTCGCGTACGTCGAACCCCTCGGTGACGCAGCTGCAGGATGTGGTCGACATATCGAATGTCAACAACATACGTTCGGGTAACCCCAAGCTGCAACCATCGTACAGCCACCGTCTGAACATGAGCTACAACCACTCGGGCATCGAAAAGGGAACCACCTTCTCGATCTATGTCGGCGGCTCGAAGAACCAGCGGCAGATCGTCGACTCGGTGGTGATGAACCAGCCCGGATATGAGATATACAGCCCCGACGGCGAGTTCCTCACAACCCTCTCGTCGACGGGACGCTACTCGAAGCCCGTCAACCTCTCGGGTGACTGGAGCTACAACGGCGGCATCTCGTACGGCTTCCCGCTCAACTTCATAGGATGTAACTTCAACATCGGCGCACACGGTTCGTACAACCAGTCGCCCTCGATCCTCAACGGCGTGATCAACCGTTCGAAGTATGTCTCTGGCGGCGGTTCGGTATCGCTGAGCAGCAACTTCAGCGAGTATGTCGACTTCAACCTCTCATACTCGCCCAACTACAACAAGGTCACAAACACCATGTCCGACAACGGCAACAACGAATATATGCGCCACTCGGCATGGGGTAACGTACGCGTCGTGTTCGGATTCGGCCTCACGCTCTGGGCCAACGGCAACTACAGCCAGTACGTAGGTCTGAGCGAGAACAGCAAGCGCCTGAACAACACCGACTTCATCTGCAACTTCGCCATCGGCATGAAGGTGCTGCGCAAGATGGGCGAGGTGCAGCTGACGGTAAACGACGCCTTCAACCGCAATACGGGCTTCTCGCGTTCGTGGAACTCGATGTACATGCAGAACTCGCGAAACGAGATCATAGGCCGTTACTACGGTATACGCTTCACATATAACCTGCGCCGCTACGGCCAGACACGCAAGGGAGAGGTTATCGACGAGGGCGGTGTACGCCGCAACAACTATCGCGGCGGCCGACCCATGGGCGGCCCCGGCGGACGTCCCGGCGGTTTCGGCGGCCCCGGCGGAGGTCCCGGACGTATCGGGTAAGCCTCGGAATATCCGGAATATATAGTGCAAATAAGGCAGTCCGACAGTTGCGCAATCGCAATATAGACAGAAAAGTCAGAATACGACGCGCAGGGCTGTATCGGTACGACATGGGAGGGGACGGTCTCAATACGACCATACGCCCTCACACCACGACTCGTATGCGGCCCCGGGAAACATATACGACCGACACGCGTCCTGAATAATGACCGACTCGCGTCCCGAATAATGCCCGACTCGTGTCCCGAACAATAGAAAACTCCGGCCATTCCTTACGGGAGGTCGGAGTTCTCCTCTTTATGATTTTGCTTAATGGTTGGGGTTCATTATAACTTACAGGCTTCGGGCACGGACTTCACTCTCTTTATTCTTCATACTTTCGAATTATCTCTTTCCACTTCGGGCGTTCGCTCTTCGTATTTTGGAAATCCTCGGAGAACATAACGGCCGTCCGACGATTAGAAGTCCAAATATCGTGCCGCGCGGCGCCCTGCTACATACGCGACTCGCCATCCGAATCACCTACGACACTCTTGGCCTTGAAAGCCTTGCCGCTCTTGAAGTTCCACGACACGCCCAGACGTACGTCGAGTTTCCTGCCGTAGCCGTCCACCGTCACGCGGCGTTCGAAGTCATCCTGTGTGAATATGAGATCCTGCCGCGACGCCACGATGTTGCGCAGAGCGCAGGTGACGGTCCATGCATCGCCGAAACGTTTCTTGAGGGTCATAGACAGGTTGTGCAGACTCTTCACGCGCACGTTGCTGACAACGGCATCGGTCATACCGTAGTAGTCACAGTCGATGAAGAATTGCAGCGGCAGCTTGAAGCTCATCTGCGACGACCACTGCGCCATGGGATGGTTCGTCTTGGGGGCATCGGGCGTCATGCGCTGCTCATAGATCATACCATTGATGTTGGTGTTCCAGTCCCACCACTTGGTGACGGTGACGGGAAGGTTCACGCTCACCGAGTAGGTGTTCATCACGGGCATGTTGAACCACGTCAGACGTACCATGCGAGGGTCGATCTCGTCGGAGAATGTCACCTGCTGGATGGCATCCTTCAGTCTGTTTACGCTCAGCGTAACGCTGTACTTGTATGCGATGACGGCCGTCACCGAATAGTTATCGACATACGAGGGGTCAAGCAGCGGATTACCTATCTGGTAAGTGTAGTCCGATATCTGCATGCGGTTGGGCGTGAGGCACCAGAATCCCGGGCGCGAGATCGTACGCGAGTACTGCGCAACGATCGAATGCTTGCCATCGGCATCCAGACTGTACGAGAGGTTGGCGTTGGGGAAGAGCGAGAAGTAGCTGTCGTCCATGTCGGCGCCCTTACCGTAGGTGTAGGTGTACTCGCCGCGCAGACCCGCTACGGCGCTCCAGCGTCCGTACCTCATCGAGGCAATAGCATAGAGGGCGCCGATATTCTCCGTGTATGATATGTCGTAGTCATCGACCACCGACGGAACCCATGCCCCGCCGTTGAGATAGCGGTACGTGGCGTCGGAGTTGATCTCGTTGTAGGTATATTTCGCGCCGCTCTTCAGCGTCCAGTGCTCCGAGAGAACCTTGTCCCACGCCGCCGATGCCGTCGCCACACGGAACAGGCTGTTGTTGCGGTTGTTGTAGAGCGAGTCGATCGTCGAGCCCATATCTGTGACACGCGACGAGTTGTCGGCGCCGGTACGGGTATCGCGCTGCGTGTAATCGGCTATGAACTTCAACTGCGAACCGACGGTGTCGGTCTTGATGATGTAGTTGAGCGTAGCGTTATAGTTGGCGCGGCGGTCGTATGCGTCGTAGCGGCTCTCGCTGAGGCGTTCGCCCGCGGACGTCTTGTATGATGTGTACGAGTCGGTCGGGCTGGCGTCGTTCCAACGCCAGTAATCGAACGAGACACCCAGCGAATGGTTCTTGCGCACCTCCGCAACGGCCGAGAAGCTCATGCCGCCGTCGCTGTCCTGCTCGCGGTTCTCCGACGCGGCCTCCATAAGCGCCCCGATGGTGCTGTATTCGGTACGCTCGGACGTCAGCATACGCGTATCGAGATTGGTGTACCAACCCGACGCCGAGAGGTCAAACCGCCCTACATGGTAGTTGAGCGATGCCGAGGGCGAATATACGGAGCCCATCTCGCCAAAATCACCGTACATACGCACCGACCCCATCATACCGTCGTCGAGGCGGCGCTTGAGCGTGATCTTCAGCACACCGCCCGTAGAGTCGGCATCGTAGTCGGCACCCGTCTGCGGTACGACCTCGATCTTCGAGATATCCTCGGCACGGAGATTACGTACATACTGCACGAGCTCCTCACCCGACAGACGCACCTCTCGGTCGTTGATATATACCGTGGTTCCCTCGGAGCCGTTTATCGAGATGCCGTCGTCGTCGACCCATACGCCGGGCGACTGCTTCAACACCTCCACACCATCCTTTCCGATAGCGCCCGTCGAGTTAGCCACGTCGACGACAAAGCGGTCGGCCTCGCGGCGTATCATCTGCGCCGACACCACCACGTTGCCTATCTCGGTGGCCTGTTCCTCCAACACCACATCGCCCATGTCGAGATTCTCACCCACGCGCAGCGTACGCTCCACGGGGGCATAACCTACAAATTCCACAATGACCTTATATTCACCCTTCGATACCCGAAGCGAGAAGCGGCCCTGCTCGTCGCTCGTGGTACCGGCCACCTGACGGTCGCCCGACATCGCCACAACAGTGGCATACCCTACGGCCTCACCGCGACTGTTCACCACACGTCCGTGCACGTCGCCAGCCGCCATAGCCACGAGACCCATCATCGTCAAGATGACCAACAACAAAAGAGAGAAGAGATTTTTCATATTGTTTGGTTTTTGTCTGTTTACTGTTCTTTCGTGCTGCAAATATAATTGCTCCTCGACTATTATGCAACACAAAGTAGTGAATTTTTTATATTTTTTTTTGTCTTCAACATCCCATCCATACATAATAGTTTGATAACTACACAATAACACTTCTCACGCTTGCGTATGCTGTCTGAGACATTGGGCATGGCGAAGTCCGGAAGGCCAAAAAATGCAGAATTCACATTAACGTGATGCGGTTTGCGGCAGAGAAAGGTGACAAAGGAGAAAATCCCCGCCCCGAAGTCGGTACGCAACTTGCCGCCGTAGGATTACTTATCGTGATTTATATTATCTTTGCAGACGGAAACGATTAAAACATACATATATGACCAACATCACCATCACAGACTCCATCAAATACATCGGCGTCGACGACCACACCATCGACCTCTTCGAGGGTCAATACCGTGTGCCCGACGGTGTATCGTACAACTCCTACCTCATCCTCGACCGGAAGGTAGCCCTTATGGATACGGTCGACCGCACGAAGGGTGACGAGTGGATGGCACGTCTGGACGAGGCTCTCGCGGGGCGCACACCCGACTACCTCGTAACGCTGCACATGGAACCCGACCACGCCGCAAACATAGCCGCCGCGATGGAACGCTTCCCCTCGATGTGCATTGTGGGCAGCGCCAAGACCTTTGCCATGACGGCACAGTTCTTCGGTACGGACTATGCCGACCGCCGCATCGTCGTGGCCGAGGGCGATACGCTCTGTCTCGGCAGCCATACCCTGCAATTCGTCATGGCGCCGATGGTACACTGGCCAGAGGTGATGGTGGCATACGAACAGAGCTCCAAGACGCTCTTCACGGCCGACGCCTTCGGCCGCTTCGGCGCCCTCGACGTGGAGATGCCGTGGGAGAATGAGGCCCGCCGCTACTTCATCAACATCGTCGGCAAGTACGGCGTAAACGTACAGGCCCTGCTCAAGAAGGCCGCAGCACTCGACATCGCTCGCATCTGCCCGCTGCATGGCCCCGTCCTCGACAGCGAGCTCGGATACTACATCGGCAAATACCAGACATGGAGCAGCTATAACCCCGAACAGAAGGGCGTACTCATAGCCTGCGCCTCGATCTACGGCAATACGGCCGCCGCAGCGCAGCAGCTGGCCGATATGCTGCGCGAGCGCGGCGAGCAGCAGGTACGTGTCATGGACCTCGCCCGCTGCGACATCGCCGAGGCTGTCGCCGAGGCGTTCCGCTACGACACTACGGTACTGGCATCATCGACATACGACGCCGGCATACTCCCCGCAATGGAGATATTCCTCTGCCGGCTCAAGAGCAAGAACTGGCAGCGACGCACCGTCGGTATCATCGAGAACGGGTCGTGGGCACCGGCCGCCGCGCGCGTGATATGCGAGCGCGTGGGGCAGATGAAGTGCATAAACGTCGTGGAGCCCATAGTCACCATACGCTCCACGCTCAATGCCGAGAGTCGCGCCAGCCTCGAACGTCTGGCCGACGCCCTGAAGGCATAAATCCATAACACCAGATAAAAAAGCGAGCGGCCTGTGGTCGCTCGCTTTTTTTGACGGCAGACGTGCATTAACGTAAAAAATATACATATATTTCCACCATGCACAAATCTTACTCGCCGAACACAAAAATGCTCCGCAGACGCAGCCGTCTCGAAAATTTTTATTACCTTTAGACAGTGTTTCGGCACGCATCCAACTGAAGGAACAACTAACCAAACTTTAACCATATGAGCGATAAGATTTCACGCGGCGATTTCTTGAAGAGATCGGGTCTCGCCGCCGCGGGCATGATGATGGGAGGCATGGCATCGAGCGCCGCCAACATCCTCACCCCCCAACAGCAACAGGACAAAAAGGAGCGTTTCGCAAAACTCGGAAAGGTAAACGTCGCATGGGTCGGCATGGCCAACCGCGGCGCCGAGGTGCTCAGTGAGGTGGACAAGACGGGTCTGGCCAACATCGTGGCCATGTGCGACGTCGATCCCAATTCGGAAGGCAGCCGCAAATCGGCCGCAGCACATCCCAACGCCAAGATCTACACCGATTTCCGCAAGATGTTCGACGAGATGGGCAACCAGTTTGAGGCCGTCTTTGTCGAGACACCCGACTTCTCGCACTTCCCCTGCGTGATGCTCGCTCTGAATCAGGGCAAACACGTCTATGTCGAGAAACCCATGGGCCGTACATTCTACGAGTGCCAGCTCATGATCGACGCCGCCAAGCGCAACCCCCAGCTCGTGACACAGGGCGGAAACCAAGGCCACTCGGAGGCAAACTACTTCCAGTTCAAGGCGTGGCTCGATGCCGGCATAATCAAGGATGTCACGGCCGTGGATGCCCACATGAACATGTCGCGCCGCTGGCACGGCTACGATGTCAACATCGACCGCTACCCGCAGGCCGAGCCCATACCCGACGGCATGGACTGGGATCTGTGGCACACGACGCAGCAGTTCCACGAGTTCAACCGCAAATATCACCCGGGCAACTGGCGCAGCTGGTATGACTTCGGTATGGGTGCTCTCGGAGACTGGGGTGCGCACATCCTCGACACGATACATGAGTTCCTCAATCTGGGCCTGCCCTACGAGGTTGAGCCCATCAAGCTCGAAGGCTGGAACACATATTTCTTCCCCATGTCGTCGACCCTGCGGTTCAAGTTCCCGCGCCGCGGCGAGATGCCACCCGTACAGATCACATGGTACGACGGTATAGGCAACTACCCGCAGCTCCCCGACGGATACGGAGCCTCACAGCTTGGTTCGGACATACCCTCGGTAAACGGACAGAAGGCTCAGGCCATAAAGCTCAACCCGGGAAAGATCATCTACGCCAAGGATCTCATCTTCAAGGGCGGCTCGCACGGCTCTACCCTCTCGATCATACCCGAATCGAAGGCCAAGGCCATGGCAGACAAACTGCCCGAGGTACCGAAGAGCCCCTCGAACCACTACGAGAACTTCCTGCTGGCCTGCATGGGCGAGGAGCGCACGCGTTCACCCTTTGAGGTATTCGGCCCGTTGTGTCAGGTCTTCTGCCTCGGCGTGATGGTACAGCGTCTGAACAAGAAGATCGTCTTCGACCGCGAGACCAAGCGCATCGTCAACGACCGCTTCGCCGACGCCATGCTTACCCAGACCCCGCCCCGCAAGGGCTGGGAGGAGTTCTACAAGATGTAGACGGCAACCGACATAAGTATATAATCAAGACTCCCGATCCTCGCAAAGGATGGGAGTCTTGTTATATTAGCAATATCTCAATCACATCCATACACTCACCGGCACGATCCATACATACCGACCGGGTAATATGCCCCGCGCGAATGGCAGGTGCCTTATATATATGCCAGCTATATATATAGCAGCGACAGCGAGCTTATAAGGAATCCTCCGCCGAAACCTGCCAGCACCTCCCAGCCGTCATGCCGCCCGAGACAGAGGCGTGACGAGGCGAGCAGTCCCGATACAATGATTGCGGCTACCATAGGCCAGAAAAGCGACATGACCCCAATGATATTGAGCATGACGAACAGGGCCGTAACGGCGCCCATGGCCGCCAGATGAAGGCTCACGTTCCAACGCCGCACGGTAAATATGCAGAAAATCTCGCACATCACGGCCGCCGTCGCCAACTTGCGGAAGAGCAGCAGCGAGGGCAGCTTGAGAAGCGTCACGGCACAAAGCATATAGCACACGGCGCCGACCATCAACATCAGCATACGCAGTCGGCTGCGGTCGATCGACATCCGTTTCAGGCCGTCGAGCCGCTTGAAAAGGAAGTATGCCAGCATGGGAATGAAGGCGGCATACAGCACCACCACCCATATAAGATAGAACTTCACGCGCATCGTATAGAACGAATATACGGTATCGGAGAACAGCACCGTAATTACCGCATATATTGGCAGCAGGCAGGGGTGGAACACTGCCGACACCACGCGCGAAAGTCGCATTGCACTCTTGTTCGTCATATCTGTTTTCTCAATCGCGCCACGGGTATATCCAGCATCTCGCGGTACTTGGCAACCGTACGCCGCGCTATGCAGTATCCCTTGGAGTTGAGTATGTTCATCAGCGTCTCATCGGTCAAGGGATGCCGTTTGTCCTCCTCGTCGATGCACTTCTGAAGTATGTTCTTTATCTCGTAGCTCGACACCGTCTCACCGCTCTCCGTCTGCATCGCCTCCGAGAAGAGCGACTTGAGCAGTATGATGCCGAAATGTGTCTGTACGTACTTGCTGTTAACCACACGCGATATGGTCGATACGTCGAGTCCCGTGCGGTCGGCTATATCCTTGAGGATCATGGGCCGCAGCTTGCTCTTGTCGCCGTCGCGGAAATACTCCTTCTGGAAATTGAGTATCTCCTGCATCGTGCGCATGAGCGTATCGTGACGCTGCTTTATGGCCGAGATGAACCACTTGGCCGAGTCGATCTTGCTCTTGACGAACTGCACCGCCTCGCGGTTCTTCTCCGGAACGGTACCGTCCGGCGCAACCATCTGACGCATCATATCGACATAACGCCGGTTGATCTTCACCTCGGGGATGTTGCTCGAATTGAGCGTCAGGTCGAACTGCCCGTCGTGATAGTCCAATTTGAAGTCGGGAACGATATATGGCGTGGTATCCACACCGCCCTCGGAATAGAGGTTTCCGGGTTTGGGCGAGAGGTGGCGTATCTCATCTATGGCCTCGCGGAACTCATCCTCGCCGACATTGAGGCGCGCCATCAGCTTCTCGTAGTGTTTCTTTACGAACTCGTCGAAATAGGATGTCAGGATCTTGCGCGCCAGACGCTTCGCCGGCGTATCCATACGCCGCTGATCCATCTGCAGCAACAGGCACTCGCGCAGGTTGCGTGCGCCGATGCCCGCAGGCTCCAGCTGGTGGATTATGCCCAGCAGACGCTCCAACTCGTCGACCGTAGTCTCGATACCGAGCGAGAAGGCTATGTCATCGGATATGGACTCCAGATCGCGGCGGAGATATCCGTCGCTGTCGATACTGCCGACAAGGAACGAGGCGATGCGCATATCCCGATCCGAGAGGTTGCGATAACCCAACTGCTCGGTCAGGTACTCCTGCATCGAACGCCCCTCCGATATGTTCATCGGGCGCTGCTTCTCATCCTTCGAGTAGTTGTTCACACGGCTCTTGTAGCCGGGCGTATCGTCACCGCGGATATAATCGTCGACCGAGATCTTCTCCTGCTCCTCCTCGGGCGTGGCGTCCTCCTCCAGAACGATGTTGTCCTCGACCTCCTGTTTTATGCGCTGTTCGAGCTGCATGGCTGGAAGCTCCAGCAGCTTGATCATCTGTATCTGCTGCGGAGAGAGTGTCTGCTGCAGTTTCTGAACCTGACGTTGCGAAATACCCATTGCAAAAAAAATTAACCGTTATACCTCATACGACAGGTCGCTTCATTCATTATTCGTTCGACAGGTCGCACGCACCATATATACGTTGCGCACGGCCGTCCGGTCCGGCCGTTACTTGCGTTCCGATGCCTGTATGGCATTCACGATGGCACGGGCCCAACGCTTGCCCAGCTTGCGGGCACCGCTCTCGTTGGGATGCAGGTAGAAAACACCCGCATTGCCGTTCTCGGCGAAGTAGTATTTCAAGTGGTGATCACGAAAATAGTCATAACCCTTCAGGTCGCCCATATATACGTCGTTGTACTTCTCGGCCATACCGATCAGCACGTTGGCATACCCCACAAGGCGTTTCTGGCCCTCGACCAGATACATCGCCCCGTTGTAGGTGTTGGCGCTGTACCATATCGGGCGCTGAAGCACGAATATCGCCTCGGGGCAGAGTTCGCGTATGCGGGCCATGATGGTGGCAAGATTGCGTTCATAGTCCTCGTTCGAGACGGGAGCCCCGAGCGGCCCGCGCGAAGCCGAGTCATTGGTTCCGAGCATGATCGAGAAGACTATGGGTCCGTAGCTTATGTCGCGCAGCTCGCTTATGGCCTGCTCCACACGACGGAAGTCGGCACCCCTCTCGGGCAGGAAGTCCACGGTCGTGGCGCCCGAACGGCCGCAGTTGCGGAAATTGACATCGCCCGAGATCATGCGGCCGACATACTCGGCGGCAGCCACGGGAGGCGCCGTCTTGCTCTTGTCGGCATGCAAGGCACCCTCGGTGATGCTGTTGCCGATAAATATAAGATTATATGTACGCGTCTTTGAGGACTGTGCCCATGCTCCGCCCGATGCCAGCAACACGAGCAGAAGCAAAAATATTCTCTTCATAATTCGGGGTTGTTTTTCGTTAATATAAGGGGCAGTTTTCTATTTACGCCATACGACAGCGGCCGTTATCACTCTCCTCACACTCTCATCCCTCTCACTCTCATCCCTCTCACTCTCATCACACTCTCCCTCTCCGCTCATCACACTCTCCTCTCTTCACACTTCAGCAATAAGACTTCCGCACGACACGGCTGCTATCACTTCCGTCGGTGGCCGCACATCCCGGCCCCGGCGAAAGCATCAGAACTCGGCGTTGTTGGGCGTACGCGGGAAGGGTATCACGTCGCGGATGTTGCCCATACCCGTCACGAAGAGCAGCAGTCGCTCGAAGCCCAGACCGAAGCCCGAGTGCGGGGCCGAGCCCCAGCGGCGGGTGTCGAGGTACCACCACACCTCCGACTCGTGCATTCCGAGCTCCTTGACCCTTGCACAAAGCTTGCCATAATCGGCCTCACGCTCCGAACCTCCTATGATCTCGCCTATTTTGGGGAAGAGCACATCCATGGCGCGGACCGTACGTCCGTCCTCGTTCTGCTTCATATAGAAGGCCTTGATCTCTTTCGGGTAGTCGGTAAGGATAACGGGGCGCTTGAAGTGCTCCTCGACGAGGTAGCGCTCGTGCTCCGACTGCAGGTCGCAGCCCCAGTCGCACGGGAACTCGAACTTGCGGCCCGACGCCTTGAGTATCTTTACGCCCTCGGTGTAGTCGAGGCGCACGAAATCGTTGTGCAGCACGAACTCCAGACGCGAGATCAGATCCTTGTCCCACATCTTGTTCATGAACTCCAGATCCTCGCGGCAGTTATCCAGCGCATAGCCGATCAGATACTTGAGGAAATCCTCCGCAAGGTCCATATTGTCGTTTATATCGTAGAATGCCACCTCGGGCTCGATCATCCAGAACTCGGCCAGATGTCGCGGCGTATTCGAGTTCTCGGCGCGGAACGTGGGGCCGAAGGTGTAGATCTGCCCCAGCGACAGGGCTCCGAGCTCACCCTCCAGCTGTCCCGATACGGTCAGGTTGCACGGCTTGCCGAAGAAGTCCTTCGTGAAGTCGACCTCGCCGCTCTCGGTACGGGGCGGGTTGCCGGCATCGAGCGTCGTTACGCGGAACATGGCTCCGGCACCCTCACAGTCCGAACCCGTGATGAGCGGCGTGTGGAGGTAGTAGAAGCCGTGGTCGTTGAAATATTTGTGGATGGCGTATGCCATGGCGTGGCGTATACGCAGGATGGCGCCGAAGGTATTGGTACGCGGACGCAGATAGGCTATGTCGCGCAGAAACTCCAGCGAGTGGCCCTTCTTCTGAAGGGGGTATGTATCTGGGTCGGCCGTGCCGTATATTTCGATCTTCGAGGCCTGTACCTCTACACCCTGACCTGCGCCGAGCGACTTCACCAGACGTCCGTCCACACGCAGGCAGGCACCCGTGGTGATCTGCTTGAGCATATTCTCGTCGAACGCCGTCGGGTCAACCACGACCTGTATGTTGGCCACGCACGAACCGTCGTTCATGGCTATGAACACCACATTCTTGTTTCCGCGTTTTGTACGCACCCAGCCCTGTACGGTGATGTCGCGATCGGTCTCGCCCGACTTCAGAATCTCTGCAATTCTCGGAGTTTTCATATCAAAATTCTTTCTCAAAAAAGGTAAAATTCCGGTTTTTTCCACTTGTCGAGAGCACACTGCCGCCCCCGCATGCCGGAAACGCTATCAATCCACAAAGGTAGGCAATAATTTGCTTTTTGTCAAAAAAAAAGTACCTTTGCAATCGGGAGACGCAGCCTCAAATGAGGCTCCGCACCCCCGACAAAACATCGATCCGTTATGAGAAGGTTTATTCTTACGGCGACAGCCCTGTTTTCGATCATAGCCGCCGCAGCGCAGGGCCCGCGCATCTACCGCACGGAGTTCATCACATACGACAAGCGCGAGGATGCCGTGGCGGACAAACGCTCCGAGACGGCCAACTACACCCCCTTCACGCCCGAGCGCATAGCCATCGCGGGCGGCGAGGCCCGTTTCGTGCAGAAGATCACGGTCGACGCCACCATGAACGACTACAACATCTTCTTCCATCTGGAGAATGTCGGCATGGCCTACACGCTCTTCATCAACAACGAGGCCGTGGCCGAGGTGGAGGACCCCTACACGCCGGCCGACTTTCTGCTCTCGCCCTATCTGAAGCAGGGGGTCAACGAGTTGATGATAGGTGTACGCCAGAGCCGCACGCCCGAGTTGCAGGAGAACATCTTCCAGCCCGAGACCGAGCAGTTCGAGAACAGCTACCTCTTCGCGCAGCGGCGCCTTGCCGTCCGCGACTTCGACATCGTGCTCGAACCAGACACAACGCGGCAATACGGCAAACTGCGTCTCGACGTGGTGGTGGCCAACGACTTCAACTTCAAGGAGAGCATACAGGTCGGATTCGACATCTACAACCCCAAGGGCAAGCTCATGGAATACAGCGTCAACGAGATCGAGATCGACGGCCACGCGATGGACACGCTGCACTTCAATCCCGACATCTACCACGCCTACGAGTTCAAGTGGGGTGACGGCCAGCCGCCGTTATACGACGTCATGATATACCTCAAGCGCAACGGCATGCTGTGGGAGTACATACCCTTGAAGATAGGGTTCGGCAAGACCGAGTACCGCGACGGCAGCTTCTACCGTTTCGACAAGGTTCTGCATGTGCAGAAGACGCCGTTCAACGCTCTGGACGACCGCAAGCAGACCTATGTCGAGATCGAGCAGCTCAAGCTGCGCGGCTACAACACCCTCTGCCCCGACTACCCGCAGCCCAAGTGGTTCTACGACATGTGCGACGAGGCGGGCATGTTCGTCATCGACCGCGCCAACATAAACTCGCCGACGGACAGCAACATACGCTCCGTAGGAGGTACGCCGGCAAACGACCCCGCTCTCGAGGAGGAGTATCTCACGCGTGTGAAGTCGATGTACTACCGCTCGCGCAACCACTCCTGCATCATAGCCTTCTGTCTGGGCGGCAACCCCTCGGGCAACGGATACAACATGTACAAGGCATACGAGTGGCTCAAGTCGGTCGAACACCGACGCCCCATAATATACGAGGGTGCCGAGGGCGAGTGGAACAACGATCTGAAATAGGATCTGAAGAGGGCTGGACTACGAGCCTTTGCACCGCCGAGAGGTTGTGTCGCGATCGGTCGTAACGTATTCCCAAGGATGCGGCAACGTATGACCCGGCCCGGCGACAGGCCATCACAAGAGAAGACGGCATACCCCCATAAGAGATTTACAACGGGCGACCAGCCATGAATATCGAACTGATAATGGTCGGCAAGACCGACTCCCCCGAGGTGGAGGCCCTGCTGGCGACCTACGCCAAGCGTATAAACCGCTACTGCCGCATGGCCGTAACGACCCTCGCCGACGTCCGCAATACGCGCAACATGGCCCCCGCGACGCAGAAACGCGCCGAGGGCGAGATGATCCTGCGCAACGTCGCGGAGGGAGATTACCTGCTGCTGCTCGACGAACACGGCACCGAATATACCTCCATCGAGTTCGCGCAGTGGATGCAGAAACGCATGTCGAGCGGCGTCAAACGCCTCGTGATGGTCATAGGCGGCCCTTACGGATTCTCGGACGAGGTCTACGCCCGCGCCGACGGCAAGTTGTCTCTCTCGCGCATGACATTCTCCCACCAGATCGTACGCGCCATATTCGCCGAACAGCTCTACCGCGCATTCTCCATTCTCAACAACGAACCTTACCACCACGAATAACCGCCCGCGATGAGACTCCTGTGCACACATACGTTCCTGCTCGTGCGGCGCATAGTGCTGCTATACGTCGTGCTGGCGCTCTGCCGCGTCGTATTCTACATCTGCAACAGGCAACTCATAGGCGCGCTGCCTGTGGACGAATGGTGGCCGCTGCTGTGCGGAGCCCTGAAGTTCGACACAGTATCGATACTCTACATCAACGCCATATATATACTCATGGCACTCGTGCCGCTGCACGTGCGCGAACGTGCGTGGTGGCAGAGGATGATGTTCTGGTACTATGCGGTTGTCAACGCCTTGGCCGTGGCGCTCAACATGGCCGACGCAATATATTTCCGCTATACGCAGAAACGGTTCACCGCCGACGAGATATTCTTTGCCGACAACGACAACTCGCTGCAGCTCGTCCTCAAGTTCGCCGCCGAGAACTGGGCTGTCGTCGCGGCGGGTGCCGTTATCATAGTCCTGCTCGTATGGGGTTACCGCCGCCGCACGGAGCCAGAGGTACTCTTTGCCGGCGCATGGTATTACCTTACAAGCCTCGTGATGCTGCTCGCGGGCACGGCCCTCACCATAGGCGGCATACGCGGCGGCTTCACCAAGATGACGCGCCCGATAACCCTCTCGAACGCCACGCTCTACACCTCGGACAACGCCCGCGCCACCTTCATCCTGAGCAACCCCTTCTGCGTGCTGCGCACGGCGGGCTCCTCCTCGGCCATAAGTTATGAACACTACTTCGACGAGGCGACACTCGGCAACATATTCTCCCCCATACACCGCCCCGCACGACGGATTCCGGCCCCTGCGGCGGATTCAGCGACTCTCGCAGCGGATACGATTAGACTTTCGGCTGACACTACGGCCACGGCCGCGGGCTCGATGGCGGGACGCAACGTCGTCATATTCATCATGGAGAGCTTCTCGGCCGAGCACTCGGCCCGTCTGCGGCCCGACCTCTACGAGGATAAGGAGCAAAAGGGATATACGCCCTTCCTCGATTCGCTCATGGGTTGCGGGTACACATTCAACCGCATGTACGCAAACGGCAAACGGTCGATACAGGCCCTGCCCGCAGTGTGGAGCTCCATACCGTCATTCAAGACGCCATTCGTACTGATGCCGCAGTCGCTGGCCCCGACATACCCGCTGCCCGCCATACTCGCCGACGAGGGCTACCGCACGCTCTTCTTCTGCGGGTCGGACCGCGGATCGATGGGCTTCGAGGCCTACGCCAACGCCGCAGGCATAACCGAATCGTACAGCCGCGAGGATTACGAGAAGGAGCACGGCCGCGACGACTTCGACGGCTATTGGGGCATCTGGGACGAGGAGTTCATGCAATATATGGGCGAGGTGCTCGGCCGTACGCAGCAACCGTTCTTCGCCTCGATATTCACACTCTCGTCACACCACCCCTTCGTCATACCCGCGCGCTATGAGGGACAATTCCCCGACGGGCTCACCAAAAACCATCGCTGCGTGGCGTATGTCGACAACGCCTTCCGCCTATTCTGCGAGCGGTTCGGCTCACAGGAGTGGTTCCGCAAGACACTCTTCGTCTTCGTGGCCGACCACGTCTCGAGCGAGAAATTCTCGGAAGAGTTCCGGCATTCGCCCGCCGACTACCAGATATTCGGGTTTATGTACGCTCCCGACAGCCGCCTGCAGGGCGAATATGCACACGTCGCCTCACAGATAGACATCATGCCCACACTGCTCGGACTGCTCGGATACGACAGCCCCTACTTCGCCTTCGGCCGCGACATATTCAACGAGCCGACAGACACACCCGCGGCCGTCAACTATGACAACAATATCTATCAGGCCGTCACGGACGACTATCTTGTGCGATTCGACGAGAAGAGCGTGCGCGACATATACGCCGTAGGGGACGTGCGGCACGAGCACAACCTCGCCGGCGAGGTGTCGGCCGCGGCAACGGAACAATATCTCAAGGCACTCATACAGAGCTACTATACACATGTCGAAAACAAAAACTATATAGTGAATGATACCCTTCCACAAGGTTCTTACCACCGACAAGCCGACCATTGACGCCTATCTGGCCGCGGCGGCAATACCCATCTGCGACTACACCTTCGCCAACATCTACTGCTGGCAACACCAATACAACACCGTCTGGGCCGAAGTTGACGGCTCGCTCGTCGTCCGCTTCGACCTCGGACACGGCCAGCGCGGATATATGGTTCTGGGCTGCGAGAACTTCGGACAGTTGCTCCCCCTGCTTATGGAGGATGCGCACGACGCAGGCCTGCCTTTCCGCATGATCGCCATGTGCCACCGCTGCGCCGAGAGTTTCGCCGCATGGGCCGACGCCCACTACGGGCTCCGTCCCGACGGCACGCCCGTCATCATCAATATGGAGGCCGAGGCCGCCGCATGCCTGCGCCGCGGCAACGAGTGTTTCGCAATATGCGACAACCGCGACTATCAGGACTACATATACTCACTGTCGGACCTGTGCCAGCTCACAGGCCGCAAATACCAGCCCAAGCGCAACCACGTCAACCGCTTCGAGGCGCTCTACGACTACACGTTCGAGGAGCTGCGGCCGGAAGACATAGATGAATGCCTGCGCCTTGAGGGCGAATGGCAGCAGCGCAAGGAGGCCGACGAAGTCGACGACGTGGAGCACCGCACGGAACACGAATACGAGATGTCGGAGGAGCAGCGGGCCATACGCCGCGCATTCGACGCCTACGAGGCTCTGGGCCTCTACGGCGGCGTGCTGCGCGTAGAGGGCCGCATGGTTGCCTTTACGTACGGGTCGCAGATCACACCCGAGGTCTTCTGCACGCATATCGAGAAGGCCGACTCGTCATACGAGGGCGTCTTCCCCATGATAAACCGCTGTTTCGCCCGTGCGCTTGCCGCGCGCGGCTACACCATGGTTAACCGAGAAGAGGATATGGGCCTCGCGGGACTGCGCCGCTCGAAGATGTCGTACCACCCCGCCGCCATGCAGGAGAAGATGACGCTGCGGGCACTCTCGCTGCGCGAGATCGAGTGCCGCGAGCTGTGGCAGCGGGTCTTCGGCGACGACCGTGCGTTCATCGACCTATACCTGACGGAGGTCTACCGCCCCGAAAACATGCTCGTGCGCTGCGACGAGGCCGGACATATCGTATCGATGCTCCACATCGTCGAGATCGACACTACATACGGCCCCACGGGATACCTCTACGCCATCGCCACCGATGAGGCGTGGCGCGGCCGCGGCCTTGCCTCGGCACTTATAGAGGAGGCCGTCGAGGAGCTGCGCCGCCGCGGCATGGCCGCCGTGATGCTCATACCCTCGCACGAGGATCTCAAGGCGTTCTATGAGCGTCTGGGCTTCGAGGACAGCAACTATCCGCTCGACTTCTCCGAAGGGTTCGATTTCGGTACGGGCGACGCAAAATACGACCTTGCGATGGTGCAGCCGCTCAAATAACGGCTGAAAGCACCGCAAAACTCTGCAGCCGAATTTGCCTGAGCCACAGCAGGCTGTATATAAGAATATATCGGCACATATAAATAGGAAACCCTTGCGGCAGCACCTGTCGCAAGGGTTTCTCACACAAATAAACCGATGTAAACTACAAATAAAAAAGGGGCCGTGTAGATCAACACGGCCCCGACTAAAAATAGGGATCAATGAATCCGGCCCGTTGGGTTAATACGTGTACTTAGGGGTTACAAAGCCGTACCTCACCCTCATATTCGGAACGACATTGACAGCACACGCTCGGCAAAACCGTTCGGGGCTGGATTTGTCGTTACTTCACCTGAGCGTCGTTTACAACAACGTTGATAGCGCCATTACTATTATCTTTATCCAGGAACATTACGGGAGTAACATTACCCTTGAATCGGATAGTGCGTGCTGCACCCGAAGCGTTCTTCAGGACGCCGATAGGCTGGCCATAATATGAGGTGTTGTAGTCATTATCAAGCACCTGCAGCGTCTCAGTTGCTGAAACCAAAGGACGAACTGCATCGGTATCAATCGTAAGCGTTGCAGTGCAGTCGTATACCTGCATCTCCTTCTCGGCAACATTGAGAGTAGCATAACCTACAAGCGAACCAATGTAACCCTTGATGTTAGAAGTACCGGCAACAACACACTCGCTCAACTGGGCATCCTCGGCCTCTGCAAGCAGAAGACCAACATGAGGCTGCATAGATGCGGCATAAGCGATATCACCCTTGTTAAGGCCATCGTATATACCCTCGATATCGATGTTGTTAACAGTTACCTTCGATACAGAGTTTGACTTAAGCGACAGACCGGCAACCTTGGCAGGAACAAACGTATCCTCATCGGTTATGATGTAGATCTTAACACCGTCAACGGTAAGGTTGCTGATAGCATCTGCGGTAAACGGAGCCAGATCAGCCTGAACACCACCAGCCTCAGACGACTGCATATAGACATCGCTCACCGTCTTGCCATTACCGTTAATAGAGGCAATTGCACTGGCAGAGTCACGCTTCCAGATATAGGGATGATTGTCCTTCTCTACTATGCTGCCGTTAAGCTCCATGTTGTTCATCAGGATGACGCTGGTTGCGCCACTCTGAGCTGCATAAGCCAACTGCTCTGCATAGAGAATCTCTACCTCACCCTTAGTATTAGTTTTGGTAGCCTGAACTGCACCACCGGTCCAGTAGCTTGTGCCTGCTATGAGAATAGAATATACTCCTCCATCATCGATGTTACCCTTCATTGTGCCAAGCAGATCGCTAACCTCACAAGCCTCTTCAACGCTAAGTACTCGGTGACCAGCGCCAAATCCTACTTTACCAAAGAGCGGGCCGCTAACGTTGAAATCGGTTACGTTCTTCAACGCCAAATCCTTATTCATGCGCAACTCCTCGGCAACACTTACAATATTCTTATTCTGGCCTTCGTCTACTACTACATTCAACTTGGCAAGTCCGCTGGGACGAACCTCTCCAAAGATAGCGCTCGCAGTACAATTCTTTATCGTTATATCTTCGATCTTTGCATCACCTGCAGCATCCTTGGTCAGAAGAACACCGTATACATCCTTGTCCTTTGCAGCAGTAACATTCTCAAAGGTAATTCCGCTTATGGCAGCACCCTTTGCCAACTCGCCAAATATACCATTCATATCATCAATCTGAACATCCTTGATGACAGCACCGTTACCGGTAATGGTATTGCTGAAAGACTTAATGCTGGGGAAGCCGTTAGCAAGATAGTTCGAAATATCGGCATTCTGACCGCCCATCTCGGTAGAGATCTTGATCATGGCATCACGCGAGAAATCAAGCTTAGCTACACTGCAAAGGAATGCATCAGCCTTCGTTCCCTCATTGTACTCACGGATGTAGGTCAGAAGATCCAACTGATCCTTGATGATAACAGCATTCGAAGGATTGTACATCAAAGGTATAATATTACCATCCTTGTCCTTGCCATCGTTAACATTAAAGATCATGTTCGACAACTGAGGTCTTGCACTCGTGTAAACCAACTCCTTGGTAAATGTAACCTCATTCTTCTCGCCCTTGTTAACAACGATCTTCACATAAACAGGCGTATTCTTAGCCTTTGCTACCACATTTGCAGGAATAACAAACATATACTCCTTCTCAGTATGGCAAAGAGCATCGGTTAACTGGCCACAGGTCAGGGTAATATCAGTGCTCCACTGAGCCGATACAGGATCCGCAGGAACCGTAAGATACTGTCTGAAACCCTCCGCATAACCGGCATCTTTACGACCTACAGGAGTAAGCTTAGCCGTACCTGCCAAATAGATAGGGGTTTCCCCTGCTTCATCTGACGACATGCTAAGCGTCAGGGTCTTGATAGGCGCAGTACCTTCAATTGCAACATTAAGATAATCAGCGACAGGGTACATCGTGATGTTGGCCTCACCTACGCCATCGACTTCCTCTACCGTGAACTCAGGACAAACAGCCGGAGCCGTCATAGGAGTGAACGAGCCATCACGGAAATTCTGATTGGCGAGAATAGTCAGTTCCAGATCGTCGGCCGAAGCTGCCTTCTTCATATTAACCGTATAGGGATAATATGCAAAATGCGTTTTACCGCAAAGCAACTTGTGATCCATACTTACGAACTTACCATTTTCCTGACCATCGCACTCGTTAGGAAGAGAGAATACCACATTCTGGGCGCTATTGGTTCCATTATCAAAAACACCAATGGCATCACCAGCAGACCAACGGAATTTACGATCCTCGCCAAGATATGTACGAGTAACCTCACCCGTATAAACAGATGCAGATAATACGCTCGCAGCGTCGGTACTAACTGGAGCGAGAGCCTCTGTATCGTCTTTCGCGCAACCGGCGAAAAGGACGGCTGCTGCAGAAGCTAGATAAAAGATTTTTTTCATGATTTGAACGGATAAATTTTGAAATAATTGTCTAAGATTTCAGCAATTGACATTACCACTCAATAGGATCCTTCGTTGTGCTGCTGAGTGCGAATCCCTTCTCGACGTTGATCGACTCAACGTTTACCACAGGAGCCTCATAGGCTCTCGTTACAGTTGTTTTCTTCATTTTTTTGTTGTTTATAAAAAGGTTAAACATAAAGTGTTCTATTCCCTTCGACACAAGACAACAAAAAAAGACGTGGACTAAATCTGTGTTTGTTTGCTGAGGTCTTAGACTACCTATCCGCCCAAATCAAGAATAAAGCCCACGTTGAAACCAACGAGAGCGCAAACTTTATTCCTCGGCGGTTCGATAAAAGTGTCTAAGTTTCAGCAAACCAGAGTAAAGCTAACGCTTTTTTTCGTCAATATGTCCGCAATCGGCAAAAATTTTTCTTTCCAATCGTTTGCGATTCAATCGCATGCGCCCACTCACGTATGGCCGATTACGATGCAAATATAACTACATTTTCCGACAAAACAAATTTTTTCAATAAAATATAAGCCCTTTTTATCATCCCTTCAGCCCTCTTCGGCACGCCGCGAACCGTTCGTGACATAGCGGTGTATCATTCTAAGTATAAACAAGATATAATTTCACATCGCACACTGACACCGCATCTGGCAGGGCTGCCACCAACATCCGCCGTCATAAAACCGTATATCATAAATGTATATCCGGGAGACTCTGCCAAAACAATAGATCACACTTATGGCAGCTGGCAGGACTATAAAAAAATACAATGACGACAAAAGGCGTAAAAATAGCATGAAAAACCATTTTCGCGGCCGGTGACACTTTTTCGAGCAAAAACATTACCTTTGTGTTTGTGGAACCGAAAGCCACACATAAGTTCAATCTAAAACGACACAATAATGTACAGAAACGATAACCGCACCGTCATCACGCTCGATGCCGGAGGCACCAATTTCGTATTCGGCGCCGTGCGCGCCAACAGGTTTGTTGTCGAGCCGATAACGCTCCCCTCGAATGCCGCAGACCTCGACCGCTGTCTGGCCACGATGGTCGAGGGGTTCAATCGCGTGATCGCCTCGCTCGACTGCCTGCCCGTAGCCATCAGCTTCGCCTTCCCGGGCCCCGCCGACTACCCTAACGGCATCATCGGCGGCCATCTGCCCAACTTCCCCTCTTTCCGTGACGGCGTTGCCCTCGGCCCCTTCCTGCACGACAAGTTCGGAATACCCGTATATATAAATAACGATGCCGACCTGTATGCCTATGGCGAGGCTCTCGCGGGAGCCCTGCCCGAAATAAACGACCGTCTGGCCAAGGTCGGCAGCAGCAAACGCTACCGCAACCTGCTGGGATACACCTTCGGCACGGGATTCGGATTCGGATTCGTCAGCGACGGCGAGCTTCACGTGGGAGACAACTCGTGCGTGGAGACCTTCTGCCTCAAGCACAAGCACATGCCCGACGTGATGGTCGAGGAGGGTGTGGCCGTACGTGCCGTGAAGCGCGTCTACGCGCAGCTCTCGGGCATCACAGACCCCACGCTCGAGCCGAAGGATATATTCGACATCGCCGAAGGCAAGCGCCCGGGCGACAGTGACGCCGCACGCCGCTCGTTTGCCATGATGGGTGAGGTTGCGGGCGACGCCATGGCTACGGCCGTAACCCTTATCGACGGACTTATTGTCATCGGCGGCGGCATAACAGCAGCGGCAAAGTACATCATGCCCTCGCTTCTGGAGCAGCTGCGCGGGCGTCTCTTCGCTCTCGACGGCGGCATCCTCGACCGCGTGCAGATGAAGGTGTACGATCTGGACGACGAGGAGCAGTTCGCACGCTTCGCCCGCGGCGAGTCGCGCTCGCTGAAGGTCTACGGTTCGGACCGCGAAGTGGTGTACGACCCGCAGAAACGCATCGGCGTGATGGTGTCGAAGATCGGCGCCAGCACCGCCATCTCGCTCGGCGCCTACGCCTTCGCCCTGAACGAGATCGACAAGCGCAGGGGCGACATGTAACACCCTTGCCGCAAACGGCACTTACGGCGGAGACACTCTATACATATTGAGGAAAGTCTCCGCCGTCGGCGTATAATCTGCCGCCGCATGAGGGACCGACGAAAGAAATAAAATTGTCGGTTTTTCCGTTTGACCGGCGAAGGCGATGCCGTTGCGTCGCAACGGGAAATATTGTCTTGCGAGACGGCGCGACAGGGTAAACGGACGTCCGACATGACGATATTTTTTGCAGATAACGCCTTTATTGTTATATTTGTACAATTTAAGGCCATCGCCGCCGCAGACCGGCCGACACCGCTGGAGAGGGACAGCACCCGCCCGAATGGCACGAATAGCAGACTGGACAAAGAACCGGTACGGTCGGAACACGGACATGGCGACAAGGCTGCCACAACCTGTATGAGAACCGCACTACACACCCCCAAAAGACTTCTTACGGTCGTACTGCTGCTGCTCGCCGCAGCGGTCGAGGCACAGACGCTCACCGTAGGCACATACAACATGCGCAACGATAATGCTGGCGATGCCCGCAACGGAAACGGCTGGCAGAGACGCTGCCCCGTAATATGCGAGCAGGTCGAGTGGATCGACTTCGACATATTCGGCGCGCAGGAGATCAAGAAGAACCAGCTCGACGACCTGCTGGCCGCACTGCCCGAATACGACTATGTCGGTGTGGGGCGTGACGACGGCATCCACGGCGGCGAACACGAGCCCATATTCTACAAGCGCGACCGCTTCCGTCTGCTCGACGCGGGCGACTTCTGGATCTCGCAGACGCCTGACGTGGCGGGATCGAAGGGGTGGGACGCAGCCCTGCCGCGCGTATGCTCCTATGCACGTCTTCAGGACCGAGAGACAAAGCTGCGTTTCTGGTACTTCAATCTCCACATGGACCATATAGGCGTCGAGGCACGCCGCGAGGGCGCCAAGCTCATCATGCAAAAGGTGCGCGAGATGTGCGGCGGCGAGCCCGTCATCATAACCGGAGACTTCAACGTCGACCAGAACAACGAGATATACCAGACATTCGTAACATCGGGGCTTCTGAAGGATTCATACGTTGCGGCCGAGAAACGCTTCGCCCGCAACGGTACCTTCAACAGCTTCAAGCCCGACCTCCACACCGAGAGCCGTATAGACCACATATTCGTCTCACCGGCATTTGCCGTGCGCAACTACGCCGTGCTGACCGACGGATACTGGACGCCGCGCGAGGATGCCGCAGCGCAGAAGGGAGAGGCCGCGCCGCAGGAGATAAGCCTTCGCAGCTACGAGCGCCGCTGTCCGTCGGACCACTACCCCGTGGCGGCACGCATCGAGGCGGTGAAGAGACGGTGAAGAGACGTTTAGACGGCCCGGAGATACGTTGCAGAACACATTTGGAGAAAACACATACAGCTAAACGAAACTAACCATAAAAACAAAAATCAGCTCAATGAAAAAAACAACATTATTGCTTCTGGCTGCCCTGTCGGCCGTATCGCTCCGTGCTCAGACCTTCACGGAGTGGCACGACTCGGAGGTAAACCAGATCAACCGTGCCCCGATGCACGCCTATTACAAGATCTTCGACACGGCCGAGGCCGCGCAGGGCGCATATTGCGACAAGGACTACCCCTATCGCATGTCGCTCAACGGCACTTGGCGCTTCAACTGGGTCGAGAATGCCGACCAGCGCCCCACGGACTTCTACACCATGGACTACAACGACGCGGCGTGGAATCCGATCGAGGTGCCGGGCATGTGGGAGATGAACGGCTACGGTGATCCGATCTATGTGAACGTCGGATATGCGTGGCGCAACAACTTCCGCAACGATCCGCCCAACGTACCCGTCGAGCAGAACCATGTAGGTTCATACCGCCGCACCGTCAACATCCCCGCCGACTGGACGGGCCGCGACATATACCTCAACATCGGCGCCGCCGTATCGAACGTATATGTATGGGTCAACGGCAAGTTCGTCGGATACTCGGAGGACAGCCACCTCAGCGCATCGTTCGACATCACGAAGTATGTCCACACGGGTGAGAACCTCATCGCCCTGCAGATCTTCCGCTGGTGCGACGGCTCGTATCTCGAGGATCAGGACCTGTGGCGTCTGAGCGGTATCTCGCGTGACGTGGAGCTCATAGCCCTGCCCAAGGCGCGCCTTACCGACATGATGATCACGCCTCACCTCGACGCACAGTACACCGACGCCACGCTCGACGTGAAGATGGATTTCACGTCGGGAGTCAAGAGCGCCACGGTCAAGCTTCTCGATGCTGCCGGCGCCACCGTTGCCGAGCAGACCGCAACGCCCCGCGGCGGCAAGGCCGAGCTGACGTTCGACGTCAAGAACCCCGCCAAGTGGTCGGCCGAGACGCCCAACCTCTACAAGGTTACGGTAGAGGTCAAGGACAGCCGCGGCACTACCGAGGTCATAGCACAGCGTATCGGCTTCCGCTCGTCGGAGATCAAGGACGGCCTGCTGCTTGTGAACGGCCAGCCCGTGCTGATCAAGGGTGCCAACCGCCACGAGGTAGATCCCCTCAAGGGCTTCGTCATGACGCGCGAGCGCATGATTCAGGACATACAGCTCATGAAGCAGTTCAACCTCAACGCCGTACGTACGTGCCACTATCCCGACACGCCCGAATGGTATGACCTGTGCGACGAGTACGGTCTCTACGTTGTCGACGAGGCCAACATCGAGTCTCACGGTATGGGTTACGGCGAGCACACGCTGGCCAAGAACCCGATCTATGCCAAGGCACACCTCGAGCGCGACAGCCGCATGGTTCAGCGCGACAAGAACCACCCCTCGATTATCATCTGGAGTATGGGTAACGAAGCCGGCATGGGCCCCAACTTCGAGGCTTGCTACAAGTGGATCCGCGAGTATGATCCTTCGCGCCCGATACACTACGAGCAGGCGCTCAACACCGATTTCACGGATATCGCCTGCCCGATGTACGCCGACTACAACTGGTGCGAGAACTACCTCAAGAACTCGCCCAAGAAGCCCCTTATACAGTGCGAATATGCCCACGCCATGGGTAACTCGATGGGCGGTTTCAAGGAGTACTGGGATCTGGTGCGCAAGTACGACCACTATCAGGGCGGCTTCATCTGGGACTTCGTCGATCAGGGTCTGGCCCAGTATGACGAGACCGGCAAGGTATCGTTCTACTACGGCGGCGATTTCAACAACTATGACGCTACCGACAACTCGTTCAACAACAACGGTCTGATCGCACCCGACCGTACGCCGCAGCCCCACGCCTACGAGGTACGCCACCAGTATCAGTCGATCTGGACCTCGCCCGTAGACCTCGCCTCGGGCAAGGTGGAGGTATATAACGAGAACTTCTTCACCGATCTGAAGCCATACGCTTTGGAGTGGGAGATAGTACAGGACGGTGTCGCTACCAAGGCCGGCCGCATAGATAACCTCGACGTTGCGCCCCAGCAGCGCAAGCAGGTGACGCTGGGTTACACCTCGGCCGATATATGCCCCGACGCTGCGGAGGTCCTGCTCAACGTACGTTACGTACTGACGCAGAAGCAGCCTCTTCTCGACATAGGCCACGTCGTGGCTAAGAACCAGATGTCGATCAAGGATTACGACACGGCTGCAGCCTTCAAGATGAAGGAGTCGGACCGCCCCGTTACCATCACCCGCTTCGAGAAGTGCACCTACGTCGAGGGTTACGACTGGCGCATAGCATTCGACCGCTCGGGCTTCATCAACGAGATGGTCTACGGACAGGTATCGCTCATGGCCGAGGGTTCGTCACTGCGTCCCAACTTCTGGCGCGCACCCACCGAGAATGACCTCGGTGCACAGCTGCACAACCGCTTCGCCGCATGGCGCAGCCCGCGCATGAATCTCCGCGGATTCGACACCAAGGTCGAGAACGGCGTTGCCGTCGTTACGGCCAACTACGAGATGCCCGACGTGAAGGCTTCGATGGCCATCACATACACCATCAACGGCGAGGGTCAGATCAAGGTATCGGAGGCCATGACCACCGACAAGGAGGCCAAGGTATCGGGTATGTTCCGCTTCGGCATGCGCATGGAGCTGCCCGCACGCTTCAATACGCTCGAGTACTATGGCCGCGGCGAGGTCGAGAACTACTCTGACCGCAAGAGCTGCGCCGATCTGGGTATCTACAAGCAGAGCGTCGACGAGCAGTACAACGACCACTACGTACGTCCGCAGGAGTCGGGCACGCGCTCTGACCTGCGTTACTACAAGGTGACCGACACGGCCGGCGCCGGTCTGTGCATCATCGCCGAGAACGCCTTCTCGGCTTCGGCTCTGCCCTACTCGACCGAGTCGATGGATGTATCGGTAGGCCCCGCACAGCGTCACTCGGGCGACCTGCGTGCAGACGGCAAGACCTATCTCTGCTTCGATCTGGTACAGCAGGGTTTGGGCTGCATCAACTCGTGGGGCTGGACACCGCTGCCGCAGTATATGGTCGACTACAAGGATCACACCTTCAACTTCATCATCTCGCCCGTAAGATAATTCGGTCGGATGACGATAAACAAAAGACTCCGGAGCGGATCTGCTCCGGAGCCTTTTTTCGTATATGTACACACACCTACGCGCCGTGGTCGAAAAGTTCGGCCTCGTCGGCCCGGTCGATATATTTGCGTTTGAAAAGGTGTACGAAGAATATGAACATGGCCAGAATCAGCGGTCCGAATATTACGCCCATGAATCCGAACAGCGGCAGACCGACCAACACGCCGAATATGGTCACAACTGGATGCGTATTGGCCATCTTGCGCTGGAGGATGAACCGCAGGATGTTGTCCGACTGGGTAACTACCAGCACACCGTATGCTATCAGCCCCACAGCGCCGCCCCAGTTGTGGTTCAGGGCCATGAATGCCGCCAGCGGCACCCACACCAGAGCCGTCCCGACGACGGGTATGACCGTAGCGAAACAGGTCACCACACCCCAGAACAGGGCGCTGTGCACGCCGCACAGAAGATACCCGACATAGGCTATTCCTCCCTGCACGATGGCGATCAGCGGGATGCTCACGGCATTCGAGTGTACGATCATGTATATCTCGTGCATGACGCTGCGCGCAATCGCAGCGTCGAACGGCAGCAGCGAGCTGAAGTAGGCCTCCATGCGTGCGCCCCCGACCAACATGAAATAGAGTACGAAGAGCAGGATAACGATATTGACGCCGAAACTGAATAGTCCCTCGAGCAGGGCCTGTCCCATACGCGAGGCGGCGCCCACGACCGACGAGACATTCGTTCCTTGAAGCAGGTCGTAACCCGTCGTATTGTATATATCCTCGGCTACGCGGCGTACCGACTCGATCAGTGCATGCTGGTCGAGCGTCAGATCCTGCACGCGCGAGACCAGCATCCATACGATCAGCGTAAGCGGTATGAGGAAACATACCACCGCCTCGGCCAGCAGCAGCGTTGCCGCCCAGCCGCGGCGCCAGCCGCGACTCTCGGTAAGGTAACTCATCTGCCCGCGCAGCAGGACATATATCGTCATGGCACCGAGCAGTCCCCCGACATAGGGCGCCAGCTCGACGCATATCACAGCCCCGAGCGCGAGGATTATAACAAAGAGCGAATACCTCCAATAGTGTTCACGCACACTCTCCATCGTCACACGTTTACCCCGTCCCGACACAAGTAGCGTGCCGACCGTCCCGACAACTCCACGAACGGCCCCTGCGGCGGAGCATCGCGACAAAACGGACGGCCTCAACGAGGCAATACAGCCACACCTTCCGAAGACATGTAACAGATCGGACTGCACCTTCTCCAAAAAGCAGGCGGCGGAGTCGAATCTCCGCCGCCTTGCTCTAAATATGTGTCAACGCTAACGCTTGACCTCGAAACGGTAGGTTCCCGAGCCGACCTTGACCTTGGTATATCCGTCGGCATAACCCTCAAGCGAGGCATCGGCCGAGGCCGACACGGCCGCACCGTCAAGCATCACTCCGTCGGCCGACGTCGATGGAACGTATATCTCGGCCGTAGTATTTACGGGTATCGTGACTTCGAGCGTGAACACGCCCGCCTCGTCTCGCCACTCGGCCGCGGCACACCCGTAAGGGGTTATCTGCTCGGCACGCATCTGCGTGAAGCCGCCGCCCGTATGAGGCTTTACGGCCATGGTCTTGAATCCCGCCGAGGTCTCGTGCAGACCCACCGCGTCACGGTAGAGCCAGTCGCCGATGGCCCCATACGAGTAGTGATTGAATGAGTTCATGCCGTTGTTGGGGATCGTACGGTCGGGCATCATCGAGTTCCAACGCTCCCAGATCGTCGTTGCACCCATAGTCACGGGATAGAGCCATCCCGGGTACTGCTGCCGCAGCAGGAGCATGTAGGCCAGATCGGTATAGCCCCACTCCGAGAGGACATGGCAAATGTATGGCGTGCCGAGGAATCCGGTGGTTATATGGCCGTACTCGCGAACCTTGTCGGCCAAGCGCGATGCCACGACAGGCCGCATCGGTTCGGGCAGCATGTCGAAGTTAAGAGCCAGAACGTATGCCGTCTGCGTCGCCGAAACGAGATATCCGGCAGGCGTAAGATAGGCGTTACAGAAGGCCTCGCGCGCCTTGGCCGCAACGTCGGCATAGTATGCCGCCTCCTTCTCGAGGCCCAGCACGGCGGCCGCCTTGGCCGTCACGTCGGCCGAGTTGGCAAAGAAACATTGCTGTATGAGGGGCTTGTATGTCACGGCCGAAACTCCCGACGTGTCGTTGTCCACACTGTAGAAGAGCCAGTCGCCATAGTGCCACCCCGTATTCCAGAGATATGGCTCGCTGCACTGGCTGACGATAAAATCGACCCATGCCTTCATGCTCGGGAACTGGTTCTCAAGTATGCGCTTGTCGCCATAGGCCATATAGTGCTGCCACGGCACGATCGTAGCCACGTCGCCCCAGCCCGTATGGCCCGCACCCACGAGACCCGTGATCATGGGTATGATATCCGTAACCTGACCGTCGGGAAGCTGATCCGCCGACACGTCCTTGAGCCACTTGCGGAAGAAACTCTGCACGTCACGGTTGAACGTAGCCGTGCGGAAGAAGACCTGCGCATCGCCCGCCCAGCCCAAACGCTCGTCACGCTGCGGGCAGTCGGTCGGTATGTCGACGAAGTTGCCGCGAAGGCCCCACTGTATGTTGCTCTGGAGCTGGTTAACCATATCGTTCGATGACGAGAAGCTGCCCGTCTCGGCCAGATCGGAGAATATGACCGCAACCTTGAAGTCGTCGGGGTCGATCTCGCCATCCAGACCCTCGACCTTCAGATAGCGGAATCCGTAGAAGGTGAAGCTCGCCTCGAAACGGTCCTCGCCGCCGCTGCAGATGTATCGGCTCTGCGCCTTGGCCGAACGCAGGTTGACGGTATAGAAATTGCCGTTCTCGTCCAGCACCTCGGCATGCGAGATGACGATCTCCTGCCCGGGGCGCCCCTTGTAGGTGAATATCTCGCGGCCAACCATGTTCTGTCCAAAGTCGAGAACCTTTTCGCCCTTGGGTGTGGTTATCACCTCGACGGGCGTACGGTACTCGTGCGTCACGACGGGCTCGCTGTCGCTGCTTATGATGTTGTCCATGGGATAGTCGGCCACCGTCACGCCGCGCCATGCGCTGTCGTCGAAGCCCGCCTTGTTCCATCCGTGCTGGATCAGACGCGCGTCGATGGTCTCGCCGTCATATATGGTCGAGTGTACGATCTCACCTGTAGAACTCTTCCACGTGTCGTCCGTAGCGATGACCTCACGCGTACCGTCACGGTATGTGATTACGATCTGCGCTATGGCCGCCATCTTGTTGTAGGCATAGATCTGGTGCTCGCCGCTCGACCAACCCAGAAGGCTCAGATACCAGCCGCGGCCCAGAGTCAGGCCGAAGGCATTGGCACCCTTCTGCAACATGTCGGTCACGTCGTAGGTCTGATATTGCAGACGCTTGTCATACGAGGTCCAGCCGGGAGCATAATGCGCATTGCCCACCTTGGCGCCGTTGATGGCCGCCTCGTACATGCCGTGCGAGGTGATGTAGGCAACGGCCGAAGCCACGGGCTTCGACAGCGTGAACTCCTTGCGCAGCATGGGCGAGGCATCGGTCTGCTCGGCCGGCAGAATCCACTCGGCCTGCCACTCGTCGGGCGTCATCATGCCCGTAAGCCACGAGC
>URBK01000009.1 GCA_900546065.1 uncultured Alistipes sp.
GGCACGGGCTATGGCCACACGCTGCTGCTCGCCTCCCGACAGCGCACTCGGCTTGTGCGAAGCACGCGCCTCAAGCCCCATCATGCGCAGCAGCTCCAAGGCATGGCGCTCGGCCTCGCCGCGCGACGCGCCGCCGATCAACGCCGGCATCATGACATTCTCCAGAGCCGTAAACTCAGGCAGCAGGTGGTGGAACTGGAAGACAAAACCTATATGTCGGTTACGGAAATCCGACAGACGGTCATCCCCCATCGACGAGACATCCACACCGTCGATCTCCAGCCGTCCGCTGTCCATCGGCGAAAGCGTCCCCATGATCTGCAATAGCGTGGTCTTACCCGCGCCGCTCGGCCCCACGACCGACACGACCTCGCCCTGCGAGACCTCAAGCGATACGCCCCGCAGCACCTCCAGCGTGCCGTAGCTCTTGTGTATGTTTTCGCACTTTATCATCTTGGTATCATTCATTTTCCGACCTCTTTGCCACCCTCCGCACAGCACTGCTCATAGACCGAGAACATACGTACCAGATCGACCGCCTCGCGTGTGTCGTGCACGCGCAATATCGACGCACCCTGCCGCAAAGCCTCCCAATTGAGTGCCGCCGTACCGGCCAGAGACTCGGCGGACGTACGTCCCGTCACGCGATATATCATCGACTTGCGCGACACCCCGACAAGGACGGGATAACCCATTGCACAGATACGGTGCAGCCCTGCCATAAGTTCATAATTCTGTCGCAGGTCCTTTGCAAAACCAAACCCGGGATCGAGGATTATATGTTTGACACCCCGCTCCTGCAAAAAGGCGCACCGGGCATCAAAATATCTCACCACCTCATCCACAATCGCGCCGGCATAGCCGGTCAACGTCTGCATCGTGCGCGGCGTGCCACGCATGTGCATCGCGATATACGGCACATCGTACCTCGCCGCCACATCGACTATCGACGGGTCGATCTCTCCGGCCGAGATATCGTTTATCGTAATCCCGCCGAACTTCTCAATGGCACGCCGTGCCACCTCTCCGCGGAACGTATCCACCGAAACGGGTATATCGCCCGCGACGCGGCGCACGGCCGCAATGCCGCGCTCAACGCGGCGCCACTCCTCCTCCAAAGGCACATCATCCGCCCCGGGACGCGACGAATAGCCACCAACGTCGAATATATCTGTACCCTGTTCCGCCGCCGCGGCTGCACGCCGTTCGATCTCGCCGGATGTGAATGTACGGCTGCCGTCGTAGAACGAATCCTCGGTGACGTTTATGATGGTCATCACCTGCCGCTCCGCAGTCTTCCGCTCATCAGTGCTGTGCTTCATGCGAATATATTTCGTGCAGGCGTTCAACATCACTCTCAAGATAGTCGCGACGGATGTTCACTATCGTACGGGCTGCCATACGGTGCAACGTGTCATCGTCCGCCTGACTTGCCATGCGGCGCAACACCTCCTCGCGCGAGGCGCCGTCACGCTCCATGCAACGCTTTATGCGCTCCTCCGCAGGGGCCAGTACCGCAAGCGTCGTATCGACCTCGTTCTCAAACCCGGCCTCGAAGAGTATGGCGCTTTCCAATATGACGTATGGTCCCGACTGCCGCTCCGCCCACGCACGGAAATCCTCCCGCACGGCCGGATGCACAAGAGCATTGAGCCGCGCCAACGCCTCCGCATCTCCGAAGACGCGTCCAGCGAGATACCGTCGGTTCAGCCGCCCCTCCGCATAACACTCCGTACCGAACGCCCCGACAAGAGCCGCACGCAGCGTATCGCTCTCCTCCATCAGTCGCTTGGCCTGAGAATCGGAATCATAAACGGCAATTCCGCGCTCGGCAAACAACCGGCATACGGTACTCTTTCCGCTGCCGATACCTCCCGTAACTCCAACCTTGTACATATTATGCGGATATTTATCGTATTTCTGAATTTACAACTCCGCAGTTTCTACTGCTGTTTCTTCTCATCCGTTTTCCCGGTGTCGTCCGCCGGAACAGGATCGGGCATAGGCAGCGGCGGAATGTTGCCTATCGAAATAACCTTTATATCGCTTATGCGCACCGATATGGCATTCTGCAACGACTGCGGGTCGAGTATACATAATGTCTCGTCCCCCGTCGGCTCCGCACCTTCCGTCTGCGGCTCGATGCTGCGGTGCTCGACCGTATATTTCAACTCCGAGAGCGGTATTCTGATCTGGCGGTGCATATAGACGCGGTAACCGAACAGCGTCGCGCCCTTGCCCTCAACAACGCACGGCACACGCAGCCGCTCGCCGTCGATATTGACATGTACGGCATACTCGGTCGTATAGGTATGGTCGAGTTTCACGATATACCACAACACGAACGACGCACAGAAAAGCGTCACGAACACCGGCGAGACATAGTGCCGGACAAGTGCTGAAAATCTCTTCAACAAATTCATCGCCTGAAAAACTTTAGCGTATGCAAAATTATAAAAAAAGCGGTCGCAACCCTCAGGTCACGACCGCTTTTTTCCTTCTTGGGACAATATAGTCCACCGTCGGTTATTTTTTCTCCTCCTTTATGAGAGACTTGTCCGTACGACGAAGTATGTCGTATGCGATGGGCGTAGCCACGAATACCGACGAGTAGGTACCGATGACTATACCGAGCAGCAGGGCGAAGATAAATCCGCGCATCGTCTCGCCGCCCAGAATGAACATGGCCAGCAGCGTCACGATCGTCGTACCCGAAGTGTTCATCGTACGGGACAAGGTCGAACATATCGCCTTGTTGATATTCTCGGCTATGGGGCGCTTCGGGTAAAGCGTCAGATATTCGCGGATACGGTCGAAGATCACCACCGTATCGTTGATCGAGTAACCGATGATCGTAAGGATCGCCGCAATGAACGCCTGATTGACCTCAAGGTTGAAGGGCATCACCGTATAGAATATCGAGAAGATACCGATCACGAGGAAGGCGTTGTGCGCCAATGCCAGCGTTGCACCCGTAGCCCACTGCCATCTCTTGAATCGGAACGTGATGTAGAGACCGATGGCGATAAGCGAGAAGAGCACCGCATAGATTGCGTTGTAGGTCATATCCTTTGCGATCGAGGGACCGATCTTGTCAGAAGAAATGATACCGTTTATATCCTCCTGCGTGCTGATGAAGCCATCGAGCGTGATGGGATAGGTGTAGAAGCCCTTGAGAGCCTCGTAGAGCAGGGCGTCTACCTCGGCCGTAGTCTCCTCCGACGTATCGTCGAACTTGTACTGGGTTACGATACGCATCTGGTTGCCGCTACCGTACTGCTTCACCTCGTTCGACTTCATGGCCTCGTCATCGCTGACGAAGGTCTCGTCGAGGGCCTTGCGGACATCCTCTACCGAGACATTGCTGTCGAAACGCACCACGTACGTACGGCCGCCGGTAAAGTCGACACCCGTATTCAGGCCGTGGAAAATAAGCGAGATCAGCGATACGACGATCAGCGTACCCGAGATAACATACGATATCTTGCGCTTGTCGATGAAATCGAACGATACGTTCGAAAGCCAATTCTCAGACCACGAACGCGAGAACGATACCGAGCCCCACTTGTCGACGATCCACTCAAGCAGCATGCGAGTGATGAAGATCGAGCAGTAGAGCGAAGTCAGGATACCGATGATAAGCGTGGTGGCGAAGCCCTGAACGGGACCCGTACCGAAGACGAAGAGCACGATACCCGTGATGATCGTGGTAAGGTTACCGTCGATGATGGCTGAGTAGGCATTCGAGAATCCGTCCTTGATAGCCAGCGAAAGGCCCTTGCCGCCGCGCAGCTCCTCCTTGATACGTTCGTAGATGATCACGTTGGCATCGACGGCCATACCCATCGTAAGCACGATACCGGCTATACCGGGCAGCGTCAATACTGCGCCGAACGACACCAGCACACCCATAAGCAGGAAGACATTGAGGATAAGTGCCACGTCGGCCATCCATCCCGCCGTCTTGTAGAAGAGTCCCATATAAAGGAGCACCAGCACGAAGGCCAGCACGAACGAGAACATACCGGCATTGATAGACTCGGCACCCAGAGACGGGCCGACCACCGTATCCTGAATGATGCGGGCCGGAGCGGGAACCTTACCCGACTTGAGCACGTTGGCCAAGTCCTGAGCCTCCTGTATGGTGAAGTTACCGGTGATGCGCGAGTTGCCGCCGTCGATCTTGCCCTCTACTCTCGGGGCCGAATATACATATCCGTCGAGGACGATGGCGATAGCCTTGCCGACGTTCTGACCCGTGAGCTGTGCCCACTCCGACGTACCGGCCGATGTCATCGTAAGGTTAACCTCGGCCGTAGCGCCACGCTCGGCATAGGTCTCCGTTGCGGTAGCCACGGCACCGCCGTCCATGGCGGGCTTGCCGTCGATCGAGCGCAGCGCATAGAGGGCGTAGCGGCCGTCGAACATATCCTCACCCTTGATGCCCCACTTGAACACCAGATCACTCGGGAAGAGATTCTGCACATCGGGGCGCGCCAGATAGGCGTTCACGGCAGGTATGTCGGCTGCAGTTGCTGCTCCTACGATAGCGCCGCCACCGTAATAGGGATCAAGTACGGCGAACAAGGGATTCTGATCAGCCGTGAAGTGGGCGCTCTGCGCGCTCTGATCCTGCATCGAGGTGCTGTCGCTCTTGGCTACCTCGGCGGCAAGGCCCGATGCGGCAGATGCCGTCGAGTCGGCCTCCGCAGTCTCTGCTGCGGCAGCATCCGCTACGGCTACGGTATCGCTCTGCGAGGTTGCATCAGCCGTGCTCTTGATCAGGCGGTCAGCCTCCGAAAGCAGGGGAAGAACCTCATTGTAGTCGAACGTCGTCCAGAACTCGAGCGAAGCCGAACCCTGAAGAAGCTTGCGCACACGCTCCGGCTCCTTCACACCCGGCAGCTCGACCAGAATACGGTTCGAGTTGGGCAGACGTTGTATATTGGGCTGCGTAACGCCGAAGTGGTCGATACGGTTGCGTAGGATGTTGAACGATGCGGCAATGGCGGCATCGGTCTCCTCCTTGAGCACCTTGACAACTTCCTCGTCGGTGCTGTTCGGGGTTATATCCTTACGGTCGGGACCTACGAAGATGGCAGCCAGAGGCGCGCCGTTGGTGATCTCGCGGTAAGCCTCGGCGAAGACTCCGATGTAGTCGTTCGTGCCGGCCTTCATGGCCTCGTTGGCACGGTTCATCGCCTCGACGAAGGCCGGATCATCCTGACTGTCGCCCGCCAGCGACTTGACCAGATCCTGAACCTCGATCTCCAGCATGACGTTCATACCGCCCTTAAGGTCAAGTCCGAGGTTAACCTCCTTCTCCTTACACTCCTTGTAGGTAAATTTCTTCAGGCCCAAGAAATTGTATATGGGCTTGTTCTGGATCGAGTCCAGATAGTAGGCCTCTTTTTCGGCCTGCTCCGTCTCGTCGAACGCTGCCGCATACTCGGCCGCCTTTTTCTCGGCGTTGTACGTCTTGAACGAGAACATGAGCTGGTACACACACGCGATCACAAAAACGATCGTGAGGAATTTAATTGCACCTTTGCTTTGCATTGTCGTTTAAAATTTTGTTTGTATTCTCTTTATTTTTTGCGTTTCTTCCCAATATTTACGCACGGCATTTCCAGCGCCGTTCGGGGCGCTGTCTAAACACTGCCCTTTTTTAGGCGACAAATATATAAAAAAAAAGTCCAAAAACCGAAACCATCAGGCCGATTTTCGGACTTTTACCGCAACTTGCGGGCATTATTCCGCTATTTGAGCGTGAGAGATACGATCGACTTGGCCGGAACGGTCACCGTAATGCTTCCGCGAGCCGCCTCGAAACCGTCGAAATCGACCGGGTGCACGCAATCGGGATTCTCGAACGTATTGTGGTCGTTGATATTCTCCGCCGTCAGCACCTCTCCCGACACGTCGTAACGACGGTCGTCATCGAGCGCAACGGTAACACGGCACGGACGCTCCAGATCGACATTCGCCATCGACAGCGTGATGGTGCCGTCCGCAGCGCGTGATGCCGTCGCCGTAAGCAGGTCTACGGGCTCGTTGTAGCGGTCGCGCACGCTCTCCGTCTTGAAGTAGAGAGGCAGCACCTCCGCCCCCTGATGCGGTACATACATGCGGAAAACGTGATACGTCGGCGTTAGGACCATCTCGTCGTCACGCGTGAGGATCATCGACTGCAGCACGTTGACCATCTGCGCAATGTTGGCCATCTTGACACGATAGACATACTTGTGGAAGATATTCAGCGTAACGGCCGCCACCATGGCGTCACGCAGCGTATTCTGCTGGTAGAGGTGCCCGCGAACCGTACCCGGCTCCTCGTCCCACCATGTGCCCCACTCGTCTACGATAAGGCCTATGCGGCGTGCGGGATCGTAACGGTCCATGATGTCGCAATGGCCCTTGATTATGTTCCCGATCTGGGCGCAGCGACCGACGGCAGCATACCAATCCTCATCGTCAAACTGCGTGGCCGAACCCTTGCGGCCCCAGTCATAAACCGTATAGTAGTGCAGCGAGAGTCCGTTCATCATGCCGCCGGCACGCTTCATCACCACCTCCGTCCAATTGTAGTCGGCACCATTGGCTCCGCACGCAATCTTGTAGAGACGGTTGCCCGGATACTCGCGGCAATAGGTGGCATAACGGCGATAAAGGTCCGAATAATATTCTGGATACATGTTTCCGCCGCAACCCCACGACTCGTTGCCAACGCCAATATACTTCACCTTCCACGGCTTGTCGCGGCCGTTCTCGCGGCGCAGGTTGGCCATCGGGCTGTCGGCATCCGAGGTCATATACTCGATCCACTTCGAAAGTTCCTCCACAGAGCCGCTGCCGACGTTGCCGTTGACGTAAGGCTCACAACCCAGAAGCTCGCAGAAATTGAGGAATTCGTGAGTACCGAAGCTGTTGTCCTCGACCGTACCGCCCCAATGCGTGTTGATCATCTTCGGGCGCTTCTCGCGCGGGCCGATACCGTCCATCCAGTGGTACTCGTCGGCAAAGCAGCCGCCGGGCCAGCGCAACACCGGAACCTTCAGCGCACGCAGCGCCTCCAGCACATCGACACGGTAACCCTGCTCGTTCGGAATCTCCGAATCTTCGCCCACCCAGATGCCGCCATAGATGCAACGGCCGAGATGCTCGGCAAACTGCCCGTAGATCTCGCGCGGGATGACGTCACCGCCGCTGCTTGCATTATGCAGCGTCATCTGCACCTCACGCGGTTCCTGCGCAGCGACCGAGGCCGTAGCCAACAGAGCGGCCGCAAAAATGTAAACCTTCTTCATAGCGATATATTTTTACTCTTTCCGTTAAATGTATCCGTCGACATGATCCCTGCGCCTATAAGATCCAACCCATGCATCGCATACGGCACACGGCACACGATCAGAAATGCGCATCAATCGGATGCCGATCATCTATCATTCACAAATATAGTAAAATAAGAGCGCCGAGCCAAATCGCACACACAAAAGTTTTTACATTCCATGCACCATTGCAAGAGCCGATAATACCACAATATACGCGAAGTAAGCATGCGCCATTCCGTAAAAAACGGTTTTCCACCGTTTCAGCACACCTGCCTAACCATCGTCCGAATAGGTTCACATACGCAAACTCCACCGACACATCCATATACCCACGCCGTTCAGACATCAAGGCAAAAAAAAGGGCGGGCCGATTGCTCGGTCCGCCCCTCATCTAAAGAGCTGTTTTTATATTATTTCACCTCTTCGAACTCTACGTCCTCAGGCTGCTGGCCGCCGTTGCCCTGCTGGGCTCCGCCGTTGCCCGCACCGGCATTCTGCTGTGCACCCTGAGCCTGCTGGCCCTGCTGTGCCGAGTAGATGTCCTGCGATGCGGCCTGCCATGCGCTGTTCAATTCGGCGATAGCGGTGTCGATAGCCGCGATATCCTGATTCTTGTGAGCCTCCTTCAGCTTAGCCAAAGCACCCTCGATAGCCGACTTCTTATCGGCAGGGATCTTGTCACCGTACTCCTTGAGCTGCTTCTCCGTAGCGAAGATGTTCGAGTCGGCGGCGTTGATCTTGTCGACACGCTCCTTCTCGGCCTTATCCTTGGCCTCGTTGGCCTTGGCCTCGTCACGCATACGCTGGATCTCCTGCTCGGTAAGGCCCGACGATGCCTCGATACGGATCTTCTGCTCCTTGCCCGTGCCCTTGTCCTTGGCCGATACGTTCAGTATACCGTTGGCATCGATATCGAACGTAACCTCGATCTGAGGCACACCACGCGGTGCTGCCGGTATTCCGTCGAGGTGGAAGCGACCCAGCGACTTGTTGTCACGCGCCATGGGACGCTCGCCCTGACATACGTTGATCTCAACCGAAGGCTGGTTGTCGGTAGCCGTCGAGAAGATCTCGCTCTTGCGGGTCGGGATCGTCGTGTTGGCCTCGATCAACTTGGTGAACACTCCGTTCAGAGTCTCGATACCCAGCGACAGCGGCGTTACATCCAACAGAAGCACATCCTTCACTTCGCCCGTGAGAACACCGCCCTGAATTGCGGCACCTACGGCTACGACCTCATCGGGGTTAACCGACTTGTTGGGCACCTTGCCGAAGAACTTCTCCACAATCTGCTGTATGGCGGGGATACGCGTAGAACCACCTACGAGGATCACCTCGTCGATATCGCTTGCCTGAAGGCCGGCATCACGCAGCGCCAGCTTGCAAGGCTCGACCGTCTTCTGGATCAAGTGGTCGCACAACTGCTCGAACTTTGCACGCGTCAGCGTCATTACAAGGTGCTGAGGTATGCCGTTTACAGGCATGATGTACGGAAGGTTGATCTCCGTCGTGGTCGACGACGACAGCTCGATCTTGGCCTTCTCGGCAGCCTCCTTCAAACGCTGCAGGGCCATAGGATCCTGACGCAGGTCGATACCGTGCTCGGCCTTGAATGCCTCGGCCATGTAGTCGATCAGTACGTGGTCGAAGTCATCGCCACCGAGGTGAGTATCACCGTTGGTAGACTTAACCTCGAAGACACCGTCGCCCAACTCCAGAATAGAGATATCGAACGTACCGCCGCCCAAGTCGTACACGGCAACCTTCATATCCTTGTTCTTCTTGTCCAGACCGTAAGCCAAAGCCGCAGCCGTGGGCTCGTTGATTATACGGCGTACCTTCAAACCTGCGATCTCACCGGCCTCCTTGGTAGCCTGACGCTGCGAATCCGAGAAGTAGGCAGGAACCGTAATAACGGCCTCGTTGACCTCCTGACCCAGATAATCCTCGGCCGTCTTCTTCATCTTCTGCAGAATGATGGCCGAAATCTCCTGCGGCGTATACTGGCGGCCGTCGATATCGACACGGGGAGTGTTGTTGGCACCCTTCACGATCGTGTACGGGGCACGTGCGATCTCCGACGCTACCTGATCATAGGTCTCACCCATGAAACGCTTGATCGAGAATACCGTACGCTTGGGGTTGGTGATAGCCTGACGCTTTGCGGGGTCACCCACCTTACGCTCCGAATTATCGGTGAACGCTACGACCGAAGGAGTCGTGCGATGTCCCTCCGAGTTGGGGATAACCACGGGCTCGTTGCCCTCCATGACTGCTACGCATGAATTAGTCGTACCTAAGTCAATACCAATAATCTTTCCCATAATACCTAAAATTTTATTTGTTTTACTAATTTTTCAATTTGCTTCCATCGGCCCTTTCGGAACCGATCTTCTCTCCATCGGCCCTTTCGGAACCGGCGGTCGACCATGATATGAACAAACCCTATACCAAAAAAGATTTATGCCCGCGCGGCGGATTTATGGCGTAAAATCCTGCCACGCGCATGTTTTTATCGGTCAAAATGGCAGAAAAGCCTCTGTCAGCCGCTTGCCGTGACGTACGGCCCGACCGCGTACCCCGCGATACGGAGCATGCCGCACCGGCACCGATGCCATATCTCCCGCACATTACATATAAAAAGCCGACAGGGACATGTTACTGCCCTGCCGGCCCTTATGGTTATTGCCAGTACGGATATATTGGACTGCCTGCAACCCGCCCCGCGGTTATCGGCGGTGTGTCTTTACCGATATGACGCCGCCGGCGCCGCGCATACCGTACATCGACCCGTCCTTCAACACCGATACCGACTCCACATCGTTTATATTTATATAGTCGAGCGACTGCACCTCCACACCGTCCACAAGATACAGCGGCCGCGCATCGACATTGCCGCGGATCGACAGCTCGCCGTTCGCGCGCATAAGCCCCGCCACACGCCCGACGAGCGCCGAGACCAGATCCTGCTGTCCCGAGCGGCGCAACTCCTCGCCCGTGATCATATCGGAGCTGTAATTGTACTCGCGGCGCTTGACGAAGGCGAAACCTAACGATATAAGATCCTCCGACTCTTCCGATTCGACCACACCATCATCCGACATGACGACACGTAGACTGCGACGTCCCTCGAGCGGTATCTCCCACTCCTCGCCCCGACGCGAAAGCACCAACACTCCATCCTCCGGCACATTCACAAGGCCGAAGCGTCCGTGACGGTCGGTCGACGTACGCTTGCTGCTGCCCTTCAACATAACCGTCATACGCGGCACGCCGTCACCCGCGACGGTCTCCACAATGCCGTTGAACGGCACCTCGCCGCCGTTCTGTCCCGCCAGCGGCAGATGACTGAGCATCGCTGCCGCCATGATAACCATAAACCGTCTCATAAGCCTGTTATTTTTAAGATCACACTGTTTTTTCCACTCCCCACCGTCACGGCTCCGCACACCTTATCGCCGACCGATATGCCATACTCCGGCGTCGTTATAAACCGACAAGGTCCGGATCGAACTCACGTTCGATTCGGACCCGCCAAGTCTTAACGCCGAAGATTATTTATGTTCGTTAAGGATACGCATCGCAGCATCGAGTATCGACGTGTCATCCAGAGTGACGACACCACCGTCGGGCCCCTGTTCGATATGTATGCCGACGCCTGTCTTGGCATCGAAATGCTTGCCGCCGAAATAGTTTCTTACGGCCTCTACATCTATACCCAATTCATCGGCGATACGCTGCGAGCTGCCGCTGGGCAACTTATCCTTGATACGGCGCAGTTCATTAAACGTGATAATCATAACGATCTTATTTTAGGTAGGTTTAAGTATATGTCAAACTTCTTTACAAGATAAAGTTACGAATATTTTTTCTTTCCGCAAAATTTCTGTTAAAAAAACGTAAAAAAGGGAACTTTCCGCATGGGGAAATTCCCTTTTTATCATATTTTTCATTATGTCGGCCGTAACTTACTGAGCATAGGACCTCTTTCCGAGAGCATCCGATCATGCCCGAAGGTATATGGCTCTACTCCTCCTCTGTCTCGCGCTCCTCGACATAGACCTGCCAGATGAGGGGCGTGTAGGGCTGGATCTCCGTAACGGTGACTACCTCGGTCCCATCGGTAGAGGTACTGTTGCCGTACAGATAGTTGTTGTAGTAATAGCTGTTATAATAATTATTATAATAGTAGTCGTAATAGTAGTTATTGTAATAGTTATTATAGTAGCTGTTGCCGTAATAGCTGTTATAGTAGTTGTAATAGTTGTAGTAGTCGTAATAGGGGTTGTAGTAGTTGGACGATCCCGACGACGTGGTTGTCGTTCCCGCCACACCCGTAGCGCCATAGGCATTCGACGAAACCGAGAGTATCACGTTCCAAGCTCCCAACTTCAGTTGCGGGAAGCCGTAACGCCATGCGTCCACACGGTTCGAGGTGCTCGAAGTGTCGTTTTCCTGATCGGTAGTAAACTCGTAGGCCTCCTCCTCGTCATCATCGTCCACATCCGCTTCGGGGTAGACGATCTTCTTGATCTCGGGGATATTGGTATCCACCACGAATCCGTCCAGCAGGCGCGCCACATACCATATCTTGGCCACGTCGGTCGAATCCATCGGCTCGGCATCTGCCGGATCGAGGCCATCGCCGAAACGCTCCAGAAGCGTATCGTCGATCTCCTTGTTTATCTGTTCGAGGCTCTTCGTGCCGTAAAGCTTCCCACGCGTATATCCGGTCTGTCCCGAATAGAGCAGCGTGTCGCTGCGCAGGCAGTCAAAGTCGAGACCCTTCTTGGGGGTATATTTGTAGTTTATGTAGAGGCCCGCGATAGAGTCCACGGCCAGATGCCACAGATCGTCATACACGACCTCCTCCTCCGCGTCATCACCCTCGGCACGAGATACGGGACGCATATAGGTGCGGCGCAGCTTGGCCGCCTTGTCATCCTCATCCTCGGGGGCAAGGCCTCCGTTCAGCATTGCAAACGACTTGACCCACTGATCCTCGTAGGCCACGGGGTTATTGATATGTCCCCACACGTTCACATCGACGATCATCGGGCGGTCGGCGTCGAGCTTATATTGTCCCTCGTAACCTCCGTCACCACCCATACCCTGCGGGCCGGCAGCTATCGACGAGGGGAGGTAGAGGCGCATCTTGGTGCCGTAACGTACGGAATACTCCTCGTCACCGATCTTGAGCTTGTTGCGCAGAGCCATGTGCGTACCCTCAAGCATCGAGGTATTGTCCTTGCCGCAGAAGAGGAAGAAGGGAACGTAGTGCGTATATTCGGTATATGCGTTCTGCATGCGCGCCTGATCGGCGTCACGCGTGAGACATACGTTGCCCGAAAGGTCGCGGCACGTAACGTCGAACCACAACCACGCATTGTCGTCACTCACCGGAAGGCTGTCCGCCACGCCGCGGTCAAGCAGCTCGACATAGTAACCGCCATCCTCCTGATAGTTTTCCAGAAGGTCGGGACGGTGCTGCTCGATCCACGCCTGCAAGGCTATGCGCTCCACCTCGTGGAACTCCATCTCGCTCGACTTTACACACGAGGTCAATGCCATCGCGCAGGCAACGGCAACACAGATTATACGGTTTGCAAATTTCATATCTTAAGCAATACTCTTTTTTCGTTTCACACTCTCTCGTTCCACACGCGCCGCGGCCGGAATCCGATTCCACGTCTCTTAACAGCCGCACATCCACTGCCGCCATTGCCATTCTGCCATGAGCGGCACCTCCCATCGCGCAGGAACGGTCAGTTCTTGACCAGCTTGTTTATGGTATATACCCACAATACAGACGACTCGACGGGTACGATACCCACCTGATCGCTGCCGTATGCCGCCTCGAAGGTCATGTAGGCCTCCACGCTGTCGCCTTCCCTGCATCCCAATAACGAGAGCTCCAAGCCTTTTATTATACTCGTAGTGCCCAAATTCACCGTCATGGGATCGGTACTCCAATACTCGGCATTGAGACCCTCCTCTACCAGAGCGGCCAACACCGTAGCGTCGTTGGTCATATATACCGAGGTGGTACGCGGCACACTGCCGGTGAATATATAGGCCGTATATGTCAACTCCACCTCGTCACCCATCTCGACCACGGCGCGGCTCTCACGGCCGGCATCGTAGTATGTCGAGATATAGCGGTAGACCTGCTGGTCGATCAACTCGTAAAACGGGGGGTTCGGTTCGAGCGAATTCTCCACATCCTCCTCGGCTATGAGCTGCGGCACATGCGACGAGGTAAGATACGAAACAATACGCTGACGCTGTGAAGTCAGTGCATCTTCGTTATCCTTGCACGCGGTAAACATCGCGCACGCCGCCACCGCCATAATGCAGCCTATGCAGGCAACAAATCTTCTCATAGCTAACAATTCGTGCAAAAATATGAAAAATAATCGACACGTCCAACCGCTTGCCACAATATATGCGGCCGTACCATGCACCCCTCATCCGCACGCCCACACCACATACGGTCACATGCGCCGCAGAGCCTGACGCACGGCCTCCTCGACGGCAATCGAGGGCGACTCCTTGAGAATGGCCTTCAACACCTTGTCCGAGGCGGCACGCTGGAATCCGAGCATCGTGAGCGCCGCCATCGCCTCGTCGTATATGCCCGAGGCCGCAGAAGAAGGTGCCGCAGAGACCGATTGCCCCATCACGGCCATCTTGCCGCTCAGCTCGACGATGATCTTCTGCGCCGTCTTCAGCCCCAAGCCCTTGACATTTTTCAGCAGCACCGCGTTCTCCGTAGCGATGATGTTCCGCAACTCCGACGGGCTGTATGTCGAGAGAATCGTACGCGCCGTGTTGCCCCCGACGCCCGATACGCTTATCAGCGCGCGGAACAACTCCCGCTCCTCCTTCGCGGCAAAGCCGTAAAGCGTCTGCGCATCCTCGCGCACGACAAAGTGGACATAAAGCCGAGCCTCGGCGCAGTGCTCTAAGGCCGAGAATGTTTGCAACGATATATTGATATAATAACCGACGCCGGCGGCCTCGATCACGGCATACGTCGGCGCAAGTTCGGCCACCTTTCCGGAAATATACTCGTACATAGGTTATTTTTGAGTTCGATCGATACAAAAATAAATATTTTTTTCTACCTTTGTGAAATATACGTCATTTTTATCTCAAAAACTAAAATTAAAAAACGGAATAGAGATACCATGAAAAAAGTTTTTTGGACACTGCTCGTCGCCGCGCTGCCGCTCGTATCGTGCGACAACAAGACGACTGCTCCTGCGACCGAAACAGCTGAGGTCGAGACACAAACTATCACCGGCGGCGATATCGCCTTTGTAAGAGTCGACTATGTACTCGCTCAGAGCCAGATCTACCAGACCGAGGGCGTAGCGCTCAAGGACAAGACCGAGAAGGCTCAGAACGCATGGGCCCAGAAGGAGAAGAACCTCCAGTATGAAGCATCGCAGCTTCAGGAGAAGTATCAGAAGGGACTTATCACCACGGCCGACGCCCAGAAGCAGCAGCAAAGCATCGAAAAGAAGATTGCAAACTATCAGAGCAGCGCTCAAAAGGAGGCCCAGACCCTCGACGAGGAGAATTACGTCTTCTCGAACCGCACGCAGGATCTTATCATGCGCGCCATCAAGGAGATCAACGCCGACAAGAAATACAAGCTCATCGTGAACGCTACGGCCCTGCTCGATGCCGACGACGCCCTCGACATAACCGAGACCGTTCTGGCAAAGGTGGACGAGCTCTATGCCGCCGAGAAGAACGACGCGGCCAAGAGCGACAAATAACAATAACACCCGGGCCTTAAGGTAAGTGGCGGCGCTTGCGGCCGATCGCCGGAGAGTGCACTCCGCGCATGAAAACACAGCACGCTGTTCAGACTGAAACAGCACGCCACACACACTAAAAAATACGACGCAGACATACCCACATGTCTGCGTTTTTTTTACCTTTGTCATCGTAAATCGACAAACCATGGATTTCATACCGTTTACATTCATAGATTTCATCGACATATTCTTCGTGGCGCTCATCATGTTCGGGCTCTACCGCATGACACGCGGCACAAATGCCCCATACATCGTCTCGGGCATCATCGTCATATATATCGTCTGGGTCGTAGTGCGAGCGCTCAACATGGAGCTGCTATCCTCGATCCTCGGACAGATCGTCAGCGTCGGCGTTCTGGCCATAATCATAGTCTTCCAGCCCGAACTGCGGCACTTCCTGCAGATGATCGGCATGCGCCGCAAGGGCTTCAACTTCATAAACCGCATATTCAACACCCACGACTTCACGGGCCCCAACCTCACCCCGATCATATCGGCCTGCACCGACATGTCGGAGAGCAAGACCGGAGCACTGATCGTATTGGCACAGGAGAGCGACCTGCGCGACATCATCGACGGAGGCATCCGCCTCGACGCCCAGCTCTCACAGCCGCTTCTGGAGAACATATTTTTCAAGAACGCACCGCTGCATGACGGCGCCGCCGTCGTGATGAACAACCGTATCGTCGCAGCCAAGTGCATACTGCCCGTGACGCAGTCGAACGTCCCCAAATCGTACGGCACGCGCCACCGCGCCGCCATAGGCATAACCGAGACGTCGGATGCCATTGTCGTAGTGGTATCGGAGGAGACAGGAGGCATATCGGTCGCATTCGGCGGCAAGATCGAACGCAACATCGCCCCGCGCAACCTTGCACAGGCGATATCACGACACTTTGTCAATGCCGACAACAACAGTAAGGAAAAGGATCGCAAACACCGCAAGGAGCGGGAGCAGACGGCAGCAGATACCGGTACGGCCGCAGAGAACAAATAAAAGCCAAACCCGATATACTCAGCCGCAGTTTAACGGCCGCAATACAAATATGTCAGGCGCAGAGTTCCAATCACAGGACTCTGCGTTTTCTTTTTAATCTTCAGCAAACGATGTTCTTACAATAGATTAATAGATACATAGGTACATTATGTCGTTCCCGGCGGCAAATGACAGCATCAAATTAGGCATGCCGACAAGCCGACCTTAGACTGCCACACTATGCCTATTTCACACCTTATGAAGCACGACTGTCTGGCGCATGAGAATGGGTAATATTAACTCTAAAACGATGATGGCAGCGCATACGTACAAAAAAGACGGAGAGCGCGATGCTCTCCGTCTAACTCTGTTTATCTACGATTATGCCATCCCGAAGTCGGCAAGTCAAGGTGTAGGTCGGATCCTGCGGCCCTACAATCTGCCCTGTTTTGACCGCTCGTGACACTGACAGCGCATATCACGCCGACAACAAACAGGCTCTATGGGGACCGTAACATGCAATTACCGGACAGAGGGTTTTCCTGATCCGCCACCATGTTTATCCAGATTCCGCGGACCCGGCGGCTTCTCCTGCCACCTCATCTCTTCTCCCCCCCCCGGCAGTACGTTACTCGGCCTGAGCAGGCTGCTCGGCAGCGGTACCCTCGGCTGCGGCGTCGGTAGCCGAACCGTCCGTTGCGGGGATCTCGGCTGCAGGCATGGCATTAACGGGAGCCGTCGTATTCACATGCTCCATCAGGGCGTTGGCATCCTTCTGAAGAGCGCTGTTGCTCGTCGATACCAGCGTCTGGTCCATAGCCAGCGTAGCTACGAGGCTCAAAACTACGATCAGAGCCGCAAGCGTCCATGTGGTCTTCTCAAGGACATTGGCCGACTCGCGCACACCCATCACCTGATTGGCGGCACCGAAGTTGGCAGCCATACCGCTCTTGGGGCTCTGCACCAGAATGGCCAAAATGAGAATAACGCTCGCTATAAGAATCAATACGATACAAAGTGTGTATAACATAAATTTATATTTTTTAATTATTTTTCACCTCACAGTTTTATTCCTTACGGACACCGTCCGCCGCCTCGTCTGCAGTCCCGACACTCTTTTCAGTCCCTCCGGCCCCGTCACTGGCACCCTTCGCGGCACCCGAGGCGTCCAACTTGGCGATAAGTTCCGCAAAGTAAACACTTTTTTCGGGATTTAGCAAACTTAATTTGCGATAAGTTTCTCTGGCCATATCTTTCAGCCCCTGAGCAAGGTATACCTCCGCCAACTCCTCACTCACAAGATCATCCTCACCGCTGAACTTCGCCTCCGTGAGTATCTCCTCGGCAGGCCCATCCTCTTCGGCTACAATACGGTAGTTGTCCGACCGCAGAAAACGATCTATTATATCATCCGCCGTGATCTCCGTAAGTTTCGATATATCAACGGATTTAGCATCCAGATGAGGCACACGGCAAAGCTCTGCCGCCACCTCCGAAACTCCCGTCTGTACGCTTTGCGACGACGGTGACGACGGATCATGCCAGCGTTCCGAGCGCATGAGCAGCTCGACATCGGTACTCTCTATGACCACCTTATCCGCAGCAGCGGAATCCTTGTTCGATATCTTTCCCATCGCAAATTACCAGTTCGAGGCCGAAGCCTGAAATATATCCGTCACCAGCTGCGATACGATCTCCTCGTCAAGCTGACTCTGAATGTCGGTCAGCAGCTGCGTAGATTCGTAGTCGGTGAAGGCCGTAAACACCTGATTGAAGGAGTTGTCGGGTTCGATAGCATTCGTAAAGCGTACGCGCACCGTTATCGTCAACCGGTTCAACAGGGCGTAGTTGTCGCTCGAGACCGACGCCGTGGTCGAGGTATAGCCCGTAATCTCTCCCTCGAAGGCGAAATCGCCGCCCTCCTCCACCATCTCCAGTTTTGTCTGGCGCGAGAACTTGTCCTTCAGCGCTTCGGTCAACGTCGTACTCAGCGTAGGCGACACCATCGGGGCGTTATTCGGGAAATAGGCCACGCTGAAGGTCTTGGCACCGGCCGGAATACTTGCACCCGAGAGCGAATAACCGCCCTTGAAGAAGATGCAGCCACCCAGCGAGAGCGCACACAGCACCACTACGGCCATTACGGCATATCGGTATATACGATTCATTCTCAAACCTCTTCTCTTATCACTCTCCAACACTCTCTGCACTCTATATGTCGTCATCCTTGATGCCCAACTCCTTTATGCGCCTGTACAGCGTCCGCTCCGACATGAACAACTCGCGCGCGGCATCACGGCGGCGGCCGTTGTTGTTGCGCAGCGCACGTATGATCATCTCACGCTGCATCTCGGCCTTGGTGCGCTGCTCACCATGATGCGGCTCCTCGGTCACATCCTCGCTCACGGCATCCACGACCGCAGGCCGCGAAACCGACGGCAGCAACCCGATCACTTCGCGTTTCTGCGTCGGCACCGGTGTCTGTACACCGTGTACGCCGCCCTGCATTATCTCCGTAAGCATACGCTTGACCTCGTTTATGTCGCTGCGCATGTCGAACAGTATCTTGTAGAGCAATTCCCGTTCCGTGGACATGTCGCCCGAAGCGGCCGCGCCGCCATTCGGCGCCATCGCCGACGACGAAGGCTGCACGGGCGTGAGATATCCCGACAATACTTCGGCCGTGATGGTGCGCGTACGCTCCAGAGCCGAGATCTGCTCGGCCACATTCTTCAGTTGCCGGATGTTCCCGCGCCAATAGTAGTTCTGCAACATCTGCCGCGCCCCATCGTCGAGCGTAACGGGCGGCATATGGTACTGCACGGCCACGTCGCTGGCGAATTTGCGGAACAGGAGCGGAATATCCTCAGGACGGTCACGCAACGCCGGGACGGCTATGGGCACCGTGTTGAGACGGTAGTACAGGTCCTCACGGAAACGTCCCGTCTCGATCGACTTGAGCAGGTCGTTGTTCGTGGCGGCAACCACACGCACATCGGTCTTCTGCACCTTGGCCGAACCTACGCGCAGGAACTCTCCCGACTGCAGCACGCGCAACAGACGCACCTGTGTCGACAAGGGCAGCTCGCCAACCTCGTCAAGGAATATAGTACCGCCGTCGGCCTCCTCGAAGTATCCCTTACGGGCATCCGTAGCGCCCGTGAAGGCACCCTTCTCATGTCCGAAGAGCTCCGAGTCGATCGTACCCTCGGGTATGGCACCGCAGTTCACGGCAATATATTTGGCGTGCTTACGCGCCGAGTATGCGTGTATTATCTGCGGGAAAAACTCCTTTCCCACACCGCTCTCGCCTACGACCAGCACCGACAGGTCGGTAGGGGCCACACGCAGAGCCACACTCAAGGCCCGATTCAGCAGCTCCGAGTTGCCGATAATCCCGAAACGCTGCTTTACGGATGTTATGTCAATATTCTCAGCCATCTTAAGGTCTCTTCAGCTGTTTGTTGCGGGCTATTCGTTCGGCTCCTCGATATACTCCAGATCGGGATTTGTCACACCCTCGTTCTCTACACCGTAGTAGTCGCTCTCCATACGAGCGGCCCGCACATCGCAATAGTAGCCGTAGCCGAGAGCCGCGATGGCCAATGCCGCCGCCACAATGGCGATGATGAGGATACGGTCGTTACGGCGGCGCGGCTGCGAACCCAGACCCCGGTCGGGCGACACCTTGCGTCCCTTGCCGTAACGCAGACCCTTGACATAGTCGGCAGGATGGCGTTTGGGCGATACGGAGATCGTCGGCTCGTCATAGAGAGCCTTCATACGGTCACGGCGTACATCCTGACTGCGAGGCCGTTCGTGAACTTCACGATCCGAATCCGGCTGCGTCTCCGCACCGTGACGCTCCGCTCTTATTGTTTCCGCAACCTCGGGCGCACGATACTGCGCACGGCTGTCATCCGCCGCAATGCTCCGCTGCGAACGTACATCCGACTGCGCACGCGGCGCACGCACATACGGCTGCGGCTCCTGACGCTGTTGACGCGGCTGCGCAGGCGATGGCGACGGCACCGCATTTCGAGGCTGATGCGAGAAAGCATCACCCTCAACGGTACGCGCAGCAGCGGTATTGTGATCCTTAACGACACCTGCATTCGCAGAGACGTTATCCGCGCGCGAAGGTTTCGACTCGACATCAACGCCGCCATCTTCGGGCGTTGCAGAAGAGTATACGAACGATATGGTCTCATTGGCACCGCTGCGCAGCTCCCCGAAGCCGCCCAGACGACATACACCGTTGTTCTGCAGGCGGATACGGATCTCGAAGACAAAACGGTCTATCGCGGCAGCCGCCTCCATCTCCGAGACGCCGCTCGACATCAACAGCGAACGCAACACGCCGTCATCGTTCTTGATAAGGTTCGAGAAGAGCACCGACTCGCCCGGTATCTTCACGATGAAGGCACCCAGATTGGGCACAACCAAACGCTTGTGCGTTTCGAGATATTTCGATATAAGTTCTACTATCATCTCAACAAATATAAATCCGCGTAAAGTTAGTAAATTTTTTCCGAACGTAAAAATCGCCTGCCGCTGCTTAGCGTACAAAATATCCGCTGCCGCCGGCATCTTATGTCCGCCGCCATACCGACAAAAAAACAGAGGTGCGGAACTCTCCGCACCTCATCTCCGGCACATCGCCCTGCCTCGGGCAGGGACACCGACACGGGGGACTACTCCTCCTGACGATAGGTGTGCTCTACGTATATTGCACGCTGACGGGCCTCACGCTTTGCCACCGACGGCTTGGTGAAATACTGACGGCGACGCAGCTCCTTCAGCACTCCCGTGCGCTCATACTTACGCTTGAACTTCTTGAGGGCCTTCTCGATATTCTCGCCCTCCTTTACCGGCATGATAATCATATTGTTCTGTTTTTGTTTTGATAGTTTTCGAAAATTATTCTGCTTTTGTCGCGGCGGACACTCATGCGAATCATTTTCCGGCATTCCGATTCGGATTGGCTTTACAACCCTCACCGCCTCTGCCTCGACACTACGCATGGCCTTATGCCGCATCGGATAATTGCGCCCACACACCCACAGGCTGCGTGAGCCGCTTCAACGTCTCTAATTGATGGTATCGCGTACGAATCGAAGATACGGAGCAAGCCTTTCGGCCTCCTCTCTGCCAAATATGTCATCATCGATCATCTCTTCGATTCCGCTCCAACCTCCTTTCAATTGTCGTTGTTTCACTATGCGCCTCAGAGCCTTCGCCGACACATAGGGATGGCGTATCAACTCTTTCGGGTCTGCAAAGTTAATATCTATTTTTGATATTTTGCAACTATCGCAACAAATTTGCGTCAAAATTCTTTCATAATTGCTCTCCGTCACTACATCCAGCTCCGCCAGCTGCTTCACCGAATAGAATCCGCCGAGCAATTCGCGGTAACGCATTATGGCCGTGACGCTCTTGGGCCCTATGCCCCGCACCGATATCAGTGCCGCAGAATCGGCCGTATTTATCTCCACCAACGCCCGCGCCGCCTTGTCCGCGACCATAGAAATATCATCCGCCACGTCCGCCGCATCATCAGTCGGAACTTCATCAGTCGGAACTTCATCCGCCGTAAATATGATATACGGCAACAGACGGTCGGCCATCTCGTCACTCACGACATAACAGCGTCGGAACTGCTCTTCGCTGCGTATGCCGCCCGAGGCGTCGCGATAGCGCAGCACAACCTCGGCCTGCCGCGGCGAGAATCCAGCCCCGACGAGGAACGCCTTCGACACCGTATCCAACGAGAATGGCCGCAGCTCCATGCTGACGAGGTGTTCATCAGCTGCCGGACTCTCATTTCCGAACTTCGGCTGCCGTATCCGCTTGGAATCATACGTGGAGCCTTCGCTTCGCGGCTGCGCGGCATACTCCTCACCTATAACGATATAAGGCTTGAGTACGGCATAGAGCGAATCGTCCACACCCGTACACAACGCCACATCCTCCTTCATGCGATATACCTTGCCGTAACGACGCCAGCGCACGATGCCGACCGCGGCCGTAGGCGGCACACCGCATCGGCGCAGCTCTTCGTATTCGGCCTCGTTGGGATCGAATGGACGCATCACGACACTATCCGCTTCGCTCTGCGCCCTCTCTTGCGGAGTCAGCAGCATGGGATCTACCCTGCGCTCCACAAGCACCGACAGCAGCAGAACGATGAGCAACAGAGGCACCGCGACGATCAAACCCCGCCGCTGCTCTTCCGTAAAGATCTTCATCCCTCAAAAATATATCGTTGATACAGATTTCCAGACAGGCTCGCCCAAGCATCCGCCTCTCCGCGACGTTACCACTCGGCGCGATCCGAGAGCCACAGTTTGCGGTAGCGCCGCGAGGGCGACTCCAAGCGGGGGCCGATACCGTACTCCTCCCACCGCTCATCCACCAGACGTATCGTCTGCATGGATGACATGGCGACATTCGGGAAGCGCGGCGGATTACCCTCGACACCGGGCCGTTTGCTGCGGGCATCGACCGTGAGCGTACCATCGGCCGTGAGGACGACATCCCGACGCGGGTCGGTATTGGCCGCCGCCAGCCATAACAGATCCTCGTCACGCATCGCACCGGCAGCCTGATAGTCGAAGACTACGGCATAACGCACTCCGCGAAAACCGTTTTCACGCAGATATGCCTCCATATCCACTTTGTCGGGACGTGACGCCTCGGCATACAGTATCACCAGACCCAGATCCACGACATGGCGCGTATCGTACAATTCGATACCTCCCGCCGGATGAGCCTCCGACGGCAGCATCACGTCGGGCACCGCCGCTGCCGGATCGGTATCCGTAAGGTCAAGCGCCAGCTTGCCGCCGAAACCGCACGTCGCCGTAGCGTGATCCAGAACGTCGAGTATGCCCTCGCTGCGTATCATACACTGCCGCAAATCGCAACGCCGCAGCAGCGCCGCCAGAGCCCCGAACGACCGTATGGGCGTTTCGGCCGACGTGATGACGAGGTATTTGTTGAACATCATCTGCCCCGCGCCCCACAGCGCCTGCGCCACCTTGTGCGCCTGCCCGCGATAGCGTTTGTCGATCGAGACGACGGCCAGATTGTGCGCTGTTCCCGCCGTCGGCATCCACAGGTCCTCTACCTCGGGCTGTACGGCCAGACGTATCGGCGCAAGGAATATCTTCTCCGTAGCCTTCGCTATGTAGGCATCCTCTTCGGGCGGCACCCCTACCACAGTCGCAGGATATACCGCATCACGACGGTGCGTAAGTGCCGTCACATGGAACCGGGGATAGAGATCCTTCAGCGAATAGAATCCCGTATGGTCCCCGAAATCCCCTTCGATGACCTTCTCTTCCGAGGGATCGACATAACCTTCGATCACGAAGTCGCAATCCTCGGGTATGTATATGTCGCACGTGAGGGCCTTGACCAGCCGCACGGGCCGCCGGCGCAGAAATCCCGCCAACAGGTATTCATCCATATTGTCGGGCATGGGAGCCGTGGCGGCATACGTATATACGGGATCTCCGCCCAGCGTCACCACGACCGGCATGCGTCGCCCGGCACGTTTATAGGCATCGTAATGACGCGCTCCGGTCTTGTGTATATGCCAGTGCATACCCGTCGTGCGTGCGTCGAAACGCTGCATGCGATACATTCCGACATTGCGCACTCCCGTGTCGGGATCGACCGTATGCACCATCGGCAGCGTCACGAAGGCACCGCCGTCGCACTCCCACGACTGCAGCATCGGCAGACGGCACAAATCGACCTCCGCATCACGATAAACGGTATGCTGACAAGCACCGCGTCCCGATACCTGCTGCGGAAACCACCGCGACATCTCGGCCAGCAGCGGCAGCGCGCGTAACTTATCCATAAGCGAACCCTTCGGAGTGAGCGCCTCGCCCAGAAGAGCTGTTATGCGGTCGGCTATGTCGTCCAGACGCTCCACACCCAGAGCCAAAGCCATACGGCTGTCGGAGCCCATCATATTGGTTATGACTGGGAACTCCGTGCCCGTATCTTCGAACAGCAGAGCCTTGCCGCCGCCCTTGCTCTTGGCCATGCGGTCGGTGATCTCGGCAATCTCGAACCGCGGCGACACCTTCGCCGCCACGCGCAGCAACTCGCCGCGACGTCCCAACTCTACGATATAATCCCGCAAACTCCTGTACATGGCTCCGAATCTATATATGTTCACTTACAGCGCCTCATGTGCATCCTCCGCGCATATTACCTACGCACAGCCTTATCGTTACACTACCGTTCCATCATATCAAGCTTTGTTCCGAATCGGCTCGTATGGGATCTTAAACTGCTCGTCGAGCGTCAGAATACGATTCTCGTGCATGGCACGGTCGGCCAACAGCGCAAACTGCGTGGCATAATACGACTCCTCGAGTATCTTCTCGGGCTGCTTGCCCGTGATTACGGCATTGGCAAAGGCCTCGATAATCTCCTTCGAACCGTCGGCCTCGGCACCTATGGTGCTCTCGCCCGTATTGACCGTGACGTTGGGCATGATCGGCAGGCCCGGCGCCAGAGGGCTCGTCTCGGCCGCCCAGCTCGTGCCAGCGAAGACTGAGTTGCTCATGATGCCGTTCTCGATCTGCGTAACAAGCTGATGTATGCCGCTGCCCTTGGGCATGGGATCGTCACTGTATATGAGGCCCGAGATAAGGTCAATCGTACCCTTCGACCCGAGAATTTGCTCGCCCATACCGAAGTGTTTGTTCGAGATGATCGACTCGAAGGTCATGTTCACGCCGTTGGGATATGTGAAGATGGCGCTCACCGTGTCATACACGTCGCGCTGATCCTCCTTGGTCCAATGTACCAGATGCCCCGATCCCATAACCTGCTCGGGGAGCATCCCCAGCGACCACGAACCGTTCTGCAGTTGATGGCATGCCAGTTCGGTCATCAGGCCGCGCGAATACTGGCTGTAAAGACGCCAGTTTATGCGCCGTTCCAGCTCCGGCGAGGGAACATCACGACGCCAGTTGTTATTACGATACCAGTAGTTGCGTACGCCCACAACCTCGCCTATACGCCCTTCGTGTATCATGCCCATGGCCTTGATGTACTTCGGGTCGAAGAGGCGCTGCTGACCGATGAAGAGCACCGCCCCGAGCTCCTTGCGACGGTTGTACACACGCAGACAATCCTCCTGAGAATAGGCCATGGCCTTCTCGCAGAAGACCCGTTTGCCTGCCTCCATGGCATCGAGCGTCATCGGCGCATGCAGATACAGCGGCGTGGCTATGATCACACCGTCTACATTCCGGTCCTCGAGCAGCTGCCGATAGTCGCTGTATAGTTTCGCCGCGGGGAAATATTGCGCGGCATCCTCCAGATGCGGCGTGTAGTCGTCACACAGTGCCGTCACCTCCACCTGCGGCATCTGCAGCAGGTGCTGGATGTGGAACAGTCCGCGCGAACCGGTACCGATGATACCTATACGGGCCTTTTCGCCCTGTACCTCGCGGCGCGTGGCCTCGCTGCACGACTCCAACCACGGAAAGAGCGACAGCATCCACCCGGCAAAACCCATGCGGCCGCAATCCTTCAAAAATTCCTTTCTGTCCATCGTATCGCTATTTTTATTTTTATCTTTTTATCATTACCCATAAAATCCGTCTGCACCTGCGCCACCTCATACCGCCGTTGCCTGACACCCTCCCGTGGCGCCGCAGCGCAGCAACGTGGCCGCATAACCCTCATATCGCGCCATTATGGCACGGCGCCGCGCCGCAGGCGCAGCATACAACGCCGTCGAGAGCACCTCGCATACCAATGCCGAACGGCCCGTGACAACGACCGTATCGTCACACACCACTCTGCGGCCGTCGTGCGGATCGAATATGTGATATTCTCCCCCGCGGCTGCGACCCGAAACCGACATGGCGCTGTCGCACAGATGTAACTCGTGTACCGCGACATTGTGTCCTGCACCGGCCTCGACACCGACGGGCCACCACTCACCGTAGGGGTGATGCCCTATGGCCGTAATCGAGCTGTCGCCGAAATTTATCACCGCCTGCGCGACTCCGGCCTCGGAAAGCATACGCCGCATCCGCTCCAGAGCATATCCCTTGGCAAAGCCGCCCATGTCGAGCATCGTGCCCCGGCCATACAGTCGCACCGTATGCGCCGAAGCATCGAGCGTATATCCCGCACCCGACCGGTCGTGATCCGAGCATGCCGTAATATCGAAATACCCTTCCGTACCGCGGCGGAATGCCTCGCACAGCTCCAGTGCCATGAACAACTCGTCACCCACGGCCACATCCTCCATTCCGCCGCGAGCATTGACCGCAGCGATCTGTGCCGCGGCATCGTGACGGTCGAAGATGTGTTCCATTGCCCGCACATCCCTCTCAAGCGACTCACAGAGCGAGCGCGACAACGGCTCCGATACCCCGACCAACACCATCTCCAGACGTGTGTGCATGGCTCTCACGCCGGCATAGGCCACGGGGTAAAGCTCGTTTTTGGTACTGTAACGGAACTCCTCCACGTCAATGTTTCTCTCCGTGTGATGTCAACCGCCGAACCACGAACCACACCACACGCACCACAATCGTCAACACGTAGAGCAGCACCGACAGCGCCACCACATACCCGAGTTGTGTAAAGACCTCGTACCACGGCGTAGAATAACATATAATCGTAGTGATGTTGACCACGTTGGCCACGATGAAACACGTGAGCCATATCCACAGCTCGCGACGCTTGACGGCGGCCGTTATAACCGTATCCTTCATAACCATTTCCTCCGATAAATCAATCCAATATGCGGATCTTCAGATTACGGTAGTGAACCTCATCGTTATGATCCTGAAGCAATATATATCCTTCGCTGTCGGCCGCGAAGCCCTTCACTCGGGCAAACTTGCTGTGCGAGACGATCGTGTCCCACATCATGTTGCCGCGTTCGTATTCGAGGATCCTGTGTCCGTTGATCCAATGCTCGACCTTGTTTCCGCGCACGACGATGCGGGCCGTATTCCAGCCATACTTGTCGACATACTGCCACCCCTGCGCGGAAATCAGATCGTACAACGAACCCAGACGGCGGTTGCCGTTGAAGCCCATCTTGGCATCGGGATGATTCTCGTCATCGAGAATCTGGTACTCGCACCCGACGCTGCCGTTCGAATTGATGAAATACTTGATACCGCTGTTGGCACCCTTCGTGATGCGGAAGTCGACCTTCAGGTCGAAACTGCCGTACATACGGTCGGTGACGATATCTCCGGCGCCCGACTTGGCATGTATCACCAGCTCGCCGTTCTCTACGCCCCAGCCTTTCGTCATGTCGCCTCCAGAGAGGCTCTTCCAACCCTGCAGATCGCGTCCGTTGAACAGCAGCTGCCACCCTTCGGCAGCCTCTCGCGGTGAGATGCTGTTAAGAATATGGTTGCGCTCGGGAATCGCATCGCTCACAGGCGTAAGATCCGACGACAGGTCTCCGGTCTTGATACGTATGTTGCGCCAGCGGATCGTCGTACCGGCCTTTTCGTCCGAGTCGCCTATCTCGTGCACCTGCAGGGCTATGAAACCCTCACTGTCGGCATCGTCCACGATATCGGCCGTAGGCACGCCGTTAACCCACACGCGCAACGAATGGCCCACAGCCTCGATACGCAGTTTGTTCCACTCGCCGTGGCGGAACGCCTCCCGAGCCTGCGGTTCGTTCTCAAGCGAATAGAGCCATCCGCGACGCGCCTCGTCATAGACGCCGCAATTACCCGCCGCTGAGGCGGGATCTATCTCGAACTGGTATCCATACACGCGGCCGTCCTGATAATCGGCACGCGACTGCGAACGGAACTGCACTCCCGAATTGACACCCTCGTCGACCTTGTACTCCATCTCAAGGATAAAGTCGCCATAACGCTCCTTGGTCGCAAGAAAAGTATTGGGCGTATTCTTGGTGCTGACGCCCACGATGGCGCCATCCTCGACCTTGAACACGGCCTTGCCACCGAGCCGCTCCCAGCCCTTGAGGTTACGTCCGTTAAAGAGCGACGTCCATCCGTCGCCGTCGTTCGCCTGCACGGCGAAACAAATGCCTGCGGCAAGCAGACATGAAAGTAGAAGTCTCTTCATTTCAGGGTTCGTTTTAGCGGCCGGCACTGCCGGCCGAAAAGTTGTCGGTTATAGTTTTATGTCGTATATCTGTATCACGCCCTTCAATTTACCATCATCGTCGACGGCAAGCAGCGAGTTGACCTTGTAGCGCGTCATCTTCTTCTCCGCCTCGATGAGCTTCGCCCCGACGTTTATCGTCTTGGGCGAGCGCGTGGCTATGTCGATGGCCTTGATGTTGAAAAACTCGCTCTGGCGGCTCTCCATGGCACGGCGTATGTCGCCATCCGTAACGATGCCTTCGATGCGGTCGTTCTCGATAATCACGATAAGTCCCAGACCGCCGCGGCTGACCGTATGTATCATCTCCGTAGCACCGCAGTCGGGCCCTACGATCGGGAGGTCATGGCTGCGCATCACATTGCCTACGGTCATCAGCAGGCGGCGTCCCAGACTGCCGCCCGGATGCAGACGCGCAAAATCCATCGACGTGAAGTTGCGGGCCTTCATCAGCGCTACGGCCAATGCATCGCCCATAGCTATCTGCGCCGTGGTCGAGGTCGTCGGCGCCAGATGCAGTATGCATGCCTCCTGACGCACCCCTATGTCGAGATGCAGGGCGCTGTTCTTGGCCAGCGTCGAATCGGGATTTCCCGTCATCGAGATCAACAGATTGCCGTTGCTGTGTATGAAAGGTACGATCTTCAACACCTCGTCCGTCTCGCCAGAATACGATAACGCCAGAATCACGTCATCGGCCGAGATCATGCCCAGATCGCCGTGGAACGCCTCCCCCGGGTGGAGGAAGAAACTCGGCGTGCCGGTGCTTGCCAGCGTGGCCGCGATCTTGCGGCCCACGAGTCCCGACTTGCCCATACCCGTGACTATAACCTTGCCGCGGCTCTCCAGTATGCTGTTCACTACGGCGACGAAATTACCGTCGAGCATATCCGCCATGCGTTCCAACGCTTCGGCCTCGGTGCGTAGCGTCCGGCGCGCAAGGTCGAGAATCTCCTGTGAAGTCAATACACTGTCCATTATAAGGTTTCTATACTTTTTATATTCATTTCAGCCGACAACCGGCTCTCTTACGGTTTCCGGGCACATAATCCCATAACCGCAAACCCCTGTTCCACACACCGTGCAGCTGTGTCAAATATCTTCTAAAATCTACCTGTCCTCGTCACCGCGGCCGCAATATCAGAGCAGAGAGGCTATCACGCCCTCCAGATCATCCAGCCGGAGCATATTGGGGCCGTCACTCAACGCATGGTCGGGATCGGGATGCACCTCGAAGAAGAATCCGTTGGCACCGAATGCCTTCGCAGCCAAAGCCATCGCCGGCACAAACTCGCGGTTGCCGCCCGTCTTTCCGCCTGCGGCGCCCGGACGCTGCACGCTGTGCGTACAATCCATCACCACCGTGGGCGATATATGCAACATGTCGGGTATGTTGCGGAAATCGACCACAAGATTGTTGTATCCGTACATGTTGCCGCGCTCGGTGAGCCACACCTCGCCCGCACCCGAACGTATGCACTTCTCATACGGATATTTCATATCCTCGCCCGAGAGGAACTGCGCCTTCTTGATGTTGATGGTGCGTCCCGTCCTTGCAGCCGCCGTCAACAGATCGGTCTGACGGCACAGGAATGCCGGTATCTGGATCACGTCGACAACCTCGCCGACGGGTGCCGCCTGATACGACTCGTGTATGTCGGTAAGCAGCTTGAGGCCCCACTTGCGGCGAACGTCGTCCAGCATCTGCAACCCGCGCTCCATACCCACACCGCGATACGACTCCAGCGATGTACGGTTCGCCTTGTCGAACGACGCCTTGAATATTATGTCCACGCCAAGGCTGCGGTTTATCTCAACCAACCGCTCGGCAACGGTGTCCAGCAACTCCGCCGACTCGATCACACAAGGTCCAGCTATGAATTTCATACGCTCGATTTTCTCCGATTTTTCTGTTATGTATTCTATATAGGGTGTAGCCTCAACGTTCGGGATGCTGCCGCAGGAACTCCTCGGCACGCGCCAGATCCTCCGGCGTGTCAATTCCAACGGTCTCCACGTTGGTTATGCCTACGCCGATACGGTAGCCGTTCTCCAGCCATCGCAACTGTTCGAGCGATTCGGCCTGCTCGAGAGTCGAGGGTGGCAGCGACGTGACTCGCCGCAACACATCGCTGCGAAAAGCATACAGACCGATATGTTTATAGAAGGTATGACGCTGCAGCCACTCGCTGCGGTCGACACCCCGAAGATACGGTATAACCGACCGCGAGAAGTACAACGCATGCAGCTTGTCGTCTATGACCACCTTCGGCGAATTGGGATTCTCCAACGCCGCCATGCCGTCACTCTCAGAGAAGGGCTTCACAAGCGTGGCGATCTCCGTTGCCACGTCATCGAAACATGCCATGACGGCATTCAGCTGCGAGGCCGTGATGAAAGGCTCGTCTCCCTGTACGTTTATCACGCCGTCGAACTCCGCCCCTTGCTTGCAGTAGGCCTCATAACAACGGTCCGTGCCGCTGCGATGCTTGTCCGAGGTCATAACCACACGGCCGCCGAAGGCCTCTACGGCATCCGCAATACGCTTATCGTCCGTAGCCACGATCGTGTCGGGCACTACGGCCGAGACCCTTTCGTAGACACGGCGTATGACGGGCTTGCCCCCCAGCATGGCCAGAGGCTTGCCCTCGAAACGCGTCGACGCATATCGCGCCGGTATTATCGCTATGAATCGCATATTATGCCATATATACAGCAGGCGCGGCCGCATCGCGGACACATCCGCGACACGGCCGCGCCGCTCGTTTTACTTCTTCAACGCCAGATCAAGCACTTCGGATATGTTCTTCACATAGTGGAACGTCAGACCCTTTATGTAATCCGGCTTTATCTCCTCGATATCCTTACGGTTATCCTCGCACAGTATAAGATCGGTGATACCGGCGCGCTTGGCCGCAAGGATCTTCTCCTTTATTCCGCCCACGGGCATCACACGGCCGCGCAAGGTCATCTCGCCCGTCATCGCTATGCGTTCGCAAACCTCACGGTGCGTGAACGTCGAGACGATCGACGTAACCATCGTTATGCCGGCCGAAGGACCATCCTTCGGGATGGCTCCCTCGGGGACGTGGATGTTGAGGTTGTGTTTCTCGAACATCTCGGGCGAAATATACAGCTCCTCGCAGTGAGCCTGCACCCACTCGTATGCTATCGTTGCCGACTCCTTCATCACGTCGCCCAGATTTCCCGTAAGGCTCAACCCTCCCTTGCCGGGCGTAAGCACCGACTCGATGTAGAGGATCTCGCCGCCCACGGACGTCCATGCCAGACCCGTCACAACGCCGATCATGCCGCCGATCTCGTACTCATCCTTGCGGAAGATGGGCTTGCCCAGAATCTTCACCACATCCTCGGCCGTGATCTCGGGCTGATAGGGCTCATCAAAGGCGATATTCTTGGCCCGTGCACGGGCTATCTTCGCCAGATTCTTATCCAGCGAACGCACACCCGATTCGCGCGTGTACTCGGTGATGATCTTCTCGATGACGGCATCCGACAGTACAAGTTCGCCCTCCTTTATACCGTGCGCCTCGCACTGCTTGCGGACGAGGTGTTGCGATGCTATGCGAACCTTGTCCTCGGTGATATATCCCGGGATGTTGATCATCTCCATACGGTCGCGCAGCGCGGGGTTGATGCCGCTAACGTCATTGGCCGTAGCGATGAACAGCACCTTCGACAGATCGTACTCCGTATCGAGGTAGTTGTCGTGGAAGGTGGTATTCTGCTCGGGGTCGAGCACCTCGAGAAGCGCGCTCGACGGATCGCCGTGGTTGCTTACCGTCACCTTGTCCACCTCGTCGAGTATGATCACCGGATTGGACGAACCGCACCGTTTGATAGTCTGGATGATACGTCCGGGCATGGCGCCGATGTAGGTACGGCGGTGGCCTCGTATCTCGGCCTCATCGTGCAGGCCGCCGAGAGATATGCGGCCGAACTTGCGTCCCAAGGCCGTAGCCACGGAACGTCCGAGCGACGTCTTGCCCACACCCGGAGGCCCGTAGAGGCACAGTATGGGCGACTTCATGTCTCCCTTGAGCTTTATGACGGCCAGATGTTCCAGAATACGCTCCTTGACCTCCTCCAGACCGAAGTGGTCGGCATCGAGCTGACGGCGCGCGCACGTCAGGTCGAGGTTGTCCTGCGTCACGTCATTCCACGGCAGCTCGAGCATCAGCTGCAGATAGGTCATCTGTACCGAATACTCCGCCACGGCGGGATTCAGACGCTCCACCTTCGAGAGTTCCTTCTCGAAAAGTTCGCCGACCTCCTTGGGCCAATTCTTCTTGGCCGCAGCCTCGCGCATCTGCTCGATCTCGGCATCCGTACTGTCACCCAGCTCGTCCTGTATCGTGCGCATCTGCTGCTGCAGGTAGTAGTCGCGCTGCTGCTTGTCGATCTCGCGCTTAACCTTCTCCTGTATCTCGCCCTTGAGCTCGGCCAGCTGCTGCTCGCGGACCAATATCTCCAGCAGCTTGCGCGCACGCGCCAGAAGTCCCGGCGCCTCCAGCAGAGCCTGACGGTCCTCGTCCGAGAAGTCCATGTTCGAGCAGATGAAGTTTATCAGCCCGCGCTGCGAGTCGATATTCTTTATGGCAAAGGCCGCCTCCTTGGGCATCGACGGCGAGATGTTGATTATATTGAGCGACACCTCGCGCACCGAGTCCACCAGAGCCTGAAACTCGACATAGCCCGCATCGGGCTGCGAGTCGCGTATGGTGCGCACCGTAGCGCGCAGATAGGGTTCCGACTGCAGGTACTCGCCCACCTCGATCTTCTCCAGACCGCTCAGGATAACCGTCAGATTGCCGTTCGGCATCTCCAGAATCTTGATTATGCGGGCCGCCGTACCGACCTTGTACATGTCGTCCGGAGCCGGTATCTCGACCTCGCTCTCACGCTGCAGCACGGCTCCCAGCAAGCCGCCCTCGGCATTGACGTCACGCACGAGCTTTATGCTCTTCTCGCGGCCGACGGTAATGGGTGTGATGGCGCCCGGGAAGAGCACCGAACTGCGTAATGACAATATGGGCAGCGATTCGGGGATGGCCACATTCTCGGTCACCTCGTCGCCGCCGGTTATGATGGGTATGACCTGATGTTTTCCGTCGAGCACATCGGGCATGACGTCAAAATCGGTCAAATCGATATTATCTTTCTTCTTGTTACTCATAGTTACACTCCTTCACGGTTGCAAATATAATATTTTTTGGCCGGAATCGCCTCGGGGTTTAACACTTTGTTAATAACTTCCGGGCACTGAACTCCCCGCAGGCGGCCCCGTAACCTTATTTCATTTCAGAACGTAAACGACACCCCTTATCGTATGTAACCCCATAACAAACGGCACCATTTCTCTCCCCGAAGTCGGCAATCGTCGCCCGTATCCTCCGCTCCATGGTCGGTGCAACTTTTGCATTTTGGTTATTTTTAGTATCTTCGCCCCAAAATTTCACAAATTATTTCACGAACTCAATGCACCAATTGGAACCATGGGCGATGATCCCCTTCGTCCTGATGTTGTTAAGCATAGCCGTAATGCCTCTGACCGCCGGGAAGTGGTGGCAGAGCAACCTGCACAAGCTATACGTATCGTTCGCACTGGCCATCGCCGCCGGAATATATCTCGAGATGAACGGCTTGGGAGAGAATCTCCTGCATCAGATGCTCTACGACTATCTGCCCTTCATCATACTGCTCGCCTCGCTCTTCATCGTCACGGGAGGCATACGCATCGAGGGCAACGTAGCACCGACCCCCGCAGCCAATGTATCAATACTGTGCAGCGGCTTTGTCCTCGCCTCGTTCATGGGGACAACCGGCGCCGCAATGCTGCTCATACGCCGCCTCATAGAGATCAACCGCCAACGCAAATACAAAACCCACACCATATTGTTCTTCATAGCATTGGTGGCCAACTGCGGCGGTATCCTCACGCCGCTGGGCGATCCCCCGCTCTTCCTGCTCTATCTGCGCGGGGCCGACTTCTTCTGGTTCATGAACCTCGCCCCGCAATGGCTCTTCACGGGAGGCCTGCTGATCCTCATATACTATTTCACTGACCGCCACTACTTCGGCAAAGAGTCTGCCGAAGTGCGCGGCATACGCTCTGACAACGGCGCCAAGATACGCATAACGGGCAAACGCAACATATTGGCCCTCATAGCCATCGTGCTGACCGTTTCGCTCGTCAACCACTCATACATCACGGCCATGGCCGACCCCGAGGCTCCGTTCTACATACGTTTCCTGCGTGAGATCCTCCTCGTTGTCATAGCCGTCGTCTCGCTGGCGATCACACGCAGCACGATACGCCGCGCAAACAGCTTCTCATGGGAGCCCATAGTCGAGGTCGCCGTACTCTTCGTCGGCATCTTCGCCACCATGACCCCCGCCCTTATATACCTCAACGCCAACGCCGCAGCACTCGGACTGACACATCCGTGGCAGTTCTACTACGGCACGGGAGCCCTGTCGCAATTCCTCGACAACGCCCCCACGGCCCTCGCCTTCCACACCGTCGCAACAGGCCTGCCACATGTCGACGGAATCGAATATGTGGCCGACATCCCCGAGATGCTGCTCGCAGCCATATCGCTCGGAGCCGTATTCTTCGGCGCCATGACATACATCGGCAACGGCCCCAACTTCATGGTCAAGTCCATAGCCGAGCAGAGCGGCATCCGCATGCCGAGCTTCTTCGGATATATGTTCAAGTTCTCGCTCATCATACTCCTGCCAGTATACATACTCATGCAGCTGATATTTTTATAGTTTATTTATAGCCCGAAAAGAACATCTCCACAGATAAAGAAAGCCCCGATCCAAATGTCGATCGGGGCTTTTGCCTTGTTGTAACGAACATGCGTCACATCGCAGCATAGAGATAGCTCCAGAAACTGTCGGGATATGCCGCACGCGCGTCGTCGTAACGGCCGGCATCCATCAATGCGGCGAACTTGTCGAAGGCCTCCGTGCGGAAACTGCTGAACGAATAGCGTTTCAAGATGTCGGGATTCTGCCGTGCAAGCACCAAAAGAGCCTCCTCGTAATATCGCGGCAAGACATCACTCTCGGAATAGGCGCTGGCATAGATGCGCGAAAAGAGCATTGCAAACTTGTCCATCTGACGCGAAGCCAACAATCCGCACAACAATATGTCGGCACACATGCGGTTGTCGGGACGGGCATCCCACAGACACGCCATATCCATCAACAGAGGTTCGTCGCTTGTGGCGCAGGTCAATATGTTGTCCTCTTCATGCTGCTCGGGGCTCTCCAGAAGAGAGATCATGCGCGGCACACGGCTCTCGACCCACGATTTATGGCAGGTCGAATGCAGCAATATGCGCATATATTTCTCGGCCAGAACCGTATTTCCCTCCCGCAGGAAGGCATCCGTTATACGGCGCATCGAACGGAACGAATATCCGAGCGGTGAGAGCGAGTTGAGTTGGAACGACTGGTGTATCACCTCGTTGTCGAGACCGAGGCTACGGGCCAACAGGGCGTTGAAGTTGCACCCCACGAAATCGGCACTGCCGGCAAAGAAGAAGTCATCCGAGCCCTTAACGCCATAACGCAGGAACTTCTCTCCCAGCTGCCCCTTCTCGGCCAAAGCCAGCAGGGCGTAACGCCGCCGTACGGGATCCTCTGCCGACACTTCAGGCGAGACGATCTCCAGAATACGGTCCCAATCCTTATCCTCGGCCAGACGCTCCACCCGATAGAGGCGTTCGCGCACACGGTTTTCGAGTATCGAGAGCGACACTGCGCCCCCGGCCGCAAGCAGCACCAGCGGCACGATCACCATGCGCAGCAGCGATCTGCGGTCAAGCCCCGTATCATAATGCTCCGGACGACGTGTAACACATACGGCAACCATGGCAGCAGCAATGGCTGCAAGCGCCCATACCATCGACCCCACGCCGTCGTTGTAACGGCACTGCAGCGACACGAATATCCCGACGGGAATAAACGATATCCATGACAGTGAGGCACGGCGCACAACGCGCCATACGACCACATCGGCACATACCATGACGATCCATCCGTAGAGAGTCTGCAACAAGGCCCCCGCCACGGCCGAATGGTAGAATTGCAGCAGGTATGAGGCCACATACTCAAGCAGCCCCGACGGCAGCCGCGCCTGCAGCACGGCGAAGTCGGGCAGCGTCGAGAAGAACGACATGCCCTCCATCCACCAGAGCGTATTGCGATAGGCCAGAAGCCAGAATAGGAACAGCACGGGCACCGCCACGGCCGAATGCAGCAATATGATCTTTTTCATCGGGACTCTACTTAAACAGATTCTTCAACTCTTTTTCTGGCAGCCGCACCTCGCCTCGTATGAACTGCGGCGTATTGTATGACTTCAGACGCCATGTGTTGTGTTCGGGATTTTGCTGCGGCAGCAGGAACGGCTTGCCGCAGGTGCCGTCCTCGGCCACATGGGCTATGAACAGCCGCGTATAGCGTCCGTCCAGACGCCGGCTGCCGATCAGCACCCACCGTCCCGACGACGACCACTCGTGGCAGCTCTCGCTACGATCGCTGTTCAGTGCCGATACATCCATGCGCTCGCCGTCTTCAAGGCGGAGCATCGCCATGTCGGCCTCATCGTGCCACACGGGGAAGGTACCGTAATCGGCCTCGGCGAACATCAGGAACCGCCCGTCGGGAGATATACGCGGGAACGAGGCGCTGCCGCCTTCGCGCCGTGCATCGTAGAGCGTATCGACACGCTCGCCCAGCAGTCCCGTATCGGGGTCGAAACCCACACGCAGGATATCATAATGTACCTTCTCGCGCTCAAGCGGCATCGAATGCGGCTCGGCCGAACAGAAGACAAGCCACCGTCCGTCCGGTGTCCACGCGGGGAATGTCTCCCAGCGATCCTCGCTCTGGAACCGCTCGTCGACAATCATCTTCCCGCTCTGCGTGTCGTATATCATCAGATCCGACCCCTGATCATACACCTCCAGCGGCTGGCCATGCCCGCCGAAGAAGGATTGGTGGGTGTTGTTCGAGGAGAAGACAACGTAGCGTCCGTCACGGCTCCACATGGGATAGACACCCTGTTTCGAAGGCCCGATCTTCGTCAGGTCGACCTTTTCGACATGCTTCCCGTCAAAGAAGACCGTTCCGCCGTCCTTGCCGCGCGCATGGAACAACATCCTCTCGGGCGAGTAGTCGGCAAAGGTGTGGCAGTTGACACAACCCATATTGTTGACCGAGTTGTCGACCAGCACCTTCTCCTCGAATGTCGACAGGTCGCGCTGGTATATCCCCATCTGCATCCACCCCTCGTAACTCGGCTCGATGAGACGGTATGCAGCCCACCCGTCTATCGAATCGGGCGACACGTAGAATGAAAACGGCTTGTACTCCACCCCCTCGGGCTGCGCCGGCCCCCATGCCGAGACCCGCACGTGCACGCTGTCGGCAGCAGCCGCTCCCAGCACCTCACGCCACTTGTCGATCGGGATGTCGACCACGCCGTCGCGGCACTCTACGGTCAGCATATCCCTGTCGCCGACCGAGAACTCGGCACGTATGAGGTCCGTGCCCCGGACCTCGAAATTGAGCGGTGCGATGTTGCACGGCACGGTAACCCCCACATAATCGGGAAATATCGGCGGCAGTGAATCGGACTTTTCGCCCACGGTCGCCGTACCGGACGAACAGGCACACAATGCGGCTACCGCCGCAACGGGCAATATTCTGTTGAATATATGCATGTTACAGACTTAATTCTAAATGAAATTACAGTAGTAGTTCAGGCTATCTGTAACAAATATACTAATTTTCAGCATAACATCCTACTCGGCGTCAACATATTTTGACGCCGACACCCGTCGCCATATATCGGTACAGATAAGTATTTTGGCAAAGAAACGGCCCGCACGACGGTCATCATAACCGATTTTTTTGTATTTTTGCCGCTAAACGTGCGCTTTACGTGACGTGCGTCAAGCGCGGTTGCGACGCTGCCGACGTCAATGGCCAAGCAGCGGCCGCACAATACGGTCGAACGTCAAATTTGGATAACAATATATGGTAGCAGACAAGTACACGCCACAAGAGATCGAATCGAAGTGGTACGAGTATTGGATCGACAACAAACTTTTCCATTCGGAGCCCGACGCCCGCGAACCCTACACCATAGTCATACCGCCGCCAAACGTGACCGGTATGCTCCACATGGGCCACATGCTCAACAACACGCTTCAGGACGTATTGATGCGTCGCGCCCGCCAGAAGGGCAAGAACGCCTGCTGGGTTCCGGGTACCGACCACGCCTCGATCGCAACCGAGGCGAAGGTTGTGGCCAAGCTCAAGGCCGAAGGTATAGACAAGGCGAGCCTCACGCGTGAGGAGTTCCTGCGCCACGCATGGGAGTGGAAGGAGAAGCACGGAGGCATCATCCTCAAGCAGCTGCGCAAGCTGGGAGCCTCGTGCGACTGGGACCGTACATGCTTCACGATGGACGAGATCCGCACGCAGAGCGTCATCAAGGTCTTCGTCGACCTCTACAACAAGGGCAAGATATACCGCGGCGTGCGTATGGTACACTGGGACCCCGCAGCCAAGACGGCCCTCTCGGACGAGGAGGTGATATACAAGGAGTCGCAGGGCAAACTCTACTACCTGCGTTACAAGATCGAGGGCACGGACCGCTACATCATAGTGGCCACGACACGTCCCGAGACCATTCTGGGCGATACGGCCGTCTGCCTCAACCCCGATGACGAGCGATATGTCGATATTCCGGCCGACGCCCGCGTCATCGTTCCCCTCGTGGGCCGCTCGATACCCGTCATACGCGACTCGTATGTCGACATAGGTTTCGGTACGGGCGCCCTGAAGGTGACTCCAGCGCACGACGTGAACGACTACATGCTGGGTGAGAAATACGGACTCGAGTCGATCGACATCTTCAACGACGACGGCACCATCAACGACAAGGTGGGCATGTACGTCGGCATGGACCGCTTCGAGTGCCGCCGCGTCATCGAGGCCGACCTCGAGAAGGCCGGCCTTATGGAGAAGGTCGAGCCGTACACCAACAACGTGGGCTATTCGGAGCGTACGGGCGTAGCAATCGAGCCCAAGCTCTCGATGCAGTGGTTCATGTCGATGGAGGAGATCGCCAAGCCCGCCACACGTGCCGTCATGGAGGATGCCATCAAGTTCATCCCCGCAAAATACAAGAACACATACCGCCACTGGATGGAGAACATCAAGGACTGGTGCATCTCGCGCCAGCTGTGGTGGGGTCAGCGCATTCCGGCCTACTATCTGCCCAAGGGCGGATATGTCGTTGCCGAGACCGCCGAGCAGGCGCTCGAGATGGCCCGTGCAAAGACCGGCGACGCCACGCTCACAGCCTCAGACCTGCGTCAGGACGAGGATGTGCTCGACACGTGGTTCAGCTCATGGCTCTGGCCCATATCGGTATTCGACGGCATACGCAACCCGCACAATCCCGAAATCGAGTATTACTATCCGACGAGCGACCTTATCACCGCCCCCGACATCATCTTCTTCTGGGTGGCGCGCATGATCATGGCGGGATACGAATACCGCGGCGAGAAACCCTTCGGCAACGTATATTTCACGGGTATCGTGCGCGACAAACTCGGCCGCAAGATGTCCAAGCAGCTCGGCAACTCGCCCGACCCGCTCGACCTGATAGCCAAGTACGGCGCCGACGGCATGCGTGTGGCGATGATGCTCTCATCGTCGGCCGGCAACGACGTGATGTTCGACGAGGCCCTCTGCGAGCAGGGACGCAACTTCGGAAACAAGATATGGAACGCCTACCGCCTTATCAACGGCTGGACGGTGGACGAGACCCTCACCCAGAGCGACAACAACGCGCTGGCTGTCGAGTGGTTCCGCAACGCCTTCGCCAAGGCCCTTGCCGAGATCGAGGACAACTTCTCGTCGTACCGCATATCGGAGGCCTTCATGCGTATCTACAAGCTCTTCTGGGATGACTTCAGCGGATGGTATCTCGAGATGGTGAAGCCCGCATACGGTTCTCCAGCCGACCGCAAGACCATCGACGCCACGCGTCACTACTTCGACATGCTCATGCGCCTGATCCACCCCTTCATGCCATTCGTCACGGAGGAGATATGGCAGGATCTGGCACCCCGTGCCAAGGGCGAGTCGATCATGTATGCGCCGGCACCCGCCGTCGAGCAGTGGGACGAGGCGCTGCTGACACGCTTCGAGCTTGTAAAGGAGGCCATAACGGATATACGCAACGTCCGCAAGCAGAAGAATATAGCCCAGAAGCAGCCGCTCACGCTCAAGGTCATCGTCGACGAGAACTACCCTGCGGCATACGCTCCCGTGATCGTCAAGATGGGCAACATATCGGCCATAGAGACCGTCACTGAGAAGGATCCGGCGGCAGCGGCATTCATCGTCAAGACGACGCAGTACTTCGTGCCGCTGGGCGACAACATCGACCGCGAGGCCGAGACCAAGCGCCTTACGGCCGACCTCGAATATCTCGAGGGATTCCTCGCCAGCGTGATGAAGAAACTCTCGAACGAGCGTTTCGTCAACTCGGCACCCGAGAAGGTCGTGGCCAACGAGCGCGCCAAGAAGGCCGACGCCGAGGCCAAGATCGCAGCCATACGCGAGCAGCTGGCTGCATTGAAGTAACAACCCGACGGCGGGCAGTGAGGGTATGCGATGCGTACGCCCGTCACGGCCCGCCGTCATCATGCCGGCATATTGAAGATTGCCGACCTCAGCCAAACAACTCTATGGCCAATGTAACGATATATACCGACGGTTCGTCGCTCGGCAACCCGGGACCCGGAGGTTACGGCATAGTCCTCATGTCGGGCCCCCACCGCAAGGAACTCTCGGCGGGATACCGTCTGACGACCAACAACCGCATGGAGCTTATGGCCGTATGCGTGGCGCTCGAGGCGCTCAAATTCGACGGCTGCGACGTCACAATATACTCCGACTCGAAATATGTGGTCGAGGCGGTAAACCAACGATGGGTCTTCGGCTGGGAGAAAAAGGGTTTCGCCGGCAAGAAAAATCCCGATCTGTGGATGCGTTTCCTGCGCATATACCGCCGCCACCACGTGAGGTTCGTGTGGGTCAAGGGGCACGCCTCCACCGTCGAGAACAACCGGTGCGACGTATTGGCCGTAGCCGCCGCAAACGGCACAGCCCTTGCCGAGGATACGGGATACGACCCCGACAACGCGTAACGGCAATGCCAAGCCTGAACGTTATATAATATAAGAGTTAAGGCTGCAAGCAGCGACAAGATATGAAATTCACGTTTCTCGGAACAGGGACCTCGCAAGGGGTGCCCGTAATAGGATGCCAATGTCGGGTCTGCACTTCGACTGACCCGCACGACAACCGTCTGCGTACGGCCGCCATGGTCGAGACGCAGGGACGGCGCATCGTGATTGACGCCGGCCCCGACTTCCGCTGTCAGATGCTGCGCACGGGCGTACGCCACATCGACGCCATACTTCTTACGCACGAGCACCGCGACCACATAGCCGGTCTGGATGACGTGCGCGCATTCAACTTCGTGGACTACCCCGTCATACACCGTGTCGACATATACGCCGCCCCGCGCACGGCCGCATACGTACGCAAGGCTTTCGACTACGCATTCATAGCCGACAAATACCGCGGTGCACCTGAGATGGAACTGCACGATATAGACACCACGCGGCCATTCGACGTCAAGGGTGTAACCATCATCCCCATACGTGGCACTCACTCCGAGCGGTTCGAGGTGACGGGATACCGCATCGGCCCGCTGGTCTACATGACCGACTTCAAGGCTCTGCTCGACGGCGAGATCGAGAAGTTGCGCGGCGCCGACACAATGGTCGTAAACGCCTTGAGATACACGCCCCACTACTCGCACTTCAACGTCGCGGAGGCACTCGATCTTATCGCCCGCATCAAGCCGAGGCAGGCATTCCTGACACACATGTCGCACGATATAGGACTCTATGCCGAGGCCTCGCAGCATCTTCCCGAGGGGGTGCATCTCGCGTACGACACCCTTACGTTCGAGATACCCGAAACGGCGGCAGCGACATGTGACAATGCGGCTCGTACTGCTTAAACGATAAAACAAAACAACGAACAGGATATGAAAAACGCTTTGAAGGATAAGACCGTGGTCATCACGGGAGCCTCGTCGGGAATAGGCGAGGCAATGGCGAAGGTCTACGCCTCGATGGGGGCCAAGGTTGTTCTGGGCGCGCGACACGCCGACAAACTCGAGGCCCTGTGCCGCAGCATAGAGCAGCAGGGAGGCCGCGCCGCATGGTGCGCCACCGACGTAACCCGACCGGAAGATTGCAAACGGCTGATCGATACGGCCGTGGAGCATTTCGGCGGCATCGACGTGATGATCTGCAATGCCGGCATCTCGATGCGTGCGCTCTTCGACGACGTTGATCTCGATGTTTTGCACCGTCTTATGGATGTCAACTTCTGGGGCACCGTCTACTGCACCAAATATGCCCTGCCCTATCTCCAGAAGTCGCACGGCTCGCTGGTGGGCATATCGTCCGTAGCCGGCATACACGGACTGCCCGGACGTACGGGTTACTCGGCATCGAAGTTCGCCATGACGGGATTTCTGGAGACCATACGCATCGAGAACCTCAAGAAAGGTGTACACGTAATGGTCGCATGCCCGGGATTCACCGCCTCGAACGTCCGTTTCTCGGCCCTCACGGCCAACGGCTCGCAGCAGGGCGCAACGCCCCGCAAGGAGGAGAAGATGATGACCGCCGAGCAGGTGGCACGTATCGTCGCACGCGGCATCGCCCGTCGCAAGAGGCTGTGCCTTATGGAGATCGAGGGCCGCGCCACGCATTTCGTCAAGAAGTTCGCACCCGGACTCGTCGACCGTCTCTTCTACTACGTCATGTCGAAGGAGCCCGACTCGCCATTCAAATAGCACGTTCAGGAGAGGACACAACAAGGGGCGGCATCTTTGATACCGCCCCTTGTTGTTCATGGGAATCTTCCATCGCGTCGTCCGCCCATCAGAAGGGCAGGTCGTCGGGATCATCCGCCGCGGCCGGGACATCGGCCTGCGCAGGCTTCGGCTGCGGAGCCGCTGCCGCTGCTTGGGGCGCCGAGCCTCCACCCTGCGGCATATTGTCGCTGCGGCGGCCCAGAAGCTTCATCTCGTCGGCCAGAATCTCAGTCGTATAACGTTTGATGTTGTCCTTGTCGACCCACTCGCGCGTGCGCAGACGCCCCTCGATATAGAGTTGGCTGCCCTTGCGCACATAACGGTCAACCACGTCGGCCAGACCGCGCCACAGCGTGATCGTATGCCACTCGGTCAACTCCTTCGTCTCGTTGTTCTGCCGGTCGTATATACGCTCCGTCGTGGCCAGACGCACACGCGCAACCTTGACCCCCGACTCGGTGGTGCGAACCTCGGGATCTACACCCACATTGCCCACCAGAATTACCTTGTTTACCATATTTCAAGTCAAATTATCAGTTCTGTTCATCCGATTCGCGGATTGCGCCTATGGACATGTCGCCCAAATGGACCTTACCCTCGAGGTCGTTCTTCAGCGTGCCGAGGAAATCCTCGTCCGAGCCATCGAGGAAAGCCAGTTTGACGGGCTGATAGAAGAGACGCTCGCGCATGTAGTCGGGCACGCGGCGGCTGCGGCGCAGCTTCACGGCATCCTTCTCCGTCGTCAGCAGCATAGCCTTCGGATGGAGCTTCAGACACTCCACGATACGGTTTATGTCCCCCACCGAATATACGTGATGGTCCGAGAAGGTCATCGTGGCCGCTACCTTGTACATCTCACGCGCGCCCGAAATAAAGGGGCGCGGATTGCCTATGCCGGCCATCACGACCACCTCGCCGCCCTCCTCGAGTCCGTACGGCGTCTCGAACAGCGGTATGGCCCGTGCAGGGACTATACGCGTGAAGTAGACCTTCTGGTAGGCTATCTTGTGCAGCTCCTTGCGCCAAAGACGCTGGTCGAGCAGCGACATGTTCTCCGGACACTTCGTCACGACGAAGTAGTGCGCGCGGTACAACGAGTCGACCTTGTCGCGCAACGACCCGTATGGCAGATAATGATCCATGTAGAACGGACGCGTCGAGTCGATCACGACAACATTTATGCGCGGCTCGACATAGCGGTGCTGGAAACCGTCGTCCATGATTATGAGTTCCGTCTCGGGATGCTCGGCCTCGATGCGGCGGATGGCATCCGCACGTTTTTCGCACACCACCACCAGAGCGTCGGGGAACTTCAACTTCACCTGCAACGGCTCGTCCCCCACGTCGCGATACGACGACTCGGTCGTGACCTCGACATACCCCTTCGTACGGCGTCCGTATCCGCGCGAGAGGAACGCCACGCGACGATACTGCATCATGTAGGCCATGATCATCTCGGCCGTAGGGGTCTTGCCCGTACCGCCGACGGTGATGTTTCCCACGCAGATGATCGGCGTAGAGAACTTTTCGCTCTTGAGCAACCCGCAATCGAACATCCAATGGCGGATATTGACCACCATGCGATAGGGATAGGACAAGAGTTTGAGCAAAAATCTCATATCGTGCGTCTGTTCTTCGTTAGGTTCATTCGAGGTATTGAAGGAACGCCTTGCCGCAATATCGCGATACACCGCCGCGTGCCCGCAGGCTATCGCTTCGGGAGTCTGCATGGCGTGGTTCCGCCTCCGCAGATGACCCCTTACGTGCGCGCCGACATTATTCGCAGCGGCACATGCCGAGGCTTCATCCTCAATCATACCAATTTTCAAAGGTAGCCATTTATTTCATACAAACCAACCCGAATCCCCCTTTTTTACTTTTACGTCCGCATTTCCGACTCTTTATCCTGCCGATCCGTATTTTTTTATTAATTTTGTACGTTATGAAACATCTTTTCCGCACAATAGCATTCGCAGCACTCCTGCTCGCCGTCGGCTGCAACGGCAGGCAGTCCGGGAAACAGGCCGACGAACAGGTCGAGGCCGAAGCTCCCGCACACGACATACGGTTCGGCATCATCGCCGACAACTACCGCACCGAAGAGGGTGAAGTGGCAAACGGCGAGACCCTCGGCAAGATCCTCGCCCGTTACGGCGTCTCGGCCGCCACGGTCGACAAACTCGACAAGGCCTCGAAGGATATATTCCCACTGCGGCAGATACGCGCCGGACGCCCCTATACGGCATTCCTTGCGACCGACTCGCTCAATGCCGGACGTCTGGATTATCTCGTCTACGAAAAAAACCTTACGGATTACGTCGTCTTCGGGTTCCCGAACGACACGGTAACCATAACCACCGGTCAGAAGGATGTCACCATACGCCGCCAGAAACGTTCGTCGGTGATCGAATCGTCACTCTGGGGCGCCATCATGCGCGACAGCCTGCCATACGCGCTGGCCGCCGACCTCGAGGACATATACCAATGGACGGTCGACTTCTTCGGCATACAGGAGGGCGACTCCTTCACCGTCATCTATGACGAGAAGATGGTAGACACCACCTTCGTCGGTATAGGCCGCATCTGGGGCGCCAAGTTCAACAACGGAGGCAAGGAGATATACGCCATACCCTTCAAGCAGAACGGCAAGATACAATATTGGGAGTATAACGGAGCCTCGCTGCGCAAGCAGCTGCTCAAGGCGCCGCTCAAGTTCACACGCATAAGTTCGCGCTTCTCGCGTGCACGTCTGCACCCCATATACCGGGTTTACCGTCCCCATCTGGGCGTCGACTATGCCGCCCCGAAGGGTACGCCCGTACATGCCGTTGCCGACGGTGTTGTCATCTTCAAGGGCTGGGGCGGAGGCGGAGGCAACACGCTCAAGATAAAGCATGCGGGCAATCTCGTCACGGGATACCTCCATCTGAGCGGCTACGCAAAGGGTATAGCCAACGGCACACGCGTCACACAGGGCCAGCTGATAGGATATGTCGGCAGCACGGGCGCCTCGACGGGTCCCCACCTCGACTACCGCATCTGGAAGAACGGCACCCCGATCGACCCGCTCAAGGTGCCGCAGGAGCCCGCAGAACCCATATCGAAGGATAACATGGCGGCATTCGAGCAGATACGCGACCGCATCGTTGCCGAACTCAACGGCACGGCTACGCCCGACATGATCGTCACGCAGCTCGACTCCCTGCCTGCGGCCGATTCGCTTGCGGCAACGGCCGACATCAAAGAAACCGCCGAGACAAAGGAAGATAAGTAAGCAGCCGGTATTGGAAACAGATTCGGAGAACGATGGAGATAGACAGCAGGATCGAAAAGTTCATACGCCGCCACCATGTACTGACGATAGCGGCAGCCACACCCGACGGTGAACCATACTGTTGCAACATCTTCTATGCCTATGACGGCGCGGGGGGCTTTGTCTTCACATCCGACATGCACACCCGCCATGCCGACATGATGGTCCGCAACGGACGTGTCGCCGCATCGGTTGTGCTCGAGACGCGGATCGTGGGCAAGGTACAGGGTTTGCAGATAACGGGCCGCGTCGTCCGTACGGATGACGATGCGGCAAAACGCATATACCTGAAACGGTTTCCGTATGCCGTCGTGGCTCCGCTCGAGCTGTGGCATCTGGAGGCCGACATGTTGAAATATACGGACAACACATTGGGATTCGGTAAGAAACTAATATGGCAGAGGGAGCGATAGGAGTCATAATCGTGGCCGGAGGCTCGGGCCGCAGAATGGGGAGCGCGCTGCCCAAGCAGTTTCTGATGCTGCACAACCGCCCCGTGCTGGCACACACCATAGACCGCATGCACGAGGCTCTGCCCGCGGCACGCATCGTCGTGGTGCTGCCCGAGGAGCACATACCGCTGTGGCGCAACCTCGCGGCACGTTTCGACATCGCACGTCACGAAGTGACGGCCGGAGGCAGCGAACGATTCCATTCTGTCGCCAACGGTCTGGCCGCTCTGGGTGACGGCGTGAGGCTCATAGCCGTACATGACGGCGTGCGCCCGCTGGCATCCAAGAAACTCATACTCCGCGCCCTGCTCGAGGCCGAGAAGAGCGGCGCCGCCATTCCCGTCGTCGCACCCGCCGACTCCTACCGTATAATCGACGGCGAGACGTCGCACCCGATCGACCGCTCGCGTCTGCGCATAGTGCAGACACCGCAGGTATTCGATGCCGCGCTGCTGCGCGAAGCCTACCGGCAGCCATTCTCCGCCGCCTTCACCGACGACGCCTCGGTCGTGGAGGCCGCAGGACACGCCGTTACCCTCTGCGAGGGCGAACGCGAGAATATAAAGATAACGACACCTTCGGATCTCGACATGGCCGAAGCCATACTAAATGCACGCGACGATGAAGCGTAGTTTCGAATACAAGACCGACCGCCGCACGGTTATACGTACCGTGTTGCTGTGCGTGCTCTTTGTCGTGATAGCCGTAGCCCTCGTCTTCCTCTACAAGGGAGGATATCTCTCGGCATGGTTCACGTCGGTCATAATAGCCCTCGTGGCCCTGATGACCCTCTCGATACCGCGCCGCATAGTGCTTCTGGACCATACGCTCGAGATACAGTGCATATTGGACATAACCGAGATAAACATCCGCGAGATAGCCTCCGTAAGGCGTGTCGACCGTCGCCGCATGCGCTGGATCGTACCGCTGCTGGGCGGCATAGGATTCTTCGGATACTATGGCAAATATTTCGACCTCAAGGAGTTCGATACGGTCAACATGTATGCCTCGGAGTGGAACAACTTTGTCGAGATAACCGACATATACGACTCGCGCACCTATGTCTCGTGCCGCGAGGCCGACGAACTCATCGCCGCCATAGCTCAGGCCAAGGCCGAGGACAAGGGCCGCATCATCCACGATCCCGATGATGATGAAGACGGGGAAAATGATGATACGGACAAATGATTCCATCAACCGCCGCCGTAAAGCCGAAGAGAGGATGAACGACGGGAGATGAGAGATTCGGGGTGAAGGAATGAGAGGAGAGGTGAGGTGAGAGGAGCGGGAAGAATAATGAGGTGAGAGGATTAAGTGGCGAGAGACAACAGACAATAGAGGGGCGCACACCATAAAGCCACGTAAAATACAAACAACGAAAAGCACGCTTCCATGCCGGGGATATTGACACAACCGCTGCCGCATTTTCTCTACAGGAGATCGGGCCAGACGACATTCATAGTCTTCGTGGCCATCTTTTCGTTGATATTCATAAATGCATACAAGCCCTTCAACTCCTTCGAGTGGATACCCTACATACGCTACCGCGGCAGCAACGCCGCCTACCTGCTCATATCGACGGGGCTTGTCGCGGCAGGGTTGCTCATACTCGTTCTCAGCCGCATAATCATGACCATCTACACACGCCGGCGGGAGATGGTCTACGGGGTATTCATACTGTGGGTTGGCGTCGAGACCATCGTCATGGCCTCGGTATATACACTCTATGCCGTGCTTTCGAACGACGTGACCTCCGACTTCCTGCAACTGTGGAAGAACACGCTCGTAAACACCGTACTCGTACTATTCATACCATACGTCATATTCATCATCTACGTTTCGTGGCGTGAGAAGGACCGCCAGCTGCGACAGATGGCCGAGCAGCTCGAAAACAGCGACTCCCCCGCCGCCTCGGGCCTGATACCGCTATACAACGACAAGGGTGAATTGCAGCTGTCTCTCAAGAAGGAGAACCTCATACTGCTCGAATCGGCCGACAACTATGTATGCGTATGGTACATGAATAACGATACGGTCAAGAAGATCATGATACGCAACACGATGAAGTGCATGGCGCGCGATCTGGACGGTTCGAGCATAGTCCGCTGCCACCGCTCCTACATGGTCAACCTCGACCACGTAAAGGTCATGCGCCGCCAGAATACGGGCATAACGATCGAACTCGGCATAGTCGGCATTCCCGACATACCCATCTCGAAAACATATTGCGACAGCGTCACACGCTGGCTTATGCGATAGGCTCAACGGCCGCCACCACCATCGACAGCTCCTCGGCATTGATACACGTAGGGATAGAGCCGTTATGTACGGCCTTGATGCACTCCACAAGCGGCATCCATCGCACGCCGTCGATCTCCGAGCGCTGGAAACGGATGTCACACTCCTCGACATCGCGCCAGAGCAGGAATATGCGGCTCACCTGATTGTCCACGAACAGTCTGCCGTCGAAATATTCGCGGCGGCGAATACGCCGCACGCCGCACGGCACAAGCTCCTCGGCCGAGGCCTCGATACCCAGCTCCTCGCGCAGTTCACGCAGTGCCGACGATACAAATCCCTCACCCGCAGGTATATGCCCCGCACTCGAAACATCGTACCGCTCGGGGTATGAAGCCTTTGCGGCAGCGCGCAGCTGCAGCAACACCTCTACCTCACCGCCGCGACGCCGCAAGACCCATACGTGCGAAGTGCGGTGCAGCGTGCCGCGCGCATGTGCCTCGGCACGTTCGACACGCTCGCCCACTGGCTCGCCCGTCTCGTCGACCACATCCAGATATTCCATAACGATATGTAATGATGAATGTTTTGGCTCCGCCGACCTAACCCAACGCCACGTCGAGTATCATCATCAGCGCAAAACCCATAGCCACGCCCACCGTGGCTATGTTCGAGTGGTGGCCGCTCTGCGATTCGGGGATCAGCTCCTCCACCACAACGTATATCATGGCGCCCGCGGCAAAGCCCAGCAAATACGGCAGTACGGGCAGCAGAAGGTCTATGAGCAATATGGTCACGATACCGGCCAGAGGCTCCACGACACCCGACCCAACGCCGTAGGCAAATGCTTTCCAGCGGCTGCGGACACTCATCTTCAGCGGCATCGAGACAATAGCCCCCTCGGGAAAGTTCTGTATGGCGATACCTATTGACAAGGCCATCGCACCTGCCATCGAGATACCGGCATTCTCGGCCATGGCACCCGCAAGCACAACGCCTACGGCCATGCCTTCGGGTATGTTGTGCAGCGTTACGGCCAATACGAGCATCGTCGACTTGCGCAGGTCTGTCTTTACACCCTCCGGTTCGTCGGAGTCTATATGCTGGTGCGGCACCAGCGTATCGAACAACAGCAGCGAGAACATGCCGGCAAGGAAACCGACCGTGGCGGGCAGCCATCCCGTACCACCCTGCTCGACCGTCATGTCGATCGAGGGTATGAGCAGCGACCACACCGACGCGGCCATCATCACGCCCGAGGCGAATCCCAACAGCAGCTTGCGCACACGCGCCGACATGTCACGGCGCAGCAGGAAGACCATAGCCGCTCCGAGCGAGGTGCCCGCAAAGGGGATCAGAAGTCCGTATGCCACAGCGCCGTCTATCATGCCATTCAGTATATCGGATGAAATTATTCGAGGTTTTCGATATAGTCGAGAATCGTGCCGAAGTCGGAATGCGAATCGACAAACTCGTCATACGAATGTTCCGTATCGCACTCCTCGGGTATATCCGACACCATCTTGACAACAACGACCGGAATATCGGTCAGCGTAGCCGCCGCCTGACATATTGCCGCCGTCTCCATATCGAACAGTCCGGCATCCATCCCGAGGCGCTGCTTCACCTCGGCTGCAATAGCGGCATCGACAAAGGCGTCGCCCGTCCATACCTCGACCTTGTCGCGTCCCAGAAGACGGTACGTCTCGGCCAATTCGGGTACGAACGCCGCAGGCACACGGCAGTCGTGGTAGCGTGCCGCACAAGGGGCAACCAGACGCCCGCGCTGCTGGCCCGCCGTCGCGGCCGCATAGCCTATGACGACGATACGGTCATACCGCATGCCGCCACGCAACAGCGCCGCAGCGGTGTTGGCGGCGGCGAGGGCCTTGCCCACACCGCACTTGCACACCTCGTAACGGTTCTTATGCCCGCCTCGCGCTATGGCCGCCGTGATGTTGGCATACTCGCGGTCCGTGGGCGCCATAACCAGATACTCCATTACCACTCGTAGTTATATATGGAACCTATGCCCGCCTCTTCGGCCTGCTCGCGCGTATAGAGACAGCGCATGTATTGTGCCATCGCCTCGTTCGTCGAGGCCACGGCATAAAGGCCCGGATTGCCGCACTGACGCTCGTTCAGGCCCACGATATCATCCTTCGACTTGATGGGGAAGACCTGCTTGTAGACACGGGCCAGAGCGGCACGTATCTGCTCGGCATCGACGTTGTTCATCGTCGAGAGATAGAATCCCGTCTTGCAGCCCATCGGGCAGAATGAAACCACGCTCGGCCCTATGACCGGATCCAGACGCAGATAGTAGGCCATAAGGTGCTCTATGGTATGCACCTCGCCCGAACCCAGAGGCGCATGTGCCATCGGGGCGCGGAAACGCATGTCCCACGAATGTACGGCCAACGTGTCGTTGATCCTGTATACCGACCTCAGATAGAGGCCCTCCTTGAGTGTAAGGTGGTCGACGTCGAACGACGATACCACCGACTTCTTGCTCTCCATAATTTGATTATTGTTTCTTATTGTTTCTAATCGTTCCAACTATTTTTTCATCTCCGCATTCTCGGTGTTCTTCGCCGCCGGAGACTTGCGGTCGAAGAAGGGGTTCTTCGACGAGACCGACATCGGGATGGCAAATACAATATCGGCATCGCCCAGCAGCCGCATGCGGCGTGCCGCCCAGCCTGCCGAGAACATCACACGCGTATCCACACGCATATCAGTCGCGGCGGCGCAGGCCGACCCTATCGCTATGCCTACATCCACACCGTTCATCATGCATGGTGCCTGTGCAGGCTTCGCCGTGCAGGTAGGATAACCGCAATAACCGCAATTCAACCCGCATACGGCGTGCGGGTCGCTTATGCCCACGACGATGACAGCCTGAGCCTGACGGATGTTGTCGGCATCGCGCAGCAGGAACTTCATCCCCGACTCGCCGCTCATCAAGACCATCGTCTCGGCCAGACGCTCGATGTCCTCCTCCGTAACAACGGCCACCTCAACCATATCACGTCCCTTGGCCTTGGGCGCGGTGCGTGCCGCCGCCATGACGGCCTGAGCCGCAGCCCGTACCGTCTCGTTGCGAATATCTCGTTCGTTGATTACCATAACCAATACTTTTTAACACGCGGTAAAAGTACAACTTTTTATGCAAATTATCAATCCGTACACGCTCCGCACACGCCCGATTGCCGGCAACCTCCCGCCCTCGACGCGACCGCGCCGGCAGAAAACCATGCCGACACGTCAATTATTATATTCTCAGCGCCGCATATGCCCAATCATTTGCGTATATTTGCGTATATTTGCCACAAGTAGGAACCGATCTCATCGGGGCAAGCCCTTATAACAATGGAGAACAGACACATAATCGGAATAGGCGAAGCGTTGTGGGACATGCTCCCCGCCGGACGCCAGATAGGCGGTGCACCCGCCAACTTCGCATACCACATGTCGCAGTTCGGCTACGACGCCACGGCGGTGAGCGCCGTAGGGCTCGATGCTGCGGGCGATGATCTCGTGGCTCAGCTCGACAAGCGCGGCCTCAACCACATGATGCAGCGCGTAGCGCACCCCACCGGCACGGTCGAGGTGACGCTCGACAATGCTGGAGTGCCACAATACGACATACGCCGCAACGTGGCGTGGGACTTCATACCCCTCACGCAGGAGCTTATGAGGATGGCCGCGCAGTGCCGCTGTGTATGTTTCGGCTCGCTGGCGCAGCGCAGCGAGGTATCGCGCACAACCATAACGACACTTCTGGATGCCATGCCCGCCGAAGCCCTCAAGGTATTCGACATAAACCTGCGCCAGAACTACTATGACCGCGCCGTCATCGAGGCGTCGCTCCGCCGCTGCCGCATCCTCAAGATAAACGACGAGGAGACGCACGTCGTAAGCCGCATCTTTGCCCTTGGCATCGATGACGAGCAACAGATATGCCTCCACCTAAAACGTCTGTTCGATCTTCAGGCCGTCATACTCACCTGCGGCACCAACGGCAGCCACGTCATACACGACGACGGCATATCGACCCTGCTCACACCCCGCGTGGAGGTCGCCGACACCGTAGGTGCGGGCGACTCCTTCACCGCAGGCTTCTGCGCCGCCATACTCGCAGGCTGCACATTGCGCCACGCCCACGAGGTCGCAGTCGCCACGTCGGCATACGTCTGTACGCAGCACGGGGCCATGCCTCGCCTGCCGCGCCAGATCACAGACATGATCAACGACAACCTGTAAACAATTGTTCCGCTCCTTATAATAAAGAGGTGCCTCCAGCCTGAGGCGCCTCTTTTCGTTCTACCGCCCCCCAACGGCCGGTCCGTCGCATAAAAATACACGATTGCAATATCACGGGTCATACCACACATCTTATCAAACCGAAAAATATTAAGCACACAAGAATTTTCATATCGCCGCCTTAAAGTATGTAACGAATAAATATTTATACACGCATACAACGATCACACTAACAAGCAGAGCATTACGGCTCGCGAGGAAGGCTTTTTTGCAATTTATATGCAGAAAATTATGGATTATGTTTGTTATTAATAAATTTTACTATTATTTTTGCAAAGAGAACAAAGGAGAGCCGAAGGGCTTGTGTCGCCAAGGCGATCCGACCAAACCGAAACTCAGAATGACAAGCAGTCTGTATATTATTATTAGCCTAATCCTCGTGGTCTTGCGCAGATAACGGGAGAAAGGTTGTGTATATATACGGACGCGATTATATAAGGCCTTTCTCCTGCACGGGGAAAGGCCTTTTCGGTACAGGGAATAGACGATAAAAGATAAAGTATTCGGACAATGAAACACCAATTACGAAGCGCCGCGACCACAACGGGTCGCCGCATGGCCGGAGCCAGAAGCCTGTGGCGCGCAAACGGAATGACCAAAGAGCAGATGGGAATGCCCATAATCGGCATAGCCAACTCGTTCACACAGATGGTTCCCGGACACGTCCACCTGCACGAAATAGGACAATACGTCAAACAGCTCATCGAGGCCGAAGGGTGCTTCGCCGCCGAGTTCAACACCATAGCCATCGACGACGGAATCGCAATGGGTCATGACGGCATGCTATACTCGCTCCCCTCGCGCGACATCATAGCCGACAGCGTCGAGTATATGGCCAATGCACATAAGGTCGACGCTCTGGTCTGCATAAGCAACTGCGACAAGATCACGCCCGGAATGCTCATGGCGGCCATGCGCCTGAACATACCCACGGTATTCGTATCGGGCGGCCCGATGGAGGCCGGATCGTTCCGCGGCCGCGGTGTCGACCTGATCGACGCCATGGTCATGAGCGCCGACGCCTCGTGCACCGATGCTGATGCCGACATGATCGAGGCTACGGCATGTCCCGGATGCGGTTCATGTTCGGGCATGTTCACCGCCAACTCGATGAACTGCCTCAACGAGGCCATAGGTCTGGCACTCCCGGGAAACGGTACCGTCGTAGCCACGCACGAAAACCGCAAGGGTCTGTTCGCACGTGCCGCCAAGCTCATCGTCGAGAATGCCAAACGGTACTACTTCGAGGGTGACGACTCGGTCCTGCCACGCTCGATAGCTACCAAGGCCGCCTTCGAGAACGCCATGTCGCTCGACATAGCCATGGGCGGATCGACAAATACAGTGCTCCACCTTCTGGCCATAGCCCACGAGGCGGGCGTGGACTTCACGATGAAGGACATAGACCGTCTTTCGCGCAAGATACCCGTACTGTGCAAGGTCGCACCCAACGGCTCATACCACGTGCAGGACGTAAACCGTGCGGGCGGCATCATGGGCATCCTCGGTGTCCTCGCCGACGCGGGTCTTATCGACACCACGGTCGGACGTGTCGACTCGCCGTCGCTGGCCGCGACTCTCGACAAATACTACTTCGCCTCGCCCTCGTTCAGCGACGAGGCCCGCAAGACATACCTCAGCGCCGCGGCCGGACGTTACAGCCGGCAGATGGCATCTCAGGCCGAATACTACGACTCGATGGACGACAACCACGCCACGGGATGCATACGCGACATGGAGCACGCCTATTTCAAGGATGGCGGTCTGGCCGTGCTCTTCGGCAACATCGCCCGCAAGGGTTGCATCGTCAAGACGGCAGGCGTCGATCCCGCGCTGTTCCGCTTCAGCGGCAAGGCCAAGGTATTCGAGTCGCAGGAGCAGGCCATGAACGGGATCCTCAACGACGAGGTCAAGGCCGGCGACGTCGTGGTCATACGCTACGAAGGCCCCAAGGGCGGACCGGGCATGCAGGAGATGCTCTACCCCACGTCGTACCTCAAGTCGAAGCATCTGGACAAGGATTGCGCCCTGATTACCGACGGACGCTTCTCGGGCGGCACGTCGGGCCTCTCGATAGGGCACGTATCACCCGAAGCGGCTTCGGGCGGCGAGATCGGCATCATCCGCGACGGCGACATGATCGACATCGACATACCGGCACGCTCGATATCGCTGCGCATATCGGACGAGGAACTCGCCTCGCGTCTGGCCGCATGGCACGACCATCGTCCCCGCAACCGCGACCGCGTGGTGCCGCTCTCGCTCAAGGCATACTCGCTGCTGGTAAGCTCGGCAGATCAGGGCGCCGTAAGAATAGTTCCCGAAGAGTAACTATAGCGATCGGACGATATATCCAACAAGAAAAAACACGATACAGATATGACATCAGGTTTCAATGACAATGATATGGAGACACCCGAGCAAGGCGCGTCGCAACCGCTGCCGCACATATCGGGCTCGGAGGCTCTCATACGTTCGTTTCTGGCCGAGGGCGTAGATACCATCTTCGGCTATCCGGGAGGTGCCATCATCCCCGTATACGATGCACTCTACGACTACCGCGACCGTATAAACCATATTCTCGTTCGTCACGAGCAGTGTGCCGTACACGCCGCGCAGGGATACGCCCGCGCCAGCGGCAAGACGGGTGTCTGCATCGTCACCTCGGGCCCGGGCGCTACGAACACCGTGACGGGACTCGCCGACGCCATGCTCGACTCGACACCCATCGTGCTCATAAGCGGACAGGTGGGATCGAAACTCCTCGGCACGGACGCATTCCAAGAGATCAACTTCATCGAGATCACGCAGTCGGTCACCAAGTGGAACTGTCAGGTCAAGCGCGCCGCCGACATACCCGAAGTGTTGGCCAAGGCCTTCTACATAGCCTCGACGGGACGTCCGGGGCCGGTTGTGGTCGACATAACGAAGGATGCACAGGTCGGGATGCTCGACTTCGAATACAAGCCCGTACGTTTCATCCGCAGCTACCAGCCGCAGGTCGAGATCGACGAGAACCAGATACTCGAGGCTGCACGTCTGATCAATTTCGCCCGCAGGCCGATGGCTCTGGTGGGTCAGGGCGTGATTCTCGGGCACGCCGAGAAGGAGCTGCTCGCGTTCCTCGAGAAGAGCGACATGCCCGCTGCGGCCACGCTGCTCGGACTCTCGGCCCTGCCGTCGGACCATCCGCAATATGTCGGCATGCTCGGCATGCACGGCAACTACGCCCCCAACATCAAGAACCGCGACTGCGACCTTCTCGTAGCAATAGGCATGCGTTTCGACGACCGCGTTACGGGCGACCCTTCGAATTTCGGCATCAACGCCAAGATCGTACACCTCGAAATCGACCCCGCCGAGATAAACAAACTCGTCTATGCCGACGTGCCGGTTCTCGGCGACGTGAAGCGTACACTCCCCATGATCACCGAGAAGATCTCGAAATGCGACCACTCGGAGTGGATAGACGAATTCCGCGTATGTTACAACATCGAGCGCGAGGAGATCATCGAGCCGGCAATCGAGCGCCGCGGCCCGCACCTGCGCATGGGTGAGGTTGTGGATGCCGTGGCACGGCAGTTCGACGATGCAATTCTTGTCACCGACGTCGGCCAGCAACAGATGTTCGCCTCGCGTTACTTCCGTTTCAAGCATACGCGAAGCATCATCACCTCGGGCGGCCTCGGAACCATGGGCTTCGGCCTGCCCGCAGCCATAGGCGCCAAGATCGGCGCTCCGGATCGTGACGTATGTCTGTTCGTGGGCGACGGAGGCCTGCAGATGACACTTCAGGAGTTAGGAACTATATTCCAGTCGAGCGTTCCAGTCAAGATCATACTCATGAACAACGGTTTTCTGGGCATGGTGCGCCAGTGGCAGGAACTCTTCTACAACCACCGCTATTCGTTCACAGAACTCACAAATCCCGATTTCGAACTTATCGCCCGCGGCAACCACATACCCTACCGCTGCATCGAACGGCACGACGAGCTGGACGAGGCCATAGCTCAGATGAAGAGCTGTCCCACGGCCTTCCTCCTTGAGGTACGCGTAGAGCGTGAGGAGAATGTCTTCCCGATGGTGCCGGCAGGCATGCCCGTAAACGACATACGTCTCGAATAACGATTAAGCGAACACACGATGGAAAAGGAGTTTATAATAATCATATTTTCGGAGAACAAGGTCGGTCTGCTCAGCCAGATAACAACCGTATTCACCCACCGCAACGTCAACATCGATTCGCTCACGGCATCCGAGTCGGCCATCGAGGGCATATACAAGTATACCATCATGGTCAAGAACGACCCCGACCGTGTCGAGAACCTTGTCAAGCAGATCGAGAAGAAGATCGACGTGTTGAAGGTCTTCTGCTATACGCCCGACGAAGTGGTGCTTCAGGAGCTGGCGCTATACAAGGTGCAGCGCAGCCGCAACGTCGAGGAATTGGTGCGCCGACACAATGTCCGCATCCTCGAGATACACGACGACTACATCGTACTCGAGAAGACGGGCCACCGCAACGAGATACAGTCACTCTACCGCATGCTCGAGCCTTACGGCGTATATCAGTTCGTGCGGTCGGGACAGGTGGCAATCATCAAGTCGCGCCGCGAGCTGCTGAACGAGTATCTCGACCATGTGAACGACCGTTACCGCCGTTTCCTCGCCTCGCAACAGGAACTGAACGACGACACCAAAGGCGACAAACAATAGCATACGGCAACAGGATATCCAATATAAAATATCTGAATAAAAATATGGCGGCAGCAGCAAGCCGCAGCAAACAACGAAAAATACGGAAAATACTCAACTTTCAACTTAATTACAAAAAACTATGGCAAAGATCAATTTCGGCGGCGTCGAGGAGAACGTCGTAACACGTGAGGAGTATCCTCTGGCAAAAGCACTCGAAACGCTCAAGAACGAGACTATCGCAGTGATCGGTTACGGAGTACAGGGCCCCGGACAGTCACTTAACCTCAAGGATAACGGTTTCAACGTCATCGTAGGTCAGCGTAAGGGTACCAAGAGCTGGGACAAGGCCGTTGCCGACGGCTGGGTACCGGGTGAGACGCTCTTCGAGATCGAGGAGGCGGCCGACCGCGGAACCATCATCGAGTATCTGCTTTCGGATGCCGGACAGATCGCCGTATGGCCCAAGATCAAGAAGTACCTTACCCCGGGCAAGGCTCTCTACTTCTCGCACGGCTTCGGCATCACCTACAAGGAGCGTACGGGCATCATTCCCCCCGCCGACATCGACGTCATACTCGTCGCACCCAAGGGCTCGGGCACGTCGCTGCGCCGCATGTTCCTTCAGGGCCGCGGTCTGAATTCGAGCTATGCAATCTTCCAAGACGCTACGGGCAAGGCGTGGGACCGCGTCATATCGCTCGGCATAGGCGTCGGCTCGGGCTACCTGTTCGAGACTACCTTCAAGCGTGAGGTTTACTCTGACCTGACGGGTGAGCGCGGTACTCTGATGGGAGCCATTCAGGGTATCTTCGCAGCACAGTACGACACGCTGCGTGCAAACGGCCACACCCCGTCGGAGGCCTTCAACGAGACCGTCGAGGAGCTTACGCAGAGCCTTATGCCCCTGATCGGCGAGAACGGTATGGACTGGATGTACGCCAACTGCTCGACTACGGCACAGCGCGGTGCGCTCGACTGGTGGAAGAAGTTCCGCGACGCCACGCGTCCCGTCTTCGACGAACTCTACCGTGAGGTTGCCGCCGGAAACGAGGCTCAGCGCAGCATCGACTCGAACAGCCAGCCCGACTACCGCAGCAAACTCGAGGAGGAGCTTCGCCAGATGCGCGAGACGGAGATGTGGCAGGCTGGCGCCGTTGTGCGCAAGCTGCGTCCCGAGAACAACTAATCCCCCAAAACCCGAACCGGCATCGGGCCTCGGAGTCCGGTGCCGATTCCTAATTTACGCATAACATGAGCGAAAAAGTATATATCTTCGACACCACCCTCCGCGATGCGGAGCAGGTTCCGGGATGCCAGCTCAACACCATAGAGAAGATCGAGGTGGCGCGGCAGCTCGAAAAATTGGGTGTGGACATCATCGAAGCGGGCTTCCCGATATCGAGTCCGGGAGACTTCAACTCGGTGGTCGAGATCTCGAAGGCGGTAACGCGCCCCGTCATCTGTGCCCTCACGCGCGCCGTGAAGAAGGATATCGACGTGGCGGCCAAGTCGCTGGAGTTCGCCAAACGCGGCCGTATCCATACGGGTATCGGCACCTCGACATACCACATCTACGAAAAGCTGCGCATGACCCCCGAAACGGTCATCGAGCAGGCCGTCGATGCGGTGAAGTATGCCCGCCGTTTCGTCGATGACGTGGAGTTCTACGCCGAGGATGCAGGCCGCACCGAGAACGAGTTTCTGGCCCGCGTGGTGGAGGCCGTAATCGCGGCCGGCGCCACTGTCGTAAACATACCCGACACGACGGGTTACTGTCTGCCGAGCGAGTACGGCGCCAAGATCGCCTACCTTAAGAACAACGTCCCCAACATCGACAAGGCCGTCATCTCGACCCACTGCCACAACGATCTGGGCATGGCCACGGCCAACACGCTGGCTGCCGTCGAGAATGGTGCCCGCCAGATGGAGGTGACGATAAACGGTCTGGGCGAACGTGCCGGAAATACGGCCCTCGAGGAGGTCGTTATGGCAATAAAGTGCCACAAGAATCTCGACTTCGAGGTAGGTATCGACACGCGGCAGATCATCTCTACGAGCCGTCTTGTGTCGAACCTCATGCGTATGCCCGTACAGCCCAACAAGGCCATTGTCGGCCGCAACGCCTTTGCGCACTCGTCGGGAATACATCAGGACGGCGTGCTCAAGAACCGCGAGACGTATGAGATAATCGACCCCGAGGATGTCGGAGTAGACCAGTCGAGCATCGTCCTGACGGCCCGCAGCGGCCGCGCGGCGCTCAAGCACCACCTCGCAGAGATAGGCTACACGCCCGAAGGCGAGGAGCTGGACGAGATATACCAGCGTTTTCTGGAGCTGGCCGACAAGAAGAAGATGGTCACCACGCGCGATCTGGAGGTACTCGTGGGTACGGCCGCCTCGCGCCGCCGCATGAGCATACAGCTCACGGGGCTGCAGGTCGTCTGCGGCAAGACGAGCATACCGACAGCTACCGTACAGATCAGCTTCGACGGCGACACCTTCACCGAGACTGCTACCGGAAACGGTCCCGTCGATGCAGCCATCACCGCCGTCAAGAACATCACCAAGCGTCGTGTCCATATCGAAGAGTACCTCGTGCAGGCCATCACGCGCGGCAGCGACGACATGGGCAAGGTACACATCCAGATCTCGCACAAGGGCAAGATGTATCACGGCTTCGGCGCCTCGACCGATATCGTAACCGCATCGGTGGAGTCGTTCATAGATGCAATTTCGAAAATAGCATAACCACACTGTCAGATGAATACGCTTTTCGACAAGATATGGGATGCACACACGGTGAAGGTCCTCGACGGGGATTCGTGCGTGCTCTACATCGACCGTCAGTACATACACGAAGTGACAAGTCCGCAGGCCTTCGCCTCGCTACGCGAGCGCGGCATCGGGGTCTTCCGCCCCGCACAGGTGACGGCCAGCCCCGACCATAACATCCCCACGCACGACCAGCACTTGCCAATAGCCGACCCGCAGTCGGCGGCACAGGTGGCAGCGCTGTATGCCAATTGTGCCGACAACAACATCACCATCTTCCCGATAGGGTCGCCACGCAACGGCATAATCCATGTCGTCGGGCCCGAGACGGGGCTCACGCAGCCCGGCATGACCATCGTCTGCGGCGACAGCCACACCTCGACCCACGGGGCTTTGGGATGTGTCGCTTTCGGTATCGGCACCAGCGAAGTGGAGATGGCCCTCGCCTCGCAATGCATCCTGCAATCGAAGCCGAAAAGCATGCGCATAAACGTCGAGGGAAAGTTGCGGCCGGGAGTATGTTCGAAGGACATAATCCTCCACATCATCTCGAAGATCGGCACGGGAGGCGGCACGGGTCACTTCGTCGAGTTTGCCGGTTCGGCCATACGTTCGCTCTCAATGGAGGCGCGCATGAGCATCTGCAACATGAGCATCGAGATGGGTGCCCGCGGCGGCATGATAGCTCCCGACCAGACCACATTCGACTACCTCAAGGGGCGCGAGTTCGCCCCAAAGGGCAAGGCGTGGGACGAGGCCGTGGAGCGTTGGAACGCGCTTCGCTCGGATCCCGACGCCGTGTTCGACAAGGAGATCACGTTCAATGCCGCGGAAATAGAACCTATGATAACATACGGCACAAACCCATCGATGGGCGTAGCCGTGGGCGGCGTAATTCCCGAAGCCCCGGACGATGCCGCCGCACGCGCATCCTTTGACAAGGCTCTCGACTACATGGGATTCCATGCGGGTGAGAGGATGGAGGGCAAGAAGGTCGACTACGTCTTCGTCGGCAGCTGCACTAACGGCCGCATAGAGGATCTGCGGGCATTCGCCTCGATCGTCAAGGGCCGCAAGAAGGCTCCCGGCGTCACGGTATGGATCGTGCCGGGCAGCAAGCAGGTCGAGCGTCAGGCCATAGAGGAGGGCCTGCGCGACATACTTGAGGAGGCGGGCTTCACGCTCCGTCAACCCGGATGTTCGGCATGTCTGGCCATGAACGACGACAAGATCCCGGCCGGAAAATATTGTGTCGCCACCTCGAACCGCAACTTCGAGGGGCGTCAGGGCCCCAATGCCCGCACACTGCTTGCCGGCCCGCTCGTAGCGGCCGCCGCGGCCGTCACGGGCGAGGTGACAGACCCGCGCCGACTCATGTAACACCCTCACAGAAAAGAGCCATGAGAAACAAATTCACAACACTCATATCGACGGCCGTGCCTCTGCCGATAGAGAACATCGATACCGATCAGATCATACCGGCACGCTTCCTCAAGGCCACCACGCGCGAAGGATTCGGCGCTAACCTCTTCCGCGACTGGCGTTACGACGCCGCGGGTAACCCCAAGGCAGACTTCGTACTCAACTCGCCGCGATACGGCGGTCAGATCCTTGTCGCAGGCAAGAACTTCGGCTGCGGCTCGAGCCGCGAGCACGCCGCATGGGCCATTGCCGGTGCAGGGTTCCGCGCCGTGGTGTCGAGTTTCTTCGCCGACATCTTCCGCAACAACGCCCTCAACAACGGGCTGCTGCCCGTCACCGTGAGCGAGGGGATGCTTAAGAAGATTTTTGAGGCCGTGGAGCGCGACCCAGCAACGCAGCTCAAGATAGATCTTCCAGCACAGACTATACAGATCGTCGGCACACCTTTCAGCGAGTCGTTCGAGATAACGGCATACAAGAAGCAGTGCCTAATGAACGGCTACGACGACGTGGACTATCTGGTAAGCATACGCGACCAGATTGCCGACTTCGAGCATACGCACCACTGCGGCCCGCAACGGTAATCGCGGCGGCCGAAAGCCCCCCGATACAAGGCTGGGATTGATTGAAAAAAGATGCGCAAAATAGATCCAAATACAAAAAACGACAAACATAAATGAAAGAGATCAAGATAGCCGTGCTTCCGGGTGACGGCATTGGCCCCGAAATCGTGGCACAGGCCGTCAAGGCCGTAGATGCCGTAGCCGCACGCTTCGCATACAAGCCGCAATATACATACGCGGTTGTCGGCGCCGCCGCCATAGATGCCGTAGGCGACCCCTACCCCGAGGCTACGCACAACACATGTATGGAGTCCGATGCCGTACTCTTCGGCGCCATCGGCGACCCGCGCTTCGACAACGCCCCCAACGCCAAGGTGCGGCCCGAGCAGGGACTGTTGGCCATGCGCAAGAAGCTGGGTCTGTATGCCAACCTGCGCCCCGTCACCACATTCCCCACGTTGCTGCACCGCTCGCCGCTGCGTGCCGATCTTGTTGAGGGAGCCGACTTCCTCTGCGTGCGGGAACTGACGGGAGGTCTCTATTTCGGACGTCCGCAGGGCCGTTCGGAGGATGGACTCACGGCATACGACACGTGTGTCTACACGTGCGCCGAGATCGAGCGTATATGCCGTCTCGGATTCGAATATGCGGCCAAACGCCGCGGCAAGCTCACCATCGTCGACAAGGCCAACGTATTGGCAACGTCGCGTCTGTGGCGCCAAACCGCACAGCGTCTGGCAGCCGAATACCCGTCAGTCGAAACCGAGTTCATGTTCGTCGACAACGCCGCCATGAAGATCATACAGCAGCCGCGTCACTTCGATGTCATAGTCACGGAGAATATGTTCGGAGACATTCTTACGGACGAGGCGAGCGTCATAACCGGCTCGCTCGGACTTCTGCCCTCGGCCTCGATCGGAACAGGCACGTCGCTCTTCGAACCCATACACGGTTCCTATCCTCAGGCTGCGGGGAAGAACATAGCCAACCCTGTTGCCACGATCCTCTCGGCGGCAATGATGTTCGAATACGCCTTCTCGGACATGGAGGCCGGGGCCGCAATACGCCGCGCCGTGGATGCCTCGATACGCGAGGGCGTCACCACGGAGGATATCGCCGCCGACGGCGCAAAACCCTGCTCGACAACCGAGGTGGGAGACTTCATCGCCTCGCGCATAGCCGCCGGCGAGTGACAACAAACGTAAACCAGACAAAAGATGAGTAACCAAACGAAAAAATACTTTCCGGCGCTAAACGACGTCATGACCGCCGAGCACACCCTCGGCGAGATACTGTCGCCCACGCCGCTGATGGCAAACCGCAACCTGTCGGATCGATACGAGGCCAACGTGATGCTCAAGCGCGAGGATCTTCAGGTTGTGCGTTCGTACAAGATACGCGGCGCGTACAACATGATCAGGTCGCTCACACCCGACCAGACGGCCAAAGGCATCGTCTGCGCCAGCGCGGGCAACCACGCGCAGGGCGTAGCCCTCTCGTGCAACAAGCTGGGCATTACGGGCAAGATATTCATGCCCGTAACTACACCCAAGCAGAAGATCAATCAGGTACGCATGTTCGGCGGCAACGCCATCGAGGTCGTCCTTGCGGGTGACACGTTCGACGAATCGAACCGTGCGGCCATGCAGGCATGCGAGAACGAAGGCAAGACCTTCATCCCGCCCTTCAACCACCCCAAGATAATCGAGGGTCAGGGTACGGTAGGTCTCGAGATCCTGCAGCAGAGCCGTGCCGCCGTGGATTATATCTTCGTCCCGATAGGCGGCGGAGGCCTCGCATCCGGCATAGGCAGCGTCTACAAGCAGATGTCACCACAAACGAAGATCATAGGCGTAGAGCCTGCGGGCGCTGCCGGAATGAAGCTCTCGATCGAGCGCGGCGAGGTGACCGAACTCGACCATGTGGACAAGTTTGTCGACGGCGCCGCCGTACAGCGCGTGGGTGATCTTACGTTCGACATCTGCCGTCAGGTGCTGGACGACATCGTAACCGTACCCGAAGGCAAGGTCTGCACCACAATCCTCTCGCTCTACAACTTCGACGCCATTGTAGCCGAGCCGGCCGGAGCCCTCAGCATCAGCGCCCTCGACTTCTGCCGCGACATAATCCGTGGCAAGAATGTTGTCTGCATCGTCAGCGGCAGCAATAACGATATCGTGCGAATGGAGGACATCAAGGAGCGTTCGATGCTTTACGAGGGTCTGAAACACTACTTCGTTGTACAGTTCCCGCAGCGTGCGGGTGCCCTGCAGGACTTCGTGAACAAGGTTCTCGGGCCCAACGACGACATAACATACTTCGAGTACAAGAAGAAGACAAACCGCGAAAAGGGGCCCGTGCTGATAGGTATCGAACTGCAGAACCGCGACGACTTCGCCGGCCTCACGGAGCGTATGAAACGCAATGATATCGTCTACAAATATCTGAACGACAACCCCGGGCTGTTCGAATTCCTGATAGGATAACCGGCCGCGGCGAACGAAAGACAATACTCACATAAAACCGTTACGATATGAATATTCTTGGCAACCTGATATGGGTGATATTCGGCGGCCTGATAATGGCCGTGGAGTATATCATAAGCGGCGCCGTGATGTGCCTAACCATCATAGGAATACCGTTCGGACTGCAAGTCATGCAGCTCGGGCTCTTCGCCCTGTGGCCCTTCGGCGGCGAGGTCGTATCCACTCCCGAAGCGACAGGGTGCCTCTCAACGCTGCTCAACGTAATATGGATATTCATAGGCGGAATATGGATTGCCCTGTCGCATCTGGCCCTCGGCGTATTCTTCTGCATAACCATCATCGGCATACCGTTCGGTCTGCAGCACTTCAAACTGATGAGCTATGCATTAGTACCCTTCGGCCGCACCGTAGTGCGCCGATAGAGCCGCAGACAGGCAACAACACAAAAAGAGGATACCTCATGCCGAGATATCCTCTTTTGTCATTTAAGACAGACATCTTCTGTTACGCCTTTCCGCGCAACGCCGCTATCTCCCGTACCGAGGCAGTAAACTCCTTCTCCGCGAGCAGCTGTTCCAAAGTTATATGCACGCGATAACGCCAATAGTAGTGTTCTATGGCCGGGACGTTGATACGCTCGGCCGCGGCATCGGCACGGCGCAGACGGCAGTCCATAGCCAGCCAATCCTGCAACGGCAGTATCGCCAGCATCGACGACGAGAGCATGTGCCGCTCCACGATGCGGCGCGCAATGTCGGGAGTGCAATCCTGCGGCGCCTCGCCTTCACTATGCAACACCTCATGGTAATAGAGCCGCGCCGCCTCACGCTCCTCCTGCCACCACCCGCGCACCGTAGGCATGTCGTGCGTCGAGGTCGCAGCGACCGAGAGATAGGGATAACGTGACGGATCGGCAAAGGCTACGCCCGCCTGTTTGGGCATACGCTCGATCTCGAGCGAGAGTATTCTCTCACGTGCCATCACCTCGGGAACGCACGCTGGAATCATGCCCAGATCCTCACCGCACGCAAGCATGCGCGACGCGCCGATCAATACGGGCAGCTTGCCCATGGCATTCTCGCGCCAGAAAGAGTCGTGGCGGTGATAATAGTAGTCGTCATGCAGGCGGCGGTAAGCCTCGCGGTCCGTTTCGTCCAGAGCGAGGAATGCAGCCGTATCATATCCGCCGATACGCGGGAAATAACTCTCTTCACGCCCCTCGGCGGCAAGGAACAACACATCACGCGAGCTCAGATCACGAGCCACATCACGCGACGGCACGAAGTGGAACCCGTACTCTTCGATTTCGCTCTTGGAGAGAGGCAGCTGAGGGTTGAAATGCCCCAGCAGGGCGCTCACAGCCGTACGCGGGATCTCCCATATACGGAAGAAACCGAGAATGTGGTCCAGACGATAGGCATCGAAATATTCGCCCATCTTTTGCAGGCGGCGGCGCCACCAGTCATACCCTTCGGAGGCCATGCGCGGCCAATCGTACGTAGGGAAACCCCAATTCTGCCCTTCGGCCGCGAAGGCGTCGGGCGGAGCTCCCGCCGACATCGTGACATTGAAGAGCTCGGGATTGCGCCATACGTCCACTCCCGTCGGGGCTACGCCTATCGGTATATCTCCCTTTAGCGCCACGCCAGATGCGTGTGCGGCTTGCCGCGCCGCACGCATCTGCGCGTCGAGAATATATTGCACGAATATATGGTAATCCACACTCTGCCGATGGCTTGCGGCATATTTCTCGGCCTCGGCCGCATCATATCGCTCCAACGCTCCCCACTTCGCACGTTCATCGCCATATTCACTGCGCAGTGAGCAGAATACGGCATAGGGGACAAGCCAACTGTCATTCTCCGATACGAAACGGCGGCAGTCATCCGAGGCAACCATACGCTCTCCACAAACGTCATAGATACCTCGCAGCAGATCCTGCTTAAGAGCCATTACGGCTTCATAATCGACCTCCGGCAGGGCATTCAGCACGGCTCCGCGCCGGGAACATCCGTCGAGAATTCCCTGCAAAGCCTCCGCCTCATCCGCACTGCAAAATGCACGGCACGCCGCGACGGCATCTTCGCCGCACACATACAAAGGATGCAGGGCGAAACATGAAAGGGGGTTATATGGATACGAGTCGCGCCACGTCCCCGTCACCGACGTATCGTTCACGGGCAGCAGCTGGATGACAGACATTCCCGCCGCGGCGGCCCACTCGGCCAACACACCTATGTCGCGGAACTCCCCGACGCCCCAATCCTTCCCGCTGCGCAGCGAGAAGAGAGGCACGGCCACTCCGGCCCCGTGCCAACGACGACGTCCGTCACGCAGACGCAGCCCACGGACAACGGCGGCATCCCCGCCCACGGCGGACGGCAAACGGCGGTTTCCGCCCTCCTCCCAGCAGCGGAGAGCGCCCGACTTTCGGTCGCGTATCACAAACTTATACTCGGCGCCGGCCGTTCGGGTCGGCAGCAACACTCGCCAAACAGGAGCCGCCGCGTCGTTCATAATAACGCTGTGCGCCACATCCCAGCGACCCAGCTCCTCCGCATCCCCAGCCACGGCCAGCACCTCGTCGCGGCGCAGTGTCGGCGCCTCAACTTCCAAAAGGATATTCACACATGCTACTGACAGAGGCTCCGCATCATCGTCACGACGGAAGACGGCGTCGGTAAACATCGACGTCAGAAAAGGCGAATCATCCGATGGCTCATACCACGCGTCGTAAATATCCGCACGGCCGACATTCCTGCATCCTTCAACCGAATGCGCTCCGCAGGGTTCCGTGCGAACGACCGTATCGCCGCTGCAAACACAATAGTGGTATTTCATCACTCCGTCGGCCACATCCCGCTCGCCGAGCCACTCGCCTGCCGCACAGGGCCGCATGTCGACCGTCATGCCGTCATCGAAGAGGATGCGCAGCGTTGCGCCGCCATCGATGAAATACTCCGTATGGAAAACTGCTTTCATAATATCAGCAAACTATTTTCGTCTCAGCCCCTCGGGCAAGGGAAGGTGTATGCGCGATGCCGAGAGCATCGCCCCGAAAAAGGCAAACGCTGCCGCCACAAACAACGGTGTCATGGTCGTCTCTCCCCCATGCCAATGGAAGAAGAATGCCACCAACGCCGCACCCATCGTCTGGCCCGTCAGTCGCGCCGTAGCGAGCATGCCGCTTGCCGAGCCGCTGCGGTGCTGCGGCGCCGAGGCTATCATTATGCTGTTGTTGGGCGACTGGAAGAGTCCGAATCCCATGCCGCACAGCACAAGCCGCCATATAATATCGAAATCCATCGGACTCGACGGCAGCAATCCCAGCATCACAAGGCCGAAGGTCATGATCAGAAGTCCTGTCAGTCCGAGGTAACCTGCATGGATTCTTTCTGCCAAAACACCAGCCAAGGGTGCCACTACCATAATGACCATGGGCCACGCCGTAAAGATCAGTCCCGTGCTCACGGCATCGTATCCCATGCTGTGCTGCAGGATAAATGGGAGCGAGACCATGGCGAGCATCTGCGCCGTAAAGGAGCATATAGAGGTCACGATCGAGAGCGAGAAGATCGGTATGCGCAGCAGGTCGAACGGAAGTATGGGCATGGGCTTACGCAGCTGGTCGGTCACGAACCGCCATGCCACCACCGCCGCCACGGCTGCCAGCACAAACCATACGTGCAGCGACATGCCGTGCGAATAGCCCTCGACGCAGGCCATCACAAGGCCGAATGTCAGTGCGCACATCATGCCGCTGCGCCAATCGAACCGCCGGCCTTCGACCTTGACGGGATTCTGAGGCAGGAAACGCGAGCTGAGTATAAAAGCGATGAGGCCGATCGGAAGATTTACGGCAAAGAGCCAATGCCATGTCGTCACGGACAATATGGCCGCCGCCACCGACGGCCCCGCCACCGACGAGACGGCCACAACCGTTGCGTTGATACCCATACCGCGTGCCAGCATACGCCGCGGATAGATTATACGTATCAACGTGGTATTCACGCTGGTTATGGCCGCCGCGCCTATGCCCTGCACCGCACGCCACGCGATCAGCGAGGCGAATGTGGTCGAGAGGGCGCACCCGGCCGAGGCTACGGTAAAGAGCACCAGACCCGATATGTATATGCGGCGATAGCCCAGTATGTCACCCAGATTCGAGAATATGAGAAGTGTCGTTATCAGAGCCAGCTGATAGGCATTGACGATCCAGACAGAATTTGCCGACGAGGTCCCGAATTCGGAAGCCAGAGTCGGCAGGGCGACGTTGGCGATGACGCTGTCGATGACCGACAACGACACACCGAACGCCACGGCGACGATAGCTCCCAAACGTCGGGGCATCGGCAGCCCGTTCCATTCGGTATCTCCTATGATATTTGTTGCCATGAAATGAAGAAATCCACGGCAAAATTACGAAAAAACAGTGTCACGGACAAACTCCCCCCCCGAGTCACGCCTTCGTCAGAAATCCTTGCCCACAAATGACGCTCCCGAAGATACGGCACCCGTGGCTGGGGCCCGACGCTCCGCGGCATTGAACGCATAGCTCAGCGACAGCACTATATTGGGATAACACGGACGCACGTGTGTCGTCGATATGAGCGTAGGCGTGGCGCGGCGGTTGTCGTAACGCGCCGTGCGAAACAGATCGTGCACGACGATCGAGGCCGACACGCGGTCGTGCCACAATTGCTGCCGCACAGCCAGATCGAAGTAACAATATGCCTCCTCGCGTCCCTGCGTCAACACCGTAGGCCCCACGACGTTGGCATCGAACTGCAGGCGCGTGGACTTTCCGATCGAGAAATTGTTGATCCAAGACATCGAGTAGCTCGTATTCGCCGCATCGGTACACCCCTCGTACTGGCTCGTGAACCGATAGCGGAAGAGGCTGCCGTTGACGGTCATGTTCCACCACCGCGCCGCCTTGACACGCGCGTTCAGCTCGACACCGAGCGTCAGATCCCGCCCCGCATTTATCAGCGAGTCGAGCGTCACGCCCGGCTCGTATGCCACCCTCACGCGGTCGATCATGCCGCGGCGCGAACGCATGAAGCCCGTCACGGCAATGGAGTTCTCCTCGGCAATGGTCTTGCGGTAGCCCAACTCGGCCGAATGGATATATTCCGGGTGGATATCTGGGTTGCCGATCTGCTTGGTATAGTAGTCCTCGTATGTTATGTACGGCTCCAGCTGCCAGATACCCGCACGGTTCGTACGATATGAATACGCCGCAGAGATGGTGTTGTCTCTGCCGGCATCGTAGGCCACGTGCGCCGAGGGGAAAAGCTCCAGACGTTTGATGTAGCGGTCGGCATCCTTGACCGTGATCGTAAGTTCGTCGATCGTATTGTCGGCACGCACACCCGCATCGAACGATACACGCCCAACGCGGTCACTCACCATGGCATAGGCCGAGTGTATCTGGCGGCGGTAGAAGAAGGGCGCACGCAGATCATCCTGCCACTCGAAATCCTGCTTGCCGCGATCCCAATACTTTATGTTATAGCCGCCGTGCTCGCTGTATGAGGTATACTGGTACCCCACCTCCAGAGATCCTCCGTCGCGGTAATTGAGCAGATACGACGCCGTACCGTCGAAATCCCAATGGTGCTCCTTCTCATATCCGCGCGTACCCTCGTATCGCGCACCCGACTGATCGAACATATTGCTCTCGGTATACTCCAGTGCATACCAATCATATCGCAGACGCCCCGTCACGGCGATACGGTCGCCGCGTTCGTTGAGCCGGAAGGTGTAGTCGGTCGATATCTGGGCAAGGCTCTTCTCGTTCGAGTAGCGGTCATGGCTGTCGTAGAGGTTGTCGTTCAGAAGCGCATCACCCTGCATGCGGTGTTCGTAATAGCTCATGTCACCGCCGCGCGCCGTTTTCGTGTCGCCGCCCTGAAACTCCACCGCAAGGTTATGCCCCCCGCGGCCATACTCCCATCCGACACGTCCTATATATGATGAGTTGTTGCTGTGGCGCACGCCGTCGGCATCGGACGTGGTGACAAAGTCGTCCACGATGGTGGTCTTGCTCTGCTCGAAGTCGCTGCGACCCTTGATCTCTGAGGCCGCACCCCCGACATACCAGCGGCTGTGGCCGTGGCGGTATGAGATGAGGGCGTCGCCGCTCCACATGCCGATCGTACTTCCCGAAAGGTTCACCGCACCGCTGAAGCCCGCATCGTCATGCCGCTTGGTCGTAATGTTTATTATGCCCACATCGCCGTCGGTACGGTATCGTGCCGACGGTGTGGTTATAATCTCTATCTGGTCGATATTCGCTGCGGCGACCTGCTCCAGAGCCTGCGTACCCTCAAGCACGCTCTGCTTGCCGTCGACGTAGACCAGAAATCCCGTACTGCCGCGGAACGACACCTCGCCGTCGGCATCTATACGCACCGAGGGCGTCGAACGCAGCACATCCACCGCCGTACCTCCCGACGCCGACAGCGCCGCCGAGGCGTTCACCGCCTGACGGTCGAGACGGTAGACGATCTTGCTGCGCTCGCCCTGAACAACAACGCGCTCCAGACCGTTCTCCTCCATTGACAGACGCACTTCGCCCAGATCTACCGTACGTCCCGCGGCAAATTCCAGCTCGCCGCTCTCGTATGGAACATATCCCACAAGCATAATCGTGACGAAGAAGCGTCCGTCGCGCACATGATCGATCTCGAATGCGCCGTTACGCACCGTCGCGGAGGCTATGGTTCGGTTTTCGGCATCCGTAACCACCACATCGGCATACTCTATGGCCGCACCCGTAGCGGCATCCGTCACGCGGCCGCGCAGAGAGGGCTGGCGGCTCTGCGCCGCAGACGACACAACCTGCACAAGCAGGAGAAAGGCAAAAAGATAACGTATCATCGGACAAAAAAAGATAGGCGGCCGACCGTGGCCGCCCCATTCGGGTGTAAAGATACCAAAAACAGCCGATATTGCCTCGTCCGAGAGCAACAATCGCCCTTTTCATATCTCTATTTTACGCATAAAAACGCCTCGCGGCCGCATAAAAATACCTTCGCGGCAATTTACCGGCGGCGCAGCGAACGCAACAACGCCTTCCGCTCGTCCGATATGCGGAAGCTCTCGACAGCCTTCTGGATGGCCTTGTTATGTACATCGCGCTCCAGACGTCCGCTGTTCAGCACTCCGACAGTCCTATCCCACTGCTTGACCAGCGCAACGCTCACATACCACGCAACGGCCATACGCACGTAATAATCGTCGTTATGCACACCGCACACCCAATCCAAGTGCTCGGCACGGAAACGCTCGTCGAGGAAGAACTCCAACAGCGACACCACCCCAAAGCGCACCGTATAGGTGTGATCACTGTGCAGCCAACGCACGATTGCCGCCTCAGCCTGCGCGGGATAACGCGCGAAGAGTTTGGGTGAGATCATGTCACACGTAGCCCAATTATCCACATACGGCAGCAGACGATCCAGCTCGGCAATCAGGCTGTCGATATCCTTCCTGCGCCGCGTAATGAGCTCACCGTGGATGTTATACTCCTCGTAATAGCGATGCGGCAGCACCGTAAGGAAATGCTCCGCCACCTCGTCGTCGCGCGCCAGATCACGGGCGTAACGCCTCAACTGCGGCGTACGCACACCCAAGATACGATCTGCGGCAATCGTCGGAATCAGCCGAGCCTGAAAAGCACGGTAAGGCTCGTCGGCCATCGCGCGCAGGTCGCGCTCGATACGCTCCAGAATAACGTCTCCCATACGTGTCTACTCCCTGTTTACCAAAAATTCTTTTACCTCCATACGTGTCGGTGCCGCCGTCTGAGCCCCCATGCGCGTAACGCTTATGGCGGCCGCTGCGCTTGCCTCTCGCGCCGCCCCGACAAGGCCCTGCCCTTCGGCCATGCAGCAGGCCAGAACACCGTTATAGGTATCACCCGCAGCCGTCGTATCGACAGCCGCCACACGGAAAGCATCCACATGTTCGAAACGCCCACCGTCGTATATCAGCGATCCGTCGCCTCCAAGCGTAATGACCACATTGCGCACACCCATAGCATGTATCGCTTCGGCCGCACGCCGTGCCCCCGCCATATCCGTCACCCCGATACCCGATATGCGTGCCGCCTCGCTGCGATTGGGCGTTATGGCATAGAGGTGCCGCAACAGCTCCGGCCTCAACACTTCGACAGGTGCAGGCGCGGGATTCAAGATGACGGGCACACCCGCCTCTGCGGCAATCTCGGCGGCATACTCCACCACCGCCACTGGCACCTCAAGCTGCATCAGCACCACATCGGCTGCGCGTATCTCTTCGGCCGCACGGTCGATGTCCTCGCGGCCGAGAGCCATATTCGCTCCCGATGCCACGACGATAGAGTTCTCGCCCTCGGCATTGACCGAGATGAGCGCAATGCCCGACGAGTGCTCTCGATCGACCGCAACGCACGAAGTGTCGATACCGTCCTGACGCATGGCCTCAAGCGTGCGCCGTCCGAACATATCATCCCCGACACGTCCCACGAACGTCACACGGCCTCCGTATCTCGCCGCAGCCACCGCCTGATTGGCCCCCTTGCCGCCGGCATTCATCATGAACTCGCCGCCGAGGACGGTCTCCCCCGCCGCCGGCAGATGCGAAGCCTTCACAACCATATCGGTATTGCTGCTGCCTATGACCACGATCCTTTTCATCTTTTCGGTATTTTATTTTCCAAAGATACCCTTTTTTCAGTGCGAAACAAAACATGCGGGCGATGATTCCCGCAACGCCCGCATGCATACATCCGTATAATTCAAAACCACGACGAATCACTACAACCGCAGAATACGGCGGAAGCAGGCATCGTGGTTGCAAAGAAAATCCTCACCGTATATATCCTCATCCGTTTCGTAATACGGGGCATAAAACTTCTTGAAGCTGCGTACCGGCACCTCGACATCGACACGACCCATATAACAATCCTCGGGGTGTCCCTCTCGCGCCCTCGTCACCTCCAGCGCCAGAGGTATGCGATAAACTATCTTCGAGTGGTCGAGGAATCCGGGCATGGGCGTTGTCCCCACCCCGAGCAGGAAACCCGACCTCTGGCCTACGCTCACCAGACGGTCATCCACGGCACAAGCCGAGAGCAGCGACCCCGTCGAAGAGTAGCACCTGTCGGCATCGAATATGACATATATCTTACCGCCATAATGGAGCGATCTCTCCAAAGGCTCGATTCTATAGGTCACCGGCACGGCATAGAGCGTATCGCGGCCATAGACCACACGTTCGACATCCGCCCCCATCTCCTCGGCGCGCCAGCGCTCCTTGAAAGCCATGCGGCAGTCGGGCGCGATCGTCCGGTCTGTTATCGCAGCCAAAAGGTACATCCACGCCATGTCGTTGCCGCCGCCGTTGCCGCGTACGTCTATCACAACCTTGTTTATACGGCGGCCCGCATAGGCATGCATCTGCTCGCATATCTCGGCGCTCATCTGCAGCGACATCGACGGCAGACGCACGAACAGTATGCCGTCGCGCTCGAAGTAGCGCACGCCGCGGAAACCCGCATTGGAGCTAGTTCTCACCTCCGTGCGGGTCCCGTCGAGATCCACCGTGTGCGTACGTCCGCCGTGGCGGATCGTCCACGTATTACGGTCGGCAGCGCCGATGGTGCGCGGGTCATTCAGATTGACCGTATAGAACTTGCCGCGCTTCCAGTCCCACAGCGTATTGGCCTGCATGCGCATATTGGCTCCCGCGGCATATTCGTCGATCGGTATGCCGCCCACGGCCAGAAGGCGAGCCCCCGACGGCACGACCTCCTCGCCTGTCTCGGCATCGACCTGCCGCAGCGTATAGTAACGGCCGCCGACATACTTCACGGCACGTTTCTGGTCATATCCGAAGATATTATAACGCTTCGACCACTCGCTCGTTATTGCCGACTCCTCGCGGCACCACGACTCCCACGACAGGCTGACGTGCAGGTCGTTGCAGGCGAACATCATCTGCATGATGATGCTGAAGAAGCCCGCCTCGCATGTCACCGTATCGATGGCGCCGCGCAGGTCGTTGATACGACCGTAGGCATCGTATCCCGTAACCAGACGCTGCACCTCGCCGTGAGGCCAATATTTGTGCAGTACCATGCGCAGGCTGTCGTAATCCATATACATCTGCTCCTTCGTCAGTTTAGGCAGCTCCCGCTGCTGTGCAGCGGCACGCCACGGAAACGGCAGCCATGCCGCAGCAACCATAACGGCCACAACCGCCGCACGCAGACCACGCCGCCGCATAACACCGCACGGGCGGCTTGCACCGCATTCGCAAAAGTTTCTCATAAGTACAATATTTAAGGTTGGTAAAATCTATTCCGCCTATTCTTGTCCCATATATCTTGGCGCAAAAATCCCCCGCCGGATACATCTTGTGTGTATAAAATAGTCAAGTCCCCACCCCTCAACGATATACGTCTCCGAGGGGGGGGGACTTGCCGATAAGCCGACAGATCCGTCAGATTATGCCGAAGGCGATATCCATCATATTCGTGAAGCTCGTCTGGCGCTCCTCGGCCGAGCAAGCCTCGCCCGTAACCAGAGAGTCCGATATGGTGCATATACAGAGCGCCTCGCCGCCGCAGCGCGCAGCATTCATATAGAGCGCCGCCGCCTCCATCTCAACAGCCAGCACGCCCATCTTCTGCCACTGTTTCCAGCTGTCGGCATCATCGCCGTAGAAGAAGTCGCTTGCCAGAATGTTGCCAACCTTGTAGCGCACACCCAGCTCCTCGGCCTTCTCGACGGCGGCACGCACAAGCCCGAAATCCGCAATCGGGGCGAACGTACCCGGCAGGCCGTACTGCGAGGCGTAGTTCGAGTCGGTGCATGATCCCATGCCTATAACGACGTCACCCATCTTCACGCCCGCGTTGATCGAGCCGGCAGAGCCCGTACGGATAATACGCTTGACGCCGTAGAAGTTGAACAGTTCGTATGAATAGATGCCTATCGACGGCATACCCATGCCGTGTCCCTGCACCGAGACGCGCTTGCCCTTATATGTTCCCGTAAAGCCCAGCATACCGCGCACGGCATTGTACTGAACGGGGTTCTCCAGAAAACGCTCCGCCATGAACTTGGCGCGCAGCGGGTCGCCCGCCATAATGACGCGGTCGGCGATCTCGCCCTCGCGAGCCCCTATGTGAGGCGTAGGTACCTTTGCCATATCTGACTTCTTTACAGGTTGTTTTTCTCTATATCCTTGAAATAGCGGTAGGTATTGACCTTAAGCTCGCCCACGGCCGGCTCGTCGCATACGAGCACGCCCTTCGAGTGTGTCTGCAGGGCCGTGATCGTCCATGCGTGCGACAGGGCACCCTCGACGCACTGCTGCACGGCACGCGCCTTCTTGTGCCCCAAAGCCAGCACCATGACTTCGTTTGCCGAACATACCGTCCCCACGCCTACCGTCAGCGCCAGTTTGGGCACCTTCGTCACGTCGCCACCGAAGAAACGCGAGTTGACGATAATCGTATCCTCCGTGAGGGTCTTCACGCGGGTACGCGAGTCGAGCGACGAGAAGGGCTCGTTGAAGGCCAGATGGCCATCCTCCCCCACGCCGCCGATAAAGAGGTCGATACCCCCTGCCTCGGCGATGCGCCGCTCATAGTCGTCACACTCGGCCTGAAGATCGGCCGCATTGCCGTTCAGAATATTGACATTGTCGCGCTTGATGTCGATATGCGAGAAGAAGTTGTTCCACATGAACGAGTGGTAGCTCTCGGGATGCTCCTCCGGAAGGCCGACATATTCGTCCATATTGAACGTAATGACATTGGCGAACGACACCTTGCCCGCCTTGTTCAGCTTGATAAGCTCGGCATACATACCCAGAGGCGTAGAACCCGTAGGCAGTCCCAGCACAAATGGCTTGCCGCTCACGGCAGCCTTGGCATTGATCCTCTCGGCAACATGCTCCGCAGCCCAACGGCTCGCCTCGGCGGCCGTATTCTCTATGATCAGTCTCATAATTCAGGTTTGTTTTTACAGTTTCATCTTTACGAACACCTCTATTGCCTGATATTCGGCCATGCCCAACATATCGTACAGGCGGGCCGTATTCTGCGTACGCTCCTCGGCCCTCTGCCAGAATTCGCGCGTATCGTCTCCCGGGAACGGAACGATATCCTTCTGCGAGAGGTGGCGGTAGATGGCGTGACGCTTCTTGACCATCTCGTCGGGGCTCAAGGGCACTGCCATGTCGACCATACCGATCTCCCACTCCATCCATGCGCCGCGGTAGAGCCATACGACGCAATGCTTCAGCCACTCCTCACCCTCGAGACGGCTCAGAGCCTCCAGAACAGCCTCCGTGCAGACACGGTGCGTACCGTGCGGATCGGCAAGATCGCCCGCAAGATATATCTGATGCGGCTTGACCTTCTGCAGAAGGTCGATGATGATCTCGATATCCTTATCCGTACGCTGCCCCTTCTTGATACCGCCCGTCTCATAGAACGGCAGGTTGAGGAAGTGGGCATTCGTATTCTCGTTCAGACCGAACGAACGCACCGCGGCACGCGCCTCGGCACGACGTATCGCCCCCTTGACATCGAGCAGCGCACGCGGCTCGGGCTCGCCCTTCTTCTTCGAGGCGATGATCTTGCGCACCTCCTCCACATGGTCGCCCAGACCCAACTCGCGTGCCGTGTCGAGATTCTGTATCACCACATCGTCATGCACGGCCACATTGCCCGAGGTCTCGTATGCCACATGCACGTCGTGTCCCTGCTCCACAAGGCGGATAAAGGTTCCGCCCATCGAGATCACATCGTCGTCGGGGTGCGGCGAGAAGATAACCACACGCTTCGGGAACGGCGTCGACGGCACGGGACGCGTCGAGTCGTCAGCATTGGGTTTGCCTCCCGGCCAGCCGGTAATCGTATGCTGCAGGTCGTTGAAGACCTTGATATTGACTGCGTCGTACGAGATACCGACGGCATCGAGCAGCGCTCCCAGCGAGTTTTCGATATAGTCCTTATATGTGAGTTTCAATATAGGCTTCTTGACCACACCGCAAAGCCATACCACAGCCTTGCGAACCAGACGCGGCGTCCAGTTGCATGGTCCGACAAGCCACGGGGCCTTCTTGGCCGTAAGGCAGTCGGCCGCAGGGTCATCCACCACAGCCTCGATATTGGGGTGGTTCTGCAACATCGACGCGGGAATGAGCGGCGTGGCCTCGCCCTCAACAACCTTGCGCACGATCTCGGCCTTGTCCTCGCCCCAAGCCATGATGACGATCTTCTTGGCATTCATAACCGTATTCAGGCCCATCGTAATGGCCATCTTGGGCGTATTCTCGATGCCGAAGAAGAGACCGGCCTGAGCCTTGCGCGACTGGTAAGTCAGCTGCACCATGCGCGTGATAGACTTGGCGTATGATCCCGGCTCGTTGAATCCGATCTGGCCCTGAATACCGAAACCGATAACCATAAGGTCGATGTTGCGCGCCATGTGGTCATACTCGGCACAATACTCCGACACCTTCTCAACGGGCACCGAGCCGTCGATTATATGCACATTCTCGGGCTTGATGTCGACATGGCTCAGGAAATCCTCGTGAATACGATAGTTGCGGCTCTGCTGCTCTGTCGCCTTGATGGGATAGAACTCGTCGAGGCTGTAGACCTCAACGCCCTGAAACGACACCTCGCGTCGCTGATAACGCTTAACCAGCTCACGGTATACGCCCAGCGGCGTCTGTCCCGTCGTAAGACCGAGAGCGAAGAGACGCTTGCCGCCGTTCTCCTCATGCTCGCGGATAGCCTCCACGATCATGTCGGCAACATAATTAACGCCGTCGCCCTCCGATTCGAAGATCGAAGTGGGGATCTTCTCGTAACGATGGATGATATCCTTGGGCGTGCCTTCGATTATGAGGCCTCCGTCCTGAGGTAATGAATACTTGCTTTTCATGATTTTTACCTATTTGATATTAAACACATTCGTCCGTTCCAAGGCACGTCTTCCGCACGCTGCACCCAGCTCTGTTTGCCCAAAGGGCATCAAGCCCTATTTGCAAATTTAGGAATTTATTTTCATATCTCCCTGACTATAGAGATAAAATATTGTAACAAAAATGCACATTTTCGGCTAAAATTATATTGCCGGCACGCCGAGGAGCATAAAAAAGAAAACCTTTCCACCTTTAATTCTCTACACGGCCGTCCGTATCGGACTGTCAGCGACACCGCAAGGCAGACAGGTGTTTATACCGCAACCGAAGGCCGAGAAGCTTTTTCGTAAAAATATAACACCGCCGCCGCGACTTTTTGAGAAATATTGTGCTATCTTTGTTTTGCATTTCGGTTCGAAACCGATTCGCAATGCACCGCTTGACAAGACTGAACCACAAAACACGAATAACATGAAAAAGATCCTCATGCTGACATTGGGTCTTCTCGCCGCAACGGCGATAAGCGCTCAGACACAGGTCATAGCCCACCGCGGCTACCACGCCAAAAGCGGCTCTTACGACAACACAATCTCAAGTCTCAAGAATGCGCAGGATCTGGGCATCTACGGCTCGGAGTGCGACGTGAACGAGACTGCGGACGGCGTGCTGGTCGTCATACACGGCCCCATGCACGGCAAACTGAATGTCCAGCAGAACGACTATGCTACCGTTCATGCGCAGGCCCTCGCCAACGGTGAGCGCATCCCAACGCTGGACGAATATCTCGAGCAGACGGCTAAGGATAAAGCCACGAAACTAATCATCGAGATAAAGGATCATCCGACGCCCCAGCAGGAGACGCGCGTGGTGAAGAAGACGCTCGCCGCCGTCAAGAAGTACAAGCTCCAGAACCAAGTCGAGTACATAGCCTTCCGCCAGCACGTATGCGACGAACTTGTCAAGTACGCACCCAAGGGCACCAAGATCGCATATCTGAACGGTACGCTTACGCCCGAATACTGCAAGGGTCTGGGATATACGGGTATCGACTACAATATCGGCACGATGAAGAAGCGTCCCGAGTGGATCAAGCAATGCCATGACCTCGGCCTGACGGTGAACGTATGGACCGTAAACGACACCGAGAACCTGCAGTGGTGCATCGACAACGGCGTCGACTACATCACAACCGACAATCCTGTCGAGGCAAAACGCCTGCTCGGCAAATAACCTTACGACAAACAATACTACACAGCGGCGCAGACCACCCGTCACAGGCGGAGATTTGCGCCGCGTCATATACGTATGCACATACGTTTCACCGAATGCGGCACACTGTCATACACGCGGAAAAATATGGCAATCAAGCATGCGGTATGTTAAATTTAGGTTAACAAACCACGCCGTTATTGACCGCCGCAAGCCATTGAGCTATCTTTGTTAGGAGATTCGGGACTCTGCCGCAAGTCTCTCCCACCCAACCGTAACCCAACCATACGTCAAACGGCGGCACTAACGCCTGACGGCGCGGGAACGGCTCGCGGCGGCGGGATACATGCGCACCGCACCGATAACGTGCGGCCCGCGCGCCGCCCGCGTGAAGACTTTCGGCATGGAATTCATCTACACATTCATGCTCGCGGCGATGGTACTGCTCGCCGTTACGGGCCTGTTCATCGGCGTCATGAACGATGCCGCCAACTTCCTCAATTCCGCCATCGCCTCAAAGGCCGCTCCCCTGCGTATAATCATGGCCGTAGCCTCGTTCGGCATCATCATAGGCGCCATAACCTCCAGCGGCATGATGGAGGTGGCACGCAGCGGAATGTTCCACCCCGAACTGTTCACCTTCCGCGAGGTGATGATACTCTACCTCTCGGTCATGCTGGCAAACATCATCCTGCTCGACATATACAACACGCTGGGCCTTCCGACCTCGACAACCGTAGCTCTGGTCTTCTGCCTGCTCGGCGCCGCCATAGCCGCCTCGACCGTACAGATAGCCGCCGACCCCGCAGCTACGGCCGCCGACCTCGGGCAATACATCAACTCGGCACGCGCCATGGCCATCGTCGCCGGAATAGTCCTCTCGGTAGTCATAGCATTCGCCTGCGGCGCCGTCGTCATGTATCTGTCACGACTGCTATTCTCGTTCCGATACCGCCGCCCGTTCAACCGCTTCGGCGCCGCATGGTGCGGAATATCGGTCACGGCAATCATATATTTCGCACTCTTCAAGGGCCTCAGAGGCGTTCTGGCCGGATCGCTCGTCATACAATACGTCGAGCACAACCTGCTGTTCTCACTCTTCATTCTGTGGTGCATAAGTTCCGCCGTGCTCTTCTTCCTTCAGCGATTCAAGGTAAACATCCTCAAGGTCAACATTCTGGCCGGTACATTCGCTCTCGCTCTGGCCTTCGCCGGAAACGACCTCGTCAACTTCATAGGCGTACCCGTCGCGGGCTTCGACTCCTACATGCTCGCCCGCGAGAGCGGCGATACGGCCATGCACATGGGAGCACTGGCCGGTCCCGTAGCCGCAAAGGTCTACCTGCTGCTCGGAGCCGCCGCCATCATGATAATCACGCTGTGGACATCGCGCCGCGCCCTCTCGGTAAGCCGCACCGAACTCTCGCTCTCGAACCAGAGCGAGGTGCGCGAACAATATGGCTCGACGCCACTCTCACGCGCATTGGTACGCATAGTCATGGGCATTAACGGCATCTACGCGAGAGTCGTGCCGCAGGGTCTGCGACAAACTGTTGCCGCGCGCTTCGAACGCCTGCCGGAGCAGAGCCGCGACGGGGCCTCGTATGACCTTATCCGCGCCACCGTCAACCTCACCACCGCAGCCATACTAATCTCGATAGCCACATCGATGAAACTGCCGCTGTCGACCACATACGTATGTTTCATGGTCTCGATGGGATCGTCGCTCGCAGACCGTGCATGGGGCCGCGAGAGCGCCGTATATCGCATATCGGGCGTATTGACCGTGGTGTCGGGGTGGTTCATTACAGGTCTCGGAGCGTTGGCCATAGCCTTCGGCGTAGGGCTCGCGCTCTTCTACGGCGGCAACATAGCCATCGTGGCCGTGACGCTGCTGTGCGGATGGATGCTCTTCCGCAGCAACCGCCGCAAAAACCGTCAGGCCGCAGAAAAGAGCCTTCAGGCGGCCGACCCGCAGAATATGGACGAGGCCGTGAGGGCTACGCTTGACGATGTGACCCGCACCATGCGCCAAACTACAAAGATATATTACCGCACGCTCATAGCCGTCTTCCGCGAGAACCGCAAGGCGCTCAAGGAGGTGGTACAACAGAGTGAAGAACTGTACGAGGCGTCGCGCGAGCGGAAATACGGTCTCATGGCCATGCTCGCGCGCATGAAGGAGAACGAGATGAACATGGCGCAGTACTACGTGCAGGTGGTCGACTACATGGGTGAAATAGCCAAGGCGCTGCTGCACATAACGCGTCCCTGCTTCGAGCACATAGACAACAATCATGAGGGTCTGTCGAACGAGCAGGTGGAGGATCTGATGCACATAAACGACGAGGTGGAGACCATCTTCGCACGTATGAACACCATGCTGCAACATAACGACTATGCCGACTTCGACGCCATAGTCGAGTTGCGCGACGAACTCTTCGAATCGATATCGGAGGCCATAGCCAACCAGCTGCGGCGTATCCGCACACGGAAGACCTCGACAAAGGCCAACATGCTGTATCTGAATATTCTGAGCGAGACGAAGACCATCGTGCTTCAATCGCGCAATCTGGTCAAGTCGCAAAGATATTTCCTCGAACACAAAACACGACAAAAATGAATCTAAAATTCGGAATCGACGATCGTCCGCGTTTCGGACAACTCATGCTCTACAGCCTGCAATGGTTCGTGCTCGCCATAGCCGTGGTGACCACATCGCTGTTCATCGCCGTCGGCTCGCCCGCCGAGCGCGTACTCTATGCCCAGAAGGTATTCGCGCTGATGGGCGTAACAACCATCATACAGGTCTTCTTCGGGCACCGCATGCCGATCGTCGTAGGGCCTGCGGCCGTGCTGCTCGTAGGCATCATCACGGCTCTCGCCTCACAGGGCGCGCAGGTCGATACCGACCGCATATACACCTCGCTCATCGTCGGAGGCGCCTTGGTCGCCGTAATCGCCGCAGGCAGCCTGCTCAAGCACCTGCAGCGCATATTCACACCCCGCATCGTCGTGGTGATACTCATGCTCATAGCCATGACCCTATCGCCCACCATCCGCAACCTCATCTTCCCCGCCGGCGAGGAGCCGCGCTACACCTTCGGCCTGTGGTTCACCCTGATCGGGGTCTTCGCCATGGCCATAGCCTCGCATGCGGCACGCGGAGTATGGAAATCGACCGTGATCCCCGCCGCTCTGGTGCTGGGAAGCGTCATATATTACCTCATATACGGAGGTTTCGGCGAGGTATTCGCCTCATATACCGAATCCGAAGGGCCGCTGCTGCTGCCGCGGCTGAAGTTCGACGGAGGCATGATCGCCGCATTCTTCTTCTGCTATGTCGCACTGCTGATTAACGACATAGGATCCATACAGTCACTCGGCGCCATGCTCGAAACTCCAGATACGGACAAACGCTGCCGCCGCGGCATCGGCATCACCGGCATCATGAACATGGTGGCCGGTGCCCTCGGAATTATAGGCCCCGTGAACTACTCGATGTCGCCGGGCGTGATCGCCTCCTCGTCGTGCGCTTCGCGCTACGCCCTGCTGCCAGCGGGTATAGGCCTTATCGTATGCGCATTCGTCCCCTCGCTCATAGCCCTTTTGTCGGCCATACCCAACACCGTCATCGGCGTCATACTCCTGTATCTGATGGGCACGCAGCTCGCCGCCGCACTCCAGATGGCCGTATCGTCACGCTCGGCACTCACATTTGACGACTGCCTTATCGTAGGGCTGCCGCTGATGATGGCCCTTCTCTTCTCGTATATACCCATGCAGGTGGTGCCCGCCATCATCCGCCCCATCATCGGCAACGGCTTCGTAATGGGCGTAATCACAGTGATAATACTCGAACACTTCGTATTCCGCCGCCGCGAGAAGGCTACAAAATAGACATACAATAACACCATTACCAAGCAGCGGTGACATCGTTCGATAACTCGACATGATGTCACCGCTGCTATTTCAATACCGCATATTTTCCGATTAATATCTGACCTGCCCGGAAGATAGCGCTACATACATGTCACATCCTTTCCACAGCGTGATCATAAGTGCCGTCGGTAAAGCGGCCACTCAAGGCATAAAAGAGGCGGCCTCCGAATGGAGGCCGCCTTCAGTCAGATATTCCTGATACCGCTACTCATACCACTCCAACTCGTCGGTATAGAAGTAGATGTAACCGCCCGTATAGAGCGCTCCGGCATTGTTGTCGAGCACGAGCAATGATACATAGGCGAAATTACCCTGCTCATCGCTGTCCGAGACTACATAACAGTTATCGCCGTATGTTGCGGAATCGTAGTATCCGTGCAGCAGCATGCCGCCGTCGGGGAAGTTGACGATCACGAACGGAGCCTCCGAGCTGGTGAAGTCCGTAACGTTATGATCTGCATCGAACGTCAGGGTCACCGTCGACGGAATGCGCGTAAGCGTGGGATCCAACTGGCAGAAGAGATCCGTCACACGGAAGATATTGGCATCCGACTGGCGCTCGACCGAAACATATCCGGAAATATACATCACACCATCGTGTACGAAATTCTGATAGATATACGCACGGCCTGCATCAACCCAGATCACACCCTTGAAGATATTCTCATAGGCCATGCGGTTGCCGCCGGCATCCACGGCCACCACAGTCGTGGCATAGAGGCCCGCAAGGTCGGTGATCACCACGTCGAGATCCTTGCCCTCATACTCCGTACCGTTCTCCACGACACGCGTCATGTAGGCAGCCTCGCCGTTCGAGGTCACATAGGCATCCTTGTCATCCTTCAACTCGGTGTAGACATACATCTTCTGTACCTTGTTGTTGGGACACAGACGCAGCGAAACCGTATTGTCCGTGCTGTATCCTGCGGGGACATCGTTATTGTATATCGTTACCACGGGAGTGCTGTCAGAACCCGCATCGGTCCCTTCACTCTCCTTACAGCCGTAGAGAGCTACGGCCATTACGGCAATAAAAGCCAATTTAAGGTATTTTTTCATAACGCTTATTTTCATTGTTGTTTACGCTGCTACCATACATGCTCGGGCGAATCGCCGTCGGGCTGCATAGGAGTGGGATTATTCATGTTCGTAGACTTGCCTCCAGCACGATAATCACTGATAGAGTAGTTGTAGTTCACCTCCGACTGCACGATGCAGAAGTTCATCCAGTAAGGCACCGTATCGGTATTGTAACGATAGCCCGCAGGGTGGTTCGTACCCGCATAGCTGCGGACGATACCCTTGTTCAGACGCTTGATGTCGTACATCGAAAGGCCCTCGCCCCAGAACTCGACACGACGCTGCCACCATACATTATCGCGGAACGACATCAGCGAGTTGTAGGTATATTCGGGGTCACGCAGCTTCGCGAACTTGGTCAGCAACTCGATACCGCGAGCCTCCGACTGCATACCCGCAGCCTCGGCCTCGATAAGGTACATCTCCTCGACACGCATAATGGGCACCGCACCGCACATTCCCAGATAACCGTTTGTGCGGCCGGCCTCACCGCCTGCAGCACGGAACTTCAGCGAAAGGCATCCGTAGGTCTTGGCCGTAGAGGCGTCGACCGTCTGATCGATCAACTCCGGATAATCGGTATATGCGGCCAGAGCAGCCGTACGATCGGCAGCTTCCATACCATCCAGCGAAGGATCTATAAAGCACTTCTTACGGAAGTCCGTTGCCGGAATGGTCTCATAGAGATGGGCATCGATACGCTTGGGCACACCGTACTGCGAAGCATAACCGTTGGTCGAAACCTCAAGGTACATCTGCGAACCCCAGTTGGTATCGGCATCGTTCTGCAGAATAGCATCGTCGGTCGAGAGATAGGTCATACCCATCATCCACGAGTTGTTCGGCGTATTGAATGCCGTCAGACGGTCGAGATACTCGTTCTCGGTCATGATCGAATATCCGGTCTGTGCCAGCTTGGCATAGTACTCGGCCTGCTGCCAATTCTCCATTACAAGGTATGCACGGGCCTTCAAGCCGTAAACCACACTCAGGTCGGGCGTATACTTGTCCGAACGCTCATAGTCGGCGATCAGCTCCTCGGCCTTGTTGAGATCCTCGAGGATAAAGGCCCACATCGTCTCATTGGTAGCACGGGGGTTGTTCGTAAGCTCCGAAGCCGTAGTCTTCTCGGTAACGATAGGCACCGTACCCTCCTGCTCGTGACCCACGTAGGTGTACTGGAACATCTGGGCAAGATCCATGTAGAAGAATGCACGCATCGCATAGGCTATACCTGCACCGGCACGAAACTCGGGATCGGTCGGGGTCTCACCCGTGAGCGACAGCACACGGTTGCAGTTGTCGATCCACGCATAGTAATATGTCCAAGGCATCTGGCAGACCAGATACTGCGGACCCAGACCCGTACCTACCTGATACCACGTCGAGAACCACTCGGTACCCGAATTCTCCAACACAATGTCCTGACCCATAACGTCGCGGGCCAGCATCATGGCCGGAAGTCCCAGATCGTAGGCATACGACGAACCGAAGTAGAACTTGCCGCAGATCGAGCGGGTAACGGCATCCACATAGTTCTGGAATGCGTTGGGAGCACCTGCGACCTGATTTACATCGGCACTACCCTCCTGCGGCTCAATTACCTTGATACAGCCGGTCATTGCAGCCGCAGCAAGCACAATCAAGGCCGACTTTCTGAATATGTTTTTCATTGTCTTCATCTTCTTTCTCATGTTAAATTAGAACGTAAGCTGAATACCGCCCGAAATGGTGCGTATAGGCGAATAGGGAATCACCGAGCTGTTTCCGCTGTACGAATAACGGGGATCCAGACCCTTACGCGCCGACCAGTAGCATAGGTTCTCACCGGCTACATATATGCGCATCTTGAGCTTGTTGTTGAAAGTCTTCATCGGCAGGGTGTAGCCTACGGTGAACGACTGGAAGTTCAGATAGCTTGCGTTTGTCAGGAAGCGGTCACTCGACGCACCGCCGTACGCGTCACCGTACTGCCAGCGGGGCATGTCGCTCGAGGTGTTGTTCACGCTCCACGACCGAACCCAATCCTTGTGGATATTCTGACCTGCGCTGCCCGAATTCTCGGCAGGCGTGATGACCGACTGATAGTATCCGTCGAATACCTTGCCGCCCAGCTGATAGTCGAACGTGGCCGACACGTCGAAGTTGGCTATACGCACCGTGGTGCCGAAACCGCCGAATACCTTGGGCAGGATGCTGCCGTGCTCGTACTTGGTAGCGTTGTTGAAGTCGTAGGTGGTGGTACGTCCGATAACATTGCCGTTCTCATCCGTCTGGTCGACGTAGAACATGGCCTGACCGTACTGGTCAACACCCGCATATACGGCGCTGTAATAGTTGTACATCGGGCCGCCTACACGGTAGAAGTACGAATCCTCGTTGAAACCGCCCGTTGCGGGGTCGATCTTCGAATCGGGAAGACTCAGAATCTTGTTCGAGTTGTGCGACAGGTTCATCGATATGGTCCAATCGACGTTCTTGGTGCGGATGAGCGCGCCCTGCAGGCTGATCTCGACACCGGTGTTACGCATATCGCCCACATTGTCGTACATACCGCGCGTACCCGACGACTCGGGGATAGATACCCAGAACAACAGATCTGTTGTCTTCTTGTTGTAGACATCGACGCTACCGGTCAAACGCCCGCGCCAGAAGCTGAACTCGACACCGGCGTTGAAGTTGGTCGTAGTCTCCCACGTAAGTTCGGGATTACCCTTGCGCCAGAATGTCGGCGTCATAGAGGTCTCGCTCGACGACGAGAGCGAATACATGTCGACGTATGCGAACGAACCCACGCTGTCATTACCCTGCTGGCCGATCGAGGCCTTCAGCTTCAGCATATCGACCCACAGAGCGTTCGACATGAAGTTCTCCTTAGAGATGATCCATGCGGCACCCAGAGACCAGAAACTGCCCCAGCGGTGATCCTTCGCAAAGTACGAAGATGCGTCACGACGGAACGATGCCGAAGCGTAATACTTGCCTGCATAATCGTACTGTGCCGAGAGGAAGTAACCCTCGACGTTATACTCCGACGAGTATGAATCCGAGTCGTCCTTGGTTGCCGAAGCGCTGATCTCGGGAATCTCCGGCGAGAACATACCGCGGCCGTGTGCATAGAGATACTTGGTCTGCGTATCGTAATACTCGTGACCGAGCATCACGTTGATATTGTGGTTACCGAAAGTATCGTAATAGGTCAACGTCTGCAGGTGGTTGGTGCGCAGCGTCGAGGTCGACGACTTGCCGATATCACCGCCCGTCTGCGCAGGCGTTCCATAATACATGTTACCGAAGTCCGAGACGTTGGTCTGACCCCACGTAACGGTGCTCGTAGCGTTGAACTTCAACCACGAGGTGAAGTCTACATCCGCAAAGAAACTTCCGTTGAGCTGGTTGCCGCCCGAAGTGTACCTGTTGTACTGGTTCTCACCCAGAGGGTTACCCGTCGACAGGTAGGGACGCATAACACCGTAGCCGCGCGATGCGACACCGTAATCGTATGCCTTGTTGCCGTACTCGTCGGTCATGATCGAGATGTTGCCGTCAGCGTCGACGGTACGCATGTAGACCGGATATATGGGCGCAATACGAGACGTATAGGCGAAGAGGTTACCCGCACTTTGCGAAGTACCCCAGTTAGAGTTCTGATCCTGATCCGAGTTGACGAAAGCCACGTTACCGCCCACCTTGAGCCACTTCTTGGCCTGATAGTCGGCACGCAGACGCGCCGTGATACGCTCGTAATTAGAGTTGTAGACGATACCGTCCTCATTCAGGTAGCCGAGGCTCATGTAGTACGAGGCACGGTCCGTACCGCCGTTCATGCTGATGTTGTACTCCTGACGCAGACTGTTGCGATAGGCCTCGTCGGTCCAGTCGTCGGGCGTAAGCCAGTAATCCTGTCCGTTATAGTTCACACGGCGGCCCAGCGTAGCGTTGGGATTGAGCTTGCCGTCAACGATGAGGCTCTCACCCGCGGGATACGAAAAGACATTATACTCCAGGTCTCTCAACATGTCGGCATTGGCCGAAGCGGCAGCCGAAGCGGCAGAATAACCTTGACCGTAATAATATTTGTTGTATATTTGTGCATAGTATGCCTCGTAATACTCCCCGGGGTCGGTAATCAAGTCGTAATCCTGCATGGCGCGAGAGTTGACACCCCACTTCATGTCGATATTGATCACGGCATCGTGTGAACGACCCTTCTTCGTCGTAACGATGATCACACCCGACGCACCGCGCGCACCGTACAGTGCGGCCGAAGCGGCATCCTTGAGCACCGTCACCGACTCGATATCCGACTGGGGAATGTTACTCAGGCTGGCGCTGTAAGGCGCACCGTCGACAATCACCAAGGGACTCGTTCCCGCATACATTGAATTTATACCGCGAATGTTGATCGAACCAGCCGAAGAACCGGGCTGACCCGTCGAGCCACGCATCTGCAGGCCCGGGACCTGTCCGACCAGAGCGTTCAGGACGTTCGTCGTCTGACGCTTCTCGAGTCCATCGGCCTTGACGACCGATGCCGAACCTGTGAAGGCCTCCTTTTTGGCCGTACCGAAAGCCACGACTATCACATCGTCGATCGACTGCGTGTCGTCCGCAAGGACAACGTCGATACTGGTCTTACCGGCAATAGCCACACGTGCCTCCTCGTAGCCGAGGAACGACACCAAAAGGTATCCGTCGGCCGGAGCCGAGATACGGAACGAACCGTCGCTGCCGGTATTCACTCCGTTGCTGGTACCCTCGACCATAACGGTCGCACCGACAATGGCGTTACCGTTAGCATCCTTCACTGTACCGCTCACCTGCTTCGATTGAGCCACAGCCATCAGACTGCAGGTCACGGAAGCAATTAATAATAGTACAATTTTCCTAACCATAAGCATTAATTTTTGTACGTTACTTACTTAGTATTTTAATATAAAAACAGATGTGCCGCCACAGCCCCTCCACGGCGCGTCCATCATCGTTGCCGACGGTCGCCGTACTGTTCGGAGTTACTCTGCGAATACCCGATGGTATTACGCCATAAATCTGTGTGACAATCTGTTCCGGCGCCTGCGAGGTACCCGGCGGAGGTATTTTGAGTTACTGTACAAATACTGAATATATATCTCATGGGAGACTCTTTCAAAATACTGTTTTACACCAAGCGCAAGGAAAAACTCAAAAGCGGCCAAATGCCGATAATGTGCAAGATATCCGTAAACGGCCGGTTCTGCACCTTTTCCACGTCGCTCTCAGTCGAGGAACGGATGTGGGACAGCCGCCGCAAAAGGTTGAAGGGTCGCAGCGAGCAGGCTCGACGCACGAATGAGCTGCTCGACCGTATACAATATGCCGTATATGACGCATATATGCGCTTGAAGCATCTTCCCGACGAGGTGACGCCGCAGGCTGTACGCATGCTCTATTCCGGACAGCGAAGCTCGTCGATCGGTATTGTCGAGTTCTTCGGGCGCCATAACGAAGAGTTCGCCCAAATGGTGGGACTGAACCGCAGCAAGAGTACCTTATATAAATATAGGCAGGTGTGCAAGCACCTCCATGCACATATCACGGCACACTACGGACTGAGTGATATGCCGGTCACACGCGTGGATCGTAAATTCATATGCGAATTTCACCGCTGGCTCACCGAAACAGCCAAATGCAGTGTCAACACCGTATGGATATATATGATAGCCTTCAAGCACGTAGTGACACAGGCGGTAGCCTGCGGCATCATCTCGCGCAATCCATTCACGGGATACAAACTGCACTGCCGACATACGGACAAGAGTTTTCTGATGAGGGACGAACTGCGGCGTTTCATTGAGTTCAAGCCCTCGACACAGGCTCAGTGCCGCGTTATAGATGCATTCATATTCAGTTGTTTCACGGGATTGTCCTTTTCCGACGTCAAGCGACTCACCATGGCCGACATCGTAAGACGCAACGACCGTTACTACGTTTCGACATACCGCAAAAAGACCGGTACGAGTATTGACGTACCACTTTTACAGCTGCCTTACAGCCTGATAAACAGAGATTATGCCGATAGCAGCCGTCCGCTGTTCGACCTGCCGTCGAACAACTGGTGCAACACCGTACTGCGCATGGCGGCCGACCGTATGGGCATAAATAAGCGGATCTCGTTCCATACGGCAAGACACTCAGTTTGTTTCTACTAATTAGTAATCAGAAGATTATACAAGCAATCAGATTGGCGGGTAACGATTTAGAAACGAGTGAGGTTCTATATTTATCTTATTTTGCATTAGCATTAAGTCAAAAGAACGCCTTTCATTTTGCAAAGGTACGACTATTATCTCATAAAGTCAAGAATTACCTATAAATAGTCTTTTTATTATCTTTCCAAAGGCCAGATATTAAGAAAAGTGTACCAAATAAAAATTAAGTTATGTGCATGACATTGTGGCGATAAATTCATATATAACTTAAAATGGATTTATTGTCAACCTCTTGAGTGCAATCGCTGCATATTGCTGCTTTCCAAAGGAGCAGTGTATCAATGTTTCAAGAACGATTGAGACACAGCCTGCCTTATTCTTAATTCGTCGAACTCACATTATATTAGGCCAATATTATTGTGAGTATGTTTAAAATTGTTTATTATCAATGATATAATTATGTATATCGCCAATTCAAGTAACATAATAGTAGCAAACATGACACATATATTCTAGTAAACTTATTATCTGTATTCCTAAAAATATTCCTGCACTTTATTCAATCGGGAATATCGAGAATATATACAGCGATCGTGGTAGATATACGAGATAATTTAAAATCGGACCAACTTGTGATTAACATTATCCTTGAAAATTCAAAAATTGCAGATGAGAGTCATGTATAGGTTGCCTGCAATTAAAATATAGGTTAATTTTCTCCATGGAATAGACCGGCTATCAAAAATTATCCGTAATTTTATATGCTTCGATCATGTAAAAAATCGTAAACAACAAGGAATAAAAAATGAATTATAGATTAGACGGGAGGAATGTGTTTTTCACATCCGATACCCACTTCTATCATACGAATATCATCGAGTTCTGCCATAGACCATTCAGGAATGTAGATGACATGAATGAGACGCTGATCGCAAACTGGAACAAGGTCGTCGGAGCAGACGATATCGTGTTTCATCTCGGTGATTTCTGTCTTGGTGATTCTACAAAGTGGAACCGCATTCTTGAAAGGTTGAATGGGAAGATTTACCTGATACTCGGGAACCACGATTTGAGAAACTTTCGGAAAAGTTATGCGGAACGGTTCGAGTCGGTGGCAATGCAGATGAATATCGAGGTGGATAACCAGAAAATCTGTCTGAATCACTATCCATTCCTTTGTTACGACGGCTCGTATGACGGAGTCTGGCAACTGTTCGGACACGTACATACCAACCGGAATAACACGGGCCGTGATGCCGCACGGCTGAAGATGCTTTTTCCGACACAATACGATGTGGGTGTTGACAACAATGATTTCACGCCTGTTTCTTATACACAAGTAAAAGAAATCATTGAAAAACAGATTGGACAATCAAAGAAAGGAGGCTATGATCTGCTATGAAACAATTATCTTACTATGGGATGACCGAACCCGGCCGTTGCAGAGAGAATAATGAGGATGCGTATCTCCTTGAACGAAAAGGAAGCTATGTCATTGCTGCCGTTGCGGATGGGATCGGCGGATATGAAGGCGGTGAAGTCGCCTCCTATCTTGCCTGTAAGTGCATCTCCGATTATCTGTGGGACTCTCCGGAAAAGGATTTGGGAGAGGATGTATTGAAACAGGCGGTTATCTATGCCAATAATGTAGTTGTTTCCCAACAGCAGAATCCCAGGCTGAGTAGCATGGGCTGTGTATTGACTGCCGTATTGTTTGATATGGAGCAACACTTGGCATATATGTGCCATGTCGGGGATACACGCTTGTATAAGTACAAAGACAGTATGCTGACCAAACTCTCACGTGATCATTCTCTGGTAGGACTTCAGGAGGATGCCGGAATCCTGTCAGAAGAGGAGGCTATGTCTCATACCCAACGCAACATCATCACGCGATTTATCGGTAACGTACGACTCGATTGGAACACAAACTACATGATGGATTTGAGCTTCCCGATTGAAGTTGATACGCAATATCTGATCTGCTCTGATGGACTATATGACATGATTGCTTCGGCTGAAATCATGGAAGTATTAGCACAGAAGAGCAATCTGCAACAAAAGGTCGAGGCTCTGATCAAGCGAGCCAATCTTGCCGGAGGGAAAGACAATATTACAGCAATCATATTGGAAACCAGACAAATAATTTGACAGAACCATGAATGAATTTGTAGTATACTGGATTGTATTGGGATGTCTGGCATTCTCTGCCATATATTCCATAGTTGAAGATTTTATCTTGATTAGGAAGAGTGACAGCGCCGAAAAATCAAACAAGTTGTGGTGTGGATTGGTGAATGATATATGTGTCTACGTGGCCTTTATTACGTTATATGCAACAAGGTACTTTGTTGAAATATATGAATACCTCTACTATGGACAGCGTCTGCACTTTATGACGGAATTCATCTTCATCCTGATTATTTTACTTATATGGATTACGGCAAGAATACCTTCAGATTTGCTGAATATCATAACCAGTCCAAAACCAATGAGGACAATGAAAGAGAGATTGAAAGGCATGCTGTTGCAGGTTCCGTTGATTTTACTGTTCGGCGGTTATATATTACTTGTCTCGCAAGGTACAATATGGGCATTGATTCCTGCCGTATTTGCAGTACTGGTCGTTATTGTTATTATGTTGGACAGCGCATATAAGTACCGAAATATAATCACTGTAAAATTGATATTATGGGTGTCAGCCTCATCCATAACGCTACTTGGGATCGGATTGATTGCCTATGATTTGACAAGCGGATATATTTTCTCAGCCGCAATGGATATCTACCCAGCCTCCTATGCTGCAAATCTGTTGAGCCTCATATTTGTATCTTTACCTTTGATACGGATTGCAGAGCCGTTTTATAAAAAATATGAGCCACAATTATATCTACCAATGGTAAAAGAAGACATAGAAACATTAGAAGCAAATAAACGAGAAAAAAAGAAGGAAGATAACAATGAAAAACAGCAGTAATAAAACGAAGGATTCGCACGATTTGTCGTACCTACTCCGGCACGACAAGACCTGTAAACTGGAGACCGGCGGGTGGCGTTCCGTCGAGAACCTTGTACACGAACAAGGATTTACTTTTGAGCAACTTTGCGATCTCGTAGCCAACGATTCCAAAGGCCGGTTTGAATTCAATGACGACAAGACAAAGATTCGGGCCTTATACGGGCATTCCGTCCCGGTGGAGATGAACTATGCGTGTTGTACGCCTCCGAAAATTCTTTATCATGGAACATCGATGAATGCCGATGCTGCCATAACAGAAGTCGGATTGAAACCACGCTCAAGGAATTATGTACACCTTACAAGCGACAATGATACTGCATTGGAAACAGGCGCCCGTCATGGGGACCCCGTAGCAATACACGTTAAGGCTCTTGAAATGTTTCATGAAGGATACGAGTTTTATAATCCGGTAAAGAATATATGGCTGGTCCGTGAGGTTCCTCGACGTTTTATTGATTCATATTATATTCCTATGGAGTCTTTCAGTATAGATAGCATCAAACGTAAGATGATAAAAGTTGTATGTGACTCCCGAAGTATCATTGAGGTATTAAGTCGGGATAGCACAATTTCATCATTGTGTGAAATAGTATATTGGACAGAGATGTCATGGTCCATAAATACCATGGAAGAGATGTTCGGCAATCAGTTGCATATCATTGTTGTAACCGATGCACAAAATATGACCAATGATTTTGTTCAGCAGGTTTCTAATTTTGAAAAATATACTTCCGGAATTATTCTGATTTCGCCGGTTGTAGTTGAGCAGATCCCATCTATTCAGGCTACAATTCGCGAGGTGATACATAGTATATTGCACTCACTCAGTTTGTTGGTTGGACGCAATCGACCCGGAAATTTGAGCCTCAGAGATATTGCTACGCTATTGCTTAATGTCGACGGAGAGATCAAGGTGCTGCAAACTGCATATAATGACAGTTCCGATATTACCAATCTCTGCGAAAAGCTGACAGTCTCACTCAAAGGACAGGATATGCATTTCAAATCTTGCATGGTCCAAATATCAATGCCGGATGGTTATAATGACCCAACCGGACGTATTCAGACTGGAGCTAGGGAAATTGGTATGTGCATCCGAAATATGATGCCCGATACGGATTGTTATTTCTGCTATTCAAACAACATGCCCGATGACAGACAAATTCACATCTCTGTCTATATGCATTAGTGCCATGAAATGTTTTGTTAAATCACAATGAATAAGAAATGTACAAACCCATAGAATATTCATATCAGGTAAGCAGGAATGTGTTTGCCGGCGAACATCCGCTATTCGACATATATAAAAGTTCCATAAAGGGAAATATTCCGACGTTTCTGAAATTCGGAATTACGATTTTTCTGGATTTGACCCAATCTTATGAGGTTCCGGAATACGCATCATTCTTACCAGCCGATGTGCAAAGGATATCGTTCCCGATTCGGAACTGTGATGTCCCGTCAAGTGTTGAATCGGTAATCGGATTATTCCGGAGACTTGAACTGCTGATGCATGAGCAACCCCGTGCGAAACTCTACATCCATTGCCACGGTGGAGTAGGTCGAACGGGGACAATCGTGGCTTGTTACTACACATATTTCGAGCATCTGTCATTCGAAGAGGCTCTCGATAAAATGAGGCGGCAATATGCTCAATCACCTCGCTCAAGAATCATGAATGCTCCCGAGACTAAACGTCAAATCGAGTTTATTAAAAAGTTTGCAAAAGAGTTTTGTTATAATCTCGAATAATACATAGATAATTGCGTTGCTTGGATTACACCATTACCATATTAAGTTGATTGTATAATAAATCGTCCAAAAGAAACTATGATTCTGTATACAAAAATTGCTAAAATAAGTCGTCTCAGTATAACAGAAAATTTATAATAATAGGGGCGTGTAGTCATCTACAGCCTTGGCCTATTTACTGTATGTTCATGTTAATAGAAATTATTTAGCAATGCATCTTATTATTTATAATAACCCCATTTCTGCTGCTTTACTTCGTACAATTGGGCAACGTATATCTCCCATACCTAACTTTCCAAAAACTTTTATTGAGTAACCCGGGCAACCACCATTACAAATAGATCGATACTTGCATGTATAGCAAACAGATTCTTTTGAAACAACAATATCATTTGACTTAGCTAAACGTTCTTTGATATTGCCAATATTGTCTTCCAACAAGTTCCCTACACTGTTTGGTATACAAGTGCATGGAAGTACATTAAAGTTCGACTGTATATACATATGAGTCTCACCTCTGCCACAGTTTGTTGTTCCATTCCATATTCGACCACTTTCTAAAAAATCGTCCATCATTTCAAAATCGAACAATTTACTGATGTCTACAGGATAATAACAGAGGGGAAGCAAAGTATCAACAAACTCATTCCATTCTTTATTGGTTATAAGTTCTTCTGTACTAGGGTCTTGGGGCTGTACAATCGAAACCTTAAGTTTCCTAAATCTTAAATCATTTAACTCTTGAGCTAACTTTAATGAGTATTGAAAATTTCGAGGAGTTACCGTCATTGATATCGTTATGTGATCGTGTACATCATCTAATGATTGAATCACATTTATAGCTTGGTTAAATACATTTTTACCTCTAATCTGATTATGAAATTCAGCAATACCATCTAATGACACTTGGAGATGCAGGTTTTTTTTCATATACGGACGAATGTAGTCTACGATGGGAGTAGATAATGTGCCGTTTGATTGTATTTCGACTTTTTTGTATAAATCCGTAGTATAAGCCACAATTTCCGTAAAGTGTTTTGATAAAGTTGGCTCCCCTCCTGATAGTATTAACTTTGATAATGGGTACTCATTGTAAAGTATATTGAACGCCTTAATTAGTTGTTCTAAAGAAGGATCAGTTGTAGATGCATGTAAATTATTTCGACTACAAAAGAAACAATTACAATTACATCGTTCTGTTATCATAAATATCAGATGCGGTGCTTTTGTCATAATGTAGGTTACATCTATTTGCTCATATTGTTCTCTATTATATTTAAATCTTCAAGAAGATACTGAATTGCTTTCATTTTCAGAATATCTGTCGAAGATGGTTCTTTTATAACAATAATTTTACTGTATTCAAGTTTTGCCGTTGCTAGGAATGATAACTTCCGATAAGTACACATTGTCATATCACGTTTAGACAAAGCCCCTCGCTCAATATAGTTTGCCGCGTAACACGTATGACAGATGTTTATAAATTTGCATGATAGGCATTGCGGCTCCTCATTGTGAGATCTTGTTGCAAAATCAAAAGATTCTATTTCTTTTTGAGAAATTTCCCCGCAGACTGACGGAAAAAACAGATGACATGGGTAATATCTATCGGATTCTATGTCGTATACAATTTTTCGTCCGACTTCACAAAGTGGCTTATCGTAACTTGTGTTTAACGTCCTTTCTATCTTGTTATTCAGTAGATTAAACCTATGAAATTGAGGATTATTTAGGTAGAAATCTACTAATTCAATAAGTTGAGAATAGTATTCTCTCTCACAATAACAATCTTTCCAATCCGTCAAAATTGCAAATAGAGACATAATATTCTTGAATCCACATTCGTGTAAAAAAATTATGTTATCTGCAAGATTATGTATTGTTTGTGGTGTAATGACCATATTAATGGAGCCATCAGGCCATGTGTTCACAAAAAACGGAATGTCTATTTTGTCAAAGGAATGAGGTCTGTTACATTCTTGAGAATTACGATCTCCATCTATGCTTAACTTGCAATCTATTTGCGTCCTATTTTCATATAACCAATCTTGAATCTCATCATGAACCAAAGTCCCATTAGTCGTAATTTGTATGTGTATTTGTTCCTCTAATGACATAGCCCATAGGGCCTCGCATAACCTTTTGATTTTTGGAAAAACCAAAAATGGCTCACCTCCGACTAATTTAATTTTGGTCCCATTTTCTGTCTTCTCTTTTAGTACTTGTTCTAGTTTGTTT